>CADCKQ010000002.1 GCA_902802045.1 Oscillospiraceae bacterium | reverse complement strand
ATGGAACTATCCGGAGATCGGCTACGTCATGCGCGGCGGCAGAGAAATGGATAACCATTTCGAGGTGATGTGGGATCTGTTCCGCTCTATCCCGTCGATTGAGACGGAGGGCGTCAGTGTGCTCGACGAGTATTACTGGCTGAACAAGGCCGATCCCAACTATTCACTTTGCCGTGTGACGGAGAAGCGAGGCCAGAACGCTCACACGGATGGGAAGTTCTGCCTGAGCGATAAAGCCGCCCTGCAGCTGACGCGCCTGATTTTCACCCCGGATGAGGATCTGGAAGAAAAGCGCATCACGGATGTGCTGGATGCCGAGGTACTGAACAGCAACTTCTGGACCTACTGGAGGACGATGTTCGCATTCTACGACTGCAACAGCGCTCTGGAAATGAAGCGCTATATGCAGCGCTTCATCCACCACATCGACGGTCTGCCTGATCTGCGGGCGCTGCGTTTCACAAAGTACAATCAGTATGAGTCCATGATCCTCCCCATGGTCAAGTATCTGGAGAGCCATGGCGCACAGTTTCATTTCAACACCCAGGTCATGGACGTCCGCTTTGACATACACGACGGGAAAAAGGTCGCAAAGCGTGTGGAGCTTCTCGTGGACGGCCGTCAAGAGTTTCTGGATCTGACCGAAAGCGATTATCTTTTCATCACGAACGGCAGCAACGTAGAGAACTCCTCGATCGGCGGGCAGGATAAGACCTGTGAGTACATCAAGGAGATCCGTCCCGGCGGTTCCTTCGATCTGTGGCGCAAGATCGCCGCGCAGGATCCCTCCTTCGGTCACCCTGAGAAGTTTTATGGCAATCCGGAAGAATGCAACTGGATGGGCGTTACCGTCAACACGCTGGATGACAGATTCCGGCTGGCTCCTGAGCTGGACGATCAACCGCCAGCCGCAGTTCCATTCCCAGCCGAAGGATCAGTGCCTGGTGTGGCTCTATGGGCTGTTCACAGATCGCCCCGGCGATTACGTCAAAAAGAACATGCGGGATTGCACCGGCAAGGAGATCTGCATGGAATGGCTGTACCATCTCGGCGTCCCTGTAGAACAGATTGAGGAGCTGGCCTCCGACAGCGCCAGAACGATTCCTGTTATGATGCCGTTCGCCAGTGCGTATTTCATGCCGCGGACTGCAGGCGACAGACCTGAAGTCGTGCCGGAGGGAGCAGTGAACTTCGCCTTCCTCGGCAATTTCGCGGAGGTTCCGAGAGATACCGTATTCACCACGGAGTATTCCATGCGCACAGCCATGGTGGCGGTCTACACCCTCATGAACGTGGATCGCGGCGTCCCGGAGGTCTGGGGCAGCATCTACGATGTGCGTGATCTTTTGAAGGCGACGATCAGCATGCGGGACGGCGCGCCGCTCACAGAGATGAAGTCATCAGAGGAACCGACGTGGAAAAGCTGTTGAAGGAATACCATGTGATCTGATCCCTTTCAGCATTAACTTAACTGGGGCTGCCGAAAAAAGGCAGCCTCTTTTCATGAATAGGCGCGCTCTTTCTGTATGCACAATCGTGTGCCCGTTTGAACCCAACGATAGTGAACCCAGGCTGATTTTGGGTTCAGCCTGGGTTCATCGTGTGTTTGTATCAATTAGCCTCGGAAGGGGGAGTTCGTATTAACGATCCCTTGCCGGTATCGAACGGCAAAGATATCACAAAAATCAAAGATACGTTGAAAGTTTATAAAAGAATTTCCAATAATATTAGAAAACTGTTGACAAAAAAGTATTTCCGTATATACTGATATTAAGAATCAAAGGATATGATGTTTGCGTTTAGAGGAGGGACTATGAGCAAAAAGATAATAGATCTGACAAAGACATATGAAGGGACCTTCGACGCGGATAAAGAAAAAGAACTCAACACCGTAGGCAACAGGATAGTCCTGGAGAGAAACAGAAAGAAATGGACATTGGACCGTATGGCTGAGGAGCTCAGGAAATACGGGGTTGATATTACCGGCAAGATGGTAAACCGCTGGGAAAACGGCATAAGCGTACCGAACAGCTACCAGCTTTTTGCAATATCAAAAGCGCTCGGGCTTGAGGACAGGCTCAGCCTGTTCTGCAGCAAGGGGCCCGATGCCGAGCTGAACGACGAAGGCAGGGACAGGCTGAACGAATACAGAGAGCTTCTTATTTCTTCCGGAAAATATATACCGGCGAAAAAGGAAACCAGGATCATGGAGTTCAAGGACTACATGGTATATTACCAGGCAACGTCCGCCGGCCCCGGGCAATATCAGGATGACTCGTCTTATGAGATGGTCTCGTTCCCCGTGAGCGAGGTCCCGAAAGGCGCGGACTACGGAGTGAGGGTGAGCGGGACGAGTATGGAGCCCGTTTTTCACGACGGACAGATAATCTGGGTGAAGGAATGCAGTGTTCTCAACCCCGGAGAAGTCGGCATATTTCTCTATGACGGCAACAGCTATGTAAAAGTGTATACCGAGGAGGATCCGGAAGATCCCGAGGAATTCACTGACAGCTACGGAAACGTGCATAAGCAGCCTGTTCTGGTCTCATATAATGCAACGCCGGAAAACGCGCCGAAATACGTCAAGCCCGGTCTCGGTTTCAGGATCGTAGGGAAAGTGCTGAAATAGACGGAAAGGGAAGGCGGCATGAGAGAACGGATATATGTCGATGTAGATACTCTCTGCGACAGAACGGGCCATATAAATCCGAAGACGATATACTGGAGGGACGGCCGGAAATTCGACATACAGGCTGTCCGTGATTTCAGGCCCGCGCGCAAAGCGGGATACGATATAAACGGTGACTGTTTCACCATAGTCATTAACGGACATGAGCGTCGTCTGTTTTCCGAGAGAATGGACTCTGTGATCACGAGCAGCAGTTATATCCGCTGGTTTGTCGAGAAACCGCTCAGAGAGCAGATATAATAGGAGAATAATCAGAATACATGGACGATAATACAATGATCGGAATGAACGATACGGAATATGATGAATTCGTCGCGGGATCTGCCGGGGAGACGATAAAAAGACTGGATTCGATGCATAAGATCGATATCAGGGAATTTCTGGACAATTTCGACCTCCAGTTTTTCGGCGGTAAAGGAGATGCACCGTTCTTTGTTACTACGGACAATCGCGGCGTTGAGAGAGTAAACAGAGGCCTGCTGGCAGCCTACTGCAGGAAAAACCTTGCCTATGTAATCATAAAGGAGCTTGACGGCACGGCATTCAAATATGTATACGACGGCGGCGTGTACAAGCTCTGCTCGGATGAGACATTTCTTGGTTATATCAAACAGTTCGTAATGGCGTACAAGGATTCTCTTGTCAAAATGAACGATATCAGCGACGCCGCGAAGCAGATCTCCTCGGATCTGAATTTTACTGCTATGGATGCCATGAACAGCGACGAGGACAGAATCAATCTCTTAAACGGTATTCTGAATATCAGAACGCTGAAGCTTGAACGGCACAAAATGACCTTCCTTTCCACTATCCAGCTCCCGGTAAAGTGGACGGAAGAGGATATTCAGACTCCGGTCTTCGACAGATTCATGAACGATCTGACATCCGGAAATGAAGCTGTAAAGGATCTGATCCTGCAGTATATAGGGGCGATACTGTCAAATGTACGGAGCAGAAGATTCAAAAAGGCTCTCTTTCTGTACGGGAAAGGCAATACGGGAAAGTCACAGCTCCGGAATCTGGTGGAGATGATCCTGGGAGGCAAAAACTGTACAAGCATATCCTTGAAGCAGCTTGAGACACAGTTCGGAGCCTTTGGCCTGTACGGTAAGCGTCTGGCCGGAAGTGCCGACCTGAAAGACAGGGAAGTGGCGGATATGGGCACTTTCAAGGAAGTCACCGGAGGAGATGTTATACACACAGATGTGAAATATCACACGGGCATAGATTTCCGGTTCAACGGATTTTTATGGTTTTGCATGAATTGCCTGCCTTCTTTCGGAGGGGACCAGGGCGAGTGGGTATATGAGAGAATAATGCCTGTCGAATGCAGTAACGTAATACCGAAAGAAAAACAGGATAAATACATTCTGGATAAGATGTATGAAGAACGGGACGGGATCTTCCGCAAGGCGATCCTCGCTTTCAGGGAGATATATCTGGGATCATGCGAGTTTACCGAACCGGAGGTAGTGGCCGGCTGGCGCAGGAAGTTCAGAAGGGAAAATGATAATGTACGGCTTTTCTGGGATCTGTGCATGGAGGAACGAACCAACTATGTTTCAAATGACCCGCTTACTATTAAAAAGATACATGATGCATACAGAGCATTCTGTCACGAGCAGACGATCGATCCTCTTACTGCCGGAAACTTCCGGGAAGCTGTAGCGAATATGCTGGGATCGACAAAAACCGAAATGGTTACAAGAGGAGATGAAGGTTACAAATACAAAAAATATCAGCTGAGGCCTGAATGTGAATATCTCCTTAAAGAGCCGCTTGCGGGTAACGGAGATCCGTATTTTTCTAAGACAACAAAAAAGAACTGATGCGGAAAGTACAGAAAAGTGTAATCAAAATGCAGTAAACAGATCATAATTACACCTTTAAAAACTCAATAATATCAAAGCTTTAATGCAAAAAGCTGTAAAAGGTGTAATTTCTATTAGGAACCTGATATAATTAATCAAAACATATACTGAATAATAAAAGATTTTACCCCAAAAAATGCACTTATTACACCTTCGACATCGAAACATCTGAGAACACAAGGATTTCCAGGGTGCATTTATAATAATAAACTACACCTTATATACACAAAAATGAAAATGAAAACGGATACCTCTATGTCCGTTTTCATTTTCATTTTCATGTTGACTACAGTACCTGTTTGGAGTATGATTTGTTGTACAAATCATACTAAAGGAGTGATCTTTATGGAGAAAGCACCAGCGGGCAAATATGCCTGGACTGCAACGGTAGGCGAAAAAGGGCAGATCGTTATCCCAAAGCAGGCGCGTGATATTTTCGATATAAAGCCCGGCGATACGCTTATACTCCTTGGAGACGTAAAGCGCGGTATCGCCATCCCACCGAAAAGCACCATGGCTGCTTTCGGCAATCATATATTCGGAGGTGAAAAACCTTGAGCATCTGTGAAGTAAGAAATCTCTGCAAAGACTATCCCTCTTTCTCGCTCTCCGACGTTTCATTTACTCTCGAGAGCGGGACCATTACAGGCTTTATCGGCCGCAACGGCGCCGGAAAGACAACGACAATAAAATCGATGCTCGGGCATGTTCATCCCTCCGGGGGAGAGATAGAGTATTTCGGGATGCCTTTTGCAGGAAATGAAAACGCTATCAAACAGCGTATCGGCTATTCCACGGGAGCTGTCAATTACTATCCGAAGAAAAAGCTTAAAGAGCTGGTCTCCTTTACCAAAGGCTTCTATGATACCTGGGACGAGGAGTCCTACTGGAAATATCTCGATCTCTTCGATCTGGATGAAAACAAGTCCCCGTCCGAACTCTCGGAGGGCATGAAGGTAAAATACAATCTGCTTCTTGCGCTTTCCCACAGAGCAGAGCTCCTGATCCTGGACGAACCCACCAGCGGGCTCGATCCCTTCTCCAGGGACGAGCTGTGCGAGCTTTTCGTATTATTGAAAGAGCACGGTGTTACGGTACTGTTTTCCACGCATATTACCTCGGACCTCGAAAAATGCGCGGATCATATCATCTATATCCGCAGAGGTAAGATCATTCTTGCAGACACAAAGGATAATTTCAGTAAGTTACTCGGCATGCCGGAGGAGACGCTTGAAGAGACCATGCTCCGGCTGGAAAAGGAGGCCCGCAATGAAGAATTTGCTTAATAAGGAACTGCATCTGTCAGCAGCCAGACTCAGCTACTTTTTCCTCGCGGCTGCACTGCTTTCGTTTCTTCCGGGTTATCCGATCCTGCTGGGCGGATTCTTCACGGCGCTCGGAATATTCTATTCGTTCCAGGCTATGCGCGAGAACCACGATATCGACTATTCGCTGCTTCTGCCCGTCTCCAAAGCGGACATAGTGAAAAGCAAATTTGCTTTCTGCGTTTTCATGGAGCTCTGCAGCTTTCTGATCATGACTGTTGTGACAATAATACGGATGACGGCTTTAAAGGATTCAGCCGTATACAGGGCAAACGCGCTCATGGGGGCAAATCTTGTCTTTCTCGGATATGCTCTGATCCTGTTCGGACTCTTCAATTTCTGCTTTCTGCGAGGTTTCTTCAAGACAGGCTATTATTTCGGAAAGCCGTTTGTGCTCTTCTGCGTCTGTGCTTTTCTCCTGATAACTGCGGCAGAGGTGCTGTTTCATGTCCCCGGCCTCGGAGCTTTGAATTCATTCGGAACCGAGAATTTGGGAGTACAGATCCTGTGCCTCGGCATCGGAATTGCTTGCTATGTGCTTCTTACACTCATCAGTCTGAAAAGCTCGATAAGTACATTTGAAAAGATCGATCTGTGATACAGAATAAAAAAGCTCAGATGCCTTACGGTGTTGACTTTTTCCTCCCGATACGTAAAATATAGATACATCTGAAAACGGGAGTGAGAATATGGATATAAAAGATATACTCAAGTATTGCGACCACACGCTTTTAAGACAGGACTGCACTCAGGAGGAGATAAAGACCCTCTGCGACCAGGCGATCAAATACGGCTGCGCAAGCGTTTGCATACCGCCCGCTCATGTTGCCGGAGCAAAGCGCTACGTACATGACAGGATGAAGATCTGTACGGTCATAGGTTTCCCGAACGGATATATGACTACAGAAGCGAAAGCCTTTGAAACGGCCGATGCCGTCAAGAACGGGGCTGACGAGATAGATATGGTCATAAATCTCGGTATGGTCAAGGACAAGGCCTGGGACATGATCGAGAACGACATAAAAGCGGTGAGAAACGCCTGCCCGGGGAAGATACTCAAAGTAATAATAGAGTGCTGCCTGCTGACTGACGAAGAAAAGATCCGTATGTGCGGGATCGTATCTAATTCCGGGGCAGACTTCATTAAGACCTCCACAGGTTTCTCCAAAGGCGGAGCAACAAAAGAGGATGTAAGACTCTTAAGGACATATTGTCTGTCCCATGTCAAGGTCAAAGCTGCGGGCGGTATCTCGTCGCTTGAAGACGCTGAGGATTTTATAAATCTCGGAGCTGAGAGACTCGGAACGAGCCGTATAGTCAAGCTCGCAATGGCGCTTGAGCAGCAGGAAGAAGCGTAAATAAGCTTTCTGAAAAAAACCCGGATCATCTCCGGGTTTTTTTTGTTGAATTCGGGCAAAATTATTATATAATAACCTGGAAATTCTGAAGATTAGGGTGAAACAATGCTTGTCAGGGAAATATTCGGCGGTATAAAGAGATATGCCGTATATCTTGTTAAATGGATAGTTCTGGGAAGCCTGATGGGGCTTGTCGGAGGGCTGGTTGCAGCAGCTTTCCACTACTGCGTAACATGGGCCACGCAGTTCAGGACCGGTCATATGTATATTGTATGGCTCCTGCCTGTCGGAGGCCTTCTGATAGCTGCGCTTCATAAGCTCTGCAGAATCAAAACGGATACGAATATAATATTCATGACTATACATGAGAGATCCAACGTCTCCGCCCTGATGGCGCCTCTGATCTTTGTCAGCACTTTCATTACGCATCTTTTCGGCGGTTCTGCAGGCAGGGAAGGAGCTGCCATACAGATCGGCGGAACTCTCGGCTTTCAGGCAGGAAAGCTTCTGAAGCTCGATGAGAAGGACTCGAGGCTCATAGTAATGAGCGGCATATCGGCGGTATTTGCTGCGATGTTCGGAGCTCCGCTCACAGCGGCTTTCTTCTCCATGGAGGTCTACAGTATCGGTATAATCCACTATTCGGGCCTTGCTCCCTGCATCTCGTCCGCCTATGTCGCAGTTATGGTTGCCAAGTATCTGGGCGCGGAAAAGCTCAGTTTTACGCTCGCGCAGGTTCCGGGGCTGACATTCAGGAATATCGCGCTTATCGCATTCCTGGCTGCTCTGTGCGGGCTTTTGAGCATCCTCTTCTGCGTATGTCTCCACGGCGGGCATAAAGGCTTTAAAAAACTGTTTCCGAACAAATACCTGAGAATCGCGGTCGGCGGACTAATAATCGCGATCCTGACTTTTATAGAGGGAACAGGCAGATACAACGGCGTCGGAATGGATACGATAAGGGAAGCGCTTTCCGGGAACGCAAGAACATGGGACTTTGCGCTGAAGATCCTGTTTACGGCGCTGACCCTTTCCTGCGGTTTCAAAGGAGGGGAGATCATTCCGTCAATGTTTGTAGGAGCGACCTTCGGCTGCCTCTTCGGAAATATATTCGGATTCGATCCGGGCTTCTGCGCTGCAATCGGTATGATCGCTCTGTTTTGCGGAATGGTCAACTGCCCGGTCTCCTCTGCATTTATGGGGCTGGAACTCTTCGGCGGGGTCGGACTTTATTTCTTCGTGATCGCCGCCGCGGTTAGCTATATACTCTCCGGAGACTTCGGAATATATCATGAACAGAGTCTCGTCTATTCCAAAACAAGGCCGGAATATATCAACATCCACACAAAATGATGTATGACGAAATGTTGAAAAATACAGTGTTTATGATATAATAAAAATTTGTAATAATTGTTTTCAACTCACAGGAGGCATTTCTTAATGGCAAAAAAACAGTTCAAAGCCGAATCAAAGCGTCTGCTTGATCTGATGATCAACTCGATCTACACGAATAAGGAGATCTTCCTCAGAGAGATCATCTCCAACGCGTCCGATGCCATAGACAAGCTCTGCTATCTTTCGCTCACGGATGACAAGGTCGGCCTCAACAGGGATGATTTCAAAATAGATATAATCCCCGATAAGACTGCGCGTACGATCACAGTCAGAGACAACGGGATCGGCATGTCTCTCCAGGAGGCCGAGCAGAACCTCGGCGTCATTGCAAAGAGCGGATCATTCAAATTCAAAGGGGAGATGGAAGCTGAGAAGGCAGAGTCAGAAGATCTGTCCATAATCGGCCAGTTCGGAGTGGGTTTCTACAGCGCCTTCATGGTTTCCGATAAGGTGACCGTTATCAGCCGCAAGTACGGAGAAGAGAAGGGCGTTCGCTGGGAGAGCTCCGGAGCAGACGGATATACAGTCTCCGAGTGCGACAGGGATGAAGTCGGGACCGATGTCATAATGCATCTCAAGACCGATACTGATGAAGAGGTGTTCGGATCCTATCTCGAGACCTGGAAGATTAAGGCGCTTGTAAAGAAATATTCCGACTACGTCAGATGGCCTATAAAAATGGATATAGATCATCAGGAGCGCAGAGAGACCGGCGAAAAGTATGACGACGGAAGCCCCAAATACGAATACTATACCGTGACCGTGAATGAAACGGTCAACAGTATGGTCCCGATCTGGCAGCGCAGCAAGGCAGATGTCAGCGATGAGGACTGCATCGCGTTTTATAAAGAAAAGCACAGAGACCGCAAGGATCCTCTCGCGCTGGTCAGAGTCAATGCCGAAGGCACTGTCTCCTATAAGGCCATGCTCTTCGTTCCCGGAGAGGAGAACAACGAGTTTTCCGGTTCAAACAGGATAGGCATAACGCTCTACTCCAACGGCGTCATGATCATGGAAAAATGCGAGGACCTTGTCCACGACTATTTCGAATTCGTAACGGGTATCGTGGACAGCCCCGACCTTTCTCTCAACATCTCCAGAGAGATACTTCAGCACACGAGGCAGCTTCATGTCATAGGCCAGAATCTCGAGAAGAAGATCAAGGGCGAGCTCGAGAAGATGATGAAGGAAGACAGACCCAAGTATGAGGACTTTTTCAGGAATTTCGGTATCCACCTCAAAGTCGGAGTCTGTGACGAATACGGCAGATACAAGGATTTCCTGAGAGATCTCCTGATATTCTATACATCCGAAGACAAGCAGATCACGCTGAAGGAATACGTCGAAGCAATGCCCGAGAGCCAGAAGAAGATCTACTACGCGACCTCGGATACCGTCAAACACGCGATGGGCCTTCCGCAGTGCGAGGATGTAAAGAGCCGCGGATATGAGATAATCTACCTCACATCCCCTCTGGACGAAATGGTTCTCGAAAACCTGCGCGAGCAGGACGGAAAGAGCTTTTGCAATATAGTAACTGACGATCTCGGATTCGAGACCGAGGAGGAGAAGAAGGCTGCCGAGGAAAAGGAGATCGAGAGCAAGGACTTCCTGGATTTTGTAAAAGAATCTCTCGGAGATAAGGTCTCCAAGGTGAGCTTTACGCGAAAACTTGTCAGCCAGCCCTGCGCTCTGACGACAGACGGCGGAGTCTCGCTGGAGATGGAGAAGTATTTCCGGCATGGCCCCAGCGAGGAGATGCGCGGGATCAAGGCAGTCAGAGTGCTGGAGCTCAACGGAGAGCACAGCGCCGTGAAAGCCATGCAGGCATGCTTCGATTCCGGCGATAAGGAAAAAGCCAAAAAGCTTGCGGAGATCCTCTATGCCTCATCGGAGCTCGTAGCGGGCGTTGACGTTGAAGACCCCGTGGGATTTGTAAACCTGATAACCGAACTGTTTTAAGGATAATTCAGCCATTTGATGGAAAAGCTCGGAATCTACATCCATATACCGTTTTGCGCCGGGAAATGCGGCTATTGCGATTTCTATTCACTGGCCGGCTGCGACCATATGATGCCCGATTATCATCAGGCTCTGCTGCAGCATATCCATGAATCGGAAAGCGCCATTCTCCGGTATGATGTCGATTCCGTCTATTTCGGGGGAGGCACTCCAAGCTATTACGGAGCCGAGAAGATAGCCGATATATTCAACATGCTGAAGCTCAACGGCAACGTGATGGTTGATTCGGAGGTCACATGCGAGGTAAACCCGGACAGCACAGACCCCGAGATGCTGAAGCTCTTAAGGCGTGAAGGCATAAACAGACTCTCGATAGGTGCCCAGTCCGCTAACGACGATCTTCTGAAACTGATCGGCAGAAGACACAATTTCAGGCAGGTCCGCAAAGCGGTCAGCGACGCGAGGGATGCCGGCTTCGAGAATATAAGTCTCGATCTCATGTACGGACTTCCGTCCCAGACAAAAAACGACTGGGCGGAGACGCTGGCCAAAGCCATAGAACTGAAGCCCGAGCACATCTCCTGTTATGCTCTGAAACTGGAGCCCGGGACAAAGATGTACAATGAATACTTCGGAAGCCCGATCATTCCTGACGACGACACCCAGGCGGACATGTACTGCTATGCGGCTGAGATGCTGGGTAAATACGGATTTGCCCAGTATGAGATATCCAATTTTGCGGTCAGGGGCTATGAGTCGAGGCACAACATAAAATACTGGACACTGGAGGATTATCTCGGTTTCGGCCCCGGAGCGCACTCCTGCATGGGCAACCAGCGGTTCAGTTATATCAGGAATCTTAAAGAATACATAGACCGGATGGATACCGGAGAGGATCTCATCGACGAGAGAGAGACTGTGACGCCTCTTGAAAGAGCGGTCGAGTATATAATGCTCGCGATGAGGATGACAAACGGCATATCCGAAAAGGAATACAGGACCAAGACACAGTGTGACTGGCGCCCGATAATCGGAGTACTGAAGATCTTTGAGGAAAAAGGCTGGGCGGTCCAGGAAGAGGACAGATGGCATTTTACCGTTCCGGGATTTCTGATCTCCAATACCCTTATAGGCATTATGCTCGAAGCCCAGACCACCGGAAGGGTCGACAGCATACCCTGGATGAGAGAGGCCTATAAGGTCGAGAGCAGGATAGCTCTACCCTCGACAGAGGATGAGATATTTAAAGAAATATACAGGCAGCAGGTAGCAAAAAAGAAGTTTTAAAGGATTTTTATGGACGAAGAACTTAAAATACCGAAAAAGAAAAAGCTCAGCAAAAAGAAAAGACGCCGCCGCAGACGCAGGATAATGATGATAACGGGGATAGTTCTCGCTGTCATTATCGTCGCGGTTGCCGGCGCGGGCCTTGTCGTCTCGAACGGGAAGACCGTATATCCGAATGTAACGGTTAAAGGCAGTCCTGTCGGCGGCCTGACCCGGGAGCAGGCTGTTTCTGCGTTGGAGGGTTCCGGCTGGAATGAAGCCGGGGAAAAGGATCTTGTCATTTCCTTACCGTTCGATATCAGCTGCAGCATCAACTATGCAGAAGCGGACGCTTTTATCACGGCTGAAAATGCCGCAAATGCTGCTCTGAGCTACGGAAGACAGGGGAATATCTTTGCCAATCTTATAAGCTACATAAAAAGCCTCAATGAAGAACACGATGCCATAACAGACGGTATCGAATACAACGGGGAATACATCCGGAGCAGGATAGCTGAGGCAGTCACCGCTTTCAACGAAAAGATGGCCGGGGAGAAGTATCTTATAGATATTGACAGAGCCTTGCTCGAGTATCCGAAAATATCTTCTGACGGCACCATATCCGAAGATGAAGTATATGAGCAGGCAGTTGATGCCCTCTCGAATAACGCGACCGAGCTGTCATTTATACCGGTAAACGGTCTGGAAGCTCCGGACTTCGACGCGATACTCAAGACACTTCACGTGGAGAAAAAAGACGCTGAATTTACCGACAAGTTCGAGATCATCCCTGAAGTATACGGTATAACATTCGACGCTTCAAAAGCAGCGTCACTGTGGGAGTCAGCTCCGGCGGGAACCGTTGTTGAAGTTCCTCTTGCTCTGGACGATCCGGAAGTGACGGCGGAAGACCTTGAAGCTACTCTCTACAAAGACCTTCTGGGCGAAAAATCCACATATTACTACGATTCCTCCCCGGAGCGTATGAGCAACATAAACCTGGCGGTCTCGATCTTAAACGGGATAACGCTTATGCCGGGCGAGACATTTTCGTATAATGAAAGACTTGGGGAGCGGACTGAGGAGCGCGGCTTCAAAGCCGCCCCGGCTTACAGCGGAGACCAGGTCATAATGGAGACGGGCGGCGGTGTCTGTCAGGTATCTTCAACGCTCTACGTTGCTGTTCTGGCAGCCCAGCTCGATGACTTCACTGATCCGAATGTCGAGGGTGACGACCCTGAGACACACCGTGAGTGCCACATATTCAGGGTGCTCTATCTTGACCCGGGAATCGACGCCACTGTCTCCTGGCCGAGCCCCGATTTCAGATTTACAAACGGAAGGGAATACCCCGTGAAGATAGTCTGTTCGGCAGATGATGAGACGACCGAGCTCAAGTTCCAGATCTGGGGCACTGATACCGACGGAACATATATAGTGCCTTCAGGCGGTATGGTAAAGGAGCTTGAAGACGGATCTCCGCTTACAGACGCAAACGGAAACAGGATATACCGCGGATATACGGTTTTGTACCGGTTTGACAAAGACGGGAATGCAATAGATATTCCCGGCCATGAGGGCGAGATCCCATATGTGGGGGCCCCCTACAGCACATACTTCCCGCACGGAGCCAACTGAAACGGAAAGAATTTGATACACAGATATAAGGAGAGAGAAAATGAGTAAAGGAAGCTTCTACATTACGACACCTATCTACTATCCCTCGGACAAGCTGCATATAGGGCACACCTACTGCACTGTCGCTACCGACTCGCTTGCCCGCTACAAACGCCTCAGCGGATATGATGTCATGTTCCTGACAGGCACCGACGAGCACGGACAGAAGATAGAGAAGAAAGCCCAGGAAGCCGGGGTCACGCCCAAGGAGTTCGTGGACAGGATAGTCGAGGGCCCGGGGGGGATCCTTGACCTCTGGAAGCTGATGAACATTTCAAACGACAGATTCATCCGCACGACCGACGATTATCACGTGAAGTCCATACAGAGGATCTTCCGCAAGATGTATGACAACGGTGATATATACAAGGGCAAATATGTCGGCAAGTATTGCACGCCGTGCGAGAGCTTTTGGACCGAGTCCCAGCTGATAGACGGCAAGTGCCCGGACTGCGGCAGACCCGTTGAAGACGCGGAGGAAGAGGCTTATTTCTTCAGACTCTCCAAATACGCCAAGCCTGTACAGGAGCTTCTTGAGACAGGGACCTTCCTCGAGCCGGCCAGCCGTGTCAATGAGATGATAAACAACTTCATTAAGCCCGGTCTTGAGGATCTCTGCGTCAGCCGTACGAGCTTCACCTGGGGCATCCCCGTGGACTTTGATCCCGGCCATGTGGTATATGTATGGGTAGACGCTCTTTCAAACTATATTACAGCTCTCGGTTACCTGAACGATAAATATGATGATTTCGACAAGTTCTGGCCGGTTGCCCATCATATAGTCGGCAAGGAGATAGTCAGGTTCCACTCCATAATCTGGCCCGCAATGCTCATGAGTCTCGGCCTTCCCGTTCCTCAGAAGGTATACGGGCACGGCTGGCTCGTCATTGACGGCGGAAAGATGTCCAAATCCAAGGGCAACGTCGTTGACCCGTATGTATTGGCAGAACGCTTCGGAGTTGACGCTTTGAGATTCTTCCTGCTCCGTACCTTCCCGTTCGGATCCGACGGAAATTTCTCAAACGAGCTTCTTATAAACACCATAAACACAGACCTTGCGAATAACCTCGGAAATCTGGTATCCAGAACGACGGCCATGACCGAGAAGTACTTTGGCGGCACACTTCCTGAGGACCGTGAGGAGAGCGAAGCGGACAGCGAGCTTATTGAAATGATAAATGCGGTCCGCGGCAGATACGAAAAACAGATGGATGCTTTCCAGATCCACCTAGGGATCGATGAAGTTTTCAAGCTTCTGCAGCGCGCCAACAAATATATTGACGAGACGACTCCGTGGATACTTGCCAGAGACGTGAGCAAAAAGGCAAGACTTGCAACTGTCCTTTATAACCTCCTTGAGGCCATCAGAGTTTCGCTTATACTCCTGACTCCCGTGATTCCCGACAGCAGTGCCAAGGCTCTGGATCAGATCGGAGCGGATGCGGACTGCCGCACATGGGAGAGCGCCGGAAAGTTCGGAGCACTGCCTGTGAATGTCAGCGTCAGAAAAGGTGAGACCCTCTTCCCGAGGCTGGATACCGAGAAGGAGATCACCGAGCTTGAGAAGCTCCAGCACAAAAAGAGCGTACCTGTCTCCGAGCCTGTGCTGCCTGATGTGACGATAGATGAATTTGCCAGGTGCGATATGAGGACAGTAAAAGTGCTCTCCTGCGAGGCAGTTCCCAAATCCGAGAAACTACTCAAATTCTCTCTTGATGACGGATCGGGCACACCGAGGCAGATCCTCTCGGGAATACACAAATTCTATGAGCCCGAGGCCCTTGTCGGCAAGACGCTCGTCGCCATTCTGAATCTCCCGCCACGCAAGATGATGGGCTATGATTCCAACGGAATGCTAATCTCGGCAGTGAAGGAGGAAGACGGCAAAGAACAGCTGCATCTTCTCATCCTCGATGACGCCGTTCCCGCTGGCATGAGGCTCTGCTGAGATCACCGGATCTTCTCTGTAGAATAATGATCAAACGGAGGTCATTGACCTCCGTTTTTTATTGTTTCAATTGAAATAGAGTTTCGGATATGCTAAAATTATTACAAAGCAGAACTGTTATTCTGCAAAACGGATAATATATAAAAGGAGTGTATCTTATGATCAAATTCGCATCAAGAATGGATAACCTCAAAGGCAGCGCGATCCGTGAGATCCTGAAGATCGCAACCATGCCTGGAATGATCTCATTTGCAGGCGGACTACCCGCTCCGGAACTGTTCCCCGTTGAGGAAATTACCCAGGCTGCAGTTGCCGTTCTGAAGGAAAACGGCACAAAGGCTCTCCAGTACGGAGAGACCCCGGGATATGAACCGCTCAGAGTCCAGATAGCTGAAAGAATGCTGGCCAAGAATAACATAAAGACAGACGCTAACCATATTCTCATTACTTCCGGAAGCCAGCAGGGCCTTGATTTTTCCGGAAGAGTTTTCCTGAACCCGGATGATGTGGTTATCATTGAGAGCCCGTCGTATCTCGGCGCAATCAACGCTTTCAAGACCAGTGAGCCGAAGTTCGTTTCCATTCCGACGGATAAGGACGGAATGATAATGTCCGAGCTCGAGAAAGTCCTTGCCACAAACGACAGAGTCAGGATGATCTATGTTATTCCCGATTTCCAGAACCCTTCGGGCCGTACATGGCCGCTTGAGCGCCGCAAAGCATTCATGGAAATCATCAACAAGTATGAGGTCCCCGTCATAGAGGATAACCCCTATGGCGAGCTCCGCTACAAGGGCGAATATCTCCCTGCTCTCAAATCCATGGATACAAAAGGCCTAGTGGTCTATCTCGGAACATTCTCCAAGATCCTCGCTCCGGGCTATCGTCTAGGCTGGGTATGCGCGGGCGATGAGATACTCGCAAAATACAACTTCATGGCTCAGGCAGCGTCTCTGCAGCCGTCCACCATCAGCGCCATGGAGGTTTCAAAATTCATCGACATGTTCGATCTTGACGCTCATGTGGACCGCATCCGTGAGGTATACGGGCACCGCTGCAGATTCATGGTCGAATGTATGAGCAAGTACTTCCCCGAGGAAGCCGTATTTACGGATCCTGACGGCGGCCTGTTTACATGGGTAGAGCTGCCCGATTATATCGATACCGCGGAGATGGCTCCCAAGTGCCTCGAGAAGAATGTAGCCTATGTTCCGGGCATCGGATTCTTCCCGTACGGCGAAAAGAAAAACTGCATGAGACTCAATTACTCATGCATGCAGGACGAGAGGATAGAAGAAGGCATCAGCATCCTTGGCGGCGTCATGAAGGACTACCTCAAGAAGTAACAGAAAAAGAATAAACTGTTTTCAGTCAAGAGTAAGATTCCACTCGGTAACGGGTGGAATCTTTGCGTTCAGAACTGCATACTTTTCCCCGGTCTCAGACATCGTATAATATACAGCTTTGCTGCAGCCAAGCTCTGCAGCGAGCAGGTTTGCACATTTCACCGACAGCTCCTCGTTTCTGCAGAGAAGCTCCTTTATTATGCAGACTCCGTCTTCCATGCAGCACGCAGCGAACCCGTATTCGTTCAGATAAAAGCCGCCGCCATAGCTTTCAAGAAGCAGCTTCTGCTGTTCAAGGAGGTGGTTTGAGAGTCTGACGTGGACCTTGTCCTTGAGATAATTCTCACGCCAGAGCATATATTCGGTGGAGCTCATGCGCATACACATGCCTTTGATCGGGGAAGAGACTTCTTTTTTCTGACGCATAAGAATATTTTCCGTACCCAGAGTTTCACTGTAAAAAGAATAAAGCCGATCCTCAGCAGGCAATGTAGCAAAGATAACATTTTTATCCCCGTCTATGCTGCCGAACTCCAGAGTTTTTTTGCATAGACCTTTGCCGATGCCTCTGCCTCTTGCTTCTTCAGATACAGCTACGGCGTAAACATAGGCGATGGGGATTCCGTGCTCCTCATTTACGTTCGGGAAAACCAGTTCCTGGCCTCTTATGACATATGCGCAGCCGAGCACAGTTCCATTTTCTTCAGCAACAACGGCGGTACCGTAGTCCTTAAGACCGTGTATAAAGCGCCTGACGAAGGATTCCCCGTCTCCGAATACGGAGGTCCAGACAGAGGTCATAGCGCTTATATCTTTTTCATCATATTCCCGGTACAGCAACATACTTTTTCACCATGAACTCCGGCTTGTAGCTTTCCTTCGATTTCCTCAGCGATTCAAGTCCCATATCATCTTCCCGGTTAATGTATCTGATTTCAGGATATTTTGATCTTATCATTCTGGAAAACTCCCTGCAGACCATGGGGTATGCCCCGTTTACATCTGCACGAGATTTTTCTATATGGACGTCATACGTATCATTCGAGCATTTTTCACCGATGGTGAAGCCCATTATTTCTCCGTCCGCAAAAAGAACGCCTCCGTCAAAACCGAGCCTGTCAAAGAAAATAAAGCTCTTGTCGATTACATCCTCCTCGAAGCCCATCATGGCGTTGAAGTTGTCTGAGTGTGCTTTTTCCCAGCCGTTGTACATCTCGGCACAGTAAGGTATCAGCTGGGATGTAAGCGGTTCAAAATGCCAGTCATGCTCGGACTCAAAGCGGTTACAGTGGTTTTTCTTCCCGTGCAGCGCTTTACCGGAATAAGTGCAGAGCTTTTCAATATCGTATATATAATCGCTTATCTCAGGAGTCTCCCTGAAGAGGAATTTGCCCGGGAAGGCTTCTTCGAGCTGCGCTTTCTGGTCTTCAGTCACATATGTTATGACAAAGCTCTCGTTATTGGCTTTGGCGAGCATCTCCTCAGCCAGAACAGCTTCCTTCAGGTCCCCGGAACCGACCGGGAAAGCGTACGCGCTCTTGCTTCCGAGGCAGTGCCTTGATATCATTCGCTGCCCGATAAATCCGGATCTTGTACAGAAGGCATTTTGCCATATGAAAAGATTTCCGAAGCAGAAATCGGCACTGGGGCTGTTTTCGGCAAAAACCGCAGCGTCACATCTTTCTTTATGTTCAAATCCTATAGGTGTCAGTTCAATCATCGCTTATCCCCTGAACAAGTGAAATGAGAATATCTTTTTTGTTGTACTCGGGAAACGAAATGATGTAATCGAGAAGAAATCCCAGCATATTTCCAAGTTCTTTTCCTCTGTATCCCATGGCCAGGAGATCGTCACCGTTTAAGGCAAGGTCTGCCATAGAGTAGGGCTCTCCGCTTTTAAGCACTTTCCTCAGTTCCGCTCTGGACTCCGATCCCGAGACTATGTCAAAACCGCATGAAGCACATGAAACTGCATCCCGTCCATACCGGCTCAGGAGCTTTTTCCATTCGACCGGATTGCCCGGAATCGGGCCTTCAAGTATCCTCTGGGCTGTGTTGCAGATCGAGAGTGTCCGTCTGTCCGAGCGGAGCGACCCGAGAAATTTCTTTGTGTCCGTAATGCAGCCGGAGCTCATCAGCACGCTGCAGAGAGCCGACCACCTCATCAGCTGTTTTCTCGGAATGGTGGGAAGCAGCTTCAGCTTTTCCCTGCATACATTGCGGCATTCAATAAACCGGTCCAGAAGTCCGAGGCTGACTGCATCGGCTATGATCTCCGGTCTGTTGGTCAGGAGTATTTTCTCCAGCTCATCGTGTATCCTCTCGGGGGCAAGCTCAGAGGCGAGGGCGGCCTTCTTCTCTATGGCCGAATATGTTTTTTCCTCGATGTCGAAGCCGAGTCTGGCAGAAAAACGGAGCGCTCTGAACATTCTCAAAGCGTCCTCCTCAAACCTCTCTTCAGGATTTCCCACGCAGCGGATCAGCCTGTTTCTGATGTCGTCCCTTCCGCCGAACGGATCGGAAACATATCCGTCGGGCGGAATCGCGATGGCATTCATTGTGAAATCGCGGCGTTTGAGATCTTCCGTAAGATCGGCTACAAACATGACATTATCCGGATGCCGGTGATCCGAATATGTATTTTCAAGACGGAAGGTGGTCACCTCCACTCTGTGAGAGCCGATGATGACTGTGACGGTTCCGTGTTTTGCACCGGTGAGAACGGTGCTGTCAAAGACGGAGCATATCTCTGCGGGTAATGCAGAAGTACAGATATCCCAGTCGTTTGGAGTGACTCCGAGAAGCATGTCCCTGCAGCACCCGCCGACCAGATAAGCTTTATAACCGTGCGCCTGAAGATCGATAAGCACCTGCTTTACATACTTCGGAGGCGTAACGGCTTTTCGGGCCTTATTCTGTTTTCCTTGAAAAGAATTATCCACGGTATTATAATAATACCACTTTATTCTTAATTTGTGAATTGGCAGAAAATATTATGGCAGATTTTGAAAACTATATGTCTCCCGGAAGAAACGGGTATCTTGTCGGTATTGGCGGAGTCAGCATGTCCTCACTCGCGGAAGTACTGTTCAGCATGGGGATCAGCGTTTCCGGAAGCGACATGAATCTGAGCGGCAATGTGACTCATCTGATGGACATGGGCATACATGTCAATATCGGCCACAGGCCTGAGAACATAAGCAGGGATCTGGATTTCCTTGTAAGGACAGCCGCAGTTCATGACGAGAACCCGGAGATAGTTGCAGCCAGGGAACTCGGAATACCTGTTTTTGAGAGGTCCGAGGCCTGGGGCGCGATCTCCAAGGACTACGAAAACGCTATATGCATTTCCGGGACCCATGGCAAGACTACGACCACTTCCATGACGACCCATATCATGATGGCTGCGGAGAAGGACCCTACAGTCATGATCGGAGGGACCCTGCCTCTTCTCGGGACGAATTCCGGCCACAGGGTAGGCAAAGGCAACACCATTATTATGGAGGCCTGCGAGTACTATAATTCCTTCCTGAATTTTCATCCGACTGTCGCAGTAATACTGAATATTGAAGAGGATCATCTGGATTACTTCAAGGATCTCAAAGATTTGCAGAAATCCTTCAGAAAATTTGCACTTCGTACTCCGAAAAACGGCGGATTTGTCGTCATAAACAATGACGAACCCAGTGTTCATGAAGCAGTCAAAAACATAGACAGAAAGATCGTCACCTTCGGACTGACTCCGGAGGCGGATGTATATGCCGATAAGATCAGCTTCAAGGGCACGAATTCAAAATTCAACATCTATTACAAGGGGAAAAAGTTTACGGATGTGACTCTGCATGTCCCCGGTCTCCACAACGTGAAAAACGCCTTAGCTGCGACTGCCGCTGCGATCTGTGTCGGAGCCAAACCCAACGCCGTCAAATACGGGCTTGCAGGCTTCAACGGAGCGGGCAGGAGATTTGAGTTCAAAGGGAAATTCGAAGGCGCCGATGTCTATGATGACTACGCCCACCATCCGGGAGAGGTCAAGGCACTTCTCGACGCCGTCGAAAAGCTCAACTACAAGAGGACTGTTCTGGTCTTTCAGCCGCACACATATTCCAGAACAGCTGCGCTTTTTGACAGATTTGTCGAACAGCTCAGACGTCCCGATGTGGTGCTTCTCGCAGAAATATATGCAGCAAGGGAACAGAATACGATAGGCATCTCAAGTGAAGACCTGGCGGAGAAGGTGACAGGTGCCAGATTCTATCCGACATTTGAGGAACTCGAACAGGCGCTCAGAAAGACAGTCCAGCCGGGAGACATCATACTCACGGTCGGTGCCGGCAATGTGTACAAAATTGGTGAGGATCTTTTGAAATAATTTGTGCATTTAATAATTCTGTAACATTTTATTGCTTAATTATGAAATAATTGGCAGGTATATTATTATTTGCAAGTAGCAGTTTTATCTTTTTCATTTTGTCCTCAATCATCATAGAAAACAGAGCGGCGGGATCCGCTCTGTTTTTAATTCCGTGTTTATTGAATTAAAACAAATGATATAGTATAATCAAAAAATGGAAAATCAAAAAAATATAAAAAGAAGGTAATGAAAGTGTTTAAAGTCGTAACCAAGAGATTCCTGAACGACGCGAAGACGATCTGCCTTTTCGAAATCGAGGCCCCTCTTGTGGCAAAACATGCCCGGGCGGGCCAGTTCGTCATTTTCAGGCTCGATGAGCAGGGCGAGAGAGTGCCCGTTTCCGTAGCCGGATATGACCGCGAAAAGGGAACTGTTACAGTCATGGTTCAGGCTGCAGGACGTACAACAAAGATGCTTCACACCCTGAACGAGGGCGATTGCATCGCAGACTTTGTAGGACCTCTCGGCAAAGCCACGGAAATGGAGGGGCTTAAAAAGGTCTGCGTTGTCGGAGGAGGAGTAGGCTGCGCTATTGCGTATCCTATAGCCAAGGAGATGCACGAAAAGGGTATAGAAGTCACCTTCATAGCCGGCTTCAGAAGCGCTGATATCGTAATTCTGAAGGAGGAGCTTTCTGCAGTTTCAGATAAGCTTATCATGTGCACGGATGACGGATCCTATGGCGAAAAAGGTTTCACGACGGTATTCCTCAAGCAGGAGATTGAAGCCAATATTGCCTCCGGCAAAGCACAGTTCGACAGAGTGGTCGCCATCGGGCCTGATATCATGATGAAATTCCTCGCTGATGTCACCAGACCTTACGGGATAAAGACCATTATATCTCTTGACCCGATCATGGTAGACGGTACCGGCATGTGCGGCTGCTGCCGCGTTATAGTCGGCGGAGAGACGAAGTTCGCCTGTGTTGACGGACCGGATTTTGACGCGCATGAGGTCGATTTTGATTCCCTTATAAAGAGAAGCGCCTTTTACAAAGATGAAGAGGATGAGGCGGCCAAACACATCTGCAATCTGACGGGGGGTGTACGCAATGGCTGATATGAGCTTAACGAAAAACCTGATGCCCGAACAGGATCCGATCGAAAGAGCGGGCAACTTTGACGAGGTCGCTCTCGGCTATACCGAGGAACTTGCCAGAGCAGAGGCAAAGAGGTGTCTCAATTGCCGAGATCCTCATTGCCGCCAGGGCTGTCCCGTACAGGTGAGGATCCCTGAGTTTATAGCTAAAGTAAATGAAGGCGACTATGATGCTGCCTACGAGATCTTAAAGAGCACCAACTCACTTCCTGCAGTCTGCGGAAGAGTATGTCCTCAGGAAAAACAGTGCGAGAGCAAGTGCGTAAGAGGCATAAAAGGTGAGAGTGTCGGAATAGGAAGACTCGAACGCTTTGTTGCCGACCGGCATATGAACAGGGAAGAAAAGGAAGAGATCAAGGTTCCCGAATCCAACGGCCATAAGGTCGCAGTCATCGGCTCCGGACCTTCAGGGCTCACCTGCGCCGGAGATCTGAGAAAGCTCGGCTATGACGTTACCATATACGAAAGCCTTCATAAAGCGGGCGGCGTTCTGGTCTACGGTATCCCGCAGTTCCGTCTTCCCAAGGAAATAGTTGCGGCAGAAATAGACAACCTCAAGGCGATGGGAGTCAAAATAATTACTGACGCCATCATAGGCAAATCAATCACTGTCGATGAGCTTTTTGAGTCCGAAGGATATGAAGCAGTATTCATAGGCTCCGGAGCAGGACTCCCGCAGTTCCTGCACATACCCGGAGAGAATCTTCTCGGCGTATACAGCGCAAACGAGATTCTGACCCGTACGAACCTCATGAAGGCCTACAGAGAAGACTACGACACACCCATTAAGAAATTCAGCCGTGTGGCGGTCGTCGGTGCGGGCAATGTCGCAATGGACGCTGCAAGAGTAGCAAAGAGGCTCGGAGCAGAGCATGTTTATATCACTTACCGACGCGGCAGGGATGAACTGCCTGCCCGTATGGAGGAAGTCGAGCATGCAGAGGCAGAGGGAATAGAATTCAATCTTCTCAATAACCCCTGCGCGATCCACGGGGACGAAAACGGACATGTGACCGGTATAGAGCTTATTCGCCAGGAGCTCGGCGAGCCCGACGAGAAGGGGCGCAGAAAACCTGTGGCTGTTGAAGGCAGCAACTGGGTCCTCGACGTCGATACGGTAATAATAGCGATCGGCACCTCGCCGAATCCGCTCATAAGGGATACCACCGAGGGACTTACATTTACACGCAAGGGCGGCATCGAAGCTGATGACAACGGAAAGACAGCACGCGAGGGCGTCTTTGCAGGAGGAGATGCCGTTACCGGATCTGCCACCGTCATAATGGCTATGGGTGCTGGCAAGACCGGCGCGAAGTCTATTGACGAATATATTAAAGCGAAGAAGTGACTCTCTGTTTTACCGGACACAGGCCGGATAAGCTGAGCGCCTCGGAAGCTGAAGTCAGGGACAGACTCAAGACCGCAATAGACAGATCCGTTTCCGAAGGATATACCCGTTTTATAACCGGTATGGCCAGAGGAGTAGATCTCTGGGCCGGGGAGGCAGTGCTGGACTTGAAAGCCTCCGGCAAAAGCGATCTTGAGCTTGTAGCTGCAGTTCCTTACAGGAATGTAGCGGACAGGTGGCCCTCCGCATGGCGCAATATTTACCTGAGGATCATTTCCGAGGCGGATGAGGTCCATTACACCTCGGAGAAATATTACCGGTTCGTATATATATCCAGGGATCAGTGGATGGTCAACAACTCATCACGCGTTCTGGCCTTCTACGAAGGCATCCCGGGAGGAACCGAATATACGATAAACTATGCCGTCTCGCTCGGAAAAGAAGTTGTCTATATCTGAGATAAACAAAGATTTTTATAAAAAGCCGTTCCCTTTGGGAGCGGCTTCTTTTATTTGAGCCCGAATGTGCTATAATCAAAATCGGATAATCAGAAATGTCCGGCAAGATACACAACAGTTCAAATGAAATAATAAAGACAGAAAAAGGGTGATAGTATGCCGTTTAAAATAATCCGGGAAGATATAACATCGGTAAGTGCAGATGCTCTGGTCAACACGACCAATTCGCTGATGATAGGATACAGCGGCGTTGACTACGCGATACATCATGCAGCAGGCAAAAGGCTTGACGAAGAATGCAGCAGAAAGGTTCCGCTTGAAGTCGGCCGGGCGATAGCAACAGGCGCCTATGATCTGGATGCAAAGTATATTATTCATGTGATCGGGCCGGTATACACGGGCGGAGACCATGGAGAAAAAGAACTGCTGGAAGAGGCTTATACCGTTGCACTGCAGAAGGCTGCGGAGCTTGATTGCAAAAGCACGGCCTTGCCGCTTATCTCTGCAGGAACCTACGGCTTTCCCAAAGATCAGGTGATGCAGATCGCAATATCTGCAATTACTGCTTTTCTTATGGAAAACGAGATGGAGGTATTTCTCTGCGTTTTCGATAAAACTTCGTATGAGATCAGCCGTAAGCTCTTTTCTGCGGTTGAGAGCTACATAGATGACAACTATGTATATTCCCGGAAAAGAAGAAGACATGAAATCCGGGGAGACAATGTTCCGTTCCACTCGCAAGCGCTCTTTGATAAAGACGCAGAATATAAAACCGAAGCGAGCTATTCTTACAGCGCGCAGATGCAGATGCCCCTGGAGGATATCGGGGAACTGATCAAAATAAAGCACAGGGAAGATGCAGGATTTCGCGATACTCTTTTTAAGTATATAGATGACAGCGGGATGACTGATGTGGAGTGTTATAAAAAGGCTAATATCAGCAAACAGACATTTTCCAAGATAAAAGGAGATAAGACATATCACCCTTCAAAGGAGACTGTGCTGTGTCTGATAATCGCGCTCAGTCTTCCCTTGAAGGATGCAGACAGACTGTTAAACGTCGCAGGATATACATTTACAGACTATGATCTGACAGATGTAATAGTAAAATGTTTCATAGAACTTGGGAACTATGACATATTCGAGATCAATGAGACACTGTTTCAATATGACCGCGGCACGCTCGGAGTATAAGGAGAATAAGAGCGGAGTATTGTTCACGAATACTACATTGTTTTTGAATTGATTCGATGTTATAATACGGCATCATGAAGACTAAAAGGATCTTATGGATTTTTTCAATGGCGGCACTCTGCGTGCTGCTTGCAGTTATTGTTTCTGCGAGGATGACGAGCAAAAGCGAAGTTATTCTCGGCGGGGTACAGGGCGGCTATCTGACGATTGAAAACAGTATCTTTACGGATCCCGAGGCGTCAGAAGAAACAGTCAGCGCTGATGATGAGCTTGACTGGCCGGATATAGATATAAACGAGACGCAGTATTCCCTTATTCGTGACGATCCTGACCATATGCTCACTTCAAGCTATGAGCCCGAAACAAGTAAGCTGTCCGAATATAACGCATATTTCAGCGTGGATGCCATAGATTATCTCGAAGATTTCATTTCCCTTATCAACGATGAGGGGTATAAAGTGGTCATAGGCAGCGCCTATGTCAACTGGGCATGGCAGAACAAGCGCTTTAACGGCCTCTGGTGGCAGTATTACGAATACGGCTATAACGGAGTCAAGGTCGATCAGGAGACTGCTGTCGAGCTGGCCAGAAAGTCCGTTATGTTTCCGGGTACAAGCGAGCACCAGCTCGGACTTGCTGTCGATATTTTCGAGAAAGGCAAAAATGACAGCGCAGTTGCAAAAGCAAATACGGAGTTTTATAAGTTTCTGAATGAGAACTGCGCGGAATACGGTTTTATCCAGCGATTTCCTACCAAGAAAATGCTCCTGACAGGGTGGGACGAGCCGTGGCACTACAGATATGTTGGAGAAGAAGCTGCAAAGTTTATTATGGAAAACGGCCTTTGCCTCGAGGAGTTCTATGCACATTATGTTGAGGATTTTTATGTATAAAAGGCTTGCATTTTGCGCTTTCTTGTGTTATAAGTACATGGTAAGTTAGTATTTGGATGAAGAGTGGGTGTGAGCCCGCTCTTTTTCTTGGGAAAAAGGAGTTAGCTTTGAGCAAAGTAAGCGAGACAGTATCGGAGCTTGTCAGACCTTATGTCGAAGAAGAAGGCTGCAGCCTCTGGGATGTAGAGTATATAAAAGAGGCAGGCACTTTTTATCTGAGAGTCTTCATTGATAAAGACGGCGGTGTCACCATAGATGACTGCGAAAGAGTAAGCAGAAGGCTTGACCCGGTCCTTGACGAGGCAGATCCGATCGCAGAGAGCTATGTATTTGAAGTAGGGTCTCCCGGTGCCGAGAGAGAGCTTAAGAGGCCGTCCGATTTTGAAAAGTTTCTGGGCTCTGATGTGGAGGTCAGGCTTTATAAAAGCACTGACGGGAAAAAGTCGCTGATCGGTAAGCTTTTATCGTATGAAGACGGAGATATCAGGCTTCTGGTCGGTAATGAAGAAATGAAAATAAAAAAACAGGATATAGCGCAGGTAAGACTGCACGTAACCTTCTGAAAGGATTAGATTTAAGATGAACGCAGAGTTTTTTGATGCGGTAGCACAGCTCGAAAAAGAAAAGGGGATCCCCAGAGAATTCATGTATGAGAAGATCCAGCTCGCCATGAAAACAGCTTTCAGACGGGATTTTCCGGAATGTGAGGATAATTTCGAGATCATCGTCGACGAACCTACAAGACGTATCGAGATGAATATCTTAAAAACGGTGGTGGAAAATGTCGAAGACCCGAATAAAGAGATTACTCTCGACGCTGCCAGAAAATCGGTCAAAAAAGCGGAGATAGGAGATGTTATTGCTGTTCCGGTCGAAACCAAGAAATTCGGAAGAATCGCAGCTCAGAGCGCGAAGCAGGTCATAATCCAGGGCATCAGGGAAGCTGAGCGCGGAATAGTATATGATGAGTTCACTTCAAAAGAGCATGAGATCCTGACAGGCGTCGTGAGTCATGTTGAACCCAGAAACGGTTATGTCTCCATCCGCATCAGTTCGAACAGCGAGCTCACAGAAGCAATCCTGACGCCTAACGAGAGAGTGAAGTCAGAATCCTTAAGAGAAGGCGACAGGATCAAGGTCTATGTCGTAGAGGTCAAGAATAATCCAAGAGGGCCTCAGGTCGTTATCAGCCGTACGCATCCCGGGCTCGTAAAGAGGCTTTTCGAGCTTGAAGTTCCTGAGATAGCTGACGGGACTGTCGAGATAAGGTCCATAGCCAGAGAAGCAGGCTCGAGAACAAAGATCGCCGTGTGGTCCATGGATGCCAATGTGGATCCGATAGGTTCGTGCGTCGGCCCCAAGGGTGCGAGAGTTGCAAATATAGTAAATGAACTCCGCGGAGAGAAGATCGATATCATTAACTACAGCGATATCCCCGAGGACTATATCGCTGCATCGCTGGCACCTTCCGAGGTCCTCAGCGTAACTATGCTCGAGGACGGAAAGAGCTGCAGAGTTATTGTTCCGGACTCACAGCTTTCGCTCGCAATAGGCAAGGAAGGCCAGAACGCCCGTCTTGCAGCCAAGCTTACAGGATTCAAGATCGATATAAAGCCCGAATCGGAGGCTTAAGTGAAAGAGAAAAAAGTGCCCGAGAGGCAATGTCTTGCCTGTCGTGAGAGAAAACCGAAGAGCGACCTTATAAGGATCGTCAGAACTCCCGACGGGAAAGTGGAGATAGACAGGACAGGCCGACTCCAGGGCAGAGGCGCGTACTGCTGCCGGAACAGGGAATGCTTGAAGAAGATCATCAAGTCCGGAGCAGCTGCCAGGGCCCTTGGCATCAAGCCTGAAGAAGGCCTGCTGGAGGGCCTTGCAGATGAACTCTGACGCGATCAGGTTTCTCGGCCTTATGAAAAGGGCAGGAGCTCTTAGCATCGGCGAGACAAATACAGGCGCTGCAGCAAGGGCAGGGGAAACAGCAATGATTCTTCTCGCGAAGGACGCGTCTTCAAATGCCGTAAAAAGGGCAGAAGGGTTTTCGCTGAGAGGCAGCTGCGATGCGGCAGTGCTTGAATATACAAAGGAGGAACTCAGTTCCTTTCTCGGGACACCGGGCTGTTCAATGATGGCGATCACAGACAGAGGTTTCGCGGAAGCTTTCAGAAATAAACACAGTACGGCCTTCAGAATCAAATAACAGGAGGATAATATATGGGACTTATAAAATACAGAGTGAATGAAGTGGCAAAGGACTTCGGAGTACCCAACAAGGAGATAAGCAGGATACTCTCGGAGTATAAGACTGCGCCTAAGAGCCATATGCAGGTTCTGGAGGATGATGAGCTCGATGTCATATTCGAGTATATGAGCCAGCATAATCAGATAGAGAGTATAGAGGAAGTATACAGAGTCCCAGAAAAAGAAGAGGAGAAGCCAAAGGAAGAAAAGCCTGCCTCAAAGAGCGGCTCCGCTTCCGGAAAGAAGGACAAACAGCAGGACGAAAAAACTGCTGCGCCCGCTCCGAATGCCAAAGAGAGCGAGAGCGCCAAGGCTCAGGAGGAAGCCCACCCTGTAAAGAAGAAGGAAAACAAACCCTTTGTCCCGCGCAAAGTTGCGGAAAAAAGAGTTGTCGATACACGCGGCTCCGCAAAGGTCAATATAGAAAAATACAATGAGAAATTCGAAGATCTTGCCGGATCGAAAAACAGGGGCAACGGCAACTATACTCGCGGCAAGGAAAAGATAGGCAGCAGACAGAAACAGAAGCAGGGCAGCCAGGCTGCATCATTAAAGAAGCGCCAGGAAGAGCGCGACAGACTCCAGAAGCTTCAGCTCGAGATCGCGAAGAAGCAGCAGCTCAGTGTTAAGATCCCCGACGAGATATCCGTCGGAGAGCTTGCCTCGCGAATGAAGAAGACGGCCACGGAAGTAATCAAATGTCTGATGAAAAACGGAGTATTTGCCTCCGTATCCGATACGATAGATTTCGATACTGCCGAATTTGTCGCGACTGAGCTCGGATGCAAGGTCGAGAGGGAAGTGATCGTTACAGTTGAGGAGAAACTCATCGATGTCAGCGAGGACAAGGATGAAGATCTCGTATCCAGAGCACCCGTCGTCGTTGTCATGGGACATGTCGACCACGGCAAGACCTCTCTGCTCGACTATATAAGAAATTCGCATGTTGCTGCCGGAGAGGCCGGAGGGATCACTCAGGCCATCGGTGCCTATACCGTTGATGTCAAGGGAAACAGCATAACATTCCTTGATACTCCGGGCCATGAAGCGTTTACTTCTATGCGCGCCAGAGGCGCGATGGTTACGGATATCGCAATTCTGGTCGTTGCTGCAGACGACGGTATCATGCCCCAGACAGTAGAAAGTATAAACCATGCAAAAGCGGCGGGAATCCCGCTTGTCGTTGCAGTCAATAAAATAGATGTACCGGGCGCGAATCCGGAGAGGATCAAGCAGCAGCTTACAGAGTATGATCTTGTCGCTGAGGAATGGGGCGGAGATACAATAATCTGCCCGATATCCGCCAAGACGGGAGAAGGAATAGACAATCTGCTTGACAATCTCGTGCTGGTCGCGGAAATGCAGGAACTCAGAGCAAACCCGAACAGGGCTGCCAAGGGAGCTGTCATCGAGGCCAGACTGGACAAAGGTCGCGGACCCATTATGACGGTACTGGTACAGAACGGTACACTGCACACCGGAGATATAATTATTGCCGGAACTGCTGTGGGCAGAGTCAGGACAATGACAGATGACAAGGGCAGAAAGACTAACCAGGCAGGACCGTCCACGCCTGTCGAGATCGCAGGCATGTCAGAGGTTCCGCAGGCCGGTGATACATTCAACGCCGTTGCAGATGAGCGTATGGCAAGAGAACTGGCAGAACAGAGGAAGACCAAGCTCAACAACGAGATGCTCGGATCGTCGAGAAAAGTAAGCCTCGAGGATCTGTTCAGCCAGATAAGAAGCGGCGAGATGAAGACCCTGAACATAATTGTCAAGGCGGATGTCATGGGCTCTGCTGAAGCAGTTAAGTCTTCGCTCGAGAAGCTCTCGAACGATGAAGTCCAGGTAAAGGTCATTCATTCTGCGGTCGGTGCGGTCAATGAATCCGATGTCATGCTCGCAGAGACGAGCGGAGCTATCATAGTAGGCTTCAATGTGAGGCCTGATGCCTCAGCCAGGAACAGCGCGGACAGGGCAAAGGTCGATATCCGCATGTACAGGGTCATCTATGACTGCATCAATGAAATAGAAGCTGCCATAAAGGGTATGCTTGCTCCCGAATTCAAGGAGAGCGTCATAGGATACGCCGAGGTCAGAGAGACATATAAGGTCTCCAAGGTCGGCCAGGTCTGCGGCTGCTATGTGACTGAAGGAAAGATCCAGCGCGGGTCCAAGGTTAGAATTCTCAGAGACAATATCATTATCCATGAAGGCGGTCTTGCGTCCCTTAGAAGGTTTAAAGACGACGTTAAGGAAGTCGCCCAGGGCTATGAATGCGGTATGCAGATAGAGAAATTCAATGATATCAAAGTCGGCGATATGATAGAATGCTTCATTATGGAGGAAATATCTAAGTAGATCATGGCATCCAACAAACTTGCCAGGACAAACGATGACATACAGTTTGCCCTTTCCAAACTGATAACGGAAGTTAAAGACCCCAGAGTGCAGCAGGGCATGATTTCCGTGACGAGAGTAGAGACGACCGGAGACCTGAGATATGCCAAGGTATGGCTCAGCGTGTTGGGGCTCAAAAGCGAAAAGGAATTTATGAAAGGTCTCAGGTCCGCCGGGGGCTGGCTCAGACATGAGCTCGGACAGAGAATGGCTCTGAGATACACCCCGGAACTTGTTTTCGAGCTGGACAGGAGCATAGAATACGGAGCTCATATAAATGAGCTTATTAATTCACTGAATATCAGTGAAGATGACGGAGAAACAGAAGAAAAGGGAGACTGATGGCCCGGATGATCGGCATTTCCCTGTGCAGGGAAATACTTTTGAATAAAGACAGATTCCTTCTTTACTCGCACAAGAATCCCGACGGGGACACCGTGTGCTCCTGCGCTGCGCTCTGCAGCGCACTCAGAAGAGTTGGAAAGACCGCTTATCTGGCGCCCAATGACCAGGTCATCGACAGATACCGTAAATATTTCGATCCCTTTGTCATGCCCGAGAGTTACGCTGCTGACTATTTCATATCCGTGGATGTTGCCTCACTGAACCAGATGCCCGAAAGCTACGGCGGACACACGGACATGATCATAGACCATCATCCTTCGAACAGCCTTTTCGCGGATCTTGCTCTTGTAAACGGAAGCAAGGCGGCCTGCGGGGAGATCGTCATGGAGCTGATAAAAGAGCTTTGCGGTGAAATAACTCCTTTTGAGGCTGAGATGCTTTATGTCGCCGTTTCGACGGATACCGGATGCTTCCGCTATGCCAATACAAATGCGGACTGCTTAAGGTCTGCGGCTGAGCTTCTTGATCTCGGCGTCAACAACGGAAGAATCAATGTGGGCATCTTCATGAAGATGACAAAGGCGAAGATGAAACTGGTTGGAAGGATCTATTCGACCCTGGAGACCAGAAAAGACGGTTTGATTTCGGTAGTAAAGATCACGGATAAAATGATAAAAGAGACCGGCGTTACTGAAAACGATCTTGAAGATCTTGCGTCCTATGCAGGCCAGTGCGAAACGTCACGTGTCAGCGTCACGCTCAGGGAGAAGGAAGACGGCACAGTCAAGATATCTCTGAGGTCTTCTCCGCCGTTTAACTGCAGCGATGCCTGCGCGATTTACGGCGGCGGAGGCCATGCACTTGCTGCAGGTGTAACCCTGAAAGCCGGAATAGACGAAGCTGAAGAGATGATCCTGAAAGCCATTGAGGAAGTCTGGCAGTGAACGGAATACTGCTGATAGATAAGCCTCCCCTCTGGACAAGCAATGATGTCGTTTCGAAACTCAAGGGAGTGCTGAAAGAAAGAAGAATAGGCCACTCAGGCACGCTGGACCCGCTCGCAACGGGTCTTCTTGCTGTTTTTGCCGGAAGAGCCACCAGAGCGGTCTCCTTTGCGGAATCTCATGACAAAAGGTACACAGCCGCGCTGAGACTGGGCCTTCGCACCGATACACAGGATATTTCCGGAAATGTTATCTCGAAGGGACAAACAGATGTTAAAGATGAGGAACTCGACAGAGTGCTCTCCTGTTTTGTCGGTGAGATCGAGCAGACCCCGCCCATGTATTCCGCTGTCAGAGTAAACGGGAAAAGACTCTACGAACTTGCGAGAAAAGGGATCGAGGTAGAAAGAAAACCGAGAAAGATAACCGTTTATTCCATCGAGCGCAAAGGAAGGGAATCCGGTGATATCGTTCTGGATATAAAATGTTCAAAAGGTACCTATATAAGGACTCTGTGCTCGGATATAGGTGAAATGCTCGGATGCGGAGCCTGTATGAGCGCGTTGAGAAGAACAGAAGCAGGAATGTTCTCCGTAGAAAATGCTTATACGCTTGATGAAGTGATCAGAGAAGCTGAAATCGGAGATGTTTCCTCTCTTCTTCTTCCGACGGAGACCATATTTTCAGAATATGAAAGAATAACCGTATCTGCTTCAGCAGAGGCAAAAGTGAGAAACGGGAATCCTGTATCATTTTCTGCTCCGGACGGGACATACAGGGTATGCTCCCAACAAGGAGAATTTCTTGCGCTCGGCAAATGTGAAGACGGTATAATGAAGACAATAAAAAGCTTTTTTGAGGTCTGATTATGGAAAAGAACAAAAGGGTAATGGCTCTGGGTTTCTTCGACGGAGTACATATAGGGCATGCTGCTCTTCTTAACAGAACTAAGGAACGCGCATGCGAGCTTGGAGTCGTACCGTCGGTTCTGACATTTGATGTTCATCCGGATAATCTCGTATTCGGCAGTGAAGTGCAGCTTATCAACAGCCCTTTGAGCAGAGAGGCGATAATCCGGAGAAACTTCGGCATAGATAATGTCGTATTTATTCATTTCAGCAGACGCATCATGATGATGCCATGGAGAGAGTTTCTTGATGAACTTTTATTGCAGTTCGATGTCTGCCATATCGTGTGCGGTTATGACTTTACATTCGGATTCCGCGGAGAGGGGAAGCCGGAGCTTTTGAAGTCCTGGTGCGAATCAAACAATATCGGCTGTGATATTATCCCTGCCGTAAAGCTTGACGGGGTTACCGTAAGCTCGACATATATAAGAAAGCTTATATCTGATGGCGATATGGAAGAGGCAGCTAGATTTCTGGGCCATCCTCATACTCTTGCAGATACCGTGCACTCCGGATATCATCTGGGAACAAGGATGGGAGCTCCGACGATAAACATGTATTTTCCGGAAGGAGTTATAATTCCGAGACACGGTGTATACGCGACTAAGGTATATCTTGAAGACGGCACTGAACATGTAGCAGTTACCAATATCGGGGTAAGGCCGACCGTGAGTGACGAAAACAAGGTGAGCGTTGAGAGCCATCTCATTAATTACAACGGCAATCTTTACGGGAGACAGGTCAGGATCGACTTCTACAAATTCCTCAGGGAAGAAGTGAAGTATCCGGACTATACTGCACTTTCCGAACAGATAAAAAAAGACTCTGCTGCAGCAGAAGGATATTTCAAAAGAAAAGACATCCCGTAAAGGATGTCTTTTTATAAACAATTTATGCTTTATTCCGGATCCACGGTAAAGACTATAACGGTCCCGCCTCTTAGATGCTCTTTTCCGAACTTCGACATCGGCATCTCGCAGTCCTCAAGCCCGTCTGCCATGTTGAAAAAACGGAACTTTCCGTTTTCCGCGCGGATATAGGAGACAAAATGAGGCTCCAGCTTCTCCCTGTATCTGAAGATACCCGCCAGACTTTTTTCGGCTGCTGCAAGCGCATCTTCTCTGCCGACAGTCTCTCTTACCTGAGGGAAATATTTTTTCAGATAAGCTCTCATGACTACCATAAGGGTCGGTCCGGGAACCTTAAGATAGTGCATCTCATCCATTTCAAGGCGTACGTCGTCGTAATTTACATTCTGGCCGAGGTAATGCCTGAGATTGTATGCGCTGATCCAGCCGCAGCCGTTAATGTCTGCGGGCATTGTTCTGTATGTGATCTCATGGAAACAGTCCTGATCGATAATGTACAGGTCTTTGGAAAATGCTTTGTCATTATTTATCATACTTTTATTATATCAGATAAATCCGGCAGATTAAATCATTTTAATTATTCATATATCAATTGACCGGCAGGTCTGATATAATCTGAAGCATAATAAAGACAGCCTTACTGATGAAGGGATACCCTATGTCTTATATTGTCACTAACGATGATATCTTTAATACGAAAGCCGATGCTGCAGTATTGGGAGTTGAAGACAGACTGGACATATCGGAAGGAAAAGTGTTCTCAGAGCTTGCTGCCAGAGGCGGGGAGCGTCTTTCTGCGGAGCTGAAGAAACTGAGGATGCTTCCTGTCGGCAAAGCAGTCGAAACAGAACCCTGCGGACTACCTTTTGGGTATTTGATACTGGCAGCATCTCCAAGGTGGAACTACGGCATATTTGATGAGCTTGGCATATTAAGGAGCGTTTACCGCAGCATCTACGAGATTGCCGAAAAAAGAGGAATAAAGAGCATTGCAATGCCTTTTCTTTCGGCCAATTACTATTATTTCCCGCAGGAAGCTGCTATGCACATTGCCTTCCTTGAAGCGGACAGGCATGATGTGGAAACTGTCTTCCTTGCAGAGAAAAAGGAGAGATTCGATCTCAGGGAGAAAGCGTTAAGGAAGCCGAAGATCTTATACTATGCGGGTTATTACAGAGATTATGCTGCCTTCAGGCTGGATTCGGATATGTACGCTTTTGTTGATATACGCCCTGAAAACAAGAGAGTATGGTTCAGGTCTTTCATGGACGGATGGTACAGGATATCCGAGGCGAAGTGGTATACTCCGCTTTCTGAAAGCGAGATAGAGCGAGTTCGAAGGGTCTATGAAGATCATGACTGGTAATAGTGATGATACTGTTAACAATAATAAAAGGAGAAAGAAAATGAGCAAAACACTGGTAGCGTATTTCAGCGCGACCGGAACTACCAAAAGAGCCGCATCCGTCTTTGCAAAAGCAGCAGATGCAGATCTTTTTGAGATAGTGCCGGAAGTTCCGTACAAGAGAGCGGATCTGAACTGGATGGATGAAAACTCCCGCACGACAAAAGAAATGAAGGATAAATCCTCCCGACCTGCCATAGCGTCGGATTGCAAAGTTGAGGATATGTCCTGTTATGACACAATCATCATAGGTTTTCCGATCTGGTGGTATGTCGCGCCAACGATAATAAATACATTCCTTGAACAGTATGATCTATCGGGAAAAAAGATAGTTCTTTTTGCAACCTCAGGGATGAGCGGGATGGGTGAGACAGTGAACGGACTGAAAGACTCCGCGCCCGGTGCCGTTTTCGCAGGAGGAAAAAGAGTTACAGCAAGAATAAGCGAAGCCGAAGTCAGAGCCTGGCTGAATACTCTCGATATATGAACAGTTAAATAAAACAATATAAACAATTAACGGTAATCATCTGTATATAAGCTTGCTTTTATCTCCGGTCCGCTGTAGAATACGCGGGCACTAAAGCATTAAGGAGATAATTATGACTGATTACATTATTGCAACTTCTTCCACTTCTGACCTTCCGCGAACCTGGCTTGAGGCCCACGGGGTCCCGTTTATCCCGTATACTTATTCGATCGGTGAGACCGTATTCGAGGACGATTGCCGCGAGGAGAGCCGGCAGAAGGTTTATGAGGGCATGAGAAAAGGCGACTTTTTAAAGACCGCCATGATAAATGAATTCGAGTATGAAGAGTTTTTCCGCTCTCTCATGCAGGAAGGCAGGAATGTGATCTTTCTCGATATGTCCCGCGAGATGTCTTCATCTTTTGTAAATGCCGGCCTTGCGGCAGAGATTATCCGCGAGGAGTTCCCGGAGCAGACTCTCTACATTATGGATACGCTCTGTATATCCGGCGGGCTCGGACTGCTCGTGGAGCAGATGGTCCTGCGCAAAGAACAGGGAATGGGCTTTGAAGAGGTGATCGCGTGGGGCGAGGAGAACAAGCTTAAGATAGCCCACAGATTTACTGTGGATGATTTGAACTATCTGAAGGCGGGCGGGAGAGTATCAAACGCTTCCGCGCTTGTAGGTTCTCTTCTGAATATCAAGCCGGTGCTGTATGTTCCGGACAAGGGAACTCTGGATGTTGTAAAAAAAGCAAGAGGCAGAAAAGCCGCTTTAAAATCAATTCTTGACGGAGTGATTCATGACCTGTCCGAGTCCGGTGCAGAAGGAAGGGAGATACATATTCTTCAGGCCGACTGCCGTGAGGACGCGGAGAAGATCAGAGACGGGATAAAAGCTGCATTTCCCGGGGTCGGTAATATAACGATTACATCACTTGGAGTTGTAATAGGAGCACACTGCGGCCCCGGACTTCTGACGGTTTTTTATCTCTGCGGCGGAAGAAGACCGGAATAAATCAATAAATATCAGAAGACGCCCTTTACAGGGCGTCTTTTTTATTGTTCCATTCCGGTTCATTTCGCAGGGAGATGAGTTTTTCTGTTTTTATGGCCACGCCCTCTTCTTCTTGCAAGGGTCGATTTCGTTTTGTAATAATCTTCCATCTCTGTTGTGGCTTCGTATACTATACGGTTTGCAAACCAGGTGTTCGTCTCTGTCTCGCGCCTGAACCTTATACGGACCAGGAATGAACCGTCTTCACTGCAGGTATACAGATTCATATATCTCTGATCGCCCTGATTGATCCATTTCCTGCCGCTCAGAGGCTTTCCGCACACGGGGCAGGAAAGACACGATATTTTTTCATCGCTGAAGACCTCAGCCTTGCTGGAATAATTCGAATAACACTCGTGACTGAGCACGCCCTCCTGTTCATCCTCGTTCATCTCCGGGCTGACGGTATCCTGTCTGGAGAGGATACGGTCCGCGTCAGGAAGCTGTCTGATGCCCTCCGGCATGTTGAGATGGCTGCAGATAAGGGCAGTATTGTACGCGTCTCCGAGAGCGTCGTGAGCGACCCTTGTCTGCTCAATCCCGAAATGCTCCATGGCCGCCGCAAGGGATTTCTGGCTTCTGCCGGAGGCAGTCTCTATATTGTAAATTACCTGAAGGTTGATCCAGTCCTCTATCCAATCCCAGTCGAGATCATGGATAATTATGTTCTGTTCCATGATACGCCTGTCGTCGCTGCCCCAGGTAAGAAATGTCGCGCCGTCTCCGCACCATTTGCGGAATGTGTCAAGTGCTTCCGGAAATGAAACTCCCTTTTCGAGCCTTTCCTTGTCAAAGCCGGTTATCTTTTTTACCTTGTAATGCATCTTGCGGAAATAGACAGGCTTTACGTCAATGGTAAACTCCTCTCCGGGAGTGAAATCTTCATTGAGCCTAACAGCGCCGATCTCTATGATCTCTCCGCCGAGATGAATGGGGAGATAATTGAAAACTGAGGATTTGGAGCTCATTGCCTGATTCCACTCCAGATCCAGAACTATATAGTGCATATGCTTTTCCTTTGACCATTAAGTTTGATTATCTTATCATATTTAAACCTGCATTTCACCATAAATTTGCATTATTTTATTTTAAAAAGCTTGATTATGTGCTATATTAATTCTTCGGTGATTTATTTATGATCGGATTTACAGTGGATAAAGCTGCCGGGATCTGCGATGCGGAACTCTTCGGAGGCGGCGAAAACAGCATTATCAATAAAATCGAGATAGACTCCAGAGCCGTTTCTGAGGGCGATTTGTTTGTCGCTTTCAAAGGCAGCAATACGGACGGGCACAGATTCATCTCTTCCGCTCTGGAAAAGGGAGCAGCCTGCTGCCTTGCAAATTATGTGCCTGAGGGCTGCAAGGGGCCAGTTATAGTTGTTCCGGATGTGGAAGCGGCGCTGGAGAAGCTGACTTCAGCATTTCGGGAAACGATAGACATCCCTGTCATAGGCATAACCGGAAGCGTCGGAAAGACCACCGGAAAAGAGATGATAGCCTCTGTCATTTCCGGGAAATTCCGTACTCTGAAGACCTATAAAAACTTCAACAACACTATCGGAGTCCCGATGACCATGTCCCAAATAGGTCCGGAGCATGAGGCCGCAGTCGTCGAAATGGGCATAAACCACCCTGACGAGATGCGCCATCTCGCTGTTATGGTAAGGCCTACGATAGCGGTTTTTACCGTAATGGGACACGCGCATCTGGAGTTTCTTAAGAGCCCGGAGGGAGTTTTCAGAGAGAAGACTTCCATGCTGAACTACATGAGAGACGACGCCGTTGCAGTTGTAAACGGAGATGACCCGCTCCTTGACAAGCTGGTCTGCCGCCAGAGGATAATAAGATACGGCCTCCATTCAAACGCGGATGTAAGGGCGACGAATATTGTTCCAAACGGGAATTCAATAGATTGCCGCATCACTTATTTGGACAGAGAGCTCCATGCAGAGATACCGGGCTTTGGAAACCATATGGTGTATGCAGCGCTTGAAGCTGCCTCCGTCGGCTTTGTTCTCGGCCTTGATGACGATCAGATCATAAAAGGCATAAGGTCTTTCAAAGCCCTTGAAGGCAGGTCCAATCTTATAGAGACTTCATATATCTCCTTAATTGACGACTGCTATAACGCAAATCCCAATTCTGCAAGATCTTCTCTGGACTCGATGTGCAATTTCAAAGGCAGGAAAGTCTTCATATTCGGGGATATGCTCGAACTGGGCGAGAATACAAAGAGCATGCATGCGGACATAGGAAGATATGCAAACGGTAGAGCAGACCTTCTTATCACAGTAGGAATGCTTTCATATAACGCATATGAGGCATTTGAAGGACCGAAACAAAGTTTTGTTACAACAGACGAGCTTCTTTTAAAGCTCGACGGACTGATAGAAAAAGGAGATACCGTACTGATCAAGGCCTCGCGTGATTCTGCACTTTTTAAAGTCAGAGACGCACTGAAAGAGCTTGGCGGAGGAAACAGCGATGGATAACGATGTATTGAAACTTCTGGAAGACCGATATCAGGGCTTTTCAAAAAGACAGAAGAAGATAGCGGATTACATCAGGGACAATTACGACAAGGCAGCCTTTATGACTGCGGGAAAGCTTGCCGACGAGATCGGCATCAGCGAATCGACTGTGGTCAGATTTGCTGCCGATCTTGGCTTTGAAGGCTATCCCGAGATGAAAAGAGCTCTTCAGAACGATGTCAGAAGCAGACTGACTTCAGTTCAGAGGATCGAAGCCGCCCGCTACCTTACGGATGACAGACAGATACTCAAAAGAGTGACTGCGGCAGATATAGACAGGATCAGCGCCATCGTATCCGCGAATGACAACGATAATTTCACGAGAGCAGTGGATGAGGTGATAGGCGCAAAAAACATATATATAATAGGCCTGCGCACGTCGATATCGCTTGCCACTTTTTTCGGATATTATCTGAATCTTCTGAGGGAAGGTGTTCATACCGTCAGAGATACCGCTGCCAACCAGATCTTTGAGCAGCTGATCAGGCTCGGAGAAGGTGATCTCCTGATAGCCATGAGCTTCCCAAGGTATTCCAGACAGACAGCTGAGGCAATGAAATACGCAAAAAGTGTCGGCGCGAAAACTCTGGCTATTACAAACGATGAAAACTCTCCGCTTTGCGAGTACGGGGACATATCTCTCTTCGCAAAGAGCGATATGGTATCGATCCTTGATTCTCTCGCTGCACCGATGAGCCTCATAAACGCGCTCATCGTTGCCACAGCTGGCAGACTTCAGGAGAGCGCTCTTGAAATGTTCAATAAGCTTGAGGGTATCTGGAGCGAACTGGATGTCTATGAGTGATACCGTATGCGACGTTCTTGTCGTCGGAGGCGGAGCGGCGGGACTCATGTGCAGCCTGAACTCTGCCGAAAGAGGCCTTGATACGGTCCTGCTCGAGCCAAACGCAAAGCTCGGAAGAAAGCTCAGAATAACGGGCAAGGGCAGATGCAATGTTACAAATAACTGTGAGATCAGAGAGGTGCTCTCCAATATTCCCGGGGACGGGCGATTTCTCTACAGCAGTCTCAATGCCTTCCCGCCATCGAAGGTGATGGAGTTTTTCGAGAGCAGGGGACTTCCTTTAAAGACGGAGAGAGGAAACCGTGTTTTTCCTCAGAGCGACAACGCGAACGACGTTGCGGACTTGCTCGCTGGGCAGTGCAGACAAGCAGGAGTAAGGGTCATTCACGAAAAGGCGACAGAGATCCTCACAGAGGGCGGCAGAGTTTCCGGAGCAAAAACAGGTTCGGGGATCATTAGAGCTCATTCCGTCGTAATATGCACAGGCGGCCTTTCGTATCCGCTGACAGGTTCAACGGGAGACGGTTACCGCTTTGCCGCAAAAGCGGGAATGAACGTAACAAAGCTTCAGCCCTCGCTGGTTCCTCTTGAATGCAGTGAGGAGTATTGCAGAGAACTTCAGGGACTATCTCTTCGAAATGTCACGCTTTCTCTCTTCGAAGACGGAAAACTGGTCTTCAAGGAACTCGGAGAGATGCTCTTTACCCATTTCGGCGTGTCCGGCCCTCTGGTACTTACGGCGAGCTCCAGGATCAGAGACCTCGGATCATCGGTGTATACGCTCGAAATAGATCTGAAGCCGGCGCTCGATGAGAAGAAGCTTGACGCGAGAATACTAAGAGACTTTGAAAAGTATTCCAACAGGGAATTCAAAAACTCGCTAAACGATCTGGTGCCTTCAAGTCTTGCACCTGTTCTGGTCTCACTCACGGGCATAGAAGGGGATATGAAGACTAATTCGGTCACCCGCGAGCAGAGAAAGAGACTGTTGAGACTTATGAAGGCGTTTCCGCTGAGCATTACCGGAAAAAGGCCTGCGGAAGAGGCAATAGTCACTTCGGGCGGAGTGGATACAAAGGAGATCAACCCCAGGACAATGGAGTCCAAAAAAGTACCGGGACTTTATTTTGCAGGTGAAGTTCTCGATCTGGATGCATATACAGGCGGATACAACCTTCAGATAGCGTGGTCGACAGGCCGTGCTGCAGGAAGGGCAGTCAAAGGAGAGAAAGATGAAATACAATAATTATATTTCTGTTGCGATAGACGGACCTTCGGGAGCGGGCAAGAGCACCCAGGCAAAAAGAATTGCTGAGGCATTCGGCTTTATATATGCGGATACCGGCGCTATATACCGCAGTCTCGGCCTTGCATGCCACAGACAAAATGTAAACTGCAAGGATGAATCTGCCGTTATGGATGTTCTCCGGGATATTTCTATAGAGCTCAAGTATAACGCTGAAGGCGAACAGAGAATGTACTTAAGCGGAGAAGATGTTTCTGCGGAGATAAGGCTCCCAGAGATATCAATCTGCGCATCCGATGTATCTGCCCACGCAAAGGTGAGAGAATTTCTTCTCAAAATGCAGAGAGATATAGCCGACAGAAACAACGTTGTCATGGACGGGCGCGACATAGGAACAGTCGTTCTGCCCGAGGCGGATATCAAGATCTTTCTGACAGCTTCCGCTGAAGCAAGAGCGAAGAGAAGGCTGCTCGAGCTGCAGGCAAAGGGTATAGAGAGTGATTTCGAGAGCGTTCTGGAGGACATGAAATACAGGGACGCCCAGGATTCTTCACGCGCTGCAGCCCCCTTAAAGCCTGCGGAAGACGCTGTTATCGTGGATACGACGGATCTCGATTTCGAGGCAAGCTTTGAGGTGCTGTTCGAGCTTATAACCGGAGTCATAAAGGAAAACTTATGAAAAAAGTCAAAGTGGCCGGATCAGCTGGCTTCTGCGCAGGAGTTAAGAGATCCGTAGATATGGCTGAAAAGCTCGTATCCGAAAAAGAAAACTGCTGCAGCTACGGTGAAATAATACACAATGCAGATGTCGTCGGAGAACTTGAAAGCAGGGGCCTCAAAGTGGTCCATGAGATAGGCCCGGAGCTCGAGGGAAAGAGCGTCATCATAAGATCCCACGGGATATCGAGAGACGAATACGAGAAACTGGGCTCAATATGCAGTGAAGTTATAGATGCCACCTGCGGGAAGGTAAAACACATTCACGACATAGTGAGCCGCGCTGAAAAAGATGGAGAATTCGTTTTCGTGATCGGAACGAGAAACCACCCAGAGGTCCTGGCCACCTGCGGCTGGTGCGGCGGGCACGAGGTTTTTGAAAATCCCGCGGAGCTAGAATCATTCCTGGAAGATAACCCTGAGTTTTCTGAAAAAAACATAGTGACAGTGGTGCAGACTACATCGTTGCGACAGAATTACGAAGATTGTATTAAAATAATAAAAAAAAGATGTACAAACGCCAAAATATTTGATACAATGTGCTTTGCAACTCTTACAAGACAGGAAGAAGCTGCAAATCTTGCATCGGTTTGTGATGCGATGGTCGTGATCGGAGGCAGACACAGTGCCAACAGCGTCCATCTCGCCGATATCTGCAGAACAAAGTGCGGAAAAGTCCTGTTTATTGAGAACCTGAAAGAGCTTGATCTCAATGAACTGAGGAACTTCGATACAGTCGGAGTCACGGCAGGTGCTTCAACCCCCGAGCGGGTAATTAAGGAGGTAATAAAGGCTATGAACGAGGAAATCAAAAAAGCCGAAAATGACACTGAGCTTTCATTCGATGAAATGCTCGAGGATTCTTTGAAAACAATCTATAACGGAGATAAAGTAACGGGCGTAGTAGCTGCTATTACCGGAACCGAGATCAGTGTAGACTTGGGTGCGAAGTATTCCGGATTTATTCCGACCACGGAATTCACTGACGACGGTATAAAAGTTGAAGATGCCGTAAAAGTCGGAGATCAGATCGAAGCTGTTGTTGTCAGAGTCAATGATGTCGAGGGGACTGCAATGCTCTCCAAGAAACGTCTCGATGCTGCAAAAGGCTGGACTAACCTTGAAGACGCGGCAGAGTCCGGAGACCCTGTTGAGGGAACCGTTGTTGAGGAGAATAAGGGCGGCGTTGTTGTCAATGTCGGCGGTGTAAGGGTATTTGTTCCTGCCTCGCAGACTGACCTGCCCAGAGACGCGGATCTCGGCCAGCTTCTGAAAGAGAAGGTCAAGCTTAAAATAACAGAAGTCAATAAGGCTCGCAAACGCGTTGTCGGCTCAATCAGACGCGTATCGCAGGCTGAGCGTCGTGAGCGCATCGCCAGCCTCTGGGACAACATCGAAGTCGGCCAGAAGCTCAAGGGTATCGTAAAGTCCATGACGAGCTACGGCGCGTTCGTCGATATCGGCGGAATAGACGGAATGATCCATGTCTCGGAGCTGTCCTGGACAAGGATCAAAAAGCCCGAGGATGTTCTTGCTGTGGGCGATGAGGTCGAGACTTATGTCATAAACTTCGACAAAGACAAACACCGCATCTCCCTCGGATACAAAGATCCCGAGGCAGATCCCTGGAAGGTCTTCACGAACGCGTATCAGGTCGGCAGCGAGTGCGATGCCAAAGTCGTCAAGCTCATGAGCTTCGGCGCTTTTGCAGAGATAGTTCCGGGAGTTGACGGACTTATCCACATCTCTCAGCTCGCGAACAGAAGAGTTGACAAGTGCGAAGATGTAGTAAAGGTCGGAGATGTCGTCAGAGTTAAGATCACCGCCATCGACAATGAGAAACAGAAGGTCTCTCTTTCCATCCGCGCGCTGCTTCCTTCCGAGAAGGAACCCGAGCCCCTGCCTGAAGGCGAAAGTGCTGAAGAGCTCGTGTATGAAGTCTCTGAGACAGGCGAGGCTTCCGGCGTTCTGCCCGAGGAAGATGCCCCCGCAGCTGAGGAAGCTCCTGCTGCTGAAGATACTCCCGAAGCGTAATTTCTCTAATAATTTAAGATCAAAAAATCCATCGGTTTTTCCGGTGGATTTTTTCTTGACAATTACATATGAATGGATTATCATATGAATAATAAATCATATGAACGGAGATTCATATAATGATTCACAATCATTCGGACCTTTTGAATAAAGTAAAGACGGACCTGCCTGCTGATGAGCTTCTCTCGGATCTCAGTGATCTTTTCAAGCTTTTTGGGGACTCAACCAGGATAAAGATACTCTTCGCCCTTTCCGAATCGGAGATGTGCGTCTGTGCGATCGCGGAGCTTTTAGGTATGAATCAGTCCGCCATTTCTCACCAGCTCAGGACTTTAAAGGATGCAAACCTGGTCGCGAGCCGCAGAGAGGGGAAGACCATCTATTACCATCTCTCGGACGATCATGTGAGGACCATTATAGGCCAGGGATTCGAACATCTGACAGAAAAGCACTGAGCCCGGATACGATTAAAAATATTTCAGATAAAGAGAGGAACAGAACATGAAAAAAACATTCAAACTTGAGGATCTCGATTGCGCGAATTGCGCCGCCAAGATGGAAGCCGCCATCAAAAAGCTGGACGGTGTAAATAATGCGACTGTCAGCTTTATGACCCAGAAGATGACTATCGAAGCCGATGACGAGCGCTTTGATGAGGTCGTGAAGGCAGCTGTCAAATGTATTTCCAAGGTCGAGCCGGACTGCAGAGTCATTCTAAAATAAAGAGCCGTATATGACTAAGAAGCAGAAAAAGACTCTTATAAGGATAGTATCAGCGGGAGTGTTGACTGTTATCGCCGCCTTGATTCCTCTTGATGGCATTTGGAAGGGGCTTGCCTTCGCTGTTCCTTACCTTGTGATCGGCTGGGACGTCTTATGGTCTGCTGTAAGGAATATTGCCCACGGGCAGGTCTTTGACGAAAAATTCCTTATGGCTGTCGCAACACTCGGAGCATTTGCAATCAGGGAATACCCTGAGGCTGCAGCTGTTATGCTGTTTTATCAGATCGGCGAGTGGTTCCAATCTATAGCCGTCGGAAAGAGCAGGAAATCGATCGCGGCACTTATGGATATAAGACCTGAGTATGCTGTTGTTCTGAGGGAGGGCAAAGAGCAGGAAGTCGATCCCGAAGAGGTAGAAATAGGAGAGATAATAGTTCTGAAGCCCGGAGAGAGGATACCCCTTGACGGCACCGTTATCGAAGGCGCCGGGAGCGTGGATACCTCCGCACTGACAGGCGAAAGCCTGCCCGCAGACAAGACTGTCGGAGACACGGTACTTTCGGGCAGCATAAACTTAAGCGGGGTTTTAAAAGTAAAGACAAGCAGCGAGTATGCTGAGAGCACGGTCGCACGCATTCTGGAGCTCGTCGAGAATTCTTCCGAGAAAAAGGCGAGGATAGAAAACTTCATAACCCGTTTCGCACGCTGGTATACGCCTCTCGTAGTTATAAGCGCTGTCCTTCTCGCTGTGATACCTCCTCTGTTCCTCAGCGGGTCATGGGCGGACTGGATCAATCGCGCTCTTATTTTTCTGGTCGTCTCCTGTCCCTGCGCGCTGGTGGTGTCAGTTCCCCTGAGCTTTTTCGGAGGAATAGGAGGCGCTTCGCGCGATGGTATCCTCGTAAAGGGCGCCAATTATCTTGAGATGCTTTCCAAAGCTGATATGGTGGTCTTCGATAAGACGGGAACTCTGACGCAGGGCAGTTTTGCAGTGGACGCAGTACACCCGTCAGAGATCTCGGCTGAGGAGCTTCTCGACATAGCTGCCGCAGCCGAGAGCTATTCATCCCATCCTATAGCAGAGTCTGTTGTCAGCGCGTTTGCAGGTGATATTGACCGGAGCAGAATAGGTGAGATAAAAGAAATAGCGGGGATGGGTATAGAGGCTCAGGTCGACGGGAAGACCTTTTTCCTCGGCAACGGCAAGCTGATGGAGAAAGCGGGGGCTGTTTGGCACGAATGCCATCTCCCGGGCACTGCCATACATATTTCCGAAGACAGCAGTTACATGGGGCATATTATTATAAACGATCAGATCAAGCCGGAGGTAAGGGAGAGCATAAATAAGCTCAAGGAGCTCGGCATTAAACAGACCATTATGCTCACAGGCGATTCCGAGAAGGTTGCGAAAGCCGTCGCAGAAAAGATCGGTGTGGACAGCTACATGGCTGAGCTTCTGCCCGCCCAAAAAGTTACTGCAGTTGAGGATCTGCTCGGGTCGGGCGCACATGTCGCCTTTGTCGGGGACGGAATAAACGACGCACCGGTGCTTTCCCGGGCCGATGTCGGAATAGCTATGGGAGCCCTTGGAAGTGATGCCGCGATTGAATCGGCCGATATAGTCATTATGGATGACCGTATCTCGCGTTTGCCGCTTGCTATAAAGATCGCTCACAGGACCATGCGGATAGTACATGAGAACATAATACTCGCGCTCGGCGTGAAATTCGCTATACTCATTTTGAGCGCATTCGGCCTTACAAATATGTGGTGGGCTGTGTTCGGCGATGTCGGAGTGCTGATCGTTGCCGTCCTGAACGCCATGCGTTGTATGATCAGGGTAAAAGAATAAGCTCACTTCTCATCTGCGGTTCCGAATACAGGGTATCGGAGATGATCATTTGGCGGCATTGCAAACATATGTTAAAATTGCCGTTCCTTTCTATTTATGTTATGATAGGGCAGCTCAGCGCGGCGATCGGATGAGACTAATGACCTTTCAGGGACTGACGAAGGGTAAAAAGAAACCGGCAGTTAACGTATACTGACATCTCAGGCTATAAAAACAAAAAATGACCGGTAAAAGCCGGAGGGGATAATGATATGGCTTTGATACAGATGAATTACAATTCAAAGGCACTGTTTCGCACAGTGCCTGTAAACGTGATCCTGCCTGCGGACCGTTTCGATTCGGATACAGACACTTATACGGAAGATAAAAACTGCAAGTACAAGACGCTTTATCTGCTCCACGGCCTGCTGGGTAATTATACCGACTGGGTAAGCTATACCCGTATCCACAGGTGGGCGGAAGAAAAAAATCTTGCGGTGGTGATGCCTTCCGGAGACAATTCCTTCTACTTTAAGTCGAGAACGCCGTGGAACGATTACGAGACCTTTATCGGGGAAGAGCTTGTGGATATGACAAGGAGGATGTTCCCGCTTTCCGATAAGCGCGAGGATACGTTTATCGCAGGCCTTTCCATGGGCGGCTACGGGGCCATCAGAAACGGTATCGTATTTTCGGATACTTTCGGATATGCTGCCGGATTGTCCTCAGCCCTGAATCTTTTTGATGATCTTTCCGAGGATGCGAACATAGGGCTGTTTGACAACCTGGGGGAAGCATCATATACAGATATGAACCCTAAGATCGCGGTAAAGGATATGCTGAGAGAGAAGAGAAGCATTCCCGAAATCTATATGGCATGCGGAACAAAGGACGGTCTGATGAAAGCAAATACCGATTTCAGGGACTTTCTGCAGGAGAACGGCATCTGTGTCACGTGGGATGAAGGCGATTACGGACACGAATGGGATTTCTGGGACCTGCAGATAAAAAAGGTCCTTGACTGGCTTCCGTTACAGACCGGCAGATGACGGGTGAGTAGGAGGAAGAACCTTGCCGTTTGATTTCAAGAAAGAATACAAAGAGTTTTATATGCCGAAGAATGCTCCGGAGATCGTAACCGTTCCGGAAGCAAACTATATCGCCGTGCGCGGGCATGGCGATCCGAATGAGGAGGGCGGAGATTACAGGAAGGCTGTCGGTGTTCTGTATGCTGTTGCCTATACGCTCAGGATGAGCTGCAAGACAGATCATCATATCGAGGGTTTCTATGAATATGTCGTACCTCCGCTGGAAGGCTTCTGGTGGCAGGAGGGCGTCAAAGGAGTCGATTACGGGAACAAAGATACGTTCAACTGGATCTCCGTAATCCGCTTGCCCGATTTTGTGACAAAAGCTGACTTTGCCTGGGCAGTTGAAACGGCATCAAAAAAGAAGAAGACTGACTGCTCTTCAGCAGAGTTTCTGACTGTTGACGAAGGACTGTGCGTTCAGATCATGCATATCGGCCCGTATGATGACGAACCGGAGACTGTGGCACTGATGGATAAGTTTCTCGCCGTAAACGGATATGAGAACGATATGACAGAAACCCGCCTTCATCATGAGATCTATCTTTCCGATCCCCGCAAGGCTTCGCCGGAGAAATGGAAAACCGTCATTCGCCATCCGATCAAAAAGATCTGATTTCCTGGTCGTGAGCCGGAGAGTGTTGGAAAAAGCAGAAATGAGATCATTGGAAGAATTTTTACGAAACAACAGTTTACATAATCCTGACGATATCGATTCGCTTCTGGAGGCTGCAGAAATTACAAGGCAGCTTATCTCCTGCGGGCTTGAATCGGAGCTTTGCCGTCTGATCAAATACACGGTAAAGAACGGTTGTTTTGAAGCTTTCTCCTGGATCATGGCGATCCTTCAGGAGGAGTTTGAGCAGCCGGAAGGCACCGGCATGAAGGACTTCAGCTGTGAGCTCGGCCGGTCGATCCCGCATTATAACGAATTCACCCGGCTTCTTCACGTCGATTTCAACGTGATCGGCAATGATGTGGAGAAGACTTTTGACGATCACGGCGAGGTCCGGTCCTTTTTCAACATCTCTAAGTACAGGACTGCTTATAATAATATCTTCCTGGTCACCGAAGAGAATTTTGACCTGGAGGATAATGATTTTATCCTGTATAAGCTGGAGTTCATGAGAGACAATAGAAATAAATGAAAAAAATGAAATGTAAGAGACGGTTTGATCCGTCTCTTTTTTGTGAAAATAAGGCCGCTCATATGGGAGACAGTTGTTTGGGGAAGCGGATTCTTTGCTGGCTCAGAATGACCAAATAATTATAAATCATATTTCTTTTAAAAACCTCTTGACAAATTATATACTTCGTATTACGATATATTACGCTAAGAGATGTATCACACGAAAGGAGGTATGGCATGGACATTCAATTGAAACGCGGTCTGCTGGACGCATGTGTACTGGCCGCCATAAAGAATGAGGACTCCTACGGTTACCGGATAATCAAAGACATGAAACCGTATCTGGAGATGTCCGAATCTACTCTTTATACGATCCTTAAACGCCTTGAGGCCGGAAACATGCTCACTGTCAGGAGTGTTGAGCACGAGGGCAGGCTCCGCAAGTACTATCACATAACCCGGGAAGGCCTGAGACGCATAGAAGAGTTTAAAGAAGACTGGAAAGAGATCAATGCCATCTACAACTTTATCACAAGGGAGGAAACCGGAAATGAATAAGGAAGAGTTCTTGAGCGAGCTGAGAAGAAAAATCTCCGGACTGCCGCATGAGGATATCGAAGAGAGAATCGCTTTCTACAGCGAAATGATAGACGACCGAATGGAGGACGGATTGCCGGAGGAAGAGGCGCTTGCCTGCATCGGGACCGTGGACAGCATCGTGGAACAGATCATGTCCGAGATCCCGCTGTCGAAGCTGGTACGTGAAAAGGTAAAATCTAAGAGGAGCTTGAAAGCATGGGAGATCATTCTCCTTGTGCTCGGTTCTCCCGTCTGGCTCCCGATCCTTATCTCAGTCCTGGCAATAGTTCTTTCGCTCTATGTGATCATCTGGGCAGTGGCGGTATGCATTTATGCGGCATGCTTCTCTATGGCGGCCGGCGCGGTCGGGGGCATCGCGGGACTCTTTATTTCTCTGTTCAAAGGGGCTCCTGCAGTTGCTCTGTTCTCCCTGGGTGCCGCTGCAGTATGCGCGGGACTTGCAATATTGCTGCTATATGTCTCGGTATGGATCACGAAGCTGATCCTCAAGATGACAAAGCGAATTATTCTGGGAATCAAAACTTCATTTGTCGGTAAGGAGGAATAAAAAATGAAAAACGGGAAAATATTACTCAGCATTGCTTTAGCGCTTATAGTGATCGGAGCAGCCGTATGCGTGTTCGCGCACAGGGTACTCGGATTCGATTTCGGAGATTCAGGTACTGCTGAATATGTGACAAGAACATATGACGTGACCGAGAACTTCAGGAGCATCAGCATAGAAGGAGACACCGAGAAGATCGCTTTTGTTCTTTCGGGTGACGGGAAATGCTCGGTTGTCTGCAGGGAAGAAGAGAATTGGCCGCATGAAGTCCGTGTAGAGGGCGATACCCTTATGGTCAGCAGAAAAGCAGAGAACAAGTGGCATTTCGTGAATATCGGGATAATTACGGAAAGCCCCTCGATCACTGTATACCTTCCGGAGAAAGAGTATAAAGCGCTCAATATTGATTCCGACACATCTGATGTCGATATTCCGAAAGACTTTTTCTTCGGAAACATAAGTGTAATCGATAATACGGGAGACGTCAGCTGTCTTGCCTCAGCGGAAAGTGAGATCTATATAAAGACCGATACGGGAGACATATCCCTGTATGATCTGAGCGCGGGCGGAATGAGACTCGTTTCGGATACCGGAAATGTCGAACTGACAAACTCGGAAATAAAGGGGAACATCGATATCAGAGAGGGCACGGGACGTGTCACACTGGTAAAAGTGAATTGTGAAAACCTAAACTCTGAAGGAGACACGGGAAAGCTCTTCATGACTGATGTCATCGCGTCAGGCGCGTTTAAACTGGACAGGACTAGCGGTGATATAAGCCTCGACAGATGTGACGCGGATAGTATTTATATAGAGACCGATACCGGCGATGTCTCCGGCTTGCTCCTGAGCGACAAGATCTTCCTGACGGATACCGACACGGGAAGAGTGAAGGTACCCAAGTCAGTAAGCGGAGGAAGATGCGAGATAGAGACCGACACCGGCGATATATCTATAGAAGTTATAAAATAGAATACTAATAAAAAAGCCACCCGAGAGGGTGGCTTTTTTATGGGGAGAACTCAGATCTTTGAATTTATCCAGTTCAGGATGTCGTTATAGACGTCCTTTCTGTTTATCTCGTTGAGCATCTCATGGCGGCCTTCGGGGTAAATGCGGATCATAACATCCTTCATGCCCGCTCTTAAAAACGCATTATAGGCTTTGTTGACACCTTTTCCGTTCTCACCGACAGGGTCCGCCCCTCCGGACATGAAGTAGATCGGGAGATCTTTTCTCATTTTGGCGATATTCGAAGGGGAGGTGATGAAGCCAATCCCTTTCATCATATCATTGTAGAGGGCAGCAGTACAGACAAAGCCGCAATCGGGATCGTCTATGTATTTCTGCACCTCGGCAGGATCACGGTTAAGCCAGTCGAAGGCCGTTTTCGGATTCTCATATCCGTTGTTGTATGAGCCGAAAGCGACATTATTGAGGCCATTGGCTATGTGACGAGGGCCTTTTATCTTCTTTACAAGCGTGCTCATTGCGACGCCGCCCGTGAGCAGGGCCTTGCCCTGGTGGCCGGTTCCGCTCAGAATACAGGCATTCAAAAGCTCCGGATACTTTATAATAAATGTTCTGGAAAGAAAGCTGCCCATGCTGTGTCCAAAGAGAATATAGGGAAGCTCCGGGTGCTCGGAATGCATTGTCTCATAGAGCTTGTGCATATCTCCTACAACATAGTCCCAGCCCTTGTCATCTGCAAAATGGCCCTTTTCACCGGGCTCTTTTACACTTCCTCCGTGCCCGAGGTGATCGTTGCCGACAGCTATAAATCCGTTTTCAGCCAGAAAGCTCATGAAATCCTTATAGCGTGCGACATATTCTGCGATCCCATGCGCGATCTGCACTATGCCTCTGGGCTCAGTATCGGGGTCGCACCTTAGGGCGTGTATCATATTTTTACCGGTAGTCGATTCAAAATAAAAGTCTTTGAAAACAGGCATAGAAAAACACCTCCGATTATGATATTATCATTTTATTCCAAAAGCGAATACAGTGTCAACAGAAATGAGCGGGTATTGCAGAAGATGTTCATGATGCAGTCTGCGGACAGGATATTCAGAAGAGGAGATATACTCATACCGAAGGGAAACCTTGACAAATGGGCAGTCGTCGCCTGTGATCAGTTCTCTTCGGATATTCCGTATTGGGAAGATGTAGAGAAGATCGCAGGAGAATACCCTTCCGCTTACAAGCTTATAATACCGGAGGCATATCTCGGCTTTGCAGACATCAGCAGAGAAACAGTCAGAATCAATATGACGATGGACTCTTATCTGAACGCCGGTGTATTTTCCGAGCTTAAGGACAGCTTTGTGTATACTGAGAGGACTCTCTGCAGCGGGAAAGTCAGAAAAGGTCTTCTGGGTCTTCTGGATCTGGAGGCTTACGACTGGCGCGAGGGCTCCGATACGCCTGTAAGAGCGACGGAAGGAACCATAGAAGCCCGTCTTCCTGCGAGAGTAAGCATAAGGAGGAATGCGCCTCTTGAGATCCCGCATATAATCGTATTCATAAACGACACATCCGGAGATATCATTTCGGACGACGATTCGTATGAAACGGTCTATGATATAGAGCTGATGAAAAACGGAGGCTCAGTCAGGGGAAAGAGAGTTGAAGGAGATAAAGCTAAGGAGCTTGAGGAGAAGATCGCTGCTCTGTATACAGAAAAAGGGCAGATCGTCTTTGCAATAGGAGACGGAAACCACAGCCTTGCAGCTGCCAAGGCCCATTGGGAAGAGAAGAAAAAAAGCCTTGGCGATGATTGTGCAAAAGAGGACTCCGCCAGATTCGCACTCGTTGAGCTCGAAAACATCCATGATCCGGGCGTGGTCTTCGAGCCGATTCACAGAGTCATTTTCAATACAGACGCTTCGGCTTTTGTCAAAGAGTTTGAAAAAACCTGCTTGGGATTACAGGGAAGAAACTACATTGTCACTGCAGCCAGCGGGAAAGATAAGCTTGAGTTAACTGTTCCCTCCCTGTCCTACGGAGCTCTGATCGAAAACTGCGAATCATTCTGCAGAGATTATGCTCTGAGCCGCGGAGGAAGGATCGATTATATCCATGGAGATCCGGAGGCTCTTGAATTTGCCTCTGTTCCGGGCAATGCAGGCCTTATTCTTCCCGGAATGGAAAAAGAGGAGCTCTTCTCAAGCGTCGCCGCATTCGGACCTTTTCCCAAGAAAAGCTTTTCGGTAGGCCTCGGCGCCGATAAGCGCTATTATCTTGAGAGCAGAAAACTCAAATAATATTCATTTTTTTCGTTTATTTTTGCATAAAGCTGTGATAGAATAACAAAGATTTGAATCCGGGAGGGAATTATGGCAGACAATTACATCACCATACACGACAAAAACGGTAGCATCAACATCTCAGAGGACGTGCTCACAGAGATGGTACGCAATTCCATACTCGAGACGGAAGGCGTTGCAGGCATATCGGCCGTGGCCGGAGCTGAGCTTGCAGAACTAATCGGGATCAAGAATATAAACAAGGGCCTCAATGTATACATGAATGAGGATGTTATTACTGCAGATGCAGTCATAAATGTAAAATACGGCTGCAATATCCTGAATGTGGCAAGGAAAGTGCAGGAGGCAGTTGCTTCGTCCATAGAACAGGCGACCGGAGAAAAAAACGCCTGCATAAATATTAACGTGTCCGGCGTGGAATTCGATAAAAAAAGCGTCTGAGAATGAACAGAAGCACAGCCAGAGAGATAGTCATGCGCCTCGGCTTTGAGGCGGCTGCAAGAGATATACCTGTATCGGAGCTTCTGGATGATTTCTTCTCCGAAGAGCATTATGATACTCTAGCTGAGGAAGATGAGGCTTTTGCCGAGTTCCCAGACGATAAGCAGCTTGAATTTATCAAAAACGCCGTCACCCTGATCTCCGAGCACAGAGATGAACTGGATAATATAATAGAAAAGTACTCGGAAGGCTGGAAGAGCTCGCGTATCTCAAAAACAGCCATGGCCTGCATGAGATGTGCGATTTGCGAGATCCTGTATATGGATGATATCCCGCAGAAGGTGTCGGTCAATGAGGCGGTTGAGATTGCAAAGAAATATGATGAAGCTGAGGTCGTATCTTTCATTAACGGGATACTCGGCAGCTTTTTAAAGGAATTGAATGGAGCCCCTCAATAATATATTTTCGGTTACGGAACTCAATAACCGGATAAAGGATCTGTTTGAGCTTGACCCTGTGCTGCTGAATGTTTGCGTCAGGGGAGAGCTTTCAAACTATAAACGCTATCCTTCCGGTCATCACTATTTCACACTGAAAGATTCCGGGAGCAGTGTGAGATGTGTCATGTTCAGGTCATACGCCGAGCGCCTCAGATTCCTGCCTGAGAACGGGATGAGTGTGCTCGCTTTCGGCAGGGTCTCGGTATATCCGAGAGACGGGGCATACCAGTTATACTGCTCGAGAATAGAGCCGGAGGGCTCCGGAGATCTTCAGATCGCATTCGAGCAGCTCAAGGCAAAGCTTGAAAAGGAAGGACTGTTTGATGATTCGCATAAAAGAGCCCTTCCGAAGTATCCCGGGAAGATAGCAGTCATCACCTCGGAAGCCGGTGCGGCAGTTCATGATATAATCAATATACTTGATCGCAGGTGGCCTCTTTCAGAGGTGCTTGTACTTCCTGTCAAAGTGCAGGGAGAAGAGGCACCGGCTGAGATAGCTGCCGCCTTGAGATATGCAAACGGGTATAAAGTTGCAGACCTTATAATTACAGGCCGCGGCGGAGGCTCGGCCGAGGATCTGTGGGCATTTAATGACGAGAGAGTGGCAAGGGCGATCTTCGACTCCGCAATACCCGTAATATCGGCTGTAGGCCATGAACCCGATGTTACTATATCTGACTATGTTGCGGACAGAAGGGCTTCTACGCCTTCAAATGCGGCAGAAACAGCTGTTCCGGATCAGAGAGACATCCGGGTATACCTGAAGAGCCTCGGATCCGCTGCCGCAAGATCGCTCGAAAAGGAGCTTGAGGCCGGAAGGGGGAAGCTCAATATAATAAAGAACTCGAGAGTTCTTTCAAATCCTCTCGAGATTACTGACTCGAAAAGGGAAGATCTCGACCTCTGCAGAGAGAGGTTGACTGCTTCCGCATCTTCCTTAATTCAGGATAAGAGAAATGCACTGTCGGGGCTTTCGGACAGACTGAATGCATTGAGCCCCTTAAATGTGCTTTCTCGCGGCTTCAGTTTTTCAACAGATATGGAAGGCAAAGCCGTTAACGGGGTCAGAGATCTTAAGGCCAAAGACAGGATCAGGATAAGATTTTCAGACGGAACTGCAGACTGCACCGTGGATTCCGTCATCAGGGAGGACTGAATATGGGCAGTGAGAAAAAGAAGAGCTTTGAGGAATCCCTCACAAGGCTCGAGGAGATAGTCAGACACCTTGAAAACGGGGACCTGCCGCTCGATGAGTCGATCAGGCTTTTCGAAGAGGGAACAGGCCTTGTTTCGGACTGCACGGAAATTCTCGACAAGGCAGAACAGAAAGTGGCAAAGCTTGTTAAAGGCCCTGACGGAGCACCGGAGGAGACGGTATTCGGCAATGACTGAAGCTGATTTTAAAGAGCTGATAGAAGAATATCTCGAAAACAGCATAAAGCTTTCGGAAGAGCCTTACAGAGAGCTCGGGGAAGCCATGAGATACAGTCTGCTTGCAGGCGGAAAAAGGATAAGACCCATCCTCACGATGGAGTTCTGCACCCTGTCCGGCGGAAAAGCAGAGGATGCTCTCCCGGCGGCATGCGCTGTTGAAATGATCCACACATACAGCCTCATCCACGATGACCTGCCCTGCATGGATGATGATGACCTGAGGCGCGGAAAACCGACCAATCACAATGTATACGGTGAGTGTACCGCTACACTAGCAGGCGATGCGCTTCAGGCAAAGGCTTTTTCCGTTCTGCTGAATTCCGGCCTTGATAATGCTGCAAAAGCAAAATGCGGGGCAATACTTGCAGACGCCGCAGGTTATACCGGTATGTGCGGCGGACAGTATTTGGATATGAAAGCCGAGAACAATGTTCTCACGGCAGAAGAGCTTACAAGACTTAATCTCCTGAAGACCGGAAAGATAATCATGGCTGCATGCATGATGGGAGTAGTCTGTGCAGGCGGTTCGGATCAGATGCTTGAAAGCGCGAGGTGCTTCGGTGAAAACCTCGGTCTTGCCTTTCAGATAAGAGATGATGTTCTCGATGTTGTCAGCACTAGAGAAGAGCTCGGAAAGCCAATCGGTTCCGATGCGGCGGAAAACAAAAATACATATATGGCTATCCTCGGCGAAGCTAAATGCAACGAGTATATAGATGTCTATACCTATAAAGCTAAAGCCGCGCTGAGAGGAGTGTTCAGGGACACCGAATATCTCGAGAGCTTTGCAGATTCTCTGGCGCTCCGGAGAAACTGAGATGTCCAGGACAAGACTCGATACTCTGGTTTATGAGAAGGGCCTCGCGGAAAGCCGCGAAAAGGCCAAAACTACAGTAATGAGCGGACTCGTGTATGTAAACGGACAGAAAGCCGACAAACCGGGAATGCAGGTCCCTGAAGACGCTGAGATAGAGGTCCGGGGCAATGCCTGTCCGTTTGTAAGCCGCGGGGGCTATAAGCTTGATAAAGCGCTCAAAGTCTTTCCGATAGACGCAAAAGATAAAGTGTGCCTCGACTGCGGGGCATCGACAGGCGGTTTTACTGATGTCCTTTTGAAAAACGGGGCAAAAAAGGTCTATGCAGTCGATGTCGGTTACGGACAGCTCGCCTGGACTCTTAGAAACGACCCCAGAGTCGTTAATATAGAGCGCACCAATGCCAGATATCTGAACAGCGATACTATTCCCGAAACGGTCGATATAGCGGTTACGGATGCGTCTTTCATATCCGTCAAGCTCCTTCTGCCGGCAATAATCCCGCTTCTCGCAGAAAGTGGGGATATTGTGTGCTTAATTAAGCCTCAGTTTGAGGCTGGCAGAGATCAGGTGGGGAAAAAAGGCGTTGTAAGAGACCCGAATGTCCATATCTCTGTCATAGAAGACATCTGTGCTTTTGCAAAAATGCAGGGTCTCAGAGTCGAAGGGCTCGATTATTCTCCCATAAAGGGCCCTGAGGGAAATATAGAATATCTGTGTTACATGAAAAAGGCAGAATCATCCGGAGAAGATATAACATTCGATATTCCCGCACTTGTCGGTTTGTCACACAAAAAACTTTAAGCGAGGTAAATTTCATGATAGCGATTTGCCCGAACCCTTACAGAGATACAGAGCTTGAACTGACATTGAAACTCAGGTCTTTACTTGAAGAAAACGGCTTCACGGTCGGGGTGTTTCCCGTATTTTCGGACCCTGTAGAGCCTGCGATCCCGGAAGGCATAGAGACCCGGGATATCTCGTATCTCCCGAGGGATACAACGCTTGTAATAATAGTTGGCGGAGACGGTACGACTCTTGCGGTCGCCAGAAATCTGAAATACAAGGACCTTCCGCTGCTCTGTGTAAACCTGGGCACCAAAGGCTTTATGGCTTCTCTCGAGCCTGAAGACTCTGAACTAAACGATAAAATAATAAGAGCTGCACGCGGTGAGGAGAAACTGAGCCGCCGCATGTGCATAGATATCGACCTGATCAGAGACGGTAAGATCATCTATTCCGATTCGGCTTTAAACGACGCGGTGATCCACGGCTACGGAGATACGATAAGGATAAACGCAAAGAGCGACGAGAACACTGTCCTCGATTATGCTGGTGACGGCATAGTCATAGCGACTCCCACAGGTTCCACAGGCTATTCGATGTCTGCAGGAGGGCCTATCGTCGAACCTGAGTCAGAGAATATCATTCTGACGCCTATCTGCGCTCACGCGCTGGGAGCAAAGACTTATGTTCTGACTCAGAACAGGGAAGTGACAGTTAAAACTCAGAAGCTGCATACAAGAAAAGCGTATCTTGCGATAGACGGGAACAGCATATATGATCTTCAGAGCGAAGACATTATCAGGGTCAGGAGATCCGGACACTGCATATATCTGGTTGATTTTGCCGCGCGGAGCTTTTTTGAAATAGTCGCAGAAAAGCTTCAGTGAGGTGCATGGAGGAAATATGAAATCGGGAAGACAGAATGTGATCTTAAGGATCATAGAGGAACAGAATATTGAAAACCAGAAGCAGTTGCAGGACGCTCTGGAAGAGAGAGGAATCAAAAGCACTCAGGCCACTCTTTCCAGAGACATCAAGGATCTGCATCTTGTCAAGGAACTGAGCCCGAACGGTATTTACCGTTATGTAAGGAACAGGGCGGATATCAATTCCGATATCGATGAGAGACTCAGGACTATCCTCAACAAGAGTGTTACGGGCTTCGATTTTGCTCAAAACCTGTTCGTAATCAAGACAATGCCCGGTCTGGCATCCGCCGCATGCAGCGCGCTGGAGAGCATGGATATCGAGAATATGGTCGGAACGGTTGCCGGAGATGACACAGCGTTTATAGCGATGCGCACGGCCTCCGATGCTGAGAAGCTGTATTACAGATTTCGGGAGATAACGTTATAATGCTTGAATCGCTGCATATTGAAAATATAGCAGTCATAGAGAGAGCGGACATAAGCTTCAGGGAAGGACTCAATGTGCTCACCGGAGAGACCGGTGCCGGGAAATCCATTGTCATAGATTCGATCGGCGCTATACTCGGAGACAGAGTGAGCCGTGAAATAGTGAGGACCGGTGCGCCTTACGGGCTTGTTACGGCTGTTTTCCGGGGCAGCATCGCTGACAGCTGGCTTGAGGCAAATGATATTCCTTCCGATGAAGAGCTTATAATCTCGAGAAAGATCTCCCCGGACTCAAAAAGCAGCTGCAGGGTAAACGGGCTCCCGGTTACAGCCGCGCAGCTGAGGGATCTCGGGAATCTGCTTATTGATGTTCACGGCCAGAATGACGGAAGACAGCTTATGGATGAGGCAAACCATATCGTCTTTCTTGACCGTTTTGCCTCGCTTGAAAGCGATCTTTCCGCATACAGGGAGGAGTACGGCAAATACAGAGCTCTGAAAAAAGAGATCGAAAGATTCTCAATGGATGAGGCCGAAAAAGAAAGACTTGCGGACAGCCTGAGATTCTGTATTCAGGAATTGGAATCAGCCCGGATAGAACCCGGGGAGGAAGATACGCTCCTTGCTCGGCGCAGTCTTCTCAAAAACTCCGAAAAGCTCACCGAGTCGGTAAATTCAAGCCTTCTAGCGTTGAGTGAAGCTGACGAGAGTGCGATCTCGCTTGCGGAGAACGCCTCATATTTTGCCAGAAAGGCTGCCGATATCGCTCCTGAGCTCGAAGAAGCATCAAAAGCGCTCGAAGACGCGGGATTTCTTCTCTCCGATGCCTCCGAGAGAATGAGGGACTTCCTCTCCGCTCTGGATTTCTCGCCTGAGGAATATAATGAGATCGAGTCAAGACTCAGCCTTTTAAACAGGCTCGAGCGCAAATACAGGACAGATGAGCAGGGACTTGCGGATCTGCTTGAGGAATCGCGTAAGAAGCTTTCAGATATCGAGTACTCGGATGAGACCCTTGCTCTTCTGAACAGGGATCTGGAGAAGCAGACAAATAGATGTCTGGAAAAGGCGGAAGAGCTTTCGAACAGGAGAAAGAGCGCTGTCAGGTCCTTGAGAGAGCGTGTGGTGAATGAACTGAGAGATCTCAGCATGCCTTCCGTAAGATTTGAGGTAGAGTTCACCCGCGTCGAGAATGAGACAGGCTTTTCCGAAAACGGCAAAGATACAGTCCGTTTTCTGATGTCCGCCAATGCAGGCATGGAGCCCGGGCGCATCAGCCGTATAGCCTCGGGAGGAGAGCTGAGCAGAATAATGCTCGCTCTTAAAAATGTCTTTGCCGAAAAAGATCCTGTTCCCACTATGATCTTCGACGAGATAGACAGCGGAGTTTCCGGTATCGCCGCGCAGAGAGTAGGAGAGAAGCTTTACAATGTCTCAAGGAACAGGCAGGTCATGTGTGTCACGCATCTTCCTCAGATAGCTGCCTTTGCGGACTGCCATTTTCTGATCCGGAAAGAGGAGAGATCGGGCAGGACCTATACTGCAGTGGAGGAACTGGAGAGAGACGGCAGGATCAGCGAGCTTTCAAGGCTTTACAGCGGAGACAATATCACACTCACAACGCTTGCATCTGCATCCGAACAGCTCGATGCAGCTTATGAATACAAGAACAAAAAGACTGGAGAACAATAAATGGGCGTTTACGAAGAATTAACCGCGCGCGGACTGATCGCGCAGGTCACGGACGAAGAACAGATCCGCAATATGGTGAACAACGGCAGAGCAACTTTCTATATAGGCTTTGACTGTACTGCAGATTCCCTGCATGTAGGCCATTTCATGGCCCTGTGTCTGATGAAGAGACTGCAGATGGCAGGCAACAAGCCCATAGCGCTTATCGGAGGGGGAACAACTATGATCGGAGATCCCTCAGGCCGTACGGATATGCGCAAGATGCTTACAAGAGAAGACATCGACCATAACGCAGAGTGCTTCAGAAAACAGATGGAGAAGTTCATCGATTTTGGAGACGGAAAAGCCATCATGCTCAATAACGCCGACTGGCTTATGGACCTGAATTACATTGAGCTATTAAGAGAGGTCGGAGCCTGCTTCTCGGTCAACAACATGCTAAGAGCCGAGTGCTACAAGCAGCGCTGGGAGAGAGGACTGAGCTTCTTTGAGTTCAACTATATGATCATGCAGGCGTATGATTTCTACTATATGTTCCAGCACAACGGCTGCAATATGCAGTTCGGCGGCAATGACCAGTGGAGCAACATGCTTGCCGGGACCGAGCTTATAAGAAAGAAACTCGGCAAAGACGCCCATGCGATGACAATAAACCTCCTCCTCAACAGCGAGGGCAAAAAGATGGGCAAGACCGCTTCCGGCGCAGTCTGGCTCGACCCGAACAAGACCTCCCCTTACGATTTCTACCAGTACTGGAGAAATGTGGATGACGGTGACGTCCTGAAGTGCATCCGGATGCTTACCTTCCTTCCGCTGGAGCAGATTGACGAGATGGACAAGTGGGAGGGGAGCGATCTGAACAAAGCCAAAGAGATACTTGCCTATGAGCTCACTTCCATGATCCACGGAAAGGATGAGGCTGACAAGGCCAAGGCCTCAGCCAGATCTCTGTTCGGAGGAAGCGGCGACTCTGAGCATATTCCGACGACTGAGCTCAGTCCGGAAGATCTCACGGACGGAAAGATAGGAATACTGAATCTCCTCGTAAAGACAGGTCTCTGCACAAACAATTCCGACGCGAGAAGGAATGTACAGCAGGGCGGTATAACTGCAAACGAAGAGAAAGTGACCGATGTTCACAAAGAGTTCGGCGAGGATGAGCTGAAAGCCGGAGTAATGCTCAGAAGAGGCAAGAAAAACTACAACAAAGCGGTTTTGAAAGGATAATGTTATGTCTATAAAAGAAGGACGCGAATATTTCAGACAGCTTGGCTTGGAAGACAAAGTCATGGAGTTTGACGAGTCCTCGGCAACTGTCGAGCTTGCAGCTCATGCGGTCGGAGTGGAAGGAGCCAGGATCTGCAAGACGCTTTCTTTCTACAAGGAAGACCATGCAATGCTTATAGAGGTCGCCGGAGACGCGAGAATAGACAACCACAAATTCAAGGAGAAATTCCATTTTAAAGCCAAAATGCTCTCTCCGGAGGATGTGTTGAATCTCATAGGCCATCCCGTTGGCGGGGTCTGCCCATTCGGGATCAAGGACAATGTTGAGGTCTACTGCGATGAGAGTCTGAAGCGTTTCGAAACGGTTTTCCCTGCAGTCGGCAGCGGAAACAGCGCGATAGAACTGACACTCGACGAACTTTTCAAATATTCGAATTCCATCGAATGGATAGATGTCTGCAAGCTTCCCGAGTAAAAAGAAATAAAAAAAGAGCGGAGTTTCCGCTCTTTTTTTTGTTGTGGATCAGAATTAAAAAATAGGGCCAAACACCAAGTTGCGGATAGTGGAGACTACGATGATCGCTCCGCATATTACGCAGCTGGTTTTGTGCTGCAATATATATGCTTTCATATCAGCCTCTCATCTCAAGCAGCTTTGCTTTCAGCTCGGCCTCGATAGACGCAAGTTCTTCCTCTGCAGCGGCTCTGCCGGTACGTCCGTCTTCCTGGATCTTTCTGACTTCCTCCAGGGTCTTGATGAGTTCCTGGTTCGTCTTCTTCAGGGTCTCGAGAGAAACTATGCCCTTCTCGCTCTCCTGAGCCACAGATACTGTTCCCTGATGAAGATCCTCTGCGTTCTTCTCAAGCAGCGCGTTTGTCATGTTCGTGACCTCTCTTTCGGCTTTCATGGCCGCATCCGAATGTGCCATGGAAAGGGCGAGGACCATCTGGCTCTTCCACAGAGGGATGGTGTTTACTATCGAGGAGCGGATCTTCTCAGCCATGAGGTTGTCGTTGTTCTGGATGAGCCTGATCTGCGGCGACATCTGGATGGATACCATTCTGGTAAGTTCCAGATCGTGGACCTTCTTTTCAAAGCGGCCTATCATGTTTGCAAAATCATTTGCCGCCTGAGCGTCCTCGGGAAGTCCGGATTCCTTGGCCTTCTGCTGGTACTTCGGGAGTTCCTCGTTTCTGAGCTTCTCTATCTTGAGCTTGCCGGCTATGATGTACATGGAGAGCTCTTTCAGGTACTCAAGGTTCTTCTCGTACATTCTGTCCATGAGGCTGACATCCTTCATCAGAACCACCTCATGCTGCTCCAGCTGCTCGACTATCTTGTCTACATTGACCTCTGCCTTGTCGTACTGGGCTTTAAGGGAATTGATATCCTTCTTTGTCTTTTTGAAAAGACCGAGGAGACCCTTTTTCTCTTCCTCGTCGAAATTGAGGCCCTTGAGCTCGACGACGAGATTTCCGAGCATTTCTCCGACCTGGCCGAGATCCTTTGTCTTGACTGTTTCGAGCGCGCTTTCGGAGAAATCAGCGATATTCTTCTGGGCATTGCTGCCGTAGTTTAAGATCTGCTCGGTGTTCAGGACATCGATCTTGTCGACGAATTCCATTACAGCTGCCTGCTCTTCCGGAGTGAGAGAATCGAGACCGAGCTTTTCAGCAGGAACCGTTTCCTTCACTTCCTCCGCAACAGCGTCGACCTGTTCCTGCACTGCCTGGGCTGCAGCGACTTCGGTCTCATTGGGGTTAAGAGTAAGAGTGGGTATTTTTACTTCTTTTTTCTCGTCCATGGTTTATCCCTTTCTTGATCTATCGATATTTAATTTGTCTGTGTGGCTGCGGCGGCTGCAGAAGAGGAGTCTGAGGAGGATTTAACGTTGAAATCCTTCTCTCCCGCGAGACCCTCGCGCGCGAGAAGCTTCTGCATGACTTCTATATCCGTCTCTATATCGAGAGCCTGGTTCTCAAACAGAGAATCGAAATACTTTTTGTATGCCTCAACAGTCGTGTCGAGCATCTCGCTTATGTTCTGCTTGGTCTTTGAGAGATTCTCGCCCTCGATCCCCTGACTGTCCATCCTGTCATAGGCATTTAAAAGCTTGATTGTGGTGGGCAGATAATAGTTTAAAAACTTCTTTATCCTGGGAACATCCGAAGGATCCGCTATGGCGTCCTGGACTATCTTGTCCGTAATATGGATGATCTCGTTTATCTTGGCCTTGACAGAGTCGTCCTTTATCGACATGTAAAGCCTTCCCATCTCACTCAAGGCTTTGTTGCCCTCTTCGATTATGGGATCTATCTCAGGACCGTAGCTCTTCTTTTCGACAGGCTTCTTCTCTTTTTTCTGATTCGTCTCGACTGTATTTTCGGGATCGATCCTCTGGGAAGCAGATGTGCCCGAAGATCTTCCGGCCTCTCTGTACTGCCCCTCGACAACGGTGTTGACTGTCTTCCTTCTTGTGGGATTCTCAGACTGTGCACGGGCGTAGGCTTCCTGACGTCTCTTCGCTTCTTCCTCTCTCTGGCGCTGTTCTGCGCTTTTTGCAGGGGTGGAGCCGAAGATATAGGCTGCAAGCCCGGCTGTGCCGAGCGCGAGAAGCAATCCAAGGCCCCTGAAGTTGACAAGAAACGACAGGAATAGCCATGTGAGTGTAAAAGTCCAGATCGGATTTCTCGGTCTGCGTCTTCTGCGCATGATAAGGATTCTCCTAAATATTATTTAACTGAATTATTATAATTCCCGGGTATTGACAAGTCAAGACGGGAATATGCCGAAAACTTTGATTAAATAGCATTCAAAGCCTTGCAAGCCAATGTAAAAACAATTATAATACTACAAAATGCTAAAGGGTAAACTTATTATGAACATTAAAATTGCACCGTCGATCCTCTCCGCGGATTTCTGGCATCTCGGTGAAGATATTGAAGAAGTCGTCTCGGCAGGTGCGGATTATATCCATTTTGACGTTATGGACGGTTCATTTGTTCCGAATATCTCTTTCGGGATACCTGTCCTTAAATGCGTAAGGAAGCACACGGACGCGTTCCTGGATGTGCATCTCATGATTGACAGACCTCTGCGCTATGTGGATGCATTCGCGGACGCAGGAGCAGATCTCCTGACATTCCACATCGAATCCGATGATGAAGATAATATATTTAAAGCCATAGAAAAGGCAAATGAGCGCGGACTTAAGACAGGAATTGCGCTTAAGCCGAAGACGTCCGCGGAGAAAGCTTTTCCTTTTGCGGAAAAGACCGATATGATACTGTGCATGACCGTAGAGCCGGGCTTCGGAAACCAGGCCTTCATGGCTGATATGCTTCCAAAGATCAGAAAAGTAAGGGACTTCCTTAATGAAAAAGGGCTTGATCGCGATGTTGAGGTCGACGGGGGCATAAATCCGGAGACGGGCGTTCTGGTCAGGGAAGCCGGAGCCAATGTCCTTGTCGCCGGAAGCAGCGTATTCAAAGCGGAAGACAAAGCAGCCAGGATCTCTTCTCTGCGCGGAATCTGAAAGGAAGTAAGCCATGTCATATTTTCCGGCGTCTCTGGAGACGCTCATAGATAAGTTCGCAGCTCTGCCCGGAATCGGGAGAAAGAGCGCTCAGAGGCTTGCTTTCCATGTTCTTTCGGGAAGCGACGAAGAAGCCGATTCCTTTGCGGACGCCATTAAAAACGCGAAGAAAAATATTCATTTCTGCAAGGTCTGCCAGAACCTTACCGAGGACGAGATCTGCCCGATCTGCTCAAGCACCAGAAGAGACAGATCGCTCATCTGCGTAGTTTCGGATCCGAAGGATGTGCTTTCCATAGAGAGGGGCAGGGAATACAACGGGACCTACCATGTTCTGCACGGGGTCCTCTCCCCGATGAATCATATCGGACCCGATGACATCAAGATCAAAGAACTCCTGGTCCGTCTCGCCGACGAGGAGGTCGCTGAGGTCATAATGGCTACCAATCCAGATACTGAGGGAGAGGCGACAGCCATGTACATATCAAGACTTATTAAACCGTTCAATATAAAAGTTTCAAGGCTTGCCTACGGTATACCGGTAGGATCGAATCTCGAATTTGCGGATGATGCTACATTGAACCGCGCGATCGAGGGCAGGACTGAAATGTAGAAAGGAGAGATATTATAAGATAATGACATCGAAACTGAAGATCATTCCTCTTGGCGGTCTGGATGAGATAGGCAAAAATATGACCGTCTATGAGTTCGGCAGCGACATCATCGTTGTGGACTGCGGAATGGGCTTCCCCAAAGAGGATATGTACGGGATAGACAATGTTCTGCCCGATATCACATATCTCAAGGATAATGCAAGCAAAATAAGAGCACTATTTCTGACCCACGGTCATGAAGATCATATCGGAGCTATCGCGCAGTTCGTAAACGAGATAAATGCTCCGATCTACACTCTTTCACTTACCGCAGCCCTGATAGAGCTTAAGCTCGAGGAGCAGGGACTGCTGAACAATACCCAGATCTTTACCAAAAAAGACGGCGATGTCGTGAGACTAGGTGCGTTTACGGTCGAGTTTATCCATGTGAATCATTCGATACCGGATTCTGTCGCTCTGGCGATCAAAACTCCGGTAGGTACGGTCATTCAGACCGGAGATTTCAAAATAGACGTGACTCCGGTATCCGAAGAGATGATGGATCTGGTCCGTCTCGGAGAGCTCGGGAGAGAAGGGGTCCTTGCGCTTCTGAGCGATTCCACAAATGTTGAGAAAGCCGGGTATACCATGTCTGAGCGCATGGTGGGCAAATCCTTTGAAAAAGCTTTTAACGGCTGCAGCAAGCGCATAATAATTACTACTTTTGCCTCGAATGTCCACAGACTCCAGCAGATCATTGATGTGGCCGCAAAATACGGAAGAAAAGTAGCTGTGACAGGCAGGAGTATGGAGAATATCATGCATGTCTGCGAAGTGCTCGGCTACATGAAGATCCCCGAGAAGAACTTTGTCAGTCTTGAGGAACTCTCAACGTACCCCAAGAGCAAGTCAGTCATCATTTCTACAGGCAGCCAGGGAGAGACCATGTCTGCTCTATACAAGATGGCTTTTTCAGGGCATAAAACGATCAGTATAGACGCAAATGACAGAGTCATAATCTCTGCCTCCGCTATTCCCGGCAACGAGAATATGATCTCGAGAGTTATAGACGAACTCTGCAAAAAGGGCGCAGAGGTAATATACAGCAAGAACACCGAGCTCCATGTCTCTGGCCACGCAAGCCAGGAGGAGCAGAAGATGGTCATTGCTCTTACCAAGCCGAAATACTTTATCCCCGTTCACGGCGAGACCAGAATGCTTATGAAGCATGCAGAGCTGGCAAAGGAGATGGGAATACCCTCAAAGAACATCTGCATAGCTGAAAACGGCAGCGTAATAGAGTTCGGAAAGAAGGGTATGACCTGTGAGGAGAAGGTCACTGCAGGCGGGCTTCTGATGGACGGAACTTCTTCCAACGATGTCGGAAGCGTTGTCATGCGTGACAGAAAGCGCCTCGCGGAGGACGGGATGGTCGTTGTGATCCTGACGATCTCGGAATATGACTATAAGCTCATAACAGATCCGGATATTACGACAAGAGGCTTTATCCATGTCAAGGAGTCCGAAGAACTCATGGATGAGATGAAGCGTATTGCGTTTGACGCTGCTGAATCGGTCGATCCGAAATCAGGAGCGGATATTCCGGCTTTGAAGACGAGGGTCAAGAACAGCATTTCAAACTATCTGGTTAAGACCACCAAAAGAAATCCGATGGTCATTCCGGTCATTGTGCAGGTTTAAAACAATATGAACATCCAGATCTTCGGAAAATCAAAATCTTTCGACAGCAAGAAAGCCGAGCGCTGGTTTAAGGAGCGCCGGATCAAATACCAGTATATCGATCTTGTCAGATACGGCATGAGCAGGGGGGAACTCAAAAGCGTAGCCTCCTCAGCAGGACTCGACAATATCATTGACTGGTCGAATGAGGATTCTGCTGTATTGAAGTATCTTGCATCTGCGGAAGCAAAACTCGACAAGCTCTATGAGTATCCGGAGCTGCTTAAAACCCCAATAGTCAGAAACGGGAAGCAGGCGACAGCGGGTTATATGCCCGACGTGTGGAAGACCTGGGAATAAAACCATAAAAAATACCGCCGGAGATATACCGGCGGTATTTTTTATGCCTTCAGATGAGGCTTAATATGATCAGAACTATTATTCCCGGGATACCGAACACGCCGCAGACAAGACAGTTTATCAGGTCGATCTCGAGAGAAAATCCCAGCAGGGCTCCGAAGAAATTTACTATCAGAAGCGAAACAAAGCCGCAGAGCGCGTTTATAAGAAGTTTGATTATAAATCTGACCGGGAGAGCCAGGATCTTTATCAGGAGCCAGACTGCCAGGATCACGGCAACGGCTGCTATTACAGAAGAAATATTCATACCCCGGCATTTTAGCACAGATACTCCTCAAAGTAAAAGAATTTGATTTATAACAATATCTGTGATATTATGTATACCTGATTACTCAATATATTGTTTTTAAGAGGTTTAAATGGCAAAGCAGCAGTACGGAAACGAGAGCATATCGCAGCTTAAGGGAGCGGACAGAGTCAGGAAACGCCCGGGGGTCATTTTCGGTAGCGACGGGCTTGACGGGTGTGAGCACAGCGTATTCGAGATACTCTCAAACTCCATAGATGAGGCCCGTGAAGGGCACGGGAATCTCATAACGCTCACTTATTTCGAAGACAGATCCATTGAGGTGGAGGATTTCGGAAGAGGCTGCCCCGTTGACTGGAACAGTGCAGAGCAGAAGTACAACTGGGAGCTCGTATTCTGCGAGCTGTACGCGGGAGGAAAATACAAAAACACCGACGGGGGAGACTACGAATATTCATTGGGACTTAACGGCCTCGGCTCCTGCGCGACCCAATACGCCTCCGAATACATGGACGTGACCGTCTGGAGAGACGGCAACAAATACAGCCTGCATTTTGAAAAAGGCAAGGTAAAAGGCAGAAAAGGACAGGAACTCAAAATAGAGGAGACCGACAGAAAGAAGACGGGCACGACTATCCGCTGGCGCCCCGATATCGAGGTCTTTACGGATATAGATATTCCCGATGAGTACTTCGCCGATACCCTGCACAGGCAGGCCGTCGTCAATGCGGGAGTTACCTTCAGACTCCGGATCCAGAAAAACGGGAAGTTCGAGACGAGGGATTTCTTCTATGAAAACGGAATTACGGACTACGTCTCCGAACTCGCTGCAGGCACAGCGCTTACCGATACGGAGTTCATCTCGACCGAGAGGAAGGGCAGAGACAGAGAAGATAAGGACGAATACAAGGTAAAGATCTCCGCAGCTTTCTGTTTTTCAAACAGGGTAAATGTTCTCGAATACTATCACAACAGCTCCTGGCTTGAAAACGGGGGAGCCCCGGACAAGGCAGTCAGGCTCGCATTCCAGTACGCCATAGACGCATATATCAAGAAGATCGGGAAGTATCTTAAAAACGAGAGCGCGATCAAGTTCCAGGATGTGCAGGACTGTCTCATTCTGGTCACGAACTGCTTCTCCACCCAGACTTCCTATGAAAATCAGACCAAAAAATCCATAAACAACAAATTCATCCAGCAGGCGATGACCGAGTTCTTCAAGCAGAGCCTGGAGGTCTATTTCATTGAAAACAAGGCTGATGCGGACAGGATAGCCGAGCAGGTCCTTGTAAACAAGAGAAGCCGCGAGACAGCCGAAAAAGCCCGTATAGGGATGAAAAAGAAACTCACCTCCAGCATAGACATCTCAAACCGTGTCGAGAAGTTTTCGGACTGCAGAAGCCGCGACGTCTCCAAGCGTGAGATATATATAGTTGAAGGCGATTCTGCAAAGGGTGCATGCATGCAGTCGAGAGACGCTGAATTCCAGGGCATCATGCCTGTAAGAGGCAAGATCTTAAACTGCCTCAAAGCCGACTATGTGAGGATCTTCAAAAGCGATATAATAACGGACCTTATAAAGGTCCTCGGCTGCGGCGTGGAGGTCAAAAACACGAAGAGCGATATCAGCTCTTTCGATATAAACAATCTGAGATGGAACAAGATAATAATCTGCACCGATGCCGATGTGGACGGGTTCCAGATCAGAACACTTATTCTCACCATGCTTTACAGGCTGGTCCCCACTCTTATAAGAGAAGGATATGTTTATATAGCGGAATCCCCGCTCTATGAGATAGAGTCAAAAGGAAAGACTTTTTTTGCCTATTCGGACAGGGAGAGAAGCAATTACATAGCCTCCTTAAACGGCGCGAAAGCTACGATACAGAGGAGCAAGGGCCTCGGTGAGAACGACCCGGACATGATGTGGCTCACTACCATGAATCCAGAGACCAGGAGGCTCGTCAAGGTGATGCCTGAGGACGCGGAGAAGATGGCCTATACATTCGATCTCCTCCTCGGAGACGATCTCCAGGGCAGGAAGAACCATATTTCCGAACATGGAGCCAGATACCTCGACATGCTTGACGTATCATGAGCTTTATCAATAAAAAATAATGAAAACGGCGGAAAGAAATGCCTAAGAAGAAAACAGCAGAAAAGAAAAATTACGATAATCCCGATGTGGTCGGGCTGCACGCTCAGGTAAAGGAACAGCCGATAACAGAGACACTCGAGAGCAACTATATGCCCTATGCCATGAGCGTTATTGTTTCCCGCGCCATACCAGAGATAGACGGCTTCAAACCCTCACACAGAAAGCTCCTGTACACGATGTACAGGATGGGGCTTTTGAGCGGCGGAAGGACAAAGTCTGCAAACATAGTCGGTACAACCATGAAACTCAATCCGCACGGGGATGCGGCAATATATGAGACAATGGTGCGCCTTTCAAAGGGCTACGGCGCATTGCTGATGCCTTTTGTGGATTCGAAAGGCAATTTCGGCAAGGTCTTTTCGAGAGACATGTCCTATGCCGCTTCCAGATATACGGAGGCAAAGCTCTCCGAATTCTGCGCGGAGCTATTCAGGGATATAGACAAGGACACGGTCGATTTTGCTGACAACTATGACGGTACGGTCAAAGAGCCGGTTTTACTTCCCACTGCGTTCCCGAATGTCCTGGTCTCGGCAAACACAGGCATTGCAGTCGGTATGGCAAGCCAGATCTGCGGCTTTAATCTGAACGAAGTCTGTGAAACGACTATAAACTATCTGCTTGACCCGAATTATGATATCCTTCAGACCATGCCTGCTCCCGACTTTCCCACCGGAGGCGAGATCATTTACTCGAGATCCGAGATGGAGGAGATCTACAGGACCGGCCGCGGGGGATTCAAAGTCAGGGCCAGATGGAGATATGTCCCCAAGGAGAATATCATAGAGATCTATGAGATCCCCTATACTACAACGACAGAGGTCATAATAGACAAGACTGCAGAGCTGATAAAATCGGGAAAGATCCGTGAGATAAATGATATGCGCGACGAGACAGACCTCGGTGGTCTCAAGATAGCAATAGATCTCAAGCGCGGAACAGACCCGGACAGACTCATGGCCAAGCTCTTTAAGCTCACTCCTCTGCAGGACGTGTTCCCCTGCAATTTCAACATCCTGATAGCCGGGAACCCTAAGGTTCTCGGAGTCCGCGAGATTCTCGAGGAGTGGACTGCCTGGAGAATGGAGTGCGTCAGGCGCAGGACCTTTTTCGAACTCTCGAGGAAGCAGGAGCGCCTGCATCTTTTGAAAGGCCTTGAGAAGATCCTTCTGGACATAGACAAAGCGATCGCGATAATCAGAAATACCGAGCTTGAACAGGATGTCGTTCCTAACCTGATGGTGGGCTTCGGAATTGACAAGGTGCAGGCAGAGTATGTCGCAGAGATAAAGCTGAGAAACATCAACCGCGAGTATATCCTGAAGCGTACGGAAGACATAAAAGCCCTGACGGAAGATATAAAGAAGCTCGGGGATATACTGAACAGCAAAAACAGGATCAGGAAGATCATTATCTCGGAGCTCAAGGCGATCAATTCAAAGTATGTAACTCCGCGAAAGACCGAGATCGTTTACAGTGACGAGATTGAGGAGTTCAGCGAAGAAGAAAGCGTACCGGATTACCCGATAAATGTCTTCATAAGCAGAGAAGGCTATATAAAGAAGATCACGCCTCAGAGCCTGAAGCTGAGTTCCGAACAGAAGTACAAAGAGGGTGACGGGCCGGATATCTCATATGAAGCCTCGAATGCCTCTGAGCTTCTTGTCTTCACGGACAGACAGCAGGCGTACAAGCTGAAGCTCTCGGAACTCGAAGACACGAAAGCCTCAGTTCTCGGAACATATCTCCCGTCAAAGCTCGGCTTTGAAGACGGAGAGAACTATTTCACTTCAATTGATCCCGGAGACTATCATAAAGAAGTTCTGCTGTTCTTTGCTGACGGAAAATGCGCCAGATTCAGCCTCAGCTCATTTGAGACAAAGCAGAACCGCAGAAAGCTTGTAAACGCGTACTCCGCGAAGAGTCCCGCTGTCAAGCTCCTGCCGCTTGATTACGAGAGGGACATAGTCTGTTTCAGTGATGAAGGCAGGGCACTTATATTCAGTTCTTCACTTCTCGCTACGAAAGCGACACGCTCTACTGCCGGAGTTTCAGTCATGACCCTGAAGAAAAACAGATCGTTAACCGATGCCCAGTATTTCGAAGACAGCCTCATTACGAATATCTCCCGTTACAGGGCAGCAAATGTTCCCGCGAGAGGCGCCGTTTTACGTGATTCGGACAGGGGCGAGCAGCAGATGACATTACTGTAAACAATGAAACGTATTTTTATATTCTTAATTGCAGTTGCTGTATTTCTTTCGCTCTGCGGATGCGGGCTGTATGAGAAGGAATATGTCTCCGTAAAGGACTATGAGCCATCTGATACAAGTCAGAGCTCCGCAGGTGAGATGGCGGTCGTCGCAAATTATTCCGGATTGAAGAGAACTCTGCTTGCGCTCGTCAGGGCAGGCACAGAGAAGGACAGAATAGTTTTCGAGGATTCTTATCCCGGCGACGTCAGTGAGGACCTCTCGAGCGCCTGCTGGGAGATAAGGACCCAGAACGCGCTCTGCGCATACTGTGTCGGGAATATATCCTATGACACCTCTTATCTTGTCACTCACTATGAGGCAGATATTTCCGTCACATATGCCCCGGGTTTCGATGTAAACAGCGTTATTACTTCTTCATATATTTCCGGAGCTTCACGTTATATACTTGATTCTTATAACGGGAACAGGCCGAGAACGGTTCTTCTGATCAGTAACGGAAGCTACTCCGCGGACGAGATCTCCGAGCTTTGTCTCAGCACATACAGAGACAATCCTCTCTCCTGCATATCAAAGCCACAGATAGAGGTAAACCTTTTCAGCGGCTCCGGGCATGAGAAGCTCTATGAGATCAACATGAATTATCAGCTCCAGCCTGAAGAGATACAGGCAGACAAGGAAAAGCTTGAGAGCTTTGATTATAGCGCGATCGGGATACCGGAAGACTCATCTGATGAGTACACGGCATTTTACATTTTAAAATACCTGCACGACAGTGTGGAATATGTAAAGGATCCCGGTCATTCTTCCGCGTTCAGCGCGCTAATCGGTAAAAAAGCGGACAGCGAGGGCCTTGCAATGGCGTATGTCGCTCTCTGCAAGAATTTCGGTATAGAGTGCGAGGCTGTCGAAGGCCAGAAGAATTGGGATGACCACTTCTGGAATATTGTAGGCATAGAAGGGGAGTACTTTCACGTTGATGTAAGCGCATCTTATGAAAGCGATGACCTGAGCAAATATTTCCTTGCGAACGACAGCAATCTCTGGGGCAGCTACAGATGGGATACCTCTTCATATCCCTCCTGCAGCGCGTCTGTCAGCTTTGATATTCCTGAGGAAACTCCTCCTCCGGAAGAGACGGTTCCGACAGAAGAAACTGAAGGATAAATAAAGAAGAACCGGAAAACTCCGGTTCTTCTTTAATATTGAGATGTATCAGTTTCTGATTACAGGCAGTTTTTCGGCGAGCTCTGTGATCTTATTCATATCAGTTGCCCAGCTCGTTGCGAAACGCACAGTGCTGTGTTCAGGGTCAGGCCTTTCCCAGAGATCGGTACCCGCATATTTTGAGATCTCTTCCAATACGGAGTTTTCAACAGTAACAAAGGTCTGGTTCGTCGGGTTCTCGAAGGCAAGCTTGTATCCTTTCTCGCGGAAGGTCTTTTTGAGGAGCTCCGCCGATTCTATGGCGGTTTTTCCTATATTGAGATACAGATCCTTCGTAAAGAGAACGTCAAACTGTATCCCCAAAATGCGGCCCTTCGCAAGAAGCGCCCCATGCTGTTTGATGATGCTGAAGAAATGAGGTATGAGCTCCGGATCCGGAATGACCACCGCTTCTCCGAAAAGAGCTCCGCACTTGGTGCCTCCGATGTAGAAAACGTCGCAGAGGCGTGCAAGATCCTGAAGAGTCACGTCGTTATCTTTGCTTGCCAGAGCATAGGCAAGTCTTGCTCCGTCTGCATAGAGCGGGATCCCGAATTCCCTGCAGACTGTACTCAGCTCGGTCAGTTCCTTAAGCGAATACAGGGTTCCGAATTCCGTGGGCTGTGAAATATAGACCATTCCCGGCATTACAGTGTGCTCACGGCTCGGGTCATTTGCGTAGCTTACGCAGACCTTCCGTACATCTGATGCTCTGATCTTCCCATTGTGCTGGGGAACTGCCATGACCTTGTGGCCGCCGAGCTCTATAGCACCCGCTTCATGTACGTTTATATGCCCGCTCTCGGCTGAAACAACTCCCTGATATGAAGAGAGCAGCGCGTCAATGACCGTTGCGTTTGCCTGTGTCCCACCGACGAGGAAATGTACCGCTGCTTCGGGACACTCACAGGCCTTTCTTATTTTATTTCTCGCGCTTTCACAGAACTCATCTGTTCCGTAGCCTGTTGACTGGAGCATATTGGTCTCGGCCAGTTTTTTTATTATCTCGGGGTGCGCACCTTCCTCGTAATCCGAGGCCAGATTTATCCTGTCCATAAATACTTCCTTTTCCGCAATTTGCATCTTACAGATACAGTTTATAATATATCCCCGTATAATGCAAAAGGTTTTCCAGGTGATTTTTTGAAGGGCAAATATGTTTATGAAAACAAATAAAAAACATGATCATGTGTAAGATTTGCTTCCGTATCCTGTTATACAGGGTGAGACGGAAAGGAAGTGACGCGATTGGAAGACAGCAAGATAATCAGCCTGTTTTTTGAGCGCTCGGAACAGGCAATCGAAGAACTGGACTCCAAGTACGGACCTGCGGTCAGGAAAACTGCAGCAAATATTCTGAAGGACCGGCTGGATGTTGAAGAGTGTGTGAACGATACTTATCTGAATACCTGGAACAGTATCCCGCCTCATGTTCCGGATCCTCTGGCAGCGTATGTCTGCAGGATCGCCCGCAATCTGGCCGTAAACCGCTATCATGCCAATCATGCTGAGAAACGCAACGGAAACTATGATCTGGTTTTGGATGAGATGGAAGAATGCATTCCTTCCGGAGTGAACGTGGAGACAGAGTATGAAGCTCAGGAACTCAGTGCCGCGATCAATCGATTTCTCTCTACTCTGGACAAAAAAGACCGTTTTCTGTTTGTGCGCCGGTATTGGTACGCAGATTCAGTTTCGGACCTGGCCGAAGCTTCGGGCGGGAGCGCCAACCGTATCTACGTCCGTCTTTTCCGTCTGCGCGAGAAATTGCGGAACACTTTAGTGAAGGAGGGCTTTCTTGCATGAAACGGGAACTGTTGTCAAAAGCGTTCGGAAATATCGATGAACGCTACATTGCGGAAGCGTACCGTACTGTGACCGGGGATGCATCAGGCTCCCCGGAAAGGATCGTACACATGAATAAGAAACGAATAATAACCTTTGCTCTGGTAGCAGCGCTGCTGCTTGCACTAGGGATCACTGCATACGCTGTATGGAGTATACACACCGTGCGCCAGCAGGAGCTCAAAACAGATCTGAAGATCGAAGAGAACAATGTAAACAGCTATACTGAGTATGATATTCCTGATGATCAGGAAGGCGGGCTTGTGCTGCTCTCTTCAGTTAACGACGGGGATATCCAGCGGGTATATGTGAATATTTCTCCTGTGGCAGAAGAAGCTGCAGCAGCTTTCCCGAAAGAAACAAGCTTCTCCTGGAGCATAGACGGCACGGAAATCGGAGGTTTTGCCGCGCCGGAACTTCCCGCTGACCTTTCCGTGAGCGGGGACGAGATTCGTGAAGCAGTACTCAGGTACGCCTATGACAAGGAAACTCAGACCATGACGCTGGAGTGCTATATTGACCTGAACTTCATGGAGCAGGCAAAAGCCTCCCTTGGAACAGACAGTCTGCCTCTTCTGGTCCATATGACTGTCGGGCAAAATGAAACTTCCACGTTCGGACCGGTTTCTTTAGTCCGGACAGAAGAACAGAGCAGAGACTTCGATTTCGGGCATGCTGTCTACCATGACGCGGAGCTGGAAAAAGATATTGAGATAGCCGGTCTTGAGCTGACCCCATTCAGCGCAGTCTGGAAAGTGAGCTACGAAGGCGCGGAATCCTTCCATAAGCCGGATGCAGACTGGAATGCTTATCAGCCCTGGAGCATGTTGGAGGACAAGGTGTGCATCGACTCGAAGATCATATTCTCTGACGGCTCGGAATTTTCTACAGGCGGGGCACTGACCTGCCCGTATGATTACGGCACAGTGAATCTGCATTGCGGCTGGGGCAGCGCGATTAATATCGGCGATGTCCAAAAGATCGTCTTGGGTGATCTGGTTCTCTGGGAAGCAAAATAATACGATTATCCTCGAAAGCAGGGAGATTCATATACAGAATTTCCCTGCTTTTTGTTTAATCTGATATAATATTATAAATTACAGCTTATCGTATCCGGAAAAAATTAAGAAAAGCTGTCACAATTTCTGTGGAAGATGCGTCTGTATTAGTGCAAGCCCGGAAAGGAGTGAGATAATGAAACAAAAAACAGTTCTTCTGGTTATTCTGTGCATGGTATTTCTGACTGCCTGCGGCAGCAGGTCGGAATCTGTAACGGTTACTGAGGCGTCCCCGTGGCCGAGTCACGCGCCAGGGGCAACACCGTATGTTCGTTTGGAAATAGAGAACAATGAAATGCCTGCATCGGAAGATACTCAGAACACGACCGATCAGTATGAAAGTTATGAGGATTTCATAAACAGCATATATGCTACAGAGGGCGATCTGTACGCCAAAAAGTGGGAATTGGCGATGTTTAAAGAGGAACTGCCGCAGGATGAACCGTACAGTTTTGCTGTACACACAAATGCTATGCTGACAGGCTCGGACACTTCGGACGACCATATTGCCCTGGCGAAGAAATTCGCTGAACTCGGTTGTGAAGCGAAAGTAAAGGAGATGCGCAGTGTTGAAGATGGAAAAGAATACATCGCCTGGGTCACGGTCATCACTACGACCCCTTCACATCTCTGGGAGATCAGCAGCAGTCTGGGTGAAGAACTCCACATCGAACAATTGTATAAGAGTGTTGATATCCGTTTCGATACTGTAATCTGGCCGGAGGAATAAACTGCTGACATGAACGAAAATAAGCTGTTGCACAGACTCCGGGCGGGGGATGAGTCAATATTGCCCGAACTGATACGCCGATACAGCGCTTACGCGTATGCGATCGCTTCCAATATCCTTTCTCATGCTCTTGGTGAAGAGGATATTGAAGAAGTCGTTTCGGATTCCTTTTTAAGCATATGGGAGCACAGGGAAAGTATCGAAACTGATATGCTGAAAGCCTATCTTGCAGCGATCGTTCGCAATAAAGCAAGATCGGCGCTGCGGAAGTATCACGCCGAAGACCCTCTGGAAGATGATGTTCTCCGGATCAGTATACCGAATCAGCCGGAGCAAAGGATCCTGATGTCGGAGCTCAGGGAAATCACCCATGCTGCCGTTGATTCGCTCGGCGAACCGGATCGGGAGATCTTCCAGCGCTATTATTTCCTTTATCAGAAAACGGAGGAAATATCTGAGGCGCTAGGCCTTAAAGATGCAACTGTCCGCGCCAGACTTGCCCGCGGCCGCAGGAGGCTGAAAGACTATCTGAAAGAAAGGGGATTCAGCTGTGAAGACGCGCATTACTGATCTTGTACAGGATTGTTATCCTGAAGATATCGACATAGGAGAATTTAACGAGGAAATTACGCTGAGGATCCTGGACAGCGTACAGAATCGTCTCGGAACAAATAACATCAGGCCGCGCAGAATAAGGAAGCTGTCAAGAGCGCTGCTTCTTGCCGCAGCATTGGTTCTTGCCCTGGGCACTGCGGCATTTGCCATCGCGGAATACACATTGAGCCTTCGGAAACCGGCTGAAGACGAAGAGCTTGTTTCGGGCTTCAGATACGAGGAAGTCGTCGACGGCGAGGTGCGGAACAGTGAGATACTTGCTTATCCCGACGCGGGAATGGTTTTCAGTTTCTCCTGCCCGAAAGAGCAGGGATTTACGCCTGAATTCAGGTGCTTTTGGGTCCCTCAGGAAGCAACTGAAGGAATTACCGATGAACAGGGCTGGACGAAAAGACTGTTCTGCGGCTCCGAAAATGAGATCCCTTACAGTATTACGACAATAGATTATATAAGAGACGGATTCCAGCTCATATTAAACGGCGATGTAGAGATCATAAAAGAGGAGTATCTGGGAGACTGGCAGATCCTCGAAGCCACATCCGATTACAGCAACCTGGTCTACCCGACATATGACCGCGCGAATTATATTTTGCTCTTTGATAAAACAACAGGATATCTGATCCTGATATCGGGTGAGTCCGATATGGAGACGCTGGAGCATATCGCGTACGAGATGGAGATCCGGGAAAGCAGCGTTCCTCGTCCGGAATACTCCGGAGGTCCTGCGATCGGTCTGATCGATCTTGCAAGAGGATGACCGGCCAATAACAGAGTGTTCCACTTATCAGCGATACTTCTGCATGCAGGGAGATCCTTTTGCGGACTCTCCCTGCTTATTTTAGATATAAATCCTGAAAAGATGTAAAATTCCTTTCCGGATCCGTAGTTTATAAGTGAACACGGAAAGAGGTGGAAACAATTAATCAATATGGAGCCTGAAAGTATGAGATAATAAGAAAAATCCTGTAGTTTGAACTACAGGATTTTTCCGCTTTGGTGCGGGTGACAGGACTTGAACCTGCACGCTTGCGCACGAGAACCTAAATCTCGCATGTCTGCCAATTCCATCACACCCGCGCAATTGCGAAGATAATATCACCAAGGAGCAAGTTTTGTCAATCGCAGTGTTGACAAAACTGAGTTTTGTGTTAAAATCAATAGCGTTCTGCGGCCTTAGCTCATCCGGTAGAGCGCCACCTTGCCAAGGTGGAGGTAGCGAGTTCGAGCCTCGTAGGCCGCTCCATTCAATGAAGATCTTCGGAAGAAGGTCTTCTTTTTTAAAAGAGCAGAGGCATTTAATGGAAAAGAGGTCAGTATGCTCGCTGTACTCATAAACGTCATTGCAGTCGTCATCGGCAGCGCGACGGGAACGTTTTTCGGTAACAGGATAGGGGAGAAATACACGAAATCCGTGATGGTCTGCCTGGGGATATGCACTGCCGTTATAGGCGTTCAGGGCGCCGTCGCAACTTCCAATATACTGATCGTCATCGTCTGTGCCGTGCTCGGAACTGTTATCGGAACACTTCTCAGAATAGACGACAGGCTCGATTCTCTCGCCGGGAAAGTTCAGAATAAGCTCTCGGGAACGAAATTCGGCAGAGGAAAATTCGCTGAAGGTTTTACGACGACTACGATCCTTTTCTGCGTTGGAACCATGACAGTGCTAGGCTCCATTGAGGCGGGCCTCAACCACAACTACAGCATTCTTATAACAAAGAGCATCATGGACCTGATCAGCTCGATCGCGTATTCTGCTGTCTTCGGAATAGGCGTAATGGCCTCGGCAGTATCCGTTCTGGTGATCCAGGGCGCGATAGTGCTTCTGGCAGGGGTTGCATCTCCCGTGCTCACTCCGGAGGTCATAACCGAGATGTCTGCAGTAGGAGGAGTACTTTTCATAGGACTTGCCATAAATATGATCGGCTTAAGGCAAGAGAAGATAAAGGTCGGGGATATGCTGCCTGCAATCTTTATTCCCATAATCTGGTTTCCTCTGTCAAAACTTATAGCGGGGCTGTTTTGAGATGAAAGATATGCATGTGATCCTGGCCTCAGGTTCCCCGAGAAGAAGAGCTCTTCTCGACATGGTCGGGATAAGTTGTGAGGTCTGCATTCCGGATATTGAAGAGAATACGGACAAGACGGTTCCTTCCGAGATCGTAAAGGACCTGAGCCTTCAGAAGGCCCTATCCGTCGCCCCGAAGTATCCGGGACAGGCTGTTCTTGCAGCCGATACGATAGTTGAGATCGACGGCAGGATACTCGGAAAACCCAAAACGGAGGATGAAGCCTTTTCTATGCTGAAGATGCTCTCCGGCAGAACACACAGCGTATATACCGGTGTCGCTCTTATATTTCCGGACGGAAGCCGTGACAGCTTTTACTCTGAGACAAGAGTGACGATGTTCGACAACAGTGACGATCTGATACGCGATTACATCTCCACAGGAGAACCGATGGACAAAGCCGGCTCTTACGGGATCCAGGGAACAGGAGCCTATCTGGTTGAAAAGGTTGACGGGGACTACGGGACGATCGTCGGATTGCCTGTAAGTATTGTTTTCAGAAAACTCAGAGAATACACTCTTCTCCATTCGAAATGAGCGCGGAAAGAGATGGATAAGCAAAACAACATGTGCGTACTTTAAGCACATGTTGTTTTGCTTGTCTTTCAGTCAAAAAAAACGAAAGAAACAAACTGTATCTTTAAAGTTGTTTCTTTCGTTTTTACGAATCTAATTCGAACTCTTCCTAAATTAAAGCAGCTTATGTTATAATAGAAAAAATATTCGGAGGTTATTATATGAAAGTTCTTTTGTTAAACGGCAGCCGCAGAAGCAGAGGCTGTACAAGAACTGCACTTGATATCGTTGCAAGTGAGCTCGATGCTGCTGGAATAGATACCGTTTTCATGGATGTCGGGCTCAGAGTTTTAAAAGGTGAGCTGGATGAATCCGTTAAAGAAGCTCTTGCTGCAATGAAAGAGGCGGACGGTCTTGTCATAGGCTCTCCTGTATATTATGCCTCACCCTCCGGGGAAATAATATCTTTTCTTGACAGACTGTTCTGGGAGGGAAGTACTGAATTCAAAGGAAAACCGTGCGCAGTCCTCGCATCTGCAAGAAGAGCCGGGACTACAGCCTCGATCGAAGTTCTTAACAAATATCCGACCATATGCGGGATGCCCTTAGTGTCTTCCTGTTACTGGAATATGGTTCACGGCAACAGGCCTGACGATGTCCTGAAGGATGAAGAAGGCGTCGATATCATGAAAAACCTGGGCAGAAATATGGCCTGGCTTCTGAAATGCATCGAGGCCGGGGAAAATGCCGGAATAGGGTTCCCCGAACAGGAAAGACATCCCAAGACCAATTTTATCAGATAGCCGGAAGGTATAAACCGTCTGACGATACAGAACGCATCACTTAATGAGAGGAGGAGTATGTGATGAATATATACATGGCTTTTTCCCTGTTCTCAGTAATAATACTGCTCTATTGGGTCATCACAGAGCTCTTTACCATATTGTTCCGTTTCACAGGGCTTCCTGATGAGAGAGCCAGATTTCAGGTGATCTCTCTTCTTACAGGCTGCGGGTTTACGACGAAGGAAAGCGAGATGATCATTTCCAACAGACAGCGCCGCAGGCTTGCACGTGTCACGATGCTCTTCGGATATGTGTTCAACATAACGATAGTTACTGCCTTTATCAACGTCTTCCTGTCCCTGAAGATTAACCAGGTCCAGAATTACTATTTCGGGATACTGATCCCGCTCGTGGCAGTTGCAATCATCTTTATTTTCATGCGTGTGCCCAGGGTCCGTGCCTGGGGCGACGGAATTTTGCAGCATGTTGCGGACAGGATAATAGGGGTGGAAAAAACCTTCAACAGCATTCTTCTTCTTGACTATATCGGTACAGAATCCATCGCCCTGCTGACTCTTAATTATATTCCTGAAGAATACCGCGGAGTTAAGCTGTCCGAGACAGGTCTTAAGTCTGATACGGGTATCCTGGTCATGCTTGTGGAGAAACCGGGCAAAAAGGCGGAGCCCGCCGGAGCGGAAACGGTGTTTGATGTCGGAGATAAGCTGACTGTTTTCGGCGATTATGCGACTATTTGCAGAACCTTTCACGCAAGGGAGCATTTCACAGAGGGCTGAAACGGACAAACCGGCGGCTCCGTGAGGACAACTATGGAACTTCTTGATATCTATGACGACAACATGATGCTGACAGGGGAAACTGTCGACCGGGCGGAGCGAAACAGCCTCAGCCCGGAAGGAGACAGGCATCTTCTCGTAGTGCACATCTGCATAAAAGACACGCTGACAGGAAAGATGCTTATCCAGAGACGGAACCTGTCGAAGAAAGCTTACCCCGGGAGGTGGGATGTATCTGCCGGGGGCTTTGCAAAGCACGGAGAGAACTCAAGAGAAGCGATAATTAGAGAGACCAGAGAGGAACTGGGCCTGGAGGAAATCGAACCCGAGTATGCTTTCACGGCCTCATTTTCATATGTTTTCGATGATTTCTATACTGCCTGTACAGATACAGACCCTGCTGAAATAAGGTTTCAAAGTGAAGAGATCGACGAATTGAGATTTGCCGGAAAAACGGAGATCCTGGACATGATAAAGACAGGTGAATTTGTCGATTACGATACCGCACTTATAGAAAAGATCTTTGATATTTTTGAAAAAACTAATAGATAGAAAGCCCAATGATTGGCGGAGGATAAGAAATGCGTATTAACAGAGAAATAACCGAAAAAGAGAGGCTTCTGGATAAGTACGGCAATATCGCGCATCCGGGCTATTCCAAAAAGCTGAACTGGATCTATGACAGAAATGACATCAAAGCTCCGAAATGGCGCATAAAGGAATGGGACTACTACTATATCGGTAACAGGGAAAACGGGCTCTGTCTTACGATTTCCGATGCGGGTTTTTGCAGCAGCCTCAGTGTTTCGCTGCTCGGGTTCGGGGACAAGCCCTTCCAGTACAATTGCGGAGCGCTCGGAGCTTTGCCTCTCGGAAAGCTCAATCTGCCTTGGACAAGCGAGTCGGGAGACATCCGCGCCAAGGTCGGAGATGCAGACATGACATTTATGAACAACGGGAAGACCAGACATCTTTTCGGGACCTTCAGCAATTACTGCAAGTCCGGGAAAGAACTCAGATTTGATGTCACTCTTTCCGATTTTCCGGAAGAGAGCATGGTGATAGCGACTCCTTTTGACAAGAGAGCCCATTTCTATTACAACCAGAAGATAAACTGCATGAAAGCAGAAGGGTTCTGCTCCTTTGACGGAAATACATATGTTTTCAACGCCGATAACGGCAGCCTCGGTTCGCTTGACTGGGGCAGAGGAGTCTGGACCTATGACAACACCTGGTACTGGGGCAGCGGAAGCATGTATCTCGAGGAGGGGAGCACATTCGGCTTCAATATAGGCTACGGATTCGGAAATACATCCGCTGCAAGCGAAAATATGCTGTTTTACAACGGAAAGAGCCATAAGCTTGAAGATGTGTACTTCAATATCCCCAGAAAGAAAGACGGGTCATACGACTACATGAGCCCCTGGACCTTTACAAGCTCGGACAAACGTTTTGAGATGAGCTTCAAGCCGATAATAGACAGAACCGATCCTGTGGATTTCAAGGTGATCTGCATGATCCCGAACCAGGTGTTCGGACTTATCTCGGGCAAAGCGGTTTTGGATGACGGAAAGGTAATAGAAATTAAGGACAGACTCTGTTTTGCAGAGCATGTACACAATAAGTGGTAGTTCACCGGCGATCTTAACTGTGTGAAAGTAACAATAAAGCGGGTAAAGAGTCCCGGATAAAAAGAATTTCAAAGTGCAGATACCCGTGTATTGCACTTTGAAATTTTTGCTTTTCAATGGAATAAGGTGGGGATGGTGGGACGATTCTGACAACTTTTTTTAATCAGTTATATATTGTAATAATTTTTGTTTTTTTTAAAAAAGTTTTATGCAAATTTATCCCACCTGTCCCACCCTGAGCCCTCAAAGCATTGGTATGACTTTGATTGACAGGGTGGGGCAATGCTTTTCACAGCCCCACCCTGTTCCCACCATCCCCACCCTGAAAGGACACAGATCTGTGAATATACAAGATGCCTTTAAGATCACAGATGAGTAAGAATCTGTAATGAAAAAGCCGCCCGGTAAGGGGCGGCTTATATTAATACTGCTTCTTATTTCCTGAAACTGTCTTTTAGGGCTACCGAGCGGTTGAAGATGAGGTGCCCGGGAGCGGAGAATTTGTTGTCGAGACAGAAATAGCCCTGGCGCATGAACTGGAAGCTCTCGCTGTCCCTGCCTTTTTCGGGCATCGGGATCTCGGAGAGACATTTCTCAACTTTGCAGGAGCTCAAAATCTTAAGGCTGTCTTTGTTTATATAGTCCAGAAAATCCTTGTCCGGTCCGTCGGGATCCGGATCAGTAAAGAGCCTGTCATATATACGGACTTCGGCGTCAACAGCGGTCTCCACGTCCGTCCAGTGAATGGTGGCGCCTTTGACCTTTCTTCCGTCTGCAGGATTGCCGCCTCTGGATAGAGGATCATACTCGCAGAGGATCTCAGTGACATTCCCGTCTTCGTCTTTAATACAGCCTGTGCAGGTCACCAGATAGGCGCCTTTGAGTCTTACTTCATTGCCCGGATACAGGCGTTTGTATTTATTCGCAGGGACTTCCATAAAGTCCTCTTTTTCGACCCAGAGGTGCTTTGAGAAGCTGACTTTTCTTGTTCCCGCATTCTCATCCACGGGGTTGTTTTCGATGTCAAGAAGCTCGCTCTGTCCATCGGGGTAATTGGTTATTGTAAGCTTTACCGGCTCGAGAACGGCCATGACCCTCTTTGCCTTCAGGTTCAGATCGTCTCTCAGGCAGCTCTCGAGAAGTGCTATATCGACTGTCGAATCCACCTTGGAAACTCCGATCTTCTCACAGAAAGTTCTTATGGAACCTGAAGTGTATCCTCTTCTTCTGAGCCCGCAGAGAGTAGGCATCCTGGGGTCGTCCCAGCCGTCAACTACGTTCTCCTCGACCATTTTGCGAAGTTTTCTCTTTGACATAACAGTATAGTTTATGCCAAGCCTGGCAAACTCAATCTGGCGCGGCTTGATATACGGGATGGAGACATTCTCGACTACCCAGTTGTAAAGGGGCCTGTGCGCTTCATATTCCAAAGAACAGAGCGAGTGTGTAATGCCCTCAAGCGCGTCCTGAATGGGGTGCGCGAAGTCGTACATCGGGAATATGCACCATTTCGTACCCTGGCGATGATGCTCGATATATCTTATGCGGTAGAGTACGGGGTCTCTCATATTGAAGTTTCCGGAGGCGAGATCGATCTTTGCCCTCAGAGTGTATTGGCCTTCCTTGAATTCGCCGTTCTTCATTCTCTCGAACAGATCGAGATTCTCTTCGACCGGCCTGTCTCTCCATGGTGAGATCGCAGGCTTTCCTATATCGCCTCTGTATTCCTTAAACTGCTCCGGAGTGAGCTCACATACGTAGGCAAGTCCTTTTTTTATGAGTTCTATGGCGTATTCATAGGTTTTTTCAAAATAATCCGAGCCGTAGTAGAATCTGTCACCCCAATCAAAGCCCAGCCAGTGGATATCCTCCTGGATGGCTTCGACATATTCTGTATCTTCTTTGGCAGGATTCGTATCGTCCATTCTCAGGTTGCATATCCCGCCAAATTTTTCGGCAGTACCGAAATCTATGGTCAGAGCTTTGCAGTGACCTATATGAAGATATCCGTTGGGCTCAGGCGGAAAACGGGTGTGCACCTGCATACCGTAACATCTCTGCCCCTCGGACAGGTCTTCTTCCACAAACTGCCAGATAAAATTGCCTGTTTTTTCTTCCATTTGAGAAACCTCGATCTAAAAAGTATGAAAATTATAATTGATTGGCCGTTCAAATTCAATAATAAATTAAATCCGCAGAATCAGTCTGCAGAAGGACAGGGAGCATGGCATCAGACTCTTGACAAACATGCTTTACTAAACTATAATTCCACTCATATTGCGAAGATGGGCAGGAGTAAGCGCAAAGCGGATTCCCAGAGAGAAAGCGGACGGTGCGAGCTTTCATGAGGCGGCGCTGAAGGTCGGCCCGGAGCAGCAAGGCTGAAAGGACTTTTCTTATTAGGTCTTGCCGGGAGCTCCCGTTACAGAGCCGAGAGTGCCGCAAATAAAGCGGAATTCAGGTGGTACCGCGGTATTTTATCGCCCTGAGAGTTTTTCTCTCAGGGTGTTTTGTTTTAGGAGTGTGCGATCATGAAAGAACTTCCGAAGGTGTATGATCCGAAATCGGTGGAAAAGCCCATTTACGATTTCTGGATGAAGAACGACTATTTCAAGGCAGAGATAGACAAGGACAAAAAGCCTTTCTCCATAGTTATGCCCCCTCCCAACGTTACAGGGCAGCTTCATATGGGGCATGCGCTCGACTGCACTCTTCAGGACATCCTGACAAGATACAAGAGAATGCAGGGATATTCCGCTCTCTGGCTCCCGGGTTCAGATCATGCCGGGATCTCGACCCAGGTGAAAGTAGAGGAATACCTCAGAGTCAATGAAGGGCTTTCCAGATATGATCTGGGTCGTGAAAAGTTTCTGGAGAGAGTCTGGAAGTGGAAAGAACTGTACGGCGGAAGGATCGTCGAACAGCAGAAGTCGCTTGGTTCTTCCTGCGATTGGAGCAAAAACCGTTTTACGCTTGACGATGTCTGTGCAAAAGCCGTTCGGGAGACCTTCTGTGAGCTTTATGAGAAGGGCCTTATCTATAAGGGCAAGAGAATAATAAACTGGTGCCCGCACTGCAGAACCGCTCTTTCTGATGCCGAAGTCGAATACAAGGATATGCCCGGACATTTCTGGTATATCAGATATCCGATCGAGAACAGTGAAGAAGAGTTTATCATAGCGACAACACGTCCCGAGACGATGCTCGGAGATACAGGTGTTGCCGTACACCCGGATGATGAGAGATATAAACATCTTGTCGGCAAAAACGCGATCCTGCCTCTGGTAGGAAGAAAGCTTCCGATCGTCGCAGATGACTATGTCGAGCTTGGCTTCGGGACAGGCGCTGTCAAGATGACCCCGTGCCATGATCCCAACGACTATGAGGTCGGACTCCGTCACGATCTCGAACAGATCCAGGTGATAGACGAGGACGCCAGGATCATAAACGGCGGCAAGTATGACGGAATGGACAGATACGAATGCAGAGAGGCTATCGTAAAAGATCTCGCCGAGCAGGGTTATCTTGTAAAGGTAGAGGACTACACGCACAATGTCGGCTGCTGCTACAGATGCGGGAACGTGGTAGAGCCTCTTACATCTCCGCAGTGGTTCGTTAAGATGGCGCCTCTTGCCGGGGAAGCTATAAACGTTGTCAAAGACGGCAGAATTAAATTCGTTCCGGAGAGATTTACCAAGACATATATCAACTGGATGGAGAACGTCCATGACTGGTGTATCTCGCGCCAGCTCTGGTGGGGCCACCAGATCCCCGCCTGGTACTGTGATGATTGCGGTGAGATAACAGTCTCAAGAGAAGACCCGACAGAGTGCTGCCATTGCCACAGCAAGAATATACGCAGGGAAGAGGACGTTCTGGATACCTGGTTCTCGTCCGCACTCTGGCCGTTTTCAACAATGGGCTGGCCTGAGAAGACTGATGTTCTCGACTACTGGTATCCCACATCTGTCATGGTAACCGGCTACGATATCATATTTTTCTGGGTCGCCAGGATGATATTCTCCGCGATGGAGCAGGTGAAGGAAGAACCGTTTAAGACTGTATTCATTCACGGACTTGTCAGAGACAGTCAGGGCAGAAAAATGTCCAAATCGCTAGGAAACGGTATAGATCCGCTCGAGATGATCGACAAATTCGGAGCAGATGCTTTAAGGTTCAATCTCATCACCGGCAATTCACCCGGAAATGATATGAGATTCTATGTGGAAAAATGCGAAGCGATGAGGAATTTCTGCAACAAGATCTGGAATGCCAGCCGTTTCGTCATGATGAACCTCACTATAGACAAAAACGAGTTGCCGGATGCAGAAGATCTTCAGACCGAGGACAAGTGGATCCTTTCAAAACTCAACAGCCTGGCCAGAGAAGTATGCGATAATATGGATGCTTTCGAGCTCGGCGTTGCAGCAGGAAAGATCTATGATTTCATCTGGGATACATACTGCGACTGGTACATTGAACTGACCAAACCGCGTCTCAACGGCGATGACGAAAAATCGAAATTGACCGCTCAGAAGGTCCTGCTCTACGTTTTGAGCGAGATCCTGAAGCTCCTGCACCCGTTTATGCCGTTTATAACCGAGGAGATCTGGCAGGCTATACCGCACAATGAAGAGGCCTGCATCATAGCGAAGTACCCCGAGTACAGGGAAGAGTTGAGCTTCCCTGAAGATGAGGAGAACTTTGAGATGGTGATGTCGGCTATCAAAGCGGTCAGAGCAAGAAGATCTGAGATGAATGTCGCTCCGTCGAGAAAGACACATCTGTATGTGGCAACAGACAGCAAAGATGCCTTTGAAGCCGGCAAGGTCTACATGGCGAAGCTTGCTTATGCGCTTGCTGTTGAAGTTTCCGGGGAGGTTCCGGAAAACAGCGACAAGATGGTCTCGGTCATCACGGACAATGCGAAGCTGTACATGCCTCTCACCGAGCTTGTCGATGTCGAAAAGGAACTCGCACGGCTGAATAAAGAGCTTGCAAATGCCGAAAAGCAGCTGGATGCCCAGAACGGAAAGCTCGCGAATGAAAACTTTGTAACGAGAGCTCCTGAGGCTGTCGTAAATATCGAGCGCGAAAAGAAAGCGAAACTTGAGGCTCTGATCGTAAACCTCAAAGCAAGCATAGAGAATCTGAATGTCTGATCTTTTTAAGGAAAAGTATATAGAAGCAAGGAGGAAAGTGATCTCGGAAGACTTCGCTTTCCTCAATGAAAAGCAGCGAGAGGCCGTTATGGCAACAGAGGGCCCGCTGCTTATTCTTGCAGGCGCCGGAAGCGGTAAAACGACTGTTCTTATCAACAGGATCGCAAATCTGCTCAAGTACGGTAAATCGTCGGATACTGAGCTCATGCCCGAAGATGCCTCCGAGGATGACATTATAACCATGAATAAAGGCGGGGAAGTGGCGCAGAAGTGTGCTGCATATCTGCCCGTTGCTCCCTGGAGAATACTTGCGATAACATTTACCAACAAAGCCGCGGACGAACTCAAAAACCGTCTTGCGTCAAGCCTGGGAGATAAGGCAAACGATATCTGGGCCTGTACTTTCCACAGCGCCTGCGTAAGGATCCTGAGACGGGATGCGGAAAGGCTCGGCTTTGAAAGCAGTTTTACCATATACGACACAAACGATTCCGTCTCGCTTATAAAGCAGATCCTCAAGCAGCTGAATCTCGATGACAAGACATTCCCTCCGAAATCCGTTCTCAGTGAAATCTCCAGGGCAAAGGACAGCAAGATCACAGCAAAAGCTTACAGCGAGAGAGCAAGTATGATCCGTGACATAAGGAAGATCCGCATTGGGGAGATATATACCCGTTACAGTGAGGAACTTTTCAGATCCAATGCCATGGATTTTGACGATCTTCTGCTCTTTACGGTAAAGCTCTTTGAAGATAATCCGGATGTTCTGGAATACTGGCAGAACAGGTTTGAATATGTCCTCATCGACGAGTATCAGGATACGAACAGGCTCCAGTATAATTTCGCGCGCCTTATTTCCGGGAAATTCAACAATCTCTGCGTGGTCGGAGATGACGACCAGAGTATTTACAAATTCAGGGGAGCTGATATCGAAAATATTCTGACTTTTGAAGACAACTATGAGACTTGCAGGACGATAAGGCTCGAGCAGAACTACAGATCCACATCCCATATACTTGACGCGGCGAATAATGTTATCAGAAACAATATCGGCCGGAAGGGGAAGGAACTCTGGACCAATAAAGACCCGGGAGATCCGGTAGAGCTTTACAGCGCGGATAATGAAAATGATGAAGCCAGATTTGTTGCTTCGACGATCATCTCGGATATGGACAGCGGGGCTTCTTTTAAAGATCATGCGATCCTGTACAGGATGAATGCCCAGTCGAACGCTCTTGAATATGCCTTAAAAAGAAACGGGATCCCATACAGGGTGTTCGGCGGGACCAAATTCTTTGAAAGAGCTGAGATAAAAGATGTTATCTCTTACCTCTGCGTTGTGGCTTCTCCAAGCGATGACCTCAGGCTTCAGAGAATAATCAATGTTCCCGCGCGGGGAATAGGCAGATCGAGCCTTGACAAGGCACTGCAGGCGGCCTCGGACGAGGGACTGACCCTGTTCGAAGTTTTGAAAAATGCAGACAAATATCCCGAGCTTTCAAGAGCCTCATACAGAATGAGAGAATTCACGGCTATGATAGAGGGCCTCCGGGATTCCGTAAAGACCCAAGGACTTGACGAATTTCTGGATACTCTGCTTGAAAAGACCGGCTATCTGAAGATGTATGAGCAGTCCGGTTCTCCCGAGGACGAATCGAGAGTAGAAAACATAAAGGAACTCAAATCGAACATCATCAATTATATGGCGGAAGCTGAAGAACCTTCCCTGCCCGGTTTTCTGGCGGATGTTGCCCTGTATACAGACCTGGACAGCTATAATGAGGACAACGACTGTGTCGTCATGATGACAATGCATTCTGCCAAAGGACTCGAGTTTCCCACAGTATTCATTGTCGGAGCGGAGGAATCTATTTTCCCGAGTATAAGATCCATCGGAGACCCCGATGAAATGGAAGAGGAACGCAGACTCTGCTATGTCGCGATCACCAGGGCGAAGAAAAAGCTCTATATAACAGCAGCCAAACAGCGCATGCTCTTTGGAAGAACCACAAACAACAAGATCTCACGTTTCGTGGATGAGATACCTGAGGAGCATATAGTCAGGAGAAATGTAACAAGGGGATACAGTTATTCAGATAAAGCATGGGACAGAAATTATTCTTATGAGCCTGATTATGGCGAGCCGGATTCCAAAAGGCCGATTATTAAGACCGGACCCGTAAAATCAACATACAGAATTACGCTTCAGAAACCTCAGGCGTCAAAACCTGTTTCCGATTTCAAAACCGGCGACCGGGTGAAGCACAGAGCCTTCGGAGAAGGCGTGATCTCCAAAATGACGCCTATGGGAGGGGATTATCTGATAGAGATTGATTTTGGCGGAACTGTCAAGAAACTCATGCTTAAAGCGGCTGTGAATTTTATGGAAAAGCTCTGAAATCAAAGGAAGGCAGATAAAGATTACAAATTCACATTTTATTCATCTGAATTTAATTAATTTACTACAATTAAAGGCTAATATCTTTTCAATCAATAATTTTAAAGGAGACAGGAAAGATGACCAGAGAAGAACTTCACAACATGATAGATGACCTTTTCGATAAGGCAGAAGCATTGAAAGACAAGGCTGAAGACGCTATCGACAATGCAGATGACAAGATCGAAGAGGCAAAGATCCTTGCAGAGATCAGTGCACAGGATTTTGAAAATGCGATACGCAGGAGCGTAAACAAGGTTCAGGATGCGGCAGTCGACGCAGCCGTTAAAGTTGAAGATATGAAGGCTGAATTTGACAAGGCGGCGTCCGATGCAGATCAGGGAATGGCTGAAAAGGCGCTTGACGCACTTCAGGAGTTTTCAAAGAATCTGTCAGAAGCTGCAAAGGCAGCAAGTGAAAAGGCCGGAAAAGCAGCTGCTGCAGCAGGCGAAGCGGGTAAGGCATTCGTCGAGACATTCAGACAGGCATTCAATTCCGAAGACAAGTAAACTGCCGCGGATCATTAAGGAAAATCATAAAACCCGATACTGAAAAAATGCATGAAATTAAAAGCAATTGCGGTACTCGCAATTGCTTTTAACAATATGTAGTGATATAATACATTGTTTTAATTTAAAAAAGGATTTAAATGATTTGGATATCAGATCTGAAATAAACAGACGCAGGACATTTGCGATAATATCACACCCGGACGCAGGCAAAACAACATTGACCGAAAAGCTTCTTCTCTATGGCGGGGCTATTCAGCTGGCAGGTTCCGTTAAGGGCAAAGCCACCGCGAGGCATGCCGTATCCGACTGGATGGAACTTGAAAAGCAGAGAGGCATTTCCATCACTTCTTCAGTAATGCAGTTCGAGTACGACGGTTATTGCATAAACATTCTCGACACACCCGGCCACCAGGATTTCTCGGAAGATACATACCGTACGCTCATGGCTGCAGACAGCGCCGTTATGGTCATTGATGCAGCAAAAGGAATTGAGCCTCAGACCAGGAAGCTGTTTAAGATCTGCTCAATGAGGCATATTCCGATATTCACATTTATCAACAAGCTCGATAGAGAAGCGAGAAGCCCCTATGAGCTTATGGAAGAACTGGAAAATGAATTCGGGATAGGTACATTCCCTGTCAACTGGCCTATCGGCTGCGGCATTGAATTCAAGGGAGTTTACGACAGAACAGAAAAGGAGATTCTTGCTTTTACAGAATTTCACAGAGGACAGAACAAGATCTCATCAGTTAAATGCTCACTGGATGATACGGAAACCCTTGATGCTCTTATCGGGAAAAACCTCAGGACTACCCTGGCAGACGACATTGAGCTTCTTGACGGCGCAGGTTATGAGTTTGATATAGACAAGGTCAGAAAAGGAGAACTGAGCCCCGTCTTTTTCGGTTCTGCGCTCAACAACTTCGGAATAGAACCGTTTTTGAAGAATTTCCTCTCCATGACGATGCCTCCTCTGCCGAGACTTGCAGAGAGCGAGTTTGTAGACCCGTTTGACAATTATTTTTCGGCTTTCATCTTCAAGATCCAGGCTAACATGAACAAGGCGCACAGAGACAGGATAGCCTTCATGAGGATCTGTTCGGGAAAGTTTGAGCGTGATAAGGAGTATTTCCACGTTCAGGGCAATAAGGTGCTCCGTCTTGCACAGCCTCAGCAGCTGATGGCTCAGGAGAGATCTGTTATTGATGAAGCATATGCCGGCGATATTATCGGTGTATTCGATCCCGGGATCTTTTCTATCGGAGATACTGTCTGTGAAAAGGGAAAGACTGTCCGGTTTGAAGGGATCCCGACATTTGCTCCGGAACATTTCGCGTCTGTTGAGAGAACAGATACGATGAAACACAAGCAGTTTGAGAAGGGGATAATGCAGATCGCCCAGGAAGGCGCTATCCAGATCTTCCATGAGCCGCATACCGGAATAGAAGAAGTGATAGTCGGGGTCGTCGGCGTTCTCCAGTTCGAAGTACTTGAATACAGACTGAAAACTGAATACGGAGTTGATATAAGAAGAAGAGAGCTGCCTTTTGAGTATATCAGATGGGTAGATAACGAGAATTTGGATATCCGTTCTTTGAACCTCACCAGCGATACAAGATGGGTACAGGATTTCAAGGGCAATAACCTGCTTCTGTTTACATCCGAATGGTGTATTAACTGGGCATTGAACAAAAATGAAGGTCTGAGCTTAAGAGAATTCAACAGAAACTGAGAGGAAAATAAAGAGTATGGCAGAAAAGATCATTCTAAAGGCAGAGAGATATAAAAATTTTAATATGGATGAGCTTACTTCCAAGCTGTCTGAAACCTCTTCTAAAGCTGAAGCGGGTACAGTTGCTGCAGCATCTGCAGCTTTGGCTTGCGCAATGGCTTTAAAGGCTGCTAATGCTCTTCAGGCTTCTGAGCCTGAGAATGAGCGGTTGATTTATATTGTCAGAAATACCGATAAGCTCAGGACATATATGAGCGCGCTCATGGACCAGGACATCAGATGCAGGGCGCCGATGAACAAAGCACTAAAAGAAAACAGACCTCAGGAAGAACTCGATGCCTGCCTTCATCCGGCTTCAGAGATAACAGAAGAGATCATCGGGATGATGGTCGTTTTAATGGATTTCCTTAAAGAAATGTCGGAAAAGGTATCATCGTCCGTAGCAGTTGCTTTGAAGGCTTCCGCAGAAGCAGCAATGTCTGCAGCGAGAATATGCGGCGTATGGTTCGACTATCTCGCGGGCTTAAGCACAGATGAGACTTTCAGCTTTGTTATACGCAGGGAGTATGAACTGACATATAAACAGCTCGAAGAAAAGTATGATGCTGTACTTGAAAAGGTGAAGAATAATGGATGAAAAAATTGCAAAATTAAAAAAATGGGTCGAGGAATCCGACAATATAGTCTTTTTCGGAGGCGCAGGAGTAAGCACTGAAAGCGGGATACCCGATTTCAGAAGTACCAACGGATTGTATCACCAGCAATGGAAATATAACCCCGAAACAATTCTTTCCCATTCGTTCTTTGAAGCTAATCCTGAGGAATACTACAGGTTTTACAGGGCGAAGCTCATGATTAAGGACGTAAAACCCAATATCACACATTTGAGGCTTGCGGAACTGGAAAAAGAAGGCAAGATGAGGGCAGTAGTCACTCAGAATATAGACGGACTTCACCAGGCTGCAGGCAGCAAAAGAGTTATAGAGCTTCACGGCAGCCTTTTGAGGGCATACTGTTCCAAATGCGGGAAGATCTTCAACTATCAGGCAATGAACGTTGAGGACGGTGTACCCAGATGTGAATGCGGCGGCGTTATAAGACCCGATATCGTCTTCTATGAGGAACCTCTTAAAGAAGAAGATATTACTGACGCGCTCAGGTATATCAGCCGCGCTGATATGCTTATAGTCGGCGGGACATCCCTGAATGTATATCCTGCTGCGGGAATGATCAATTATTATAACGGCAATAAGCTCGTGCTTATAAACCACAGCGCAACTCCGTATGACGGTATGGCAAATCTCGTTTTACATGAGTATCTGGGGAATGTATTCTCACAGATCTGATTATTCAATTCAGAGGGCAGAGTTTTGGCAGACGGTAAACTGATAATTTTTGAAGGCATCGACGGGAGCGGAAAATCCTCCCAGTACAGGAGAATATGCTCCAAACTTGATGCAGACGGAATTTCATACAGACATATAGTATTTCCCCGCTATGACAAGGAAAGCAGCGCACTGATAAGAATGTACCTTCAAGGCAGGTTCGGCAGCAGTCCTTCAGATGTGAACGCATATACTGCTTCGATCTTCTTCTCCGTGGACAGGTATGCTTCGTATGTAAATGACTGGGGAGAATACTACAGAAATGGCGGACTCGTCCTTGCTGACCGCTATACGACGTCAAACGCCGTGCATCAGGGAAGCAAGCTCAACGGAAATGAACTGTACGGATTCTTCGAGTGGCTTTCGGATCTTGAATATGTAAAAATGGGTCTTCCGGTTCCGGACAGCGTAATATACCTTGATGTTGATATTGAAACGTCACTCAGAAGAATGAAGCAAAGGCAGGAGAATACACATACCTCTGCAGATATTCACGAAGCTGATAAGGCCTATCTTGAAAAGTGCCTCGAAACAGCCTCAAAGGCATGTGATTTTTTCAAATGGCACAGGGTCGATTTCATGAAAGACGGCAAAGAGCGTGAGGTAGAAGAGAAAAACTCTGAGATATACAGCTATATTAAATCTATTCTTTAATGTTTTGATGATATGAATGATGATCTTAAAAAACTGAATGAGATCTTTGAACGTGCCGACAGCAAAAAGGAAGAAATTCCTGAGGAGAGCGGCACCGGGGCAGGCTTTGAGGATTTTAACATATTTGAAGATGAGATCTTCGGTGATAAGCAGGACTCGGATCCCGATGCAAAGGAAAATCTCGAAAAAACCACAGCTATACGCGATATCCCTAAAAAGCTTGATGAGATGCTCTTCAAGGATAAGGACGATAAGCCCGAGAAGAAAGATGAAAACGTAAAACGCAAAAAACCGGCTGAAGAGGAAGCTCCAAAGGATGAGAGAGATTATCAGCCTGTCAGACAGAGCAGGGAATACAGATCCGGCTGTCTTGGCGGTCTGCTTTATTTCGGGTTTGTAGCATGTATCAGTATTGTTCTGGCCGTTCTGGCATGGATGGCTGCCAGTGATGTACTGGCTCTCGGGAATGATGATTTTACAGCTACGATCAGCATTCCCACATCAGTGATCTCGTCTGAGACCGTTGATAAATATGAAGACGGCGTTTTGAAAGGAACGGAGGATATCTCTGTTGCCGATATAGATTATGTGGCTGACACACTCAAGGATGCAGGTCTTATCGAGTACAAAAGTCTGTTTAAGTTTTACTGTAAGATATCCCATGCGGCAAACAAAATAGACCCGGGACTCTATGAGCTGAAATCGACCTACGACTATCGCGCTCTCATCAAGAATATGCAAAAGGGTGCAGGGGGTACCCTTACGATCGATATTACGATTCCTGAAGGCTATACTATGTATAAGATCTTCAAGACTCTGGAGGAAGAAGACGTCGCCTCTTATGCGGATCTGATGGAAGCCGCAGCAAACTACAGCTTCAATTATGATTTTCTTGACCCTGAAAAGCTTGGTGATGCTGCTCGTCTTGAAGGTTATCTGTTCCCGGATACATATCAGTTCTATATCGGCATGCAGGCCTCAAGCGCGATCAACAAGTTCCTTGAAAACTATAATTACCGCGTTACCGATGATATGGAATCCAGAGCCGAGTCAATGGGTTATTCTATGGATGAGATCATCAATATTGCATCCATGATAGAAAAAGAAGCTGCCAATAATGATGAGCGGCAGCTGATCGCTTCAGTTATTTATAACAGGATCAGGACCGGAATGACGCTCGGTATTGATGCGACGATACTCTATGTCCATCCTGATCATGAGGGCGAGCCTGACGCGGATATGCTTGAAGAGGATTCACCTTACAATACACGTATTTATTCGGGGCTTCCTCCCACGCCTATAGCAAATCCCGGACTTGCTTCAATAAATGCAGCACTGTACCCCTCTGATACAAACTATCTGTACTACAGACTCGACGAAGAATCCGGAACACACAGATTCTTCCAGACATATGAGCAGTTCCTTGCATTTTCCGGGACTCAGGGCTGATATGAATAAAGATCTTGAGCTTCTTTGCCCTGCGGGAGATTTCGAACGCCTGGAAATGGCCATAGCATACGGAGCAGATGCCGTGTATCTGGCAGGAACCATGTTTGGAATGAGGGCTGCAGCAGTAAATTTCAGCGATGAAGAACTTGAAAAGGCTGTTTCATATGCTCATTCAAAAGGAAGAAAGATATATGTCACATGCAATACTCTTCCAAGAGAATATGAGCTGAACAAGCTTCCCCCGTATCTTGAATTCCTTAACAGCATCGGCGCAGATGCTCTTATCATAGCCGATCTCGGGGTCATGAGTCTTGCAAAACGTTATGCTCCCGGTATCGGGATACATGTCAGTACCCAGTTCGGAGTAATCAACAGCGAAACCGCAAAGTTTCTCTATGACACGGGTGCAGATACTGTCGTATTGGCCAGAGAGACATCGATCAAAGAGATCGAGATGATCAGGCAGGCGGTACCCGAGAAACTCAAACTCGAAGCTTTTGTTCACGGAGCAATGTGCGTATCATTCTCCGGAAGGTGTCTGCTCTCAAACTATATGGCCGGAAGAGATGCAAACCGCGGAGAGTGTGCCCAGCCATGCAGATGGAAATATCATCTTGTTGAAGAGAAGCGGCCGGGTGAGTATTTTGAGATTTCAGAAGACGGCGGAACACACATTCTGAATTCCCGGGACATGTGTATGATAGAACATATAGCCGATCTTGCCGATGCCGGAATCGATTCATTCAAGATAGAAGGCAGGATGAAATCCGCTTACTATACTGCTGTTACAGCAAATGCATACAGACATGCACTGGATGCTTATCTTAACGGGGAAGAGCTTGATCCGGTCTGGGTAAGTGAGACCGAAAAAGTGAGCCACAGGCCGTATTCGACAGGTTTTTACTATTCGTACCCCGGTCAGAGCTACGGCAATTCAAGTTATACGCAGGATGCCGATATCGCAGCCGTTGTAGAAAGCTGTGATGTGGAGGGAAATGCAGTTCTCTCACAGAGAAACAAGTTCTCTAAGGGTGATCTTCTTGAACTTCTGATTCCCGGTGAAAGGCCCTTGTCTTTTAAAGCTGACCATATTTATGACGGGGAAGCAAATGAGATAAATAATACGCCCCATGCCATGATGGAGCTAAAAATGAAGCTTCCTGCAGAAGCGCCGAGACTCTCAATAGTCAGAAAACCAAAACAGTAAAATTTCAACATACGGAGATAATAAAGATGGAAAAATTCGGATTAAACCAGCTGAGAGAAATGTTTTTAAGCTTTTTTGAAACAAAAGGCCATTTGCGTCTTCCGAGCTTCTCGCTCATTCCGCAAAATGACGCCAGCCTTTTGATAATAAACTCAGGTATGGCGCCTATGAAGCCGTATTTCAAGGGTGAACAGGAGCCGCCGAGGCACAGGGTATGTACTTGTCAGAAATGCATAAGGACCGGCGATATTGAGAACATCGGTAAGACTGCCAGACACGGCACATATTTTGAGATGCTCGGAAATTTCAGCTTCGGAGATTATTTCAAGACTGAAGCGATCCATTGGGGCTGGGAATTTCTGACCTCACCTGAGTGGGTCGGTCTCGATCCGGACAGACTCTATCCCTCTGTTTATGTTGATGATGATGAGGCTTTCCGTATCTGGAATGAGGAGATGGGGATCTCCAAGGAGAGGATATTCAAGTTCGGAAAGGAAGACAATTTCTGGGAGCACGGCGCAGGCCCGTGCGGGCCTTGCAGTGAGATCTACTATGACAGGGGCGAGAAGTACGGTTGCGGCAAACCCAGCTGCACTGTCGGATGTGACTGCGACCGTTATATGGAAGTCTGGAACATAGTATTTTCCCAGTTTGACAATGACGGTAACAACAACTATACGGAACTCAAACAGAAAAACATAGATACGGGTATGGGTCTGGAGAGACTTGCCGTTGTCTGCCAGGATGTCGATTCGCTTTTTGATGTGGATACTGTCATGAATATCACCAATAAAGTGAGCGAACTTACCGGAGCATATTATGAGCAGGATCATGATACCGACGTTTCCCTCAGAGTTATTACCGACCATATCAGATCAGCTGTATTTATGATATCTGACGGAATACTTCCTTCAAACCTCGGGAGAGGCTATGTTCTCAGGAGACTGATAAGACGAGCTGCCAGACACGGAAGACGCCTTGGTGTTAAGGATCCGTTCCTCTGGAAGGTGGTCGAAACTGTTGTTGAACAGAATGAGATCCAGTATCCCGAGCTCAGGTCAAAGGTGTCCTATATCATTAAGGTTTTAAAAGCAGAGGAAGAAAGCTTTGGCAAGACTCTTGATGCCGGAATGAAGATGTGCAATGAGCTCATAGAGGAACATAAGGCAGAAGGAATTAAAGAGCTTTCCGGCGCTGATGCTTTCAAGCTCTATGATACCTACGGTTTCCCGCTCGATATTACAACAGATATGTGCGAAGAAAACGGGATGACCGTTGATGAACAGGGATTCGCATCCTATATGGAGGAACAGAAACAGAGAGCAAGAAAGGCAAGAGAAGCTCTCGGCGATCTGGGTTGGGCAGGTGTCGAATTCGGCAAGGAGATCCCGGATACAGAATTTCTGGGGTATGACAATTCCAGCTGTGAGTCCAGAGTTCTTTCCATTGTATCTGACGGAGAAAAGACTCCAATGGCGGCTGCAGGTATGGATATTATTGTCGTGCTCGACAAGACTGTTATGTATGCAGAAATGGGCGGACAGGTCGGAGATCACGGTAAGATCTATTCGGATAAATTCATTTTAGAGGTCAATGACGTTAAGAAGAATAAGGGCGGGAAATATATGCATTACGCTAAAGTCCTGTCCGGCATTGTGGAGGTCGGAGACGAATGCACTTCTGAATACGATATTGAAAGAAGAACTGCAATTCGAAGAGCCCACAGTGCGACTCATATCCTGCAGAAGGCTCTTGTAAATGCATGCGGTGACCATGTGCATCAGGCGGGTTCACTTGTTGAGGCAGACCGGCTCAGATTCGATTTCACACATTTCAGCGCACTTTCAGATGACGATATCAGGAATATAGAGAAAGAGGTAAACGACGTGATCCTCTCAGCTCTTCCTGTTCATACTGAAGTCATGAACGTCAATGAAGCCATGAGGTCAGGAGCTACAGCTCTGTTCGGTGAGAAATACGGTGAGTTCGTAAGAGTATTAAGTATCGGTGATTACAGCCGTGAGCTCTGCGGCGGTACTCATGTCGATAATTCTTCAAACATCGGATCTTTCCATATAGTTTCTGAAGGAAGCGTTGCTTCCGGAGTCAGAAGAATAGAAGCAGTTACAGGACTTGAAACGCTGAAAGCCCTTAACGAGTCCCTCCTGGAAATAGCTGAGATCTCTGCATTCCTGAAGTCATCTCCCCAGAATATCCTTTCAAAGCTTGAGCAGATGAATGCTGAGCTCAAAGAACAGAAGCAGCTTATTGAAAGTCTCAGGAGCAAAGAGACCGGAGCTGCTGTGGATATGATACTCAAGAATGCAGTCTCGATAGGTGATGCTCATGTTGTTACGGCAAAACTAACCGAAGGTGATGCAAATTCGATGAGAAAACTCGGAGACATGCTCAGAGACAGGGATGGATCCGTTGTTGCCGTTATTTCCCTTGCTGCAAATGAAAAAGTATCGATTCTTGTTGTATGCGGAAAGGACGCTGTTGCCGCGGGTTACAATGCAGGACAGATCATTAAGAGAATATGTCCGATAATCGGAGGTAAGGGCGGAGGAAAAGCTGACAGTGCAATGGGCGGCGGAACCGATTCCGGAAAGCTTGATGAGGCAATGTCTGCTGTTTGCGATTGTGTAAAATGTTCAGGAGGTAAATAGAATGTTAGATGATAATTGTCTTTTCTGTAAGATCATTGAGGGTGTTATTCCCAGCACCAAAGTATATGAAGACGAATACTGCTATGCTTTCAATGATATAAATCCTCAGGCTCCGGTACATGTCATCGTTGTTCCGAAGACGCATATTGCTTCAGCTCTGGAGATCGACGACAGCAATTCTTTATATGTTGCAAAATGCTTTGAGGCTGTTAAAAAGATCGCAGATTCCCTCGGCCTTGAAGGCTTCAGAGTAATAAACAACTGCGGTGAAGACGGCGGACAAACCGTAATGCATCTTCATTTTCATATACTTGGCGGAAAGAAACTCTCTGACAAAATAATTTAAGATGCCGTGAGATACCTTGCATGGTTCAGCCTCGGTTTTGCGGCGGCATGCTGTCTCTGTGCATATCTCCTGAGTCCGGGCTATCTGATCTTATCTGCTGTAATATGTCTTCTGATCGCTGCAGGCCTGCTCATCTTATGCAGGAAAAACAGAAAACTGCTGATCGTATTTCTGTTATTTCTTGGAGCAGCTTCCGGCATATTCAGGTTCTGTGTTTCATATAAGAATACTGCCGTAAAAGCATCAAAATCAGACGGAAGATCAGAGTATATTACAGCAGAAGTATCGGATCTGCCTGAAAAGAATCAGGAGTACGAAAAGGTATCCGTTAAGATACTGGACGGAACATGCAAGGGCCTGAAATCTGTTTTATATATCTACGATGAAATTCCGGAGAAATCGCTCAGACCCGGGAATGTTATCGGTTTAAGGGTCAGATTCAGAGATGCCCGTGTCTTATACGGCAGAACAAACTATACTTATTCTGCCAGGGATATTTTTGTTACAGGAACTTCTCAAAGCAGGGTGAAGCTTTTTAAAGAGCATACGATCACTCCGGTCAGATATTTCCCGAAGATCATCTCTGCTGCATTGAAAAATGAGATCTCCGTTATATTTCCTGAAGAAACGGAGAGCTTTATGAGATCTCTTCTTCTGGGAGATAAAACAGATCTTTACAGGGATGTTTCTCTGTACCAGTCGATGTCCAGAGCGGGACTTATGCATGCGGTGGCTGTCTCAGGCCTGCATATCTCGTTTTTGGCGGGAGCAGTCATATTTATTTTTGGCAGGACCAGAAGGGCTTCTCTGTTTTCTATAGCAGTTGTCTGGTTATTTGTATTTATATCCGGTACTCCGGCTTCTGCTGTAAGAGCCGCAGTTATGATGAGCATACTTCTTCTGGCACCGGTACTTCAAAGACAGAACGATCCGCTGACATCGCTTTCGTTTGCTCTTCTGCTGATACTTGCGGTCAATCCTTACGCTGTTACCGGTACAGGTCTTCAGCTGTCCTTCTCTGCAATGGCGGGAATTCAGCTTGTTTCTCCTGCATTCGAGAACTTCACCGCCTCACTTAGGGCTAAAAAGGGAGTATTTGCAAAACTCGCTGTCTATATTTCCGGGATTGCTGCCAGTTCGCTGAGTGTTCTCGTATTCTCGATACCGCTGATGGCTGTTCACTTTAAGTTTGTTTCTGTTATCAGTCCTTTGACTAATGTTTTGTGTCTCTGGGCTGTCAGCATATGCTTTATCGGCGGTTTTGCGGCATGTGTTTCAGGCTGCATCATCCCTGTTTTGGGAAAAGGTATTGCGTTATTCATATCTTATTTCGCGAGATATATTATCTGTGTCGTAAAACTGCTTTCTGATTTCAATTACAGCTGTGTCTATATTAACGGGATATACGGTATATGGCTTGTCCTTTCATATATTGTCATACTGTATTTGATTTTCAGCAAAAAGAGAAAATCAGTTTTGGTTCCCGCGGGAATTACCGTAATAATCGGAATCTTTATAGGGGCCACGGCTTTTTCGTCATATTATTATTCTTCGCCCAAAGCGTATTTCACGACTGTAAATGTCGGTCAGGGCCAGAGCCTTGCTCTGTATTCCGGAGACAAGACGATACTGATCGATTGCGGAAGTACATATACAACGGAAAATGCGGGGATAATCACCGGCGCTTATCTGAGCTCATGTGCAAGACATAAAGCCGATTATCTCATTCTGACCCACCTTCATTCGGACCACTGCAACGGTGTCGAATACCTGGAAGAGATCGTCGATGTGGAAAACCTGATCATTCCCGATAGTGTTCCGGATGATGATGAGATGCTGGATACTGTAATGACTTCGGCAGAAAGAAACGGAGTCAATACAATTCTTCTTGGCAGTGATGCTGAAATAGAATGCGATAATATTAGCATCTCTCTGTATTCTCCGGATGGAGATGCAGTCAGTGAGAATGAAAGCTGTATAATGATGCTTATAGATGCAGCCGGATTCAGGATACTTGTTACCGGTGATGCGAACTCTGAGTCAGAAGAACAGCTTATATTCAGACATCATATTCCAGATATTGACCTGCTCGTAGCAGGACACCACGGATCAAAATACTCGAGCGGCTCAGATTTTTTGAAAAAAATATCACCGGAATATGCTGTGGTCAGCACAGGCTTTAACACATACGGTCATCCTGCTCCGGAAGCCCTGGAACGGCTTGAACATGCTGGCTGCAGGATATACCGTACCGATAAAGACGGGAATATCTGCTTCAGGATAGATTGAAAAGAATGGCTTACAACAGATCAAAACAGGATAAACGTGATGAAAGTACAAACTACGCTTCTGCCCTCTCTGAACTGAAGAAGTCAGGACCGGAAAGCCTTTATCTGATTTGGGGTGACGAGGATTATTTATCGAGGCAGTTTGCAAATTCGATCCTGAACAGATGCCTCCCGGACGGAAGCTCTGACTTCGGATATGCCTGCTTCGACGGACCTGAAATTGACACAAAAGCTTTTCTGGATTTTATTGAAACTCCGCCTTTCATGTCCGAAAGGTCATATTGCGAGCTCAGAAATGTTGATTTCGGAAAACTTGAAGACTTTGAAAAAGACAATATAGCTGAGATCTTCAGAAACCCTCCGGAGTATTCCAGTATAGTTGTACTTTACTATGCGCATCAGACTCCCGACAGCAGACTTAAATTGATAAAGAATCTCCGGGAGAACGGAAAAGAACTGATTTTTAAGGAACAGGACAGACCCTCTTTGATCAGATGGATATCCAAACGATTCGCGTCATATGAAAAAGAGATATCGTCTCAAAATGCCTCATATCTTATTGATCGGTCCGGAACTTCGATGAGAGCAATTATAAGTGAAATCGACAAAATTGCCGCTTACAGCCGGACAAACAGCATTACAAGGGATGATATCAACGCTGTTACGGATATGCTCGATGAAGGGGATGTTTTCAAACTCACAGATCAGATAGTCAGTAAAAACTATAATGCCGCATTTGACAATCTGCAAAAGATCACTTCTTTGCCATCCTTTGAAGCTATACCTTTCGTTGCTCTTCTGGCATCGCAGTTCCGGAGACTGTACTGCGGAAAAACGACTGGCGACTATAAAAAAGTCATACAGCATACGGGTTCCAGTGAATATATGGCTAAAATGTCCGTTTCAAAAAGCAGAGGAATATCGGCCGAATACCTTGCAAATGCCGTAATCCTTTGCGCAGACGCGGATCTTTCGCTGAAGACATCTGCCAATGACGAGATGACGATCCTTAAGAGCCTTATACTCGATCTCTGCAATGTATAGAATAAAAGAAGCCGTTATAGTCGAAGGCAGATATGATCTGATGAAACTCAAAAGTTTTCTGGATACGGAGATTTTTGAGACCTCAGGGTTCAGGATCTACAATGACGCTCAGAAACGTAATCTGATTAAAAAAATAGCTGATATTTCAGGAATCGTTATCCTCACAGACAGTGACGCTTCCGGTTTCCAGATAAGAAACTACATCAAGAGCTTTGTGCCGCAGGATAAGATCAAAAATGCTTATATACCCAATGTTAAAGGCAAAGAAAGAAGAAAAGACAAGCCCTCAAAAGAAGGGTATCTCGGTGTAGAAGGCCTTGATGAAAATGTGATCATAAGCAGTCTGAAAACAGCCGGGGTCACGTTCCTGGATGAAAGCACCGACAAGGGATCTTTCGGGAAAATAAGTAAAAAAGATCTTTATCTGCTCGGTCTTTCAGGGAAAAACAACAGCTCTAAAATAAGGAAGAGACTTCTTGAAAGTCTTGGATTGCCGATATACTTAAGTACAAACGCACTCCTGAGTGTTCTGAATATCATGTTCACGAGAGAAGAACTCCCGGAATATTTAAATAGTTTGAATAAGGAGACCTAAGCCATGAAATGCCCATACTGCGGATATCTTGAAGACAAAGTCGTAGACTCACGCCCTGCTGATGAGGGGGCCAGGATCAGGAGGAGAAGAGAGTGCCTTTCCTGCGGAAAAAGATTTACCACATATGAGATGATAGAGAGCATGCCGCTCTATGTTGTAAAACGTGACGGGACCCGCCAGGCATTCGACCGCATGAAACTGATCAACGGAATGCTGAGAGCATGTGAGAAAAGACCTGTCGCGTTGGACAGCATTGAAAAAATTGCGGACGATATCGAGCTTGAACTCCGCGGACGGCTTGAAAAGGAAGTTAAATCCGTCACTATAGGCGAAATGGTAATGGATCGTCTGAAAGAAATCGACGAGGTCAGCTATGTAAGATTTGCTTCTGTATACAGAAGCTTTAAAGATGTCAACTCATTCATAGATGAACTGAACAGTCTCCTCAGAGACAGTTCGGATATTTCAAAAAACTGAAAGAGAGGAAATGTATGGGAAAATATTTTGGAACTGACGGTTTCAGAGGCGAGGCCAATAAAGAACTGACAGCGTCAAGGGCATTTCAGGTCGGAAGATATCTCGGCTGGTACTACGGACAGAATCATGAAGACGGGCGCGCAAGGATCATAATAGGCAAGGATACGCGAAGAAGTTCGTATACTCTTGAGTATGCTCTTTCTGCAGGACTGACTTCCTCCGGAGCTGATGCCTATCTTCTGCACGTTACAACGACACCCTCCGTTTCTTACTGTTGCCGTACCGGCGGTTTTGACTGCGGAATAATGATCTCCGCCAGCCATAATCCGTTCTATGACAACGGAATAAAGATAATGAGGGCAAACGGCCAGAAGATCGAAGCTGATATCGAGGAAAAGATCGAAGCGTATATGGACGGAGAGTCTGAAGAGATCCCGCTTGCAGAGCGTGAGAAGATGGGAAATGTCATAGACTATGCCGGAGGCAGAAACCGCTATATCGGATATCTTATGACAGTTCCGACAAGGGCTTTCAACGGAATGAAGGTCGGACTTGACTGTGCAAACGGAGCTTCCTGGAATATTGCCAGAGCGGTATATGAGGCCTTGGGAGCCAAGGTTTATGTTACAAACAATACTCCCGATGGCGTTAATATCAACGAGAATTGCGGCTCCACGCATATAGACGGACTGAGAAAGTTTGTTCTCGATAACGGTCTTAATGTCGGTTTCGCATATGACGGGGATGCCGACAGATGTCTTGCAGTAGATGAGAACGGAAACGTAGTCAACGGTGACCACATAATGTATATCTGCGGCAAATATCTAAAAGAAGAGGGACTTCTCGACGGCAATACCGTAGTAACGACCGTCATGTCTAATATGGGTCTGTATAAAGCGCTTGATGCTCTGGATATTCGAACTGAAAAGACGCCTGTAGGCGATAAATACGTTGCAGAGAATATGATGACAAACGGATTTGTTCTCGGAGGGGAACAGTCGGGGCATATTATTTTCGGCAAGTATGCCACTACCGGAGACGGAATACTTACATCTCTCATGGTTATGATGACCATGCTCGATAAGAAAATGCCTTTGTCGATGCTCGCTGAAGGTATGAAGATGTATCCGCAGGTGCTTAAGAATGTTATCGTAACGGATAAGGATGAGACCATGAATTCGCCTCTCGTAATTAAGGCAGTCTCCGACATGGAGGAGAAGCTCGGAGCAAACGGCAGAGTTCTTTTGAGAAAAAGCGGAACGGAACCCGTATTAAGGGTTATGTCTGAAGCTATAGATGCCGGCGATTGTGCATACGCAGTTGATTACATCATAGAGGCCATGAATAAGGCCGGAAAGCTGATAAAGGTGAAATAAATGACAGAAATCATAGATCTTCTTGACCTCGAGCATACGATCGCAAGAGAGCTTTTTTCAGGTAAAACATATCCCTGGGAAGCACTTGCAGATATTAAGGATTTCATATTGATGCTCGGCCCGACTCTCAGCAGGGATGAGTTTGATAATCCTTCGGAAGGTGTCTGGATCGCAAAAGACGCAAAAATCTTTCCATCAGCGTATCTTGGAGCTCCGCTTATCGTTGATCACGGTGCTGAAATAAGGCAGTGTGCTTTTATCAGAGGAAGCGCAATAGTCGGAAAGAATGCTGTTGTCGGAAATTCCACTGAGCTTAAAAATGTTGTTCTTTTCGACAATGTCCAGGTCCCGCACTATAATTACGTCGGAGATTCGATATTGGGATATAAGTCCCACATGGGCGCAGGTTCCATTACTTCAAATGTTAAAAGCGACAAGTCCCTGGTAGTTATCAAGGAGCCGGGAAATCCTGTCGAAACACAGAGGAAAAAGGTCGGCGCGATATTGGGAGACTATGTGGAAGTAGGCTGCAACAGTGTTCTGAATCCCGGAACAGTCATCGGGAGACATACAAATATCTATCCTACTTCATGTGTCAGGGGCGTTATTCCTGAAAACAGTATCTATAAGGATAAGGACAATATTGTCAGCAAGTTTCCGGAGGTCTGAGAATGGACGAAGAATACGGCTTTATCCGTGAAAAACTTGATATCAAGCTTCTGATCCTGTATATACTCAGAAGACTGTCCGGAGGGGTGGATATCTCCACTATTTTCGAGATATGCAGAGTGGACGGAGGCGTCGGTTATTTTGACTACTCCGACTGCCTGTCTGAGCTTACAGAAACCGGACTTATTGCATATGACGAAGACAACGGCCGTTATATGATAACTCCAAAGGGCGCTGATGATATAGATCAGGTGGGTTCTTCATTGCCGTTCAGCGTAAGGCAGAAGGTCAACCGCTCCGTCGGACCCGTTAATGAAAAGATCAAGCGCGAACAGATGATCAGAACTTCATATTCGGAAGAAGATGGAGTATACAGTGTCAAATTCCTTCTCTCCGACGGTGTGGGTGAGATACTGAATCTTAAATTCATGTGTTCCGGTGAGGAGCAGGCAAAAGATTTCCAGAAGAAGTTCAGAAAAAATGCTGAGGCGTATTATAACAAGATAGTCGCCATGTTTACGGGAGAGTGATTGTATGAAGACATTTATCCCCGAAGGTTATGTATCTCTTTTAAATATTTATGATACACAAAAGGCCATCTCACTTTTAAAACGTCTCTTTGAAGACAGACTCGGAGCGCTTTTGAATTTAAGCAGGGTCTCGGCACCTCTTTTTGTAGCCGAAAATTCCGGCCTCAACGATAATCTGAACGGATATGAGCGTCCGGTCTCATTCGATATCCTCAGATCGGATACAAAAGGCGAAGTCGTACAGTCTCTTGCCAAATGGAAGAGGATGGCCCTGAAACGATACGGTTTCTATCCCGGTAAAGGAATAGTTGCTGATATGGACGCGATAAGGCGTGATGAGGACGAGCTCGACAACCTGCACTCCGTATACGTCGACCAGTGGGATTGGGAAAAAGTTATCCTTTCTGAAAACAGGAATATAGATTATCTCAAGGCCACTGTGCTGGATATAGTTCAGGCTATTTGTGACACACAGGACACGATGCAGGCCATATATCCGCAGCTTCAGCATCTTGGAAAGCTCTCAAGAAATGTTTCTTTCATAAGCTCTCAGGATCTGGAAGATATGTATCCGGATCTCACTCCGAAGCAGAGAGAAAACAGATATACCAAGGAACACAAAACGGTATTCATAATCGGTATCGGAGCTCCTTTGAAATCAGGAAAGCCCCATGACGGGCGTGCTCCGGACTATGACGATTGGGAGCTCAACGGAGACATACTGTTCTGGGATGATGTCCTTGATTGCTCCATTGAATTGTCCTCTATGGGAATTAGAGTATCTCCGGAGTCTATGGACAGGCAGCTTAAAGCGGCAAACTGTGATGACAGAAGAGCGCTTCCTTATCACAAAGCTCTTTTGAACGGTGAGCTTCCGCTGACAATAGGAGGAGGAATAGGTCAGAGCAGACTATCAATGCTTCTTCTCGGCAAAGCTCATATCGGCGAAGTACAGGCTTCTGTCTGGGACGAGGATACAATAGAGATCTGCAAGAAGGCAGGAGTAATTCTTCTTTAAAAAACACTTTACAAAATAATAGCATTGCAGTATTCTTGTATACATTAATACAATAATACTGCAATATTTTTTGCATTGGAGGAGATAAAATGCTTGAACTTTCACCAAAGAGCAATCTTCTGGAGGAAAACAACTACCGCTATTCATTGCAGGATGTCAAAGAACCTGTACTCTACAGGGAAGTATATGATTATGATGAGATACCTAAGGTCGCTTTCAACCACAGAAGAGTGCCTATGTCCATGCCGGAGGACATCTGGATAACAGATACATCTTTCCGCGACGGGATGCAGTCTGTTAACCCCTATACACCGGATCAGATCACGGATCTGTTCAAGCTGCTTTCCAAACTCGGAGGCCCGTATGGTCTTATAAGGCAGACAGAATTTTTCATCTATTCGAAAAGAGACAGGGAAGCTATACAAAAATGTATGGATCTGGGCCTGCGTTTTCCCGAGATAACTACATGGATCCGCGCGAGTAAAGAAGATTTCAAGGCCGTTAAAGATCTCGGTATACGTGAGACAGGCATACTTGTTTCCTGCAGCGACTACCATATTTTCAAAAAACTCAAGATGACGAGAAGAGAAGCTATGGAGCATTATCTTGATACTGTCAGAGACGCTTTTGAGGCTGGAGTTATGCCGAGATGTCATCTTGAAGATATTACAAGAGCGGATTTCTACGGCTTTGTTGTTCCTTTTGTCAATGAACTGATGAAGCTTTCCGATGATGCCGGAATTCCTGTGAGGATCCGGGCCTGCGATACGATGGGCTACGGTGTTCCGTATACAGAGGTTGCACTGCCGAGGAGTGTTGCAGGAATCGTATACGGGCTGCAGCACTATTCCGGAGTGAAGAGCGAAAACCTTGAGTGGCATGGGCACAATGACTTCTATAAGGCTGTAGCAAATGCCGCTACTGCTTGGCTCTACGGAGCAAGCGGAGTTAACTGCTCGCTTCTGGGCATTGGTGAGCGTACAGGCAATGTACCTCTTGAGGCAATGGTATTTGAATATGCATCATTAAGAGGATCTCTGGACGGAATGGATCCGACAGTTATAACAGAGATCGCGGAATACTTTAAAAACGAGATCGGATACAATATTCCTCCTATGACGCCTTTTGTGGGCAGAAGCTTTAATGTGACAAGAGCGGGTATTCATGCAGACGGCCTCCTGAAGGATGAGGAGATATACAACATTTTCAACACTGAGAAAATCCTTAACCGCCCGGCCAATGTTGCGGTAAGCAAGAACTCAGGCCTTGCCGGGATAGCTTATTGGCTTAATAAAAACTACGGATTAAAGGGTGATAAGGAACTCAGCAAACACAGCAAACTTGTCGAAGAGATGAAAGCCTGGGTAGACAGTCAGTATGAAGACGGGCGTACAACAGCACTGTCACAGAATGAGCTGGAGAGCAAAGCAGAAGAGCTTTCAGGCGGAATACTTAAAAAGAAAGGCTGATAAAATGATAGAACACAGAAATATATCGCTGGCTGATCAGATCTTCGACCAGCTCGAAGCGGACATTCTTTCCGGTAAGTATAGAAGAGGGGACATTGTCAATGAGGCGGGTCTGGCCAAAGAACTTGGTGTCAGCAGGACTCCGGTCAGAGAAGCTCTGGGGAGACTCGAGCAGGAGCAGCTGGTTGAAGAGTCCGGCAGGAATATAACGGTTATAGGTATTTCTTATGAAGACATGCAGGACATGTATGATATCCGGCTCTCCATAGAACCGGAATCAGCCAGAAGGGCAGCTGCACGTATCAGTAAGGAAGAGCTTGAAAAAATGCGCGAGGTGCTTGACCTTCAGAGGTTCTATGTTGAAAAAGAAGGGGAGAGCAATTCCATACAGATCAAAAACCTGGATTCGGAATTTCATGAACTTCTTTACAAAGCTTCCGGAAGCAAAGCCTATTTTGAAACATTAAGGTCTCTTCACAAGAAGATGACAAAATTCCGAAAAGCTTCCGTTTCCAAGAAAAGCAGAGCTTTGCAGTCGTATGCCGAGCATGAGGAGATATACAAGGCATTATCGGACCATGATACGGATAAGGCTGAGAAGACCGTTATGACACACGTCAGAAATGCCCGTGGGAGAATGAACAGTCTGGAGGATTGAGATGGGACTTGGAGTTGCTGAAAAAATAATATACAGTCATCTCATTTCCGGAACGTTAAATAAAGGCTCGGAAATTGCACTTCATATAGACCAGACACTTACCCAGGATGCTACCGGTACTATGGCATATCTGCAGTTCGAAGCGATGGGGATAGACAGGGTCAGAACAGAAAAATCTGTCGCCTACATCGATCACAATATGCTGCAGTCAGGGTTTGAGAACGCCGATGATCACAGATATATTCAGACTGTAGCAAAAAAACACGGGATCTGGTTTTCGCGTCCGGGAAACGGAATCTGTCATCAGGTGCATCTTGAACGCATGGCAGTACCCGGAAAGACTCTTATCGGATCAGACAGCCATACTCCTACAGCCGGCGGACTCGGAATGCTGGCATTCGGAGCCGGCGGACTCGATGTTGCCGTTGCTATGGGCGGAGGAGCTTATTACATCAATATGCCCGAGATAGTGAGAGTGGAACTGACAGGGAAGCTCCGGCCATTTGTGACAGCAAAAGATGTGAGCCTCGAGCTTTTAAGACGCATAAGCGTGAAAGGCGGCGTCGGGAAAATAATGGAGTGGGGCGGAGAAGGAATCAAAACACTTTCTGTACCTGAGCGCGCGACAATTACAAACATGGGAACAGAGACCGGAGCTACTACATCTGTATTTCCATCTGATGATAATACTCTTGAATTTTTGAAAGCTCAGGGCAGAGAGAAAGACTTCGTGCGCTGTGAGGCGGATGATGATGCAAGATACTCTGAAATGATAACAATTGATCTGTCTGAACTGGAACCTATGATCGCTTGCCCGCACCAGCCTGATAATGTGGTTAAGGTAAGTGAAGTGTCCGGTATTAAAATTGACCAGGTATGCATCGGGTCATGTACGAATTCTTCTTTGAGCGATATGCTTAAATGCGCCAATATGTTGAAAGGCAGAAAGATCTCTGACAGTGTCAGCATGTCCGTTTCCTGCGGTTCGAAGCAGGTGCTTTCCATGCTCTCTGATTGCGGGGCGCTCAGCGATATTCTTTCATCCGGTGCAAGACTTCTTGAGTGCGGATGCGGCCCCTGTATAGGGATGGGTTTTTCACCGAATTCAGGCGGAATCAGTTTAAGGTCGTTCAACAGGAATTTTGAAGGAAGAAGCGGGACCAGAGATGCAAAGGTATATCTGGTTTCTCCGGAGACTGCATGTGCTTCGGCACTTACAGGTGTGATAACGGATCCGAGAACTCTTGGCATAAACAGTATAAACGTTTCTGTTCCCAAGAGCTTTAAGACAGATGACAGTGCAATACTCGAGCCGGCTTTACCGGAAGAAGCAAAGAATATTGCAGTGATCAAAGGCCCGAACATTAAATCGGTACCTGTCGGTGAGAGGCTTCCGGATACACTTTCGCTGCCTGTCGCTCTGAAGGTAGGAGATAATATTACTACAGACCATATAATGCCCGCCGGTTCTAAAATATTGCCTTTCAGATCAAATATACCCAAAATGTCAGATTTTTGCTTTTCTGTATGTGATCCGGCTTTCCCGGAAAGGGCAAGAGAGCTTGGCAAGAGCATTATTATCGGTGGAGTAAATTACGGACAGGGTTCTTCGCGAGAACATGCAGCTCTTGTACCGCTCTACCTGGGAGTCAGGGCTGTGATTGCAAAAAGCTTTGCCAGGATCCACAGAGCAAATCTTATAAATGCAGGGATACTTCCTCTCGTGTTTGAAGACGCTTCGGATTACGATCTGATAAATGAAGGGGACAATCCGGTAATTACAGATATTAAAAACGGTCTGGAGAGCGGAAGAATGATAATGGAGCTTAACGGTAAAGAGATCACTTTGCTTTGTGAGATGTCTGAACGCCAGCGCTCTATCTTATATGCCGGAGGTCTGCTAAACCTCACCAGGGAGGAGAGCAAATGAGAGAAGAAGAGATCAAGGCTTCTGTTGAATACTTCGAGATATTGTTGCGAGAGCAGCTTGCAAGACAGGATACAATGGAGACGGCTGCTGAAAAAAAGGATTATTCTGAAGCAGCGAAGATAACGGTCGGAATCGTCGGAGGAGACGGGATAGGTCCGATTATTGTGAGAGAAGCAAAGAGAGTTCTCTCAACACTTCTGAAAGAAGAAACAGAACAGGGAAAGATCATTTTAAAGGACATAGAAGGCTTAACACTTGAAAACCGCCTGAAGCTCGGCAGATCTGTTCCTGATGATGTGCTTGATGAAATCAAAAAATGCGATGTTCTTCTTAAAGGCCCGACAACCACACCCAAAGGCGGGACTTTGGAAAGTGCAAACGTTACATTAAGACGTGAACTGGATCTTTACGCTAATGTAAGGCCGGTCTCGGTTCCCTCTGAAAATATTGACTGGATCTTTTTCCGTGAGAATACTGAAGGGGAGTACGCTCTTGGGAGCAGAGGTATAGAAATACCTGAAAAGCTCAGCGTTGATTTTAAAGTTACGACAGATGCAGGTACAAGACGAATATCAAAGGCTGCATTTGACTATGCAAGGTCAAACGGAAAGACGGAACTTTGTATAGTTACAAAAGCAAACATCCTCAAAAAAACGGACGGTATGTTCTCCAGAATAGCTCATGAGGTCGCCGAAGATTATCCTGAGATACATGTCGAGGATTATTATGTGGATATAACAGCAGCTAACCTGGTAAACACGGCCGTAAGATCCAAATTTCAGGTCTTTCTGCTGCCGAACCTGTACGGAGACATTGTTACAGACGAGGCAGCCCAGATCCAGGGCGGTGTCGGAACTGCGGGCTCTGCAAATATTGGTGACCGGTATGCCATGTTTGAGGCTATCCACGGCTCTGCTCCGCGTAAGATCGAAGCCGGTGAAGGGGAATACTCTAATCCCTCAAGCATTCTCAAAGCAGCTGAGATGCTTTTAAGGCATATCGGGTATACGGATAAGGCTGATCGTCTTAAAGAAGCGCTCTTTATTTGCGGTGAGACAGAAAAGAAAGTCGTGATCACCGGTCACAGAGACGGAGCCTCCTGCACGGAGTTTACAGATTATCTTTTGGAAAAACTGTAAATACGTATCTGATAAAATAAGAAAAGCACCCATACAGGGTGCTTTTTATTTGGAGCGGATAATGGGAATCGAACCCACCTTACCGGCTTGGGAAGCCGAAGTTCTACCGATGAACTATATCCGCAGAGTATTTTTATTATAGCATAATATTTTAGAATTTCAATTGAAAAATTCGCTTATAATACATCAGTGATATAATGAATTGATAATAACACAGAAAGTGTTATAATTAAACTGCAACTATTATTGAACAAGGAAGGAAACAAACATGTCCAGTTTTAAAGATCTCAGAATAGTCGATAACTTTTATCAGACTTCGTCATATTTCCCGATGCCCACTGTAATGATCTCTTCCCTCGCTGAAGACGGGTCAACATCAGTCGGTTCCTATTCTCTTGTCTTCCCTTATTACATTGCCGGAAAAGACTATTACGCGATGGTTCTGGAGGCAAGAAATTCATCCAATACTGCCCAGCATCTGCTTGCAGGAAGAAAGCACATTGCTCTCAACTTCATGCCGGAAGGTCCCGGCCTGAATCACGGCCATTATCATAAAAAGATCGTTGCACAGGGCTGGCCGGGAGACACACCTGCTGAGAAGATGAAGAACTTCGGATTTCATCTTGAGGAGGGCCTGTGCGCTGCAGCTGATCCGTCCGAAAAGAGGCCTCTTGTAGTTTCCGAGGCCTATCAGGTAATGGAATGCACATGGATGACAGATCTTGAAAACGCTGAAGAGGATATCGGGAGAGTTCTTGAGGACGGGTGTTATCCGGAGCCTTATAAAAATTTCAACGGCATCACATCCAAATACGGCTGCCACTTTATTCTAAGAATTGATAAAGTGCTTATGAAGCCTGAGTTCTATGACAATATAATTGACGGGGTAAAAGCCGAACACTGGCCGAATGTACTAATTTGCCACGGATATCGCGATTCGAAGAATTTCTGGTTTGCTCCGACAAAGCGCGTTATTCCTGAATTGCTGCCCATCAGGAATGCCACACTTTCTTCTGTCAGATACGCTGCAGACCGTACAGACCCTGATGTTCATTTTACAGATGACGCTCTTGAGATGATACTGAATGTTCCGAGAGTATTCCTTCCGACAGTTTTGAAAGGCTGTGTGAAATGGGCTAAAGAGCATAATATTACAGAGATTACCGCTGTTGAGATGAAGATCATTAATGACAAGCGTTCCAAGGAAAAAGGAAAGGACTGAACCGAATGACGGTCTCACTTGCACTTTTTGATTATATTCCGGTAACAATGTTTTTGATAGCAGCAATTTTTCTCCAGCGCTGTCTCTATAATAAGATGAGCAAAGGAGCATTTGCGCTGTTTTCCTCCGGAACAATATTTGTGTTCATTTCCGGTTTTTACAAAGCGACATGGAAGCTTCTTTATGCTGCAGGGATCTGTGACTTAGAAAAGCTGAACAAAGGGTTTATGCCAATGCAGAGTACTGCGTTTATGCTTGCCGGAATTGCAATAATCGCGCTTCTTTTGGCTAAACAGGAGACTAAAGATGAGCCCTTATAGCTGGCTGCTGTTCCTGTTGTGTTCTCCGGAACAATTATATTCGTGCTTTTTGACTGTATAGGCATTGCAGGTTTTTGCGGAGGACTTGCAGTCATAGCTTCTATGATGAAGAAAAAAAGCGCGATCCCATTCTTTATCCTGTCCGGAATAGGACTGCTCGGGATGGGTTATCTGGCTTCCAGAAACAGTGATTCTGCCCTGATGAACTGGATAGAAGAGATCGTAAACTGTGTTGCCGAGGGTTCACTTCTTACCGGATCGCTTATTCTGAAAAAGGCAGGTCTGAGAGAATTCAGGCTTTTTGGAAAGTGAATTATTAAGCCCAGAAAATACGGGCAATTGCATACAGCAATTACCCGTATTGTTTTTTTTGTTTAGTCTGTATTATTATCTATTCCGTAGAGAAGCTGTGCTAGTTCACTGTTTTTGTCAAGCATAACCGTCTTATCTTCACCGGACATAGATGCTTTCAAAGCATCAAGAGATCTTATGAAGTTGTAAAACTCAGCTTTTTCCGGAGTGTTGTATGCCTCCTGAAGAATGCGCATGTATTCGGCCTCACCCTCACCGATAAGAGTAGCTGCCTGTTTTTCAGCATTTGCAAGCATAATGGTGACCTGCTTATCAGTATCATTTCGGATCCTCTTGGCTTCAGCGTTACCTTCAGCTTTATATCCGGCAGCAATGTTTTCTCTTTCTGAGATCATTCTGCTGTAAACGGCCTCCTTGTTGTCATCCGGAAGGTCGAGGGCCTTGATCTGGCACTGCAGAAGTTCAATTCCGTAGATACTGACGTCGGCGTTGGCATCATCAGTTATCATGGTGTTAAGCCTGTCTCCCCTGGCTGCTATTATCTCTTCCTGTGACATTCCGGAGATTATCTTTTTCAGAGAATTGTATACAGCAGCCTCTATTCTCTCCTCAGCTCTCGCTTCGACAGCACTCAAGGTCTGAATATATAGAGTCGGATCTGTCACATGCCAGAGAATGTAGTTATCCGAAATCATGGATTTCTTGTCTCTGGTTATTACATCAGAAGCCGGTACATCGTAAAGAATGGTAGCAGCAGACACTTTCTGTATTGTCTGAACAAACGGGGTTTTGATATAAAGGCCTTCTTTATCCTTTATACTGACGATCTTACCGAACTGTCTGACAGCTATATATTCTTTCGGGTGAACGACATAAAGGCAATTGCCTGCAATTATCAGTGCTGCGAGCAGAATAACGGCAATAAGAGTCGTAAACGCTTTTTTAGCCTTCATTTGAAGCACCTCCGTTAACCTGGACATCTGCAAAGCTTTCAACAGGGAAAACAGTCTGAGTTGACCCGTCTGTAATTACCACTTTAACTCCCGGCAGGACATCTTCAAGTGTTTCATAGAACATCCTCTGTTTAGTGATCAGGGGATTGAGCACATACTGCTCAAACATAGCATTGAATCTGGAAACTTGGCCTTCGGCTTCCGCGATCCTTGCGGCTTTCTGTGCCTCCGCCTGCTGGACTATCCTGTCTGCTTCGGCTTCAGCCTCAGGTATCTGCTCGCTCTCATATTTCTTGGCCTGGTTTATTGTGGTTTCAGCTCCCTGCTTGACAGTCTCAACATTCTTGAATGCGTTGATGATCTCCTGTGTAGGCGGCTCTGCATCCTGAATGGTGATGTTTACTATTGAAAGACCGATCTGCTGCAGGCTGAGATCTTCGGCTATCTTGGATTTAACTTCACTTTGTATGGCGCTTTTACCTGTTGTCATTGCTTCATCAACAGTGAAATCGACAACGGTGCTTCTAATAGCAGCAAGAGCGATGTTCCTGAGTATCTCTTCCGGTTCCTGGGAATTGAAAAGATAAGCTACAGGATCGTTTACCCTATATTCGAGATAGAAATCAATGTTGATCAGATTAAAATCCGATGTGATCATTATCCCGTTTGTCTGGTCAGTTATATTCTGGCCGTTGTAATTGACCGAATAACCGATCCCGGTACCGTGTGTCGTGATATCAACCATTCTGACCTGCTGCAGATAAGGGATCTTGAAATGCAGTCCGGCAGTATCGGTCCTTACAACTTTACCGAACATAGTTACGACAGCGTTTTCCTGCTCGGTGACATTATAGAAAGAACCGAAAACAATACTCAGGACAAGCAAAGCTGCAACAACAGCAAGTATGATCTTTCCGATTTTACCGGCCTTTCCTGCAATATCGGGCGCTTTTCTTGTCCTTTTGGGCTTTTTCCCGTCATCCTGAACAGTTTCACCGGAGAAATGGTATTCTCCGTCAAACTCACTCATAGTGAAAACCTCCGTTCCTTTTGGTTTTGAATTATTATACTTTAGTTTTTTTCTTAGGGCAATAAGCAATTGAGAATCACAAAAAAAGTGATATTATACTAAACAAGAGATTTTTGTGGAGGTAAGCCATGAAAGACAAAAAGAAAATGTCCCCGGCCCTGTTCTGGGTGCTTGTCTGGGGACTCGGCATAGCCGGCCAGTTATGCTGGAATATTGAAAACCAGTGGTTTAATACTTTTGTCTATGCCAAAATTGCAAAAGATCCGACAATTATTTCATGGATGGTCGCCGTATCCTCTATTGCGACTACGATCTCAACATTCATATTCGGCACTCTGTCTGACCGCAGAGGAAAGAGGAAACCTTTTGTTGCCTGGGGATATATCCTCTGGGGCTGCTTTACGATCCTTTTCGGTACTACTGAGTTTATAACAAACGGTAAAGCAGGGAATATATTGCTTGCAGCAACAGCCGTCGTGTTTATGGACGCCCTAATGTCCTTCTTCGGCTCAATGGGCAACGATGCTTCTTTTAATGCCTGGACCAATGATATGATGACGGATAAGAACAGGGGAGGCATAGGAGCTGCACTGGCGACACAGCCTATTATAGGAACAATCGTCGGAACAGTTACCGGCGGGCTGCTGATTGGCAGCAATGACAATTATATGCGGCTGTTCACCGTTATGGGCGGTCTTGTCATATGCTTCGGTATTATATCCCTTCTGCTGATGAAGGACTCCGAAAGCTTAAAGCCCAACAAAGACGGTACTTTTTTCCATCAGCTGATCTCGGCATTCAATTTTAAGGAGTTTTTCAGACAGAAAGAGCTTGTTTGGGTCCTTATAACACTTGCCGTCTATTTTACAGCCTTCGATGTTTACTATCCTCATCTAGGAAATTACCTGATATATTTCCTCGGTTTCTCAGCTGACAGTATCGGACTTCTTGAGGGAATAGCGCTCATCATAGGCATGTTTATAGTAATTCCCGCGTCGAGGATGGTAAATAAAGATCAGTTCGGAAAGGCAGCTGTAATATCTGTCATACTGAGCTGCCTGGGAGTACTGTTGCTTGGTATCTTCGGGAAACCGGAAGCTGTGGATCCGAGCACGCTGCTCAACTTCAATCTGATCATTCCGCTTGTATTCTTCGGATGCGGCTACGTAATGTTCATGCAGGTGCTCTCTGTCTGGACCAAGCAGCTGTTCCCCACAGAATCCAAGGGGCAGTTTGAAGGTTTCAGAATAATCTTCTTCGTACTACTGCCCTGGCTGCTTTCTCCGCTGATAGCAAATCCTGTCATTAAATCAACAGGTAAAGTAATGGAAGCAGGCGGAGAAGTCAGTTATCTTCCGACAAATGTTCTGTTCATGATCTCTGCAGCGCTGATTCTGCTCACATTTATTCCACTCTATTATGCAGTTAAAGCGAGGAAAAAGATCTGATGACTGTTTTCCTTATAATCCTTATCGCTTCAATAATCCTGTATCTGGTGTTTTCAGCGATAGTGGCTGAAGGCCTTGTTAAATCGTTCATGCTCACTCCAGGACATACAGAGGAGGAGACAAGAAAAACCGAAGCAGAAAACGGATTCGGCGAAGCTCTGCGACTGTACGATAATGTGTGGCATAAAGAAAGGTTCAGCATTGAGAGCAACGGTGAGACTTTGACAGGAGATATTATTGAAAACACCGCTCCTTCAGGGAATGAGAAAGTCGCGATAGTCTGTCACGGAATGATGGCAAACCGCATCTGCTCTCTTAAATATGCAAGAATGCTTTATGATCTCGGCTACAGTCTCGTTGTTTACGATCACAGGTTCTACGGTGAATCGACCGGCAATAATACAACACTCGGATACATGGAGACAAAGGATCTTTTAAATGTCATTTCTTTTGTGAAAGAAAAATTCGGGGAGAATGTCAGGATCGCTTTGCAGGGAGAATCGATGGGGGCTGCAACGGTATTGAATTCTCTTAAGAGCTTCAAGCCGTATTTCGCAGCAGTAGACTGCCCGTTTTCCGATACCATCATGCTTATGAAACAAGTCGTCAAAGTGAGATTTCATTTACCTGCCTGGCCTGTTATAAATATTTTAAGATCGCAGGCGCACAGCAGATTCAATTATTATCCGGATGAAGTCGTCCCTATTGACGGAGTTAAAAACACTTCATGTCCCATTCTGTTCACTCACGGTAAAAACGATACGCTGATTCCCTGTGTGCACAGCGAAAGAATGATCAAGGTCTCTTCAAACCCGTTGAGCGAGATCCATCTTTTTGACGGAGCAGATCATGCCGAATCCATTATCAAACACCCTGTGGAATATGAAAAGATCTTCAAGGAGTTTATACACAAAGTTGAGAATGCATCAGTTTAATTTTTCCTTGACATTGCATTCTTTTAAAACTATAATAGCAAAGCTTGACGGGGTGTAGCGCAGCTGGTAGCGCGCTTGGTTCGGGACCAAGAGGCCCGGAGTTCAAATCTCCGCACTCCGACCAGCTTTTTAAAAGAGCTCTTCTTTTGAAGAGCTCTTTTTTCACATATTCAGATCAATATGATTTATTATTCGGATCCGCTATTTCAATGCATGCACTGCAGAAGCTTTCTTCATCTGAAACAGTTATATCTGCCGCGGGCGCATATACGGTTTTTGATCCCCGGTTAAACCATAAGGTATTCCACAGGGCGTTTTTTGCACCTTCTATATCGTGCTTATATGAATCACCGGCTATCCAGATCTCGTTACATAGAGGATCCACATTCTTTTCTGCGATATCGAATATCCTTTTGTCAGGTTTTGATATGGCGTAATCTCCGGATATTATGACATGCCTGCGATCTATCCATCTGGACAGACCAAGTTCGTTGAATTTTTTCCACTGGTGCTCCGATTCTCCGTTTGAAAGAATACAGGGAACAAAGCTCTTTATATTTTTCAGTTCATCAAACATTGATATCATTTTGCCGGACAGCCTTATATGCTCCTGAAGGTAAGTGTATCTTTCGGCAAATTTTTTTCCGTCACCGGGAGAGTAAGGAATGCCAAGCTCTTTTAGTGTTTCCTCATACCTCCATATATTTGATTCAAATGCGGTTATTGTTCCGTTTTCCACAAGGGGGAAATTGATATCGCTCTTTTCATAAAACACTTTCATAAATCTTTCTTTGGTCAGTTTTTCAACGGATGAAGTTTCAACAGCCGCCTCGAGCAGCAGATCCCTTCTGCTGTACAGAGTATCGTCTATATCAAAAAATATTGCAGTCATCAATGATCTCCGTTTAAATCCTGCCCTTGAATAAGCGCAGACCTTTTTTATTTTTGTGAATGTGATATAATCGATTATAAATAAATGATCAAGGAGAAACAAGTACTTTCAAGATGGAAGCTTTTGCCAGATGTGTAATTGTCGGAGGCGCTCCTATAGATAATTACGATAGGATCAAAAGTCATTTCAAGGCTGATGACTTTTTTATTTATTGTGACAGCGGACTAAAGCACGAAGAGAAGTTCGACAGAAAGGCAGACCTCATTATCGGAGATTTTGATTCGTATGACCGCCCTTCAAGAGATACGGAAATGATCGTTCTTCCGCGCGTAAAGGATGACACGGATACTTCTTTTGCCGTTAAAGAGGCTCTTAAAAGAGGCTTTAAAGATTTTCTGCTTGTCGGAGCTTCAGGAGCCAGATTCGATCACAGCTTCGTCAACATCTCGCTTCTTTTGTATCTGAAAGAAAAAGGCTGCAAGGCAATACTTGCAGACGATTATTCCGTGATGGAAATGATCAATGACAGAGCTGAGGTAGAGGACAAATGGCCGTTTTTCTCACTTCTTTCTATAGGCGGGCCGGCAAAAGGGGTCAATATTTCCGGGAGCAAATTTCCTCTGAAAAACGGAGTAATAACTCCTGAGGATCAGTACGCTACCAGCAATGAGGTTACACCCGGTGAAACCGCAAAAATATCGATTTCCTCGGGAACGCTTCTTCTTATTAAAGACTATTGAGTTTTAGGACAATATGAGAAGATAAACAGCGATTCATCTGCTTATATTGGTGTGGAGGAGCCTCAGCTTGGTTACAGCGAGAGCGGAAACCAGTTAATAATATCTTTGGTGCACTTGTCCGAGAAGATGAGATGATCAGCTTTCGAGTCTTTTGATATCTTCGGCAGCTTCTTCGCTGCCGTTTTCCAAAGCCAGACGGTACCATATCAAAGCAGCATTTTCGGTGCCGCTGTTCTCCTCCACGCACCTACCGACCTCGCGCATGGCGTCACCGTCTCCGGCCAGTGCTGCTTTCAAATACCAAAGATATGCCTGCTCAAGGTCTGTTTCTGTTCCCAGACCGTTCTGGTACATTAGACCTAAATTGTACATACCGTATGAATTGCCGGATTCGGCCAGTTTTTTTATCCAGACCAGGGCTTGTTCCGGGTCAGGATCCGTTCCGATACCGGACATATAACATCTTGCGAGATTGTACATTCCGAGTTCATATCCGCTCTGTGCAGATCTTTCATACCAACGGAGAGCTTCCGCTTCATTTTTTTCAGTACCGAGACCTCCTTCATAACAGATGGCGACATTGCTGATCGCTTCAGGACTTCCGGCTTCTGCCGCCTTCATGTCCCAGTAAAAAGACTTTTCAAGATCTGCTTCAGTACCCCATCCGTTGAGATAACAGTTTGCAGTTCCCGTCATACATACTGTATTTCCGGCTTCCGCTCCTCTCAGATACCACATAAAAGCTGCTTCTTCATCTTTTCCGGTTCCGAGTCCTTTCAGGTAGCAGTCTGCAAGATATACTATCGCGTCCGTATTTCCGGCTTCTGCAGAGATCCTGAGGAATTCCACATCTTCAGGCTCGGGTATATCTTTTTGAGTTATGGATAAAATGGCAGCACCGTAGATGTCATATGAGAATACTTCGTTCTGTTTAGAAATGACATGGTTTCTGTAGATAAGAGCAGAGCTGAATGCAATAATAACGGCAGAGACGGCAGCAATCAGAGAGATGTTTCTGCGCCGGCGCTGTTTTTCCCTGTCTGCAAGCCTGTTGAATCTTACATCAAGCAAGGCAGCCATTGCTTTCAGGAAAGCTTTGTTCTTACCAAGCTCCTGTATGCTGGCACCGAGGAAATGGTACCCGGGATCATCGCGAAGCGCGGGAGGATAACACTCAATTTCCGGATCGTCACTTTCGGGCTCACCTTCAACAATAAAGGGAATAATTCTGCCTTTTCTGCCGCCTCGGATAAAATAAAGCGCCTCGTTGTTTACCCAGGCGGAAGACGCGCTCTTAGGGGAACAGATAAGGATCAGATTCCTTGAGGATGCGAGCTCCTTATTCAGTGCTAGATTAACTTCTGTTCCGGTGAGATCGGTCTGGTCTCTGAACACCTTCAGATGCTTTTTCCCGTTATCCGCCATATCTGCAGGTATCGGAAATGCTTCAAGTTTTCTCTGAAGCCATTTTGCCCATTCCATATCCCGGTGGCTGTAGCTGATAAAAGCATCGTATATATAATCATCCATGAGTATTACATCTCCGAATTTGGCAGTTATGATTTATTTCTAAAATATCATTATTCATCAATTGTATGATCTGTCAAGTTTTTGAGATTATTATTTTGGACTGATAAATAAGATTCAAGTTGTATTTTTCCTGTTAAAACTGTATAATTCGCAAAGACTTTGGATCAAACCGGAAGGAGAGCGCTTTGGAAACAAACACGGTTATGAGAAGACTGAAAAAAATTGCGCTGATGATCACGGGTTCGGTTTTGCTGGCCCTGAATATCAATACATTCGTAAATACAGGCGGGCTTTATCCTGCGGGAGTTACGGGAATAACCATACTCCTTCAGCATGTATTTGACGAATTTTTCGGAATTCACCTTCCTTATACTCTTGTTAATATCATCCTCAATGCTTTTCCTGTATATATCGGTTTTCGTTTTATAGGAAAGAAGTATACTGTCAACTCTGTGCTGGTAATTGTAATGACGAGTATACTTGTCGATATCCTTCCTGATATAGTTATCACCTATGACACACTTCTGATCAGTATATTCGGAGGGATCATAAGCGGTTTTGCCACAAGCCTCTGCCTGTGGGGAGATGCCAATACCGGAGGGACTGATTTTATCAGCATATATATCAGCGAGAAGAAGGGTATTGACGCCTGGAACATTATTCTGGGATTCAACGCTGTTGTCCTTTGTACGGCAGGCCTTCTTTTCGGATGGGATAAGGCGCTGTATTCCATTATATATCAGTTCACATCCACTCAGGTTATCCGTATCCTTTACAGAGAATATCAGCAGATGACTCTTATTGTCGTGACGGATCATCCCCAGGAGGTTTGTTCAAAGATCGCTGAGATCGGTCATCACAGCGCTACCATACTTAACGGAAAAGGATACCATGACGGGAATGACAAGGCTGTAGTGTACTCGGTAATAACACGGGCGCAGCAGACAACAACAGTCAGTTCTATAAAGGAACTCGACCCGGATGCGTTTATAAATGCCATAAGGACCGACAGGCTCGACGGCAGATTCTATCACAGGCCATATAACTGATCATTAAGGAGCTTTGTATTCCTTGAAAATGTCCCGTTTGTAGGCTATAATATTATTCAGAAAAGATGATTGTGTCTTTTTGAAAGGACAGGATTATGAAAAAGATTCTTGCAAAGATTTCAATATCAGTTTTGGCAGTACTGATGCTTGCTGTTCTGGTTTACCCGATAATTGGTGTTTATTTTCCGGGAGCAAGTCTCTTCAATTATGCTTATGCAGAATCTGAAGTAGTCGAAGATGCTCCGGATTCTGATCCCACGGATAGTCCCACACCGACACCCACGGAGTCTCCATCTCCTACGCCTTCTCCTACGTCTTCTCCGACACCTACTCCTGCTCCTGTAATGCCGACTCTGTCGGATATTCATGCTGCACCTATAACATACGGCCAGACGCTCGGCAAGTCCGCAGTTACCGGAAAAGCCATTGTGAACGGTTCGGAGATATCAGGCACATTCGCGTTTTCCGATCCCAACGGAAAACCGACAGTTTCAGATTCCGATTCAAGTCAGTTCTCTGTAGTATTTACGCCAGATGATACATCAAATTATAAAACTGCGTTAGGGACAACAACCATCCATGTTAATAAAGCGGATTCTACTATCAGCTTCAATCCCGCCAGCGGAAGTATCTCCGTATACTATCCGAATAAAATGAAGTTTACTGCTTCGACCAACAATACGGAAGGCGTTTTAAAGGCAGTCTCCGGCGATGAAGATATCAAGAGCATATCTGCAATTGCCGGTTCCGGATACAACAGAACTTTTGAAGTTGTTCCGAAAGGCACCGGACATGCAGATATAACCGTGAGCGTTGCAGAAACAGCAAATTATAAAGCTTCGAGCGCAACATATACAGTATATATAAAAGACAGCTCCGGAATCGAATATACAGTTGACTTCCATAAAAACGGGGACGGAGCATACTGGACAAACCCCAATTATCCGTCATATGTTAAGACTCAGGGGCACAAGATAAGCTCAAGCAGAGTTCCTGGAGTCGCAAGACCCGGCTGGTATTTTGCGGGATGGTATACTGCGCCCACAGGCGGCAGCAGAATATACTTTACGCATGAATTCACATACGATACGGATCTCTATGCCCACTGGTCTACTGTTCCGGTCACGGGTTACGAAGACCATATCTGGCTGTGGTGTGGAACTCTTGCCATAGGTCTTATCGGTATCTGGACAAGTCTTTCCATGAGGTCAGAAAAACGCAAACGCAAACATGAAAAAGACTGACAGCGGTAAAACAAAAAAGGAAAGTTCTCGCGGAGGAGGGCCCTTCTGGGTGCTCCTCTTTGCGCTTTCAATATTTGTTACATTTGCCTCAGTCGGTAAGATAACGGATATTCTTCTTGAAAGATCCCGAAGCTCAGGTGAGTATAAAAAGCTGGAAGAGATCGCGGTAAACCCCGCTGCAAGCACTTCACCAGGGGATACAGATCCTGTGCCGTCAGAGCTTCCTCAGGAGACTCCCGTACCCGACCCGAAGCCTCCTGTAACTGTGGACATGAAACAGCTCAGATCCGATAATCCCGATATCATTGCTTGGCTCTATTGTGAAGGCACGAACATCAATTATCCTGTCATGCAGGATGATGACAATGATTTCTATATCTCACATCTGCCTGACGGAACGGAAAACGCATCCGGAAGTCTTTTCGCGGACGCAAGGAACAGCAGCGATTTTTCAGATCCCTATACATTTATACACGGGCACAACATGTCTGACGGAAGCATGTTCGGAAAACTTTCTGACTTTTCAACACAGGAATTCTACGATCAGCATCCCTGGATGTTCCTTTTCACAGAGGATAAGGTCTACAGGGTCGATCTGGTCTCGGGCTTTACGGCATCTTATGAAGGAAGGTTTTTCTATCTCGACGGGAGCGAAGACGCGAGACAGGATCTTATAAATACTGCATATTCATCATCATATTTTGAAAGCAAATCCGTTGCGCCTTCGGAGGACGAGAAGCTTCTGGTCCTCTCGACCTGCGCGTATCAGTATGAGACGGCGAGATTCATACTTCTCGGCGTTTTGAGAGAGGTCAAGGAATGACAGACGATCTGAGAGCTGTTCTGAATAAAGTACAGAAGCCGGCGAGGTATGTCGGAGGGGAATACAACCAGATAATCAAGGACAAAAAAGACATCGATGTCCGTGTCGCGTTCTGTTTTCCTGATACCTATGAGATAGGCATGTCCAATCTCGGAATGAGCATACTGTACAAGACGATGAACTCGCTTCCTTATGTCTGGTGCGAGAGAGTTTTCGCGCCCTGGGGAGACATGTACAGGGAAATGAAAGAGAGACAGCTCCCTCTCTACGGGCTTGAAAGCGGCGATTCGCTGGGAGATTTCGATGTCATTGCGTTCTCCGTCGGCTACGAAATGGCCTATACCACAGTCCTCGACATGCTCGATATGTCCGGGATCCCTTACAGAAGGGAAGAGCGCAACGGCCTTAAGAATCTTGTGGTCGCAGGCGGAACGATATCTTTGAATCCCGCACCAATGGCGGACTTTATAGACGTTTTCTTTGTCGGGGAAGGCGAGGAGCTGGACAATGAATTTCTCGCCCTCTATAAAGAAGCCAAGGATAACGGCCTGGGCAAGTATGAGTTTTTAAAGAAAGCGTCTCAGATACGCGGCGTGTATGTTCCGGCGCTCTATGATATCGAATACAATGAAGATATGACCATAAAGCGTTTTCTCCCAAAGGAAGGCGCGCCTTTTCCTGTCAGGAAAAGAGTCATAGAAGATCTCGACAGCGTCCCGTTCCCGACGGATCCGATTGTTCCGAATACAGAAGTTATCCACGACAGGATATCTCTTGAGCTTTTCAGAGGCTGTTTCAGAGGATGCAGGTTCTGTCAGGCAGGCTTTACCTACAGGCCGATAAGAATGAAGGACTCTGAAACGCTCAGACGCCAGGGTGTTGAGGCAGTCAACAGTACAGGTCACAATGAGATCACGCTTCTCTCGCTTTCAACGAGCGATTATTGCGAGCTTGAAAAACTCTGTGACGGGCTTTTGAAATTCTGTGAAGAGAGATCGGTAGGCCTCTCGCTTCCTTCGCTCAGAGTGGACAATTTCTCGATAGATCTGATGGAAAAAGTCCAGAAGGTCAGAAAAAGCGGACTTACCTTTGCTGTGGAGGGCGGTAGCCAGAGACTGAGGGACGCGATCAATAAGAATGTGACCGAAGAGGAGGTCATGAATTCCTGCCGCATTGCTTTTGAAGGCGGCTGGAATACCATAAAGCTCTATTACATGCTCGGTCTTCCCACCGAGAATGACGAGGATATCAGAGGAATAGCAGAGATGTCCGATAAAGTCCAGTATACCTGGAGGACATATACAAGGAACAGGAAAAGAGGTCTGAAAATCACCGTCTCAACCTCCTGTTTCATCCCCAAGCCTCATACGCCCTTCCAATGGGAAAAACAGGTCGGTATGGAGGAGTATTTAAGAAAAGTTAATATCCTCAGAGACTCAATCAAAGCCAAAAGCGTAACATACAACTGGCATGACGCGGAGACATCTGTCGTTGAAGGGATCCTGTCGAGAGGCGATTTCAGGATCGGAAATGTTATAGAATCGGTATTCAAAAAAGGCGGGAGACTTGAGGCCTGGTTTGAATACTTCGATCTGAACCGCTGGCTGGAAGCTCTCGATGAGAACGGGCTCAGTCTCGATTTCTATCTTTTCAGGGACAGAGCATATGAAGAGGTCTTGCCCTGGGACATTATCGATGTCGGCGTGCTCAAGGGATTTCTTATAACTGAAAACAAAAAAGCCCACAGAAATGAGCTCACGGGAGATTGCGGCGAAAGATGCCTCGGCTGCGGTGCCTTTACTCTTACGGAAGGGGGTTACTGCTATGGAAAAGAAAAGGCTGCGCTTTCAAAAGACAGGTAATATAGCTTTTATATCGCACCTTGACCTCATGCATACCTTCTCCCGTGCTTTTTCAAGGGCCGGGCTGGCTCTCAAGTACTCGGAAGGCTTCAACCCGAGGCCTGTCATGTCTTCGCCTTTCCCGCTTTCCGTCGGTCAGGAGAGCCTTTGCGAGATCTTAGACATCACGTTAAAAAATGATATTCCGGACGATGAGATCAAAGAGATGCTCTCATCCAAGCTCCCGGAAGGCATTAAGATAACAGCCGTATACGATCAGACTTTAAAATCATCGCTGGTCAAATGGATCGGTGTGCAGTTCCGTCTGAAATACAAGAAGGCTCCCGATGAATGCGAAAACAGGATCAGGGCATTGTTTGACAGGGAAGAGATAGTGATCTCCAAAAGGACCAAATCGGGAGCTTTATCGGATACGGATATTAAAGGGAACGCTCTTTTCAAGTCGTTCGAGATTTCGGAAGACTCCTGTCTGCTCAACACTTATCTCTCCGCCTCGGATCCCACGGTGAACCCTGTCGGGGTGATCTCTGCTTTTGAAAAGTATGACCCGGAGCTGGTTCCTGAATATTACACAGTCACGAGAACGGAATTGTACGACAGGGATCTGAATATATTCAGATAATCATAATTATTTGTATTTTTTTATCGAAAAAACTTGCAAAGTACTCTGCCTTGTGGTAATATACCAAGGCTTGCGCGAGCAGGCGTTATTACACGGTCCGCTGCACGGAACAAAGTGTCCGGCATGAACGTTTTTGAAAGAGAGATCATATTATGGATCTGGTTCAGGTTTTAAGCGAGCAGTACATGAAGCCCGAACTTCCCGAAATGAACGTCGGCGACACAGTCAGAGTTGACGTCAAGGTCAAGGAAGGCAACCGTGAGCGTATCCAGGCTTTCGAGGGCACCATTATTGCGAAAAAGCATGGCGGGATCAATGAGACGATCACAGTCCGCCGCATCAGCTACGGAGTAGGCTGCGAGAAAGTATTTCCTGTACATTCTCCTTCAATAGCAGCTGTCACAACCGTACGTAAAGGTAAAGTGCGCAGAGCCAAGCTCTATTATCTCCGCGATCGCGTAGGTAAAGCTGCGAAAGTCAAGGAGCGCCTTTGATACCAAACAAATTGAGGTTCCTCAGGGAGCCTCTTTTTGTTAACATAAATTTATTGTTTATTAAAAGCTTATGTGTTAAAATATCCTGAATATATATAGCTGAAAGGTTTGCGGATGGTTATATTCGAAAAAGATATAGCAGTCGATATGGGCACTTGCGAGACTCTTGTCTATGAGCAGGGGAGCGGCATAGTTGTCAGGGAACCGACTGTTATTGCTGTTGACAAATTCAGCGGCAAAATGCTTAAAATGGGCAATGAAGCTGAGAAAATGCTCGGCCGTACGCCTGCCAATATAGTTCCCGTCAATCCCATACAGGAAGGCGTCATCTCAGATTATGATCTTGCCGCGCTGATGCTCAGAGAGCTCATCTCCGGAGTCACATCGTTCAGTTTTTTCAAGCCCTGTATGCTGATGTGCGTTCCGAGCAGTATTACCGGAGTTCAGGAGAGAGCAGTAATCGACGCCGCCATTGAGGCAGGCGCCAGGAAAGTATATCTTCAGGAGATGGCTGTCGCCACTGCAGTTGGTGCGGGTATCGATCTTTCAAAGCCTGACGGACATCTTATCGTCGATATCGGAGGCGGTACTACGGAAGTGGCAATGGTTTCCGGAGGCGGAGTCGTGGCCTGCGAGTCCATTAAGACTGCGGGCGGGACCTTCGACGATTCGATCGTTAAGTTCATCAGATCCAAATACAATCTCCTGATCGGGACAAGAACTGCCGAGGATCTCAAAAAAGGCATCGGTTGCGTCGTTCAGAGAAAAGATATGAGTATAGAAGAGGTCAGGGGAAGAGACCTCGCGACGGGACTTCCGAAATCCGTCAAGATAACATCCAATGAACTCATCGATGCCTTCGTCGATCCGGTCAATGCGATACTCGACAGTATTCACAGAGTCCTGGAGATCACTCCTCCGGATCTTGTCGGTGACCTGGATGCAAACGGGATACTCCTATCCGGAGGCGGCAGCCTTATATACGGGATAGAAAAGGTCGTCGAGAGAAGCACGGGAATCAGAACAGCTGTAGTCGATGATCCTATCTCCTGTACAGCCTATGGCGCCGGGAAGCTCCTTTCAGCACTCGATGAGATGCAGGACGGTATGATGAACTTCTCCAGAAGAAGAATGCTCAGAGGATAAGATATGGCCCTTAAATTATTCAACAAGCTTACACACTTTTATGAACTCAAGTGCAGCGTTGTAATCGTCGCTGCCGGCACTTCAGAGAGAATGGGAAGAGACAAGATTTCCCTGTCTCTTGGCGGAAAAACCGTCCTGGAGAGATGCATCGGCGCGTTTGAGAGCTGCGATGAAATCGATGAAATTGTTGTCGTTACAAGAAGCGAGCTCATCGAGCAGGTCGCGGATCTCGTCGCGAAGGGCGGCTTCAGTAAGGTGAGCAAGGTCGTGAAAGGCGGGCTTACAAGGCAGGAGAGCGCTCTTATCGGTATCAGCGAGCTCAAGGGACAGACAATGCTTGTTGCTGTACATGACGGCGCGAGGCCATTCGTAAAGGACGAGCTCATCAGATCTCTTATAGACTGCGCCTCCCATCACAGAAGCGCTATTCCTGTGATCCCCGTGTCGGATACAGTCAAAGTGTGCGAAGGCGGAATGGTGACAGGTGATGTTGACAGAGAGAAGCTCTTCCGCGTTCAGACACCTCAGGTATTTGACAAGGATATCCTGAAAGGCGCTCTTACCCACTGCATAGATAAGAACATCACGGTCACGGATGACAGCAGTGCTGTCGAACTAATGGGATTCAAACCCTATACGGTTGCCGGTGACCCAGAAAACATCAAGCTCACGACTCCCTTCGATATTCTTGTCGGAGAGGCGATACTCAGATCCGGAGGAGAAACGCTTTGAGGATCGGACACGGATACGATGTTCACAAACTCGTCGAGGGCAGGGATCTCATCCTCGGCGGTGTTAAAATAGATTACGAAAAAGGCCTTCTGGGGCACAGCGACGCGGATGTAGCCGTTCACGCTCTTATGGACGCTCTTCTCGGGGCAGCTGCGCTGGGTGATATAGGGCATCTTTTTCCCGACAGCGATGACAGTTATCTCGGAGCGGACAGTATTTCTCTTCTGAAACAGGTAAGGCTTATCCTCGAGAAGCACAGCTATTACACCGTAAACGCCGATATTACAATAATCGCGCAGGCACCCAGAATGGCGCCTCATATCGATAAAATGAGAGATAATATTGCTTCCGCGCTATGCACAGATAAAGGCAATATAAGCGTGAAGGCCACGACCGAGGAAAAGCTCGGATTTACGGGTGACGGCTCCGGGATATCCGCGCATGCCGTTGTATTGATCGATAATATATGAAACTTGCACAGTTTTTTTCCAACTTCAAAAACCTTATAGCTACGATCGGCTTCTGGGATGTCGTTGACATCCTGGTCGTTGCCGTGATTATTTATCTCGTACTTGTATTTGTCAGAAGGAACAATTCACACAACGTTGTGAGAGGCATTGTGATCCTGCTCGCTGTCTTTGCGCTTGCGAATCTCTTGAATCTCAAAATGGTCACATTTCTGCTCCAGAGAACTCTTGAGCTCGGCCTGCTTGCCCTGGTCATCATATTTCAGCCGGAACTCAGAAGGCTCCTTGAGCGTATGGGCAGCGGGATCGGCAGATCCAGATATACATTTGGAAGCGTCGTCGATATGGCAGTTGCCCAGACAGCCCTTGCCTGCAAGGATATGGCCGAATCGAGGACAGGCGCCCTTATCATCTTTGAGCGCAGCATAAATCTCAACGATATTATCAACACCGGCACTATGATCAATTCCGACGTCACGGCCGAGCTTATCAAGAATCTTTTCTATGACAAGGCTCCTCTGCACGATGGCGCGATCATAATCAGAGACGGCAGGATAATCGCTGCAGGCTGTGTCCTTCCTCTTACAAAGAGCACCAACCTGAGCAAGGACCTCGGAATGAGACACAGAGCAGGTATCGGACTAAGTGAACAGTCCGACGCGATTGTAGTCATAGTATCCGAAGAGGCCGGAGCTGTTTCGATTGCCATGAACGGCACTTTGAAGCGCCATCTCGACAATGAAACCTTTGAGAAGATACTCAGAAACGAACTGGTATCGGACGAGAAGGCCGAGGACAATTCCATTACAGCGGTTCTTAAGAAGATATTCAAGCCCAAAAAGAAAGAACAGTCTGATGAAGAAGTTTTTTAACAGCAAATTATTCTATATTATAGTCGCTCTGTTGACATCTTTTGCCATCTGGGTCTACGTGGCTTCGAATGATCAGGATGTCATTTCCAAGCGCTTTGACGGCGTGCGTGTAGAGTTTACGGGTGAGGAAGCTCTGCTCGCGTCCAAGGGCTTTGTGATCATCGATCCGAGCGTGAATACGGTAAGCGTTACGCTCTCGGGGCCTAGAAATGTAGTAGGGCTTCTTGAGCCTGCGGATCTGACGGCCTCCGTGGATGTCAGCAAGCTCACTCAGGTCGGATATACCAACCTGACATATTCGATAAAATTTCCTGCAAATACCAATGAGGCAAATATCTCCGTCAGAAGAGAAACTCCTCAGGTCATAAGCTTCAATCTGTCTCCGGTCATTGAGAAGACGGTGCCCGTGCGCGGAAGCTTTGACGGGAATACCGCGGAGGGATATACAGCCGAATCTCCCGTATTCGAGCCTTCCACGATCACTTTAAGAGGCGCTGAAGCGCTGCTCTCGGACATATCCTATGCATGGGTCACATTCGGTGAGGAAGACATCAGCGTTTCATATACGACCGACGTTCCCTTTACCCTGATGGACAGCAAAGGCAATGAATGCTCAAGCACTGGGTTGACAGCCAACGTCGAGACAGTCAAAGCTACTCTGCCTATTCTGCAGATCAAGGAAGTCGCGCTGCGTGCTGAACTGCTTCAGGGCGCCGGAGCGAACGCGGAAAATACAAAAGTTACTCTCGAGCCCGCTTCCGTCACTGTGGCCGGAGATTCTGCCATTCTGGCAGGCCTCAACCAGATCACTGTAGCGACCATTGACCTGACCGATTTCTCATCGACCTTCACCGAGAAATATCCGATCACTATAGACAATGAACTCAGCAACCTCTCAGGAAGCTCTGAAGTCACTGTTACGGTCGAGATAGTCGGGCTTGAGACCGAGAAGTTTACGATTCCTGCTGCAAACCTCGCCTGTACCAATGTGACAAGCGGTTTCACAAGCGATATACTCACCAGAGAGCTGGAAGTCGTCCTCAGAGGCACTCCGGAAGATCTCGCATCCGTCAGGGCAGAGAATCTCCGTGCTGTCGCGGATCTCACGGATTACAACGAGTCAGCGGGAACATTTATCGTTGACGTAAAGATATATGTTGATGGAGCCAGCAATGTGGGCGCTGTAGGCGACTATCAGATTTCGGTCGAGCTTAAGAAGGGATAGAAATGAGACAGGAAGCCGTACTTACAAAAGTACTTGATCACAACATGGCAGAGGTCGCCGTCACCAGAATGACAGCCTGCGGGAGCAGCTGCTCGAGCTGTGAGAGCTGCATCTATCAGGGTGAGATAAAGACAGTCGCCAGAAACGACATTGACGCGAGACCCGGCGATGCCGTTCTGATCGAGAGCAAAAACTCCTACGTATACAAGGCAGCGTTTCTGGTCTATGTTATCCCGATAGTTCTGATGATTCTTATGTACGCCTTGGGCTCGCTTGTTTTCAAGTCTGAAGGAATTTCCATAGTATGCGCCTTTCTCGGCATTATCCTGGGGGGAATTGTCATTGTTCTTACCGAGCGCAAGAGAAAAACCGCCATCGATTTTTCAATAGTCGATTTTAATGAGGAGAAGAAATTCAATGGTTAAGAGCATGACGGGCTACGGAAACGCCAAAATTTCAAAAGACGGTGTGACCGTTTCCGCTGAGTTGAGAAGCGTAAACAACAGATATTTCGATTGCGGTGTCAAGATCCCGAGAAATTTCATTTTTGCGGAAGACAGCGTCAGGTCCAAGGTCAAGGAACATATCTCAAGAGGAAAGATCGACGTATTTATCAGCATCGAGTTTGAAGACCTAGCCTCAAATGAGATCACCGTCAATGACGCGCTTCTAAAGGAATATATAAACGCCCTGGATCATATTTCAGAGATTCTGGGCAAAGAATCGGATCTGGATCCCGTGAGCGCAAGCCGTCTTCCGGATGTTCTGGTCAGCAAAAGAAGAGAAAGCGATGAGGATTTCATCCTCTCGCTCATCATGGAGGCTCTTGAGGAAGCACTGCTCAAGTATGACTCCATGAGATACACAGAAGGCGCGAAGCTCAAAGACGATATACTGGGGAGACTCTCGGTCATTTCCGGTTACGTAGGCATTGTTGAGAACAATTCCGCCGCGACCGTTAACGAATATCAGAAACGCCTTAAGGAGAAGATCACGGCCGTTCTGGAGAACAGGGAATACGACGAGAACCGGGTCCTTCAGGAGGTCGCCATATTCGCGGACAGAATAGCTGTCGACGAGGAGACTGTAAGGCTCAAAAGCCATATTAGCCAGATGACCTCGATGCTGGAGGATAAGAATCCTGTCGGCAAGAAGCTCGATTTTCTCATTCAGGAATTCAACAGGGAGGCCAATACGATCGGCTCCAAATGCCTCAATTCGGATACCGCCCACGTTGTCGTGGATATCAAATGCGAGATCGAAAAGATCCGTGAGCAGATACAGAATATAGAATGAAGTTTTTGAATATAGGCTTCGGGAATCTGGTAAATCCCGACAGAGTTCTCAGCATTACGGAGCCTGATTCGGCGCCGATCAAAAGGTTCATACAGGACTGCAAGGAGAAGGGTACGCTGATTGACGCTTCCTTCGGCAGGAGCACCAGGTCCGTCATCTTTTCCGATTGCGGGTATGTCATTCTCTCGAGCATTTCTCCGGAGATTCTTTCCGGAAGATTAAATGAAACAGAGGAGATAGAAAATAATGGTTGAAAAAGGAAAGCTGTATGTTGTCTCCGGGCCCTCAGGGGTAGGAAAGAATACCGTAATTGACAAAGCGATCGCGGGAAGAGATGATATATGTTTTTCCACATCTGTTACGACCAGAAAACCCAGAGAGGGCGAAATAGACGGAGAGGACTATTTCTTCATTGACCGGGAGACCTTCGACAAAATGGTCAGAGACGGGCAGCTGCTTGAGCACGCCACATATGTATCTAACGGCTACGGTACTCCTAAAGCCTTTGTTGAAGAAAAGATCTCGCAGGGTATGAGCGTTATCTCCGACATAGATGTCCAGGGCGGGAAACAGATCAAAGCCGCCACTGATTATTCAGTCCTGATATTTATAATAACCCCGACCATGGATGAGCTCAGAAAGCGCCTGGAAGCCAGAGGCACAGAGACCGAAGAGAGCATAAGATCAAGGCTTGAAAGAGCCAAGGAAGAATATGCGGAGAGTATTGACTACGATTATATAATTGTCAATGATGATCTCGATACGGCTGCCGAAGAAATGAAGGCTATTTTCACTGCTGAAAAATGCAGATACAAAAACAGAGAATTTTATTTGAAAGAGGTTTGATACAATGATGCTTTATCCTCCTGTTGCCGATCTCGTAGACAAAACAGGCAGCAGATACCAGCTCGTGAACCTTGTGGCAAGAAGAGCCCGCACTCTTTCTGCCCAGGCACAGGAAAGAGAGGAGACTCCGGAAAAGAAACCTGTCTCCACTGCAATCGACGAAGTCTTCACCGGAAAACTCTCAGTTAAAAAGTAAGCGGGGCGCGCAAACCCCGCTGCTTTTGATTTTTGTCTTTTTATGCTGATCGCAACCGTAGCTGTCGCCGATTCCGACTACAGTTTTGACAAGCCGTTTTCATATAAGGTCCCCGATGATCTCGCTGATAAAGCGACGACGGGGGTCAGAGTGCGTGTTCCGTTTTCAAAGAACAACCACCTCTCGGACGGCGTAATACTGGAAGTAACGAGATCCGGTGATACGGAAGGGCTTAAGTCCGTTCATTCTGTTCTGGATGCTGCTTCGATGTATACCAAAGAGCAGATAGCACTGGCTGTATTCATGAGAAACAGGTATTTCTGCACTCTCTTCGATGCTCTCCGTGTCATGCTGCCTACAGGATTCTGGTTCAATATCAAGGGCGAGCGCAGGATCAAAGACAAAAATATAAAATGTGTCGAGCTCAATACGGATCCCGATGAAGCACTGAGTATCGCGGATGGGAAGAAGAACAAAGCCCATCTGCAGAGCGCAGTTCTGGAGCTTCTTGCGACTTTCGGACAGCTCCCCGTAAAAGATATTCAGGAGATCACGGGAGCGACCGGGGCGACTTTAAACGCACTGGCGAAGGCGGAGCTTATAAAGTTCGTATACGCAGGTCAGTTCGACACCTTTAAAAATGAGAAGGTCGTATGCGGGCTTCCTCCGCTTTCCGATGAACAGAGAGAAGTCTTTGCCGGCCTTAAAGAGAAGAGCGGTTCCGGCTTCAGCGTAAATCTTGTCCACGGCGTTACGGGCAGCGGAAAAACGATGGTCTATCTGCACCTTATAATGGACAGCTTCCTCTCCGGAAAATGCGCCGTGCTGCTTGTTCCCGAAATCTCCCTGACCCCGCAGATGATCGCATTTTTCTCAAGGTATTTTGGAAACAATATCGCCGTACTGCACTCGGGTCTGAGCGCGTCCGAGAGATGCACGGAGTGGAAGAAGATCAAATCAGGGCTTGCCCGGGTCGTTATCGGAACAAGAAGTGCGGTTTTCGCGCCCGTAACAGATCTCGGCCTCATGATAATAGACGAGGAGAATGACGACTCCTACAGGTCAGAGAACAACCCCAGATACAGCGCGAGGGAGATCGGAGAGTATATCTGCTATAAGAAGGGAGTTCCCCTCATCCTCGGCAGTGCAACTCCCGATCTGACTACTAGATATAAAGCCCAAAGGGGAGACTATGGATATTTCAGGCTCAGTGACCGCTATAACAGGCTGTCGCTTCCGGAGGTCATGACAGTGGACCTCAGGGACGACATGGCCAACGGGAACATGAGCGATATAAGTTTCACGCTCAGGGACGAGATAGAGAAGAACCTCCAAAACGGGGAACAGAGCCTTGTCTTTATAAACAGAAGAGGCTCACATAAGCTCGTGACCTGCCCCGACTGCGGATTCATATACAAATGTCCCAACTGCAGCATATCGCTGACCCACCACGCGAATAACAACAGACTTATCTGCCACTACTGCGGCTATACGAGAAAACTGGACTCCAGATGCCCCGATTGCGGAGGGGAACTAGGATTTTTCGGAAGCGGCACACAGAGGATAGCCGAGGAGTTGACTGAACTCTTCCCCGATACAGAGATCCTCAGAGCCGATACGGACACACTCTATGAATACGGCTCACACGACAAACTCTTCGGGACATTCATCGATGAGAAGATCCCGATAATGGTCGGGACCCAGATGATATCAAAGGGCTTGAACTTCGAGAACGTCACGCTGGTCGGTATAATCTCAGCAGACCAGAGCCTCTACGCGGGTGACTATAAGGCAGAGGAGCGCTGCTTCTCGCTGCTCACTCAGATAATAGGCAGAAGCGGCAGGGCAAAGGTCCCGGGCAGAGCTGTCATACAGACCTTCACTCCGGACAATCCAATCATCAGGTTTGCAAGTGCCCAGGACTACGATTCCTTCTATGAGCATGAGATACGCTTCAGAAAGCTCCAGGGCTCGCCGCCCTTCTCGGAGATATTTTCGCTCACAGTCTCTGGGCTCTCGGAGGACGCCGTTTTGAAGGCGGTCGCGTACCTGAGATCATACCTGATAAACAAAAAGAGCATTCCGGACCTTCGGGTCCTCGGCCCTTCACCGATGCCAGTCTACAGACTGAACAGGAGATACAGGCACAGGCTCTACCTGTATACAAACAGAGCAAGCGAGCTCAGGAAGCTTCTCAGCGATGTGCTTATTTATTGCAGATCGGAGTCGCTTTTCAAGGGCGTAAGCGTCTATGCGGAACAAAATCCTTCAGATTGAGGTATATGATATATGGCACTCAGAAATATAATTACAAAAGAAGACCCCTCACTCTACAAAACAAGCAGGGTCGTTGAAAAGTTCGATGCCAGACTTCACACGCTTCTCGACGACATGAAGGACACCCTTATCGCCTCCGGAGGCGTCGGCCTTGCCGCGCCACAGGTAGGAGTACTCAAGAGAGTCTGCCTGGTCATGGAGACGAATGTCGAAGAGGGGCAGGAAGAATATGTGATCGAACTTATAAATCCCGAGATAATCGAAGCGGAAGGCGAGCAGGAGGGCCCCGAGGGCTGCCTCTCTTTCCCCGAGGAATACGGGATCGTCAGAAGACCCGCTAAGGTCAAGGTCAAAGCCCAGGACAGAAACGGCAACTTCTTCGAGGTGACAGGCGAGGGCCTGACAGCCAGATGTTTCTGCCATGAGACCGATCACCTTGACGGTATAGTCTTTACCGAGCTCGCGGAGAGGATGCTCGACCCGGGCGAGCTTCGCGCACCTGAAGAGAAAGAAGAGACAGAAGAAGCTTGAAGACAATATTCATGGGGACCCCGGACTTTGCCGCAAAGTCCCTGGAGGCTCTTATAGAAAACAAATACGATGTCGCGGCTGTCTTTACGAAAGCCGACAAACCCGTCGGCAGAGGTATGAAGACGGAGTTTTCGCCTGTAAAGAAGCTCGCGCTCGAAAACGGTATCAATATATACCAGCCTGTCAAACTCAGGGATGAGGCGATATACGATACGATCAGGGGGATCGCTCCCGATATCATTATCGTTGTTGCTTACGGGAAGATAATCCCGCCCGAGATACTTGAGATCCCGAAATACGGCTGTATCAATGTCCACGGCTCGCTGCTGCCCAAGTACAGGGGCGCGGCTCCGATCCAGTGGTCCGTCATCAACGGAGACAGGATCACCGGAGTCACCACGATGTACTTGAGCGAAGGCATGGACGAGGGCGATATGATCCTCAAAGAGGAGACAGAGATCGGGGAGTTCGAGACAGCTGGAGAGCTCTTCGACCGGCTTATGGTCATGGGTGCGGATCTGCTGATCAGGACTCTGAGACTCATTGAAAACGGAACCGCTCCCCGCATTCCGCAGGACCACAGCGCCGCCACATACGTAAAGCAGCTCGACAAGTCCCTGTGCCCGATGGATTTCACAAAAGCGCCGAGGTCCTGCATTAAACAGATCTACGGCCTTCAGCCCTGGCCTGTCGCTACGATCAGGAGCAGGGACGTCACATACAAGGTCTGGTCCGCGAAGTACACCGATACTCATACCGAACTTGCTCCCGGAACCGTCATCTCCTCGACGGATGAGGGCCTCGAGGTCGCCTGCGGAGAAAACGGCAGCATAATTATTACCTCGATCCAGGCGCCCGGGAAAAAGAGAATGGATTACGCCGATTTCCTCAGAGGCCACAAAAGCTTCTCAGCCGGCGACATACTTGAATGAAAGAGAATCTCCCGTCTCACGCGAGGATCGCGGCTGTTTCGGCTTTGAACAGCTGCCTTTACAAAAACGCTTTTTCCCAGAGCGAGATAGAGAAGAATATAGCGAAATACTCGCTTGCTCCAAACGACGCTTCTCTCTTTACGAAGATATTTCTCGGAACGCTCCAGAACCTGTATGTCTGCGACAGGCATATAAAAGCTTATTCGGAAAGAAGCACAGACTCGCTGGACGATACCGTCAGATCCATTCTCGAAACGGCCTTCTACCAGCTTTTATTCCTAAATAAGGTGCCCGCGAGAGCAGTTGTAAATGACGCGGTGTCTCTGGCGGGATACTTCAGGCTGAAAAGCGCCTCGGGCTTTGTAAACGCGGTGCTCAGAAGCTTTCTCAGAGAGCCTGAAAAGGTAAGTCTTCCGATAAGAGAGGAGACAGCGCGATTTCTTTCCGAGCAGTACTCTGCGCCCCTTTGGCTTTGTGAAAGACTGGCAGATGAGAGAGGCTTTGAAACAGCCGAGGCCTTTCTGAAGGCATCGCAGGATGAGCCGGATATTTTCGTAAACGCGAATACTCTGAAGATAAGTCCTGAAGACTTCGAAAAAGAACTCTCCGGATATCTCGGCGAAAGATCGAGGTATGCGGACTACTGCTGGAAACTGAAGGCCTCCGGCAACATAAGAAAGCTCCCGGGATATGAAGAGGGACATTTCTATGTTCAGAATCCCTCGGCCAAGGCAGTTTCCCGTATGGCGGATATAAAGCCCGGGGACCATATACTCGACGCCTGCGCGGCTCCCGGCGGGAAATCGGTCACATCCGCGATCAAGATGCGGAATCGGGGAAAGATCCTCTCCTGCGATATAAGCGAGGCGAAGCTAAGACGTATCGAAGAAAATGCCTCCCGACTCGGGACAGATATTATGGATACGCGCCGGATGGACGCTTCCGTATTCAGCCCGGAGTTTTCTGAGAGCTTCGACACGGTTATCGCTGATGTGCCATGCAGCGGGCTCGGAGTAATAAAGAGCCGCCCCGAGATAAAATACAAAAAGGAAGAAGAGATTGCCGCGCTTCCCGAAATACAGAAAAGGATCGCGCTGAATCTTAAAAAATACGTCAGACCCGGCGGACAGCTCGTATATTCCACATGTACCGTGCTGAAGACCGAAAACGAGGATCTGGTTCGCGTGGTTCTTGAGGAGTCTCCCGAACTGAAGCTTGAAAATGAGAAGCTCTTCCTGCCGACTGACGGCGAGAGCGACGGATTTTACATTGCTGTACTGAGAAAGGGCAAATGAAGACCAGTATTGTCTCTCTCTATGAGGACGAACTTGAAAACCGGATAGTCTCCGCGGGTTTTCCGAAATACCGCTCTGCCCAGATCGTCAACTGGCTCAAAAAGGGCGTCAGGGATTTCGACAGGATGACGAATCTCCCGGCAGATCTCAGGAGCTTTCTGAAAGAAAACTTCTCGATCTATGAGCCCGGGATGATCTCGAGCTATGTCTCGTCCGGGGACGGAACGCGTAAGTTCCTCTGGAAGCTTGAGGACGGAAACGCTGTCGAGACCGTTTTAATGAAATACAAATACGGCGATTCCGTTTGCATATCCACACAGGTGGGCTGCAGACAGGGCTGCGCGTTTTGCGCGTCCACTCTCGGAGGCCTAGTCAGGGATCTTGACGCCGGAGAGATGCTCGATGAAGTTCTCTTCACAGTCAAAGAGTCAGGAGGAACGCTTCACAGCATAGTTTTGATGGGAATAGGGGAGCCTCTGGACAATTTCGGGAATGTTTCACGTTTTCTGAAGCTGATCAATTCGGACAAGGGAATGAACCTCGGCTCGAGACACATCACGCTCTCGACCTGCGGACTTGTCGACCGCTTCGACGATCTGGCGGATCTCAATATGCAGTTCAATCTGGCTGTATCGCTTCATGCGACAGACGATGAGACCCGCAAAAAGATAATGCCTGTCGCGAACCGTTTCGGATTCGACGATGTCATAGAGGCGGCGAGAAACTATTTCCTTAAGACAGGCAGAAGAGTCACCTTCGAGTATGCGCTCATAAAGGGCGTAAACGATTCACCCGCTCAGGCAGAAAAGCTCGCGGATATCGCGCTCTACGTACAGGCCCATGTAAATCTTATAGGGCTCAACTATGTCGAGGAGAGAGCTTTGCTTCCCACTGATGACAAAGACATAAAGATATTCTATAATATACTGAAAAACAGAAATGTTCCCGTTTCGATAAGGAGAAAGCTCGGGAGCGATGTAAACGCCTCCTGCGGGCAGCTCCGGAGAAGCTTCGCGAAAGGAAAATCGGAGGTTCAGCAGTAAAAACAGATGAGATCTTACGGTTTGACGGATAAGGGATCAGTCAGGGAAGAAAATCAGGACTGTTTCAAAATCGAATACGTAAAGCCGCAGAAGTTCACCCTCGCGGTACTCTGTGACGGAATGGGCGGCGCGAACGGCGGAAGCATCGCAAGCTCGCAGTCTCTGGAGACATTCTCGGACAGCGTCCTCTCAAAGCTCTCCTCGAGGAGAAAGACGAAGTACAACATAAGGGAAGTCCTACTCGACGCCTGCAAGACTGCCAACAGTTTCACCTATGAGTTCTCCCTGTTCGACGACTCGCTCTCCGGTATGGGCACGACGCTTGTCGGAGGAATAATCAGGGACGACGGAGAATGCCACATAGTCAACGTAGGGGACAGCAGAGCCTATTATCTCTCCAGGAAGACGAGGACCATCCGCCAGATAACGAGGGACCACTCTCTGGTCGAGGAGCTTATAGAGTACGGAGCGATCACCAGAGAGCAGGCGAGGACCCACCCCCAGAAGAACGTTATAACAAGGGCTGTCGGCGCCGAGCCTGAGGTCGAGGCAGATTATTTCAATTTCAAGCTCCTGGACAACGACGTTCTGATCCTCTGTTCGGACGGGCTTTCGAATATAGTCCGCGAGTGGGAGATACTTGACTTCGCACTCGAGTACGAGACTCCGGAACTGATAGTCAAATCGCTTATGAACCTCGCGCTCTACCGGGGCGCCAGAGACAATGTCACGATAGCTGCGGTCTGCAGATAGAAAAGCTTATGGATAACACGGAAATAACTGAAGTAACCGAAAAAAAGGACAAGTACATAGGAACGGTCCTCGCGAAGAGATACGGGATCCTTGAACTGATCGGCGAGGGCGGGATGGCCAAAGTCTACAGGGCCATAGACAACCGTCTCAACAGATTTGTCGCAGTCAAGATCCTGAAGGACGAGTATATGCAGGACGAGGAGCTCAAACGAAGGTTCGCCTCCGAGTCCCACGCGGTCGCCATGCTCTCGCACCCGAATATTGTCTCGGTCTTCGACGTAAGCCATGACGACGATCTGGAGTATATCGTCATGGAACTGGTCGACGGCATAACACTGAAGCAGTACCTGAGCCGCAAAAACGGCCTTTCCTGGAAGGAGACCGTGCACTTTGCAAAGCAGATCGCGAAGGCCCTTTCTCACGCGCACGAGAGGAGCCTTATCCACCGCGATATAAAGCCTCAGAATATCATGCTTCTGCTTGACGGAACGATCAAGGTAGCCGATTTCGGTATTGCAGCTCTTGAGAACGAGACTGACAGGGATTCAGGCGAGGAACTCTCCACCTCGGCTGTCGGTTCCATATATTATATCTCGCCTGAGCAGATCAAGAACTCGCCTGTGGACGCGAGAAGCGATATATATTCTCTCGGAATTGTAATGTACGAAATGCTCACCGGCGTTCTGCCCTTTACCGGAGACTCCTTTGGGGAGATCGCCGTAAAGCATATGAATTCCGAGCCGATCGCTATAGAGGATCTCAATTCCTCCGTTCCCGAGGGCCTCATAGACATCACGATGAAGGCCATGGAGCGCGATATAGACAAGCGCTACCAGAGCGCCGAGGAGCTTATAGCAGATCTCGACAGGTTCTCTCAGGAAAACTCCCTCAAGGACCAGTCAAAGTACTACTACGACGAGGAGCTTGAAGAATCCGACATCCCTCCGGTAATCGCTCCGGGAGAACTCTCCAGGGATGCCTTCGAGAGAAGAAAGATAAGGTCCAGAAAGGTGAGCTTCCTCTCCGGCGCCTTCCTGGTCATCCTCTCCACTGTCGCTGTTTTTGTGCTTATCTGGAACTACTGGCTCGGCGAGCTTTTCAAGAGCTCCGAGAGATATCAGGTGCCCGATTTTACCGGCAGGATCTATACGGATTTCATTACGGATCCGAATATCACGAAGATTTACAAGTTCAAGCTCAAATACAATGTGGATCTCACGCATGAATACGGAACAGTTCTCGAGCAGTCTCCCGTGGCGGGCAGAAACGTCATGCTCTCCGATGACGGGATCAGCGTGTCTCTGACTATCGCCTCCGGACTCACACTGACAGATGTTCCGAACGTGGTCGGGATGGACTACAGGGAAGCACAGCTGCAGCTTGAGAACGCGGGCTTCAAGGTCAGTATCGAAAGCGGGATATCAGAGACTGTGGAGAAGAATAATGTCATCTCCACAAGCCCCTCGGCCGATGAGCAGCTCAGCCCGGGATCCGTCGTCTATATAACGGTGAGCTCCGGAAACGAGGCGTCCTACACGACCGTTCCGAATCTCATAGGCTATACAGAGAACTCTGCATACAGTAAGCTCGACTCCTGCCGCCTCAGCGTAGGTACTGTCGAGCGCGTAGAGAGCGACCTCGAGCCCGGCACGGTCATCTGGCAAAATATCGAGGCATACACCGAGATAGAGGAGTTTTCGAAGATCAGCCTAAGAGTATCCACAGGACCCTCACAGGCCCTGCTGGAGGCTGAAGCTGCCGGAGTACCAGAAGGATGACGGAAGGCAGAGTAGTCAAAGCTTTAAGCGGTTTCTTCTACGTTCAGATCGGAGAAGAGATCTATACTTGCACATCCAGCGGTAAGCTGAAATACGGAAATACGGTACCTCTCGTAGGAGACAGGGTCGGGATCTCCGTCTCCCCGGGACGTACAGGCTCGGTCGAAAGCATACTTCCGAGAAAGAATTCTCTAATAAGGCCGGCAGTCGCGAATATCGACTGCATGATCTTTCTTGCGTCAAACGTAAATCCTGTAACGGATCCTCTGCTTATCGACAGGATGTCCGTAATATCGGAATACATAAACTGCGAATTCGTCCTCATTATCAACAAGATAGATCTCACTGAAGCGGATACATTCGGAAAGATCTACGAGGATATAGGCTATAAGGTCTTCAGGACTTCGGCTACACAGAATACCGGAATTAAAGAGACTGACTCTTACCTGAGAGGGAAGACCTCGGTCCTTACGGGAAACTCAGGCGTCGGAAAGTCGAGCATACTAAACGCGATAAATCCGGAGCTCAGTCTGAAAACGGGCGAGGTGAGCGAGAAGCTTGGGCGCGGGAAACACACAACTCGCCATGTGGAGATGTTCGAGATAGCCCCGGACACCTTTATAATAGACACTCCGGGCTTTGCCTCCTTCGATATCTCGATGATCAGCTCCATAAAAAGCTCTGAGCTCCAGGGCTGCATGAAGGAATTCTCTCCATTTATTGGCACCTGCAGATATTCGGACTGCAATCACATTTCCGAGCCCGGCTGCAGCGTTAGGAAGGCTGTGAAAGAGGGGAGCATATCCGAAAGCCGCTACGCCTCATACAGAAAGCTCTTCGAGTTTCTCAAGGACTCCGAGGCAAGACAATACTGATATTTTTTAAAAGAAGGCAAAGATCAATGAAAAAACTCTGTCTGGTTCTTGCATTACTGCTCGTATTTCTCTCAGGCTGCGCTTCAAAGACCGAAACGGTCAGCAGCCTCGATTCGCTTACTGGGGACTGGGTCATCGAACCGGAAGCAACGACCTCAAACCTCAAAAACTACGATGACATCTATACTATGTTCGGCTCGGGACTCCGCGAGTTCGGCGCAGAGCTGAAGATAACAAAGGAAGCGGATAAAACGCTTTTCAGCGCATTTATAGGAGCCGCGTTCTTCTGCGAAGGCGAGCTGACTGAAGATGATTCCGGAATACATTTCACGGGCAAGGACGCCTTCGACGAGGACCTTACTTTTGACATCAAGACAGAAAACGACGAACTGTCTTTGATCTCCTTCCCGGTATTCGACGAAACGGTGTACTGGGCGAAGAAGAATTAAAAGGCAATCCGGCTGCAACAAAAATGTCGCCTGAACGGCGACATTTTCTTTATATCCGGATAAGATCTATCAGAAAGAAACAGGCTGATCGGCAGGAGCCTGGGAAAGCAGCCAGACAAATCCGTATGGAGGGAGCTCCCAGGTACCGATAAGATCAAGTTCTTTGCCGGAAAACAGATCAAGATGCTTTCCGAGCGACCGCAGATCGGCGTGCTGCCACTGATCGCTGAAATTGTATACCATAGTAAGAGTTTTACCGTCGAGTCTCCGTTTGACTCCGAGCAGCGCGTTGTTACCTGCTTCGAAGCTGCTCACGTCAGCCCTGGAAGAGAATATCTCATTATCCCGACGAATGCGCTCAAGCCGCTTCAGCCCCTGAAACAGTCTGCCCTGGCGGGTGTTCTCATCGTAACGCAGCTCAGCCTGATCCCAGGGGAAAGCGCCTCTGTGCAGATAACGGCTGTCGTCTGCCTTCAGGGGATCGTCGTGATAACTGTAGTCGTTGAGCTGACCTATCTCGTCTCCGGCGTACAGGATCGGAACTCCGCTTTGCGATAAAAGCCACGCGTGCAGCATCAGATCGCGCTGAATGGCAAGATCAAGCGCGGCGGGATCACCATCGGCCGCCTCTATACCCAGCAGAGACGCGGCGGTACCGCAGAGGCGCGCGTCTCCAAGACGGGGATCGTCGTTATATCTCTCTCCGCGTGAGAAGCTGCCGGGGATCTCTCCGGTGAAAAAAGCGTTGAGATATGCTTTATGCGGAACTTCCTCCATCCCGAACCGGTGGAGGAACGGGTAGTCCAGTCCCCAGCCTATATCGTCATGGCAGCGCAGATAGTTCAAAAACACATAGTCTTTCGGCAGAGCCGCGACCGTGTCTGTCTGCCTGCGCAGAAGTCTTGTATCGCTCGTAGCCACAGTGTGCCAGGTGGTACACATCGTAGTGGCGTTATAGAGCATATGGCATTCCGGACTGTCTACAGGGCCGAAGTAAGGGGCAAGCTTTTCCGGGGCCATCACTACTTCGCCAAGCAAAAGGACAGATGGACATACGATCTCACAGATCAGTCTCATAAGGCGAACGATGCTGTGTACCTGCGGGAGGTTGCGGCAATCGGTTCCGAGCTCCTTCCAGATATAGGGAACCGCGTCAACGCGTATGACGTCTATGCCCTTGTTGGCAAGAAACAGCATATTATCCGCCATGGCGTTGAATACGGCGGGATTTGCATAGTTCAGATCCCACTGATAGGGATAAAAGGATGTCAGCACATATTTCTGTATATCCTCAAGGTAAGTGAAATTACCCGGAGCGGTAGTTGGGAAGACCTGAGGGACATGTTTCTCGTATTCATCAGGGATCCGGCGATCGGAATAAAAGAAGTAATAGTTTTGATATTCCGGATCGCCTGCCCGTGCTTTCTTCGCCCAGATGTGCTCCTCGCTGGTATGATTCATGACAAAATCCATACAGACGGAGATTCCCTGAGCATGGCAGTCATCTGTCAGTTCGACCAGATCTTCCATCGTCCCCAGCTGAGGCTTGACCTTGCGAAAGCTGGCTACCGCGTATCCGCCGTCGCTCCGGCCGTCCACCATATCGAGAAAAGGCATAAGGTGCAGATAATTGACGCCGCACTCGCTCAGATAGCCGAGCTTTTCTTTCACACCGCGCAGTGTTCCGGCAAACTGATCCACATAAAGGCACATACCGAGCAGATCATTTCCTTTATACCAGTCCGGATCTTTTTCCCGGCTGCGGTCACGTTTTTTCAGTTCCTCGCTGCGGCTTGCGTAACGATCGCGCAGCGTTTGAAGAAGCTCATCCAGCGCCTGTTTCCGGTCGGGATAGAGCGAAAGGTAGAGCGTATCCAGTTCTGTTTCGCGGCATTCAAGCCGACGGGCAAACTCCGGCTGCATCATGCTTCCTCCATCAGATAACTTAAATAGCTGATAACACTGTCTATGCGCGGGCTGTTGGCGATGACGCCCAGATATACCGGTTCGTCAAACCCTGCATTTTTTAACAGAGCTATATCTGTCAGCTCAAGGCCGTTGGTCACGGTCTCCGTTATTATTTCATGTGTATCGGCCTCTCCCAGCTGCCACTCTATTGAATTGTCTGAAATCACAACTTCATTGGATGTTAGAAAAGGGGAGAGTTTCTGCCAAAGATCCGGATCGAGACCCGGAGACTTTTCATCGATCGGGAGCAGATATGCCCTGGCAGAGAGGGCGTCATACGCTTCGCGGTTCATCAGGACCAGATCCAGCTCCTGAGACTGGATAGCTGCCATAAGCTTCATCTGGGAAGCATAGGCGTACTGGTGGTTGAGCGTATCAGCGTTTTCCGACAGATAGAGGTCGCGATACAGATAAATCTCCTGCCGCTTAAGATCGGCCCCAGATTTTTGCAGATAAGCTTCAGTCAGATCATCCGCAAGATCATCGCCTACAGCAACATTGGCAAAGGCGAGATAGAGGACAGGCTCCTTCTTTGCAAGCTGACGGTGCAGAGCCGAACCGAGGATCGCAAGTACGATAAGGCCGAGCAGGATCGGCCATTTATAATAAGTAAAGATATGCTCCCGCTTTTTGGCAGGAGACATCGCACGAAAAGCCGCCCGCCGGGCGGCTTTTTCTTCTTTACTGTATTTCATGATTCTTTCTCCTCCCCGGCCTCTTCCGGAGCTTGTGAGACGGAGAGAAGGACCCCGTTCAGCAACCACGCGCTTATCAGCGCACAGAGACCTTCGCCGAAGATGATCAGCGGCGTGAACCAGGCGACCACTGCAAAAAACATCGCGAAGTGTATGACAATGATCAGAATCGTAGCGAACAGATAGTGGGTCCCGATCAGGAAAGCATTTTTCAGCATCGCACGATCAGTATTCCGTACACTCGCCAGAAGCGGAAAGACATAGAGGAGCTCGATCACATACAGGACAGCTGCGGCGATGACGATGGCCAAAACCAGTGTCCAGATCACGGCTGCCGTTCCTGAACTGCTCTGGCGAAGATAATGAAGAATATATCCGTCTCCGGCCAGCAGAAGCCCGACGCCGAGCAGAATCAGCCACAGCCGGGTCGCCTGCCTGAAGTTTTCCCTGAACGAACGGAAGAATAAGGTGGTCACATAGCCTTCTTCACTGCGAACGATCTTGAGGGAGGTGTAGTAAAGGGCTGTCGTAGAAGCTCCGATCGTGAAGATCGGGATCGAACAGATAAACCACAGTATATTCAGCATACAGGCATAACACAGCTTCAGAAGCAGCTGGCTGAACTTGCTCTCATAAGAAAAAAATCTCATGAACGTCCTCCGTCGTTATTGTCGGGTCGACTCGCGCTCGATCAGATCCGTTTGAGTATACACGATGCGATATTCAAGAGACGGTTCCTTCATACGCGAGAGGAGCAGCTGCAGAGCAGAAAAAGCCATGACCTGCGTGTGAATGTGAACCGTGCTCAGGGGAGGATGGCTCATCCGAGATTCCGCCGAATCGTCAAACCCGAAGATCATCACATCCTCCGGGACCTTTACACCTCGTTCCGCCAGGATCCGGAGCACATCTACGGCAATGAAATCATTTGCGCAGACGAAGAGCTCGGGCAGATCCTTTATACGGCCGAGCGCTTCCTTCAGGTCATTAAAGCTGTTGTATTTAAGAATAAATTTTTCCCCGACATTGATCTCGTTCATCTGTAAAGTAAAACGGAAGGAGCCGTAGCGCTCGTAGAAGGACTGGCAATGCTCGTAATTGCCGATAAAGCCGAAGCTCCGGACTCCTTTTTTGATCATTTCATTAAGAAAACGCGAGATTTCTGTAAAGCTTTCCATATAAATCTGGTCGGCAGGCAGCGAGAGACCGTCTCTTTTGCACGGGCCGTCCACAAACAGGGTCGGAATGCCGAGGCCGCAAACCATTAAATCGTAGCTGCGGTCAAACATCTCAATGCAGATGATCGCGCAGACCCGCGAAGGGTCGAAGGCGGAGGGCAGAGTCTGTGACTTCAGGTTTTCCTCCGTGACCCGATATGTGTTGAGAATATAACCCAGCTGGGAAAGCTCGCGCTGGAATTTGTCCAACATCAGAGAGGCAAAGTGCGAAGTGTTGAGAAAGGCGGTCGTCAGCAACGCAACTTCGCCTGCAAAGCCGGGAGCGCTTGAATTTAAAGCCGTCGGTTCGAAATTGCGCAAAGTCGCCAGAGTGCTTACATAAGAGAACTGCTTATAGCCCATTTCTATGGCCTTTTGCAGTATCTTCTCGCGTGTGTCGTCAGCGATCCCATCCGAGTTGTTGATGGCCTTGGAAACGGTGTTGCGTGAAACACCCAAGGCGTCTGCAATATCCTGGATCGTCACTTTCTTCATTATCATCACCAATTTTGATTTATTTGTAAAAATATTATCATATAGTGAGTGCATATGTCAAATATATGAATATGTGAATTGTGCATTTGTAAAGTAAATAAAGTTTATAATCAGAATGATTTGCCTTGTTATACAAAATTGCAAATATGCTGTCCGCAAATTATTGTACAAACTACAAATAATGATTGACACATAAATAGCCAAATGCTAGAATCAATGTGCAAAAGCATCGTTTCATTGTGCAAATGCACACTTTTGAATCTGCTTTAATCTGAAGTAGAAAAGAAAAGGAGGAATACCATGAAAAAAGCCTTGTCGCCGGTCACCGGGACAAGCGGCGGGGGCTCGAAGATGCACAATACTCTTGTTTATATGCGTCAGCACTGGCAGTTATATGTGATCTTCATGTTGCCCGCATTTCTGCTGACCATCATTTTCCGGTACATCCCTATGGGCGGTATAGCGATCGCCTTTACGGAGTACAACCCCATCCGCGGTATCTTCGCCAGTGAATGGGTCGGCTTCGAGCACTTCCAGCGTTTCCTGTCATCCCCGGATTTCATGCGTTACCTGTTGAACACCCTGAAGCTGAGCGTGTACGGCCTGCTCTGGGGCTTTCCTGCCCCGATCCTGCTGGCCTTCCTGCTCAACCGTATCCTGAGCTCCAAGATCAAACAGAAGATCCAGCTCGTACTTTATATGCCGAACTTCATTTCGGTAATCGTTCTCTGCGGTATGGTCCGCATTTTGCTCGCTCCCACCGGCATGGTCAACATGCTGCTCGGAACCCGCACAAACTTTATGACCATGCCTGAGGCTTTCAGAACGATCTACATCGCGTCAGGCATATGGCAGGGCGCAGGCTGGGCCTCCATCATTTACACCGCAGCGCTTTCCAACGCCAGCAAGGAGCTGAAGGAAGCTGCCGTTATCGACGGAGCGAATATCATTCAGCAGATCAAGGCAGTCGAATGGCCCGCGATCAAGGACACCGTCCTTATCCAGTTCATCATGTCTGTCGGAAACATCATGTCCGTCGGTTTTGAAAAGGCATACGCGCTGCAGACTGACCTGAACCTGAACGCATCGGAGATCATCTCCACCTACGTTTACAAGAAAGGTCTTCTGGACGGAGACTACGGCTTTTCCACCGCTGTCGGCCTGTTCAACACTGTCATCAACGTCATTCTTCTTATCACCATGAACACCCTCGTCAAGAGGATGAACGAAGGCAAGGGAATCTGAGGAGGAATGGTTATGAAGACAAAAAAGAAAAGCGAATTTGCAAAACTTCCCGCCGGCGATAAAGTCCTGATGACCATATGCTATATCATTCTGGGACTGTTTCTCGTGGCCATCATTCTGCCGGTAATCTACATTATTCTTGCGTCGTTCATTGACCCGATCACGCTGCAGAACAAAGGTCTGACCTTTGACTTCACCAAGTGGACGGCGACTGCTTATCAGCGTGTTCTCAGCAACGCGCAGATCTGGGTCGGTTTCAAAAATGCTCTGATCTACTCGATACTGTTTACGATCATTTCCGTCATCGTTACGCTGCTTGCGGCCTACCCGATGTCACGCGCGGACTTCAAGGGCAAGGGCTTCTTCAACACGATCTTTGTCATTACGATGTTCTTCGGAGGCGGACTGATCCCGACCTACTTGCTGATCTCCAATCTGGGCATGCTCGATACGATCTGGGCGATCCTTATCCCGGGTGCTTTCAGTGTCTGGAATATGATCATTGCCAGAACCTATTACATGGGCATCCCGCGCGATCTTCAGGAGGCCGCCGAGATCGACGGCGCCACCGAGATGGTCTACTTCTTCAGGATCCTGCTGCCCGTCTGTACGCCGATCATTGCTACCATCGCCATGTGGCAGTTCGTCGGTATGTGGAACAGCTACTTCGACGCTATGATCTACCTCAACAGCGCCTCCAAGCAGCCCCTGCAGCTGGTCCTCCGCGCGATCCTTATTCAGAGCCAGCCCGATTCGGGAATGGTCTCCGACATGCAGAGCACCGCTGCCCGCGCTCAGCTGGCAGAGCTGCTGAAATACGCGACGATCATCATATCTTCGCTTCCTCTGATGATCATGTATCCCTTCTTCCAGAAGTACTTTGATAACGGCATTATGGCCGGCGCTATCAAAGGTTAAAAAAGTACTTTGGCGTATCAACGCTGAACAATACAGAATGAAAAGGAGAAATCACATGAATCTTCGCAAAATCATTGCTCTCGCAATGGCTCTGGTCATGTCGGTCGGGCTTCTGGCCGGATGCGGCGCAGGCGGCGCCGGCGGCGGAGCTGCTGCTCCTGCTGCTGCTGACGTAGATCCCGCCAGCCTCAAGTTCCCTCTGGCTGAGAAGGCCGAGATCTCCGGTCTGACCAGATACGCTGCCGGAACAGAGTCCGAACCCAACAACCGCACCATCTACAAGCGTCTTGAAGAGAAGACAAACGTCCACGTCAACTGGAAGACCATTCAGGGCGACCAGTGGGGCGACAAGATCGCTCTCGAGATGGCCAACATCAAGACTCTGCCCGAGTTCATTTCCCCCGCAGGTCTCGGTGACGCCGATATCCTGAAGTATGCCAAGCAGGGCGTTATCATCCCCCTGGAAAGCTACATCATCCCCGATATCATGCCGAACCTGTGCAAGGTCTTTGAGCAGGCTCCCGAATACCTTGACATGTGCAAGGATGAGAACGGCCACATCTGGACCCTGCCCTGGATCGAGCAGCTGGGCGTTGGCAAGACTGCCATCCAGACCATCGGCAATATGCCCTTCATCAACACCGCATGGCTCGACTTCCTCGGCCTTGATATGCCCAAGACCGTCGATGAGTTCGAGAAGGTCCTGATCGCTTTCCGCGACAACGCTGACGCTCTGAAGAAAGAGTTCAACATCGATGGCGACATCATCCCCCTGGCCTGCATTGTGAACGGCGGCAATGAAGACTGCCGTGTACTCTGCAACGGCTTTGGCGAAGGCTACGGCGATCCCGACGACTGGCGCCACATCGTCATTACCGATGACAAGCAGGTCATCTGCGCTGCCTCCACCGACGGCTGGCGCAAGGGCGTTGAATGGCTCCACAAGCTCTACACCGAGAACCTGTTCGATCCCGACGCATTCACTCAGGAATGGTCCACCTACGTTGCCAAGGGCAAATCCGGCCGCTACGGCGTCTGCTTCTCTTGGGACGTTGCCAACATCGTTGGCCTGACCATGGCTGACATCCAGAACGGTACTGCAGGCTGGGCTCCTCTGCCCATGCTGAAGGCTGACACCGTGAACCTTACCCCGAACACCGGCTCCCTGACCTCCGGCTTTGACCGCGGCCGCGGCGCTGTTATTACGGCAAACGCAAAGAACCCCGCCCTCATCTGCGCCTGGCTCGACCAGATGTACGATCCCATCCAGTCTCCTCAGAACAACTGGGGCACCTACGGCGAAGATGACGGCTTCGATATCTTCGTTATGGGTACAAACGACAAGGGCGAACCCATGCTCCAGCACGCTGACCTGGGTGATCACTCTCCCGTTGAAGTCCGCGAGGCCGAAATGGTCGACGGTCCTCTTGCTGTTCTCGACAGCTACTACGGCGTATACGTCACCTGCCCGGACGATGCTAAGTATCGTCTCGACTGGATCAAGGACATCTACACCCCCGACATGCACACCAAGTATGTCTTCCCGAACGTTCTGATGTCCTCTGACGACACCAAGGAGATCTCCAACCTGCTTGCCGATATCGACAAGTGCATCGAGACCGCTCGCGCCAACGCGATCATGAACGGCTTTTCCGATGGCGACTGGGAAAAGCTCCAGTCCGATCTGAAGGCCTACAAGATCGATCAGCTCCTTGCCATCTTCCAGAAGTACGTCGATAACGCATCTGAGGTATCCCTGCTCGCAAAATAAAACTGTAACAAACACGCCTGTCCGCGCCGGATTACCGGCGCGGATGGGTAAAGAGAAGGGCTCTTCGCGCAAGAACCTTTCTCTTTGCCCAAAGAAATCTAGGAGGATCCGTCATGACCAGCAAGATGCTGCAAAAGGCCCGTGATTTTGAAAAGAAATATCTGCCGTATACAGCTTCCGAACAGCCGCTGTTCCACCTGACCGGCGGTATCGGCTGGATCAACGACCCCAACGGCTTCGCGCCGTATAAGGGCGAATATCATCTGTTCTTCCAGTACTACCCCTACAATACGAAGTGGGGTCCGATGCACTGGGGACATGTGAAAACAAAGGATTTCATCCGCTGGGAAAGGCTTCCGGCCGCTCTCGCGCCCGATACGGATTATGACCGCGACGGCTGCTTTTCCGGCAGCTCCGTTGAACTTCCGGACGGAAGACAGCTCCTGATGTATACCGGCGTCAGAAACATTCGGCGCCGAAACGGTAAGATAGATTCTTTCCAGACCCAGTGTGTAGCGATCGGCGACGGCACAGACTATGAGAAGCTCGAGAGCAATCCTGTGATCGGCGCGGGGCTCCTGCCCGAGGGAGGCAGCGAACACGATTTCCGCGATCCGAAGATCTGGCGGGAAGGCGATATGTTCTATGCCGTTATCGGGAACCGCTGCGCGGACGGCAGCGGGACTATCCTGCTTTATCAGAGCAAGGACGCGCTCAACTGGGAATATGTAAGCGTGCTTGCAGCCTGCCACAACCAGTACGGGCGGATGTGGGAATGCCCCGATTTCTTCCCTCTCGACGGCAAACACGTGCTTCTGGTCAGCCCCCAGGAGATGGCGGCGATCGGGCTGGAGTTTCACCCCGGCAACGCCAATGTCGCCCTGATAGGGAAGTATGACCGCAAGGCGCACCACTTAAACCGCGAATATGTGCAGGCCATCGATTACGGTCTGGACTTCTACGCGCCCCAGACTCTGCTTACAGAGGACGGGCGGCGCGTGATGATCGCCTGGATGCAGAACTGGGAGACCTCTTCCAGCATACTTCAGGAGCTTCGCTTTATGGGTCAGATGACTCTTCCGCGCGAGCTTTCGGTCCGCAACGGCCGTCTCTTCCAGAACCCTGTGCGGGAACTCGAGAGCTGCCGCGGAGTAAAGATAGACTACCACAATGTGCTTATAAACGGCGAGGCAAGCCTGCGGGGCATTTCCGGGCGCTGCATGGATATGACCGTTACGGTGCGCCCCGGCAACGACAGAAACATCTACAAATGGTTCCGCCTCTATTTGGCGAAGGACGGGGAAAACTTCACTATGATCCGCTACCGCCCCGACATCGGAACGCTCAAGGTCGACCGCACACACAGCGGTTTCCCACATGATATAGTCAATATCCGGGAGTTCCCGGTCAGGCAGAAAGACGGCGAGATCAAGATACGCGTCGTGATGGACCGCTACAGCATGGAGCTGTTTGTAAACGACGGCGAGCAGGCGGCCTCCTTCGTCCTCTATACGCCGCAGGAAGCTAACGCCGTGAGCTTCTCCTCTGACGGAAGCGTTCTGGTCGACGTGGAAAAGTACGATCTGGAGATCAGATAAGATATGAAAGAAAGATTTGACGTAATAGCCCTCGGCGAGCTGCTGATAGACTTTACCGAAAACGGTGCAAGTCAGCAGAACAATCCGCTGTTCGAGGCCAATCCGGGCGGAGCGCCCTGCAACGTCCTGGCCATGCTTCAGAAGCTTGGCAAGAGGACGGCCTTTGTAGGCAAGGTAGGAAAGGACATGTTCGGCGCGTCACTTCGCGAAGCGGCGGAGAATGCCGGAATATGCACGGACTATCTGCTCAGCGACCCGGATGTCCTTACGACGCTGGCTTTCGTCAAGACCTTCCCGAACGGCGACCGTGATTTTTCCTTCTACCGCGATCCCGGCGCCGATATGATGCTCAGGTCCGACGAGCTTCCGATAGGGGAGATCGAAAAAGCCCGTATATTCCATTTCGGGACCCTTTCCATGACCCATCCCGAGGTCCGCGAAGCCACGAAAAAGGCAGTCGGCGCAGCTAAAGAGGCGGGAGCGCTGATCTCCTTCGACCCGAATCTCAGGCCGCCCCTCTGGAAGAGCCTCGACGAGGCTAAGGAGCAGATCGCCTGGGGACTGGGCAATTGTGATATCCTGAAGATCGCCGACAATGAGATCGAATTCATGACGGGCGAGACCGATTTCGACAAGGGAGCCGCCATACTGAAGGAAAAGTACCCGAACATAAAGGTCCTGAACGTAACTGCCGGCCCCGACGGAAGCTACAGCTATTACGGAGATAAGCGCGTATTTGTTCCGGGATTTTGTCTCGGAGGCACGATCGAGACCACCGGCGCCGGAGATACATTCTGTGCCTGCGTGTTAAACTTCATACTTGAAAACGGGATCGACGGTCTCGGCGAAGAGCAGCTGAAGGAGATGCTCCGCTTTGCAAACGCCGCGGCCTATCTGGTCACGACAAAGAAGGGAGCGATACGCTCCATGCCGGAAAAAGAACAGGTTCTCGATATCCTGGCACATCACTGAGTAATTTCCACAGCCCCGTCCACTCCACAACTATGGGCGGCAAGCTGTGAAAAAAGGAGGAAATAAGCCCGGGCTCGGGCTGCAGCAGTGTGGAGACCTGCTGTAAAGCGGCTGATCCCAACGCGGACGCCGCGAGCGTGCATCTAGCGGAGGCTGTGCGCGCGGAGCCGGAAAAAATGGCAGAAGTAATTCTGAAAAACATCAAGAAAGTGTACCCCTTCATCAGCGGCGAGCAGAAGAAATCCAAGAAGAAAAAGGCTGACGAACCCGAAAAGAAGAAGACCAACCTTCAGATCACGGACGAAGGCGTCGTTGCTGTTCAGGAATTCAATCTGGACATCAAGGACAAGGAATTCATCGTTCTGGTCGGACCCTCCGGCTGCGGAAAGTCAACCACCCTGCGCATGGTAGCGGGTCTTGAAGAGATCAGCGGCGGCGAGCTTTACATCGACGGCAAGCTGATGAACGATGTTGCGCCGAAAGACCGCGACATCGCGATGGTCTTCCAGAACTACGCTCTCTACCCCCACATGACAGTGTACGACAACATGGCCTTCTCCCTCAAACTTCGTCACACCCCCAAGGACGAGATCGACAAGAAAGTCCGCGAGGCCGCGGAGATACTCGATATCACGCAGTACCTCGAGCGTAAGCCCAAGGCTCTGTCCGGCGGTCAGAGACAGCGTGTCGCCATCGGCCGCGCGATCGTTCGCGCTCCGAAAGTCATGCTGATGGACGAGCCGCTCTCGAACCTGGACGCAAAGCTTCGTAACGAGATGCGCGCGGAGATCATCAAGCTCAGACAGCGCATCGATACGACCTTCATGTACGTCACCCACGACCAGACCGAAGCCATGACTCTCGGCGACAGGATCGTTATCATGAAGGACGGCTACATCCAGCAGATCGGCACTCCCCAGGATGTGTTCAACCATCCCGCGAACCTCTTCGTGGCAGGCTTCATCGGAATGCCCGTCATGAACTTCTTCGACGCTGAGCTCAAGCGCGAGGGCAGACAGTACTTCGTCGAGATCGGCGGCATCAGGGTAGAGCTCTCTCCCGACAAGGAAGAGCGCCTGCTCAACAACGATGTCCAGTCCCAGCCCGTTACTCTGGGCGTACGTCCGGAGCACACCGATGTGGCGGACAAGGGCATCAGCGCCCGCGTAGACGTTTCTGAAATGATGGGCTCCAGCGTCCACCTGCACGTCAACGCCGACGGCCGCGATGTCATTATCATCGTACCGACCATCGACATGAAGGGCAATTACAATATCGGAGATGCTGTGCACTTCACCTTCGACGGAAAAGTCGCACACGTCTTCTCCAAGGAGACAGACAAGAACCTCGAGTTCTGAGATCAGATCCCGAATTAAAGCACGCGGTGCCGCACGGAACCTATTCCGGGCGGCACCAACTGTATGGAACACAGGAAAGGAAGTGCCGAATATGAAAAACAGCAAAGCCCTGCTTGTCCTCCTGCTTCTGATGTCCCTGCTACTCACGGCCTGCGGAAGCACCGCCGTCGAAGGGAATCTCGCGCAGGACAGCGAAAACTCATATTATGAACCGCTCCCGGATGAAGCGTACGAAGCTGTTGAATACAGCCTGTATCCGGCTCCGGAGAACGCCTATGTCGGCGACGTGATGCCCTTTGTGACAACAGACGGCACGCTGGAGCTTTATTATCTGTACGATACCGATTCGAACGGTCAGGGCTATCACCCGATCTGGAAATACACTACAGAGGATCTGTGTTCCTTCGAGGATAACGGAGAGATGCTTCCGTTCGGGCAGATGTCGGATCCGGATCCGGCTCTGGGCACGGGATGCGTTATGCAGGACGCTCAGGGGCTGTACCATCTCTTTTACACCGGCCACAACGATACCGGCAACGGCGGAATGGGGAAAGAGTGCGTAATGCACGCTACAAGCTCGGACAGGTCAAACTGGGTCAAGGACAGCGAGCCCGTCTTCTACGCTCCGGAAGGCTATTCCAAAGATGATTTTCGCGACCCGGAGGTCTTCTGGGTCGAGGAGGAGCAGTGCTACTGGCTGCTGATAGCCGCCCGCGAGGACAAGCTCGGCGGCGTGGTCGCGAAATACACCTCAAAAGATCTGAAGGACTGGGAATTGGAAGAGCCGCTCTTCGCGCCCATGTCGCAGTATATGCTCGAGTGCCCGGACCTGTTCCGTATCGGCGACACCTGGTACCTGACTTACAGCTGGGACTGCGTAACTTATTACGCGATAGGCGAGTCGATGAACGGCCCTTTTACGGCTCCTGCTGACAACATTCTCGACGGTAAGGGACTTATCGGAGGCAGCGGCTTTGTCTTTTACGCCGCAAAGACGGCCGAGTTTAAAGGAAACACATACCTCTGCGGCTGGATCGGCCGCGCGGGCCTGAGCTCCGATTCGGGCGTCTACCAGTGGGCGGGCAACGTGCTGGTCCACCAGCTCGTACAGAAAGAGGACGGGACTCTCGGAGTGAAAGCTCCGGAGAGCTTTGCGGAGTATTTCAGCGTCGACAAGCTTGTCCCCGCGGCGCCTCTGACAGACGGTGTAACGATCGACGGCAGAAACATATCGCTTACTGCCCCAGAGGGCGACTATGCCCTGGCGGACCTGGGTACGCGCCCCGCGACGATGACTTTTGAGTGCGATCTTGAACTGGACGATTCAGGCCGCGCGGGATTTGCGTTCGGCAGCAGCGAAAAGGACGATACCTTCACGGCTCTCTGCCTGGACGCGGGAGAGGGGCTTATCCACTACGAGGGATACGAGATCCCCGATCTCGCCCTGTACGATCCCACGGCGATCACAGCCTACGATTTTTCAAAAACGGATGTCCACCACATAAAGCTCGTCTGTGAAAATGAGATCGTCGTGCTGTATATCGACGACGCGAAAGCGCTCAGCTCCAGGATCACGCACTCCGTCGACGGAGCACACATCGCCGTATTCGCTGACGGCTGCTCCGCTACTTTCAGCAATATCGGCATGAAAGTCCCGGAATGATCGCGGTATTATAACACAGTAATTAATGAAAAATGTCGCCTGCCAGGCGACATTTTTTTTAAATTAATATTATATAATTAATATGCGGGACGCAAAGGAGCGTATCTACTCGCAATAACGGGTCGACCACCTCAGTCAAACGCTTGCGGGGGTCGCGTTTGCCAGCTCCTCCATATCGATGGAGGCGCAATGGTTATAGCCCCTCCAGTTTGGAGGGGCGCGCGAGACCGGAGGTTCGCGGGGGTGGTGATGACCCGCAGGCGAGACGCGAGACCAGAGGTTCGCGGGGGTGGTGAAGAGACAGATTAGTGGTAAATAAAAAGGGCGGAGCGTGCGGCTCCGCCCTTAAAATGTATGTACTATTGTGCGCGGTTTAAAATCTTATGAATATATGGTTTACATAAATATTTGATTAAGGGCAATTGTTCCAGTAGTTTCTTACTGTTAAAACCAGTGGAAGCAACTAGAAAAAGAAATAGAGAAAGTATAAGTGAAAGTGTAAGAGTAAGTGTAAGAGTAACATAATACATATAATCCTGCTTATATTTCCGATAATGCTTTTTCATCTCAGATAACACTGGATTTAGTCATATTATACAAAAACATCGCCTGATTTTTGGCTATATTGACGAAAGAGTCTCCGCCGCAGGAACAGATGTCCCTCAGGCGGAGATTTGTGGTATAATAACCTGATATACTATAAGCTTGTATCTTTTGAAGATACAGCCGATCAACGGAGAATTTATGAACGTCCTTATAATCGGTGAATTTCCCGAATCATCAAAAAAGAATATTGTCGGGCTCTTTCCGGACACCTGGAGAATACAGATCGCGGCGCCGGAGGATTCCGTCCGCTTTTTGAAAGACGCTGAAGTTGTAATACCGGAGCACGTCAGAATAGACGCGCATTTTCTCGATCAGGCGCCGAAACTTCGTCTGGTCCAGACTGGAGCCGGATACGACAATGTCGATATCGTGGAGTGTACGAAGCGGGGCGTCAGAGTTTGCAACGCCTCAGGGGTGAACGCGGTCGCGGTCGCAGAGCATGTCATGGCTCTGCTCCTTGGCTTTTACAAGAATATTCCTTATCTTGACTCCTTTATGAAATCCCGCCGGAGCGAAAAAGATCTGGATTATGCCGGCGGGGAACTTTACGGGAAGACCATCGGGATCGTCGGAACGGGAAATATCGGCCGGAAGGTCGCGTCCTACAGCCGTGCCTTCGGGATGCATGTACTCGGATATCATCACCGGGGAATCGCTTCACCGGAGATGGAAATGGTCGGGTGGAATGAGCTGTTCCGGCGAAGCGATATCGTTTCAGTTCACCTTCCTCTGTCGGCGGAGACCCGGGGCAGAATCGGCAGCGCGGAATTTGAAAACATGAAGCGGACTGCTTTACTGATCAATACATCCCGGGGTGCCGTTATCGATGAAAATGCTCTGATCAGATCATTAAAAAACGGTGAAATTGCAGGCGCGTGTCTGGACGTATACACGGAGGAACCGCTGGCATCGGACAGTCCGCTCCGGGATATGAAGAATGTGATCCTCACTCCGCATACGGCAGGGCTGCCCGACGGCGTCAAGTTCCATATCAACCGGTATCGCTTTTTCATCAGCAACATCGAAAAAGTAATGAAAGGCGAGCAGCCGGAACACGCGTTGAATGCGGTTTAGAAAGACAAACGCTTTTATTTTGTTTATTTACCAAAAAATTGAATTTCCGATTCAATTTTTGGTTTCTGAACCTATTGCGCCGCAAGGGATTTGAATTGTTTGGATTTATTTACTATGTTTTTCAAGTGTAAATTTGAAAATAGGATTTTTACAGTCTGCGAGGTATAAAAGATATACATGAAAGACGAAACGATAGCTCGTATAAGGAAATTTACCGAGGACCGTGATTGGGATCAGTTTCACACGCCTTCAAATATAGCCAAATCGATTGCAATCGAAGCAGGGGAGCTTCTTGAGTGTTTTCAGTGGAATGATACGGAATTCGATCTGGAACACGTAAAGGAAGAGCTCGCCGATGTCCTTGTATATTCACGCAATATGCTAGACAGGCTCGGTCTTGACGAAGACGAAATAGTCAATTCAAAGATGGATAAGAACGAAGCCAAATATCCGGTAGGCAAATCCAAGGGTTCTTCTGCCAAATACACGGAGCTGTAAGATGATCGTATACGAAGGAAGCAAAAAGTCATTCAAACGTGATGTTATGAATGGCCGGATAGCTTCAAATATAGATAAGCTTTTTGCAGAATATCACATTCCCGGCGGACAGCTCGGTGAATACAGAGCTTGGGAAAATTCACTCCCAAGGCTTGCTCTGGTACTCTCCGATAACAGGATCCCTGAAAGCTCACAGATAGCAATCGAATATCAGATCCCGCTCACATCAAAACGCGTTGATTTCATGATAGGCGGAGCAGACGAAAACAAAGATAATATAGTCATTATCGAGCTCAAGCAGTGGGAGACCTGTACTGCCACAAGCAGGGAAAATGTTGTAAAAGCTTATACCGGCGGGGCAGAAAGGGAAGTGGCACATCCCTCACAACAGGCATATTCCTATGCCAAACTGATTGAAAACTTCAATGAAGATGTGAGAATAAACAATATAGGTCTTATCCCGTGTGCATATCTTCATAACTATAAAGAGGAAAACAGAGGGCAGATATGCCATAAAGTATACAGAGAAGCCCTGAAGGACGCTCCTGTTTTCCTTCAGGATGATTCTGAGGCACTTCAGGATTTTATAGCCGGCTTCATAAAGAAACCATCAGAGAAAGACCTTTTTGAAATAGTCGAAGACGGTAAGATCAAACCTTCTAAATCGCTTCAGGATTCAGTCGGGAGAATGCTTAACGGAAATAAAGAGTTTCTTATGATCGACGAGCAGCAGGTAGCGTATGCAACAATCCTTAAGCTTGTCGAAAACTCCGTTAACAGCGATGAAAAGCACACAATAATTGTTCAGGGCGGGCCCGGGACAGGGAAATCCGTTATAGCAATTAATCTGCTTGCGAAACTGCTCAATAACGGTGTTTCATGCTTCTATGTTACCAAAACGACCGCTCCCAGGACGACTTTTTCCAAATCTCTGATTAAAGGCGAGCACACAGTCGCTTATCTCAGGGGCCTATTCAAAAGCTCCGGCTCCTTCATCAACGCTCCTTCAAACACGTTTGATTGTCTTCTGGTAGACGAGGCACACAGACTGAAAGAAAAATCCGGTCTGTATGAAAATCAGGGTGAAAACCAGATCAAAGAGATCATTAACGCGACAAAGATCAGTGTGTTCTTCATAGATGAAGATCAGATAGTAACCACGTCTGATATAGGAACTGTTAAGGAAATTATAAAGTGGGCCAAAGCCCTGGGAAGCACAGTTCACAGCGGAGATAATCTAAAACTCTTATCCCAGTTTCGCTGCAACGGTTCAAACGGATATCTCGCTTTTCTGGACGATGTATTGCAGATAAGAGAGACTGCAAACTACGATTGGTTTGACCTTGACTACGATCTCAGGTTCTTCGACAGTCCGGCTGAGATGAAGGAAGCTCTGAGAAAAACCAATGTGAACAACAAATCCAGAATGATTGCCGGATACTGCTATCCCTGGGTGAGCAGATCAGACAAAAACAAAATGGATATCATTCTTGAGGACGGTTTTGAAGCCCAATGGAACTTTTCAACAGACCAGTGGGCGACCGATCCGGAATCGTTTGAACAGGTAGGCTGTATTCATTCCTCACAGGGCCTCGAATTTGATTATGTCGGCATTATTATCGGCCAGGATCTCACTTATGAGGACGGAGAAGTAAAATCCCATTTTGAGAAGAGAGATAAAGGCGATAAGACGATAAAAGGCATAAAATCCAGCAAGAATTATGAATTGGCAGACAGAATAATCCGGAATACATATAAAACGCTTCTATCACGCGGTCAAAAAGGCTGCTTTGTGTACTGTGAGGACAAAGCACTGCTCAACTACCTGAAAGAGAGAAGTGAAAGGGCACAGAAAAAGCCTGTTGTGTATGATTTGATCAGTTCAGAAACGCTCTTAAAGGCTGCCGAACCGAAATCGGAGTATAAAAGCAATAAATAAAAATACACTTTAAAAAATCCTGTAAAAAATATGAACCCATTGCAGAGCAAGGGGTTCAGAATTCAACAATTAAAACGGAAATTCAATTTATTTTGTAATAAATAGTTATTCCGCTATATTTCTTCTTTTATCTTTGGTTTGGATTTTTGGTATATTTTATTGCAATCGTTATACTGACGTTGATTATTCTGATTAGAGGAATAAAAAAGAAGCCTGTAAAGTTTACGGCATTTTTATTAGTTTTAGCCGTAATTTCGTATTTTATTTTTGCGATTAATAATAAATCCGGGATGGAGCGGATTAATATTTACCGCACAGATAATGAAAACATCAAAGTATCAACTTGGGTTCGCAATGATTATGTTAGTAATAAAATGGAAGACGGAGTCTTGGTCGTCAGATATAAAGATGGCAGTACAATAGAGTTGAATATAGAAGACGGAGATGTATCTGTCGCGGTCGGATTAGCAAACCTGATAGGTGCGAAAACAGAAAAGATAACGGTCGGAGATAAAACAGGAACAAAAACGGAGATAGGCTTAATCACCAGTTGTAATTTTTATGAACCCGCATATGATGTTACCTATCAACTGGTTTTTAATAGTGTTCCGGAAGAAACAGAAAATATAATTATAAACTATTTGAAATTTGGAGAATAGTTGCTACCTACATCTCGCAATAAAAAAGATAGTTACAATTTGATTTATGGGTATTGGGCTCAGCCTCATATATTTTGACGGAACGTTCGGGCACGCCGGAGGTAGAGGCAGGGTGAAAATGTTTTAGTTGCCCCTACCAGGTCAAAGCCTTGCGGCGCAATTGATAGAACCATGCTGGTAGCATTGGTAGCGGCATTTTCGGAAAATTTCTACGGGAATAATATTTCACAGCCTTGATATCAGATTCTTTTTTCATTCAGCACGCCAAAATACCCCTACCGCTTCTACCAAACACGTGTAAGCACTGATATCACAGGGGTTGAACAGGTAGGGGCAAATAATGAAAACTACTGTGACCGCTACCAGGCCGGTTTTAAGAATTACAGCTTTTCGATTTTTAATTTTTACTTTAAAAAACATGTAAATAAATCCAAACAATTCAAACCCGTTGAATAATGGAAGACAGGAGGAATATAAATGCTCAAAAAGCTTTTGGAATTGGGAAACCGCTATGCGGAGCAAAGTAGCTGGAAAGATTTTGCTTTCACTAAGTTTTGTCTGTTCTCTATGGGACTGATAGCGGGGACAGCAGTTAAGGAAAAATATAAGAAACCGGCGGTATGCGCTTCGATCGCGGTGTTTGCCTCAACCTATATTCTCCTTATGCGGAAACTCATCGGTATCGCCCTGAACAGAGAAAACTGACAAGGTGAAACGGATTCTCTGCAGGCTCGGAATGACTATTATGGATTTTAGAATTTCACTTTAAAAAACATGTAAATAAATCCAAACAATTCGAACCCGTTGCGGCGCAAGGGGTTCGGAAAGCGGAAATATAAAGGGAAATTCAATTTTTTTGTAAAAAACAGGAGAAGTATTCGTAATTATGGTCGGGAAATATAAGGTAATTACTCTCTGCGGAAGCACCCGGTTTAAGGATGCGTTCATGGAAGCGCAGAAGAAGCTGACGCTGGAGGGGAATATAGTCATAAGCGTAGGCCTTTTCGGGCACTCGGGAGATGACGAGGTCTGGACCGAAGGAACCAAGGAAATGCTCGATGATATGCACAAGCGCAAGATCGACATGGCTGACGAGATCTTCGTGATAAATGTCGGCGGTTATATCGGTTCCAGTACGCGCTCGGAGATAGAGTATGCAATCGCAACCGGGAAAACAGTGCGGTATCTGGAGCCTGTACTGGAAAGCAAATAAATATATATTTGGGAGGATAAAAAAATGGATTACAACAATGTTCCGGCCGAGTACAGGCCGATAGGCGCATGGGGATATGTAGGCTACAGTCTTCTTTATTCGATCCCCTTAGTCGGTCTGATCTTTCTGCTGATACACACCTTCAGCAATAAGAAGATCAACCGCAGGAACTACGCGAGGTCCTACTGGTGCTGGATCCTCATCTCGCTGATAATTATTGCGATATTCTTTGTCCTGTATTTCTTCGGAATCGTCGATCCCGCTGTTGTGGAGGAGGCGATCTCGGTCGCGGAGTCGCTGTAAGGAGAAGGATATGGCAGCCGAATTGAAAGGTCGCAGTTTCCTGACTCTTCTCGACTACAGCCCTGAGGAGATCCGCTGTCTTCTCGACCTTGCCCGTGACTTCAAAAAGAAGAAAAAGGCGGGCGAGCTTCACAAATATCTGGAAGGCAGGAATATTGTCCTGCTTTTCGAAAAGACCTCCACGCGCACGCGCTGCGCGTTCGAGGTCGCCGGTATGGATCTCGGCATGGGAGTGACTTTCCTGAGCCCGAACGACAGCCAGATGGGCAAGAAGGAATCTATATCGGATACCGCCCACGTGCTCGGCAGAATGTACGACGGGATAGAATTCCGGGGATTCAGGCAGGAGACTGTGGAGATACTCGCGAGGGATTCCGGAATTCCCGTATGGAACGGGCTTACGGATAAGTTCCATCCCACCCAGGTGCTCGCGGATCTGCTTACGATCGAGGAGAAGAAGGGACAGCTCAAGGGGCTGAACTTCACCTATTTCGGCGACGCGAGAAACAATATGGGCAATTCCCTGATGATCGGCTGCGCGAAAATGGGTATAAACTTCACGGCCTGCGCCCCGAAGTCCCTGTTTCCCTCAGAGGCTCTTGTGGAAAAATGCTCCGCGATCGCCGAGGAAAACGGCTGCAGCGTTACACTTACAGAAGATGTATCCGGGGGCGCGGCAAACGCCGATATCCTCTACACGGATATCTGGGTTTCCATGGGCGAGCCTGAAAGCATCTGGGAACAGCGTATAAAGCTTCTCACGCCGTATCAGATAAATTCCGATGTTCTGGCAATGGCAAAGCCTGACGCGATATTCATGCACTGCCTGCCCTCGTTCCACGATACGAACACGACGATCGGTAAAGAGATAGCAGACAAGTTCGGCCTGAAGGAGATGGAAGTCTCCGACGAGGTGTTCTCCGGGCCTTCGTCCGTCGTTTTCGACGAGGCCGAAAACAGGATGCACACGATCAAGGCCGTGATATACGCGACGATCAGCGGACAGGGGAGGATCGAATAATGTCCTTTGCATTTCCCGGATATCACGCTCCGGACTTTGAGTCTGAGAAGTTCGTAAACGCTCCCGACGTAAAGACGGCTGCCGTCACAAAAGACGGAGTCGCGCCAGAAAACTTCCACAGCACGTCCATATACCCCGAGTATTTCAAGATCGGCGGCAGGTGGAAAATAGCGGAAGACAGCCGTATGGACTGCAGCGTCGTCATACGCCCCGACGGAAAGCTCGAAGTCCTCGAATACAGGAAGCTCCGCGAAGGCGACAGCGTTATCCTCGGCAGGACCGAAAACTGCGAGGAAGGGATCTACATGCACGCCGGCGGCTTTGAAGAAGCGGACGAGGGCAGCGGAGATCAGTTCCTTTTCCGCAAAAACCGCAGCCGTGAGACCTCCTACGCGAGAGATTACGATAGGCTGATAGAGCTTCTTAAGGAAGAGAAGGAAAACGGCAATATCCTCTGGGTCATGGGGCCGGCCTTCGCTTTCGACTCAAACGCCAGGAAGGCAATGCAGCTTCTCATAGAAAACGGTTACGCGCAGGGCCTTATGGCCGGAAACGCCCTCGCGACCCACGACCTCGAGGCCGCTTATCTTCACACCGCTCTCGGCCAGGATATCTATACGCAGCGCTCTGTTCCGAACGGGCACTACAATCATATCGAAGTCATAAACAAAGTCCGCGAGCGCGGCTCGATCGCAAATTTCATAAAGGACTGCAATATAGACAACGGAATAATGTACAGCCTTGTCAAAAAGGACATACCCTTTGTTCTGACAGGCTCCATCCGCGACGACGGGCCTCTTCCGGAAGTCATCGGGGATGTATATGAAGGCCAGGACGCCATGCGGGGACTTGTAAAAAAGGCAACTACGGTCATCTGCCTGGCTACAATGCTCCACACGATCGCCACAGGGAATATGACGCCCTCGTTCAAGTTACTGACCGACGGCACGGTTCGCCCCGTATACCTCTACTGCGTGGATTCGGACGAGTTCGTTGTAAACAAGCTCCTGGACAGGGGAAGCCTCTGCGCGACGACCTTCGTCACGAATGTCCAGGACTTCATCACGATCGTTGCAAAAGGCCTGGGCTTACTGTAAGAGGAAATAAAAATGCCGGATGATCTGGTATTCCGAAAAGCGGATATAAGCGATCTTAATCAGATAGAGGGGATATACAGCCGGAACCTCGACGAGGAGGAAGCCGGAAGGATCTCCACCGGCTGGAAGAGAAACGTCTATCCGACGGCAGAGATCGCGAAAGAGACCATAGAGGCCGGGGAGATGTTCGTCCTTGAGGAAAAGGGCCGGATCCTGTGCTGCGGGAGGATCAACCAAGAGCAGGAAGACGCGTATTACGGCGCGGACTGGAGATATCCCGCACCGGATGAGAAAGTCATGGTGCTCCATACCTTTATGACGGACCCGCCTTATTCCGGCAGGGGATATGGGAAGATATTCGTCAGATGTTACGAAGATCACGCCCTTAAAAACGGCTGCCCGTATCTCAGGATGGATACGGATGAGCATAATGCGCGCGCCAGAGCCTTATACAAAAAGCTCGGCTATGAGGAGAGGGGGATAGTTCCGGCCGTGTTCAACGGGCTTCCGGAAATTCACCTGGTACTGCTCGAGAAGAAACTTGAGGAGAATGTATGAAATTTAACCGCGAGACCCTGATAAGAGTGATCATTCTGCTCTGCGGCCTCACGATCGCGCACCTGGGCGTCACGCTGTTCCTGCAGACTTCCATGGGCTCGGACCCCTTCAATGTGATGATACAGGGGCTTTTCAGAAAGCTCGGGGAGCTTATCAAAGGCCAGTGGCTGACTCACGGAAGGGTACATGTGGCAGTGAGCCTGCTTATAGTCGCGATACTTCTTATAGTTGACAGGAGCTATATACGTATCGGAACGCTTCTTTGCATGCTTCTCGGCGGCCCGATAATAGACATGTTCAGCCTGATCCTCTCGCCGCTGGAACTTTTGAGCGCTCCACTTGTTTTGAGGATACTGACTCTCGCTCTGGGCTGCGTCATTCTGGCCTTTGGAATGACCATAGTCATAAAATCCGAGGCCGGGACCGGCCCCAACGACCTGGTGTCGGTCGTAATAAGCGACAAGACGCGTCTGCCCTTCGGAGCGGTCAGAGTGGGCGTGGACATCATATTTGTGCTCCTGGGCTGGCTTCTCGGAGGCGTCGTCGGCGTGGGGACTCTGATCTGCGCCTTTCTCGTCGGCCCCGCCGCGGGGATCTTCATGCCGTACAGCGAAAAGTTAGTCAAAAGGTTTGTAAAACAGAGATAATTATTTGGGAGGGATATCATGGCGGACTTAAGCAGATTTTTAAACGCGCAGGCGAGAGATTATGAGACCGCGCTGAGGGAGATACGGGCGGGACATAAACGCAGCCACTGGATCTGGTACATCTTCCCGCAGCTCGAAGGGCTCGGCTACAGCGGCACGGCCCAATACTACGCTATCAGGGGCAGGGAAGAGGCTGAGGCCTATATGGAGGACCCTGTCTTATCAAAAAGGCTTATCGAGATATCCAATGCTCTTCTGGAGCTTGACAGCGACGATCCCACTGAGGTGATGGGCTACCCCGACGATCTGAAGCTCAGGTCCAGCATGACTTTATTTTCGATGGTCAGCGACAATCCGGTATTTCAAAAGGTTCTGGACAAGTTTTACGGCGGGGAAGAGTGCAGCTATACGAGGGAGTACCTCAGGTGAGAAAATAGAGAAGGTTCTTGTTTTTGAAGCGGGATTATGATAAAGTAATCGAAGATTTTTCAACGGAGGAACAGAGGTATGTCAGGACATTCAAAATGGCATAACATACAGAAAACAAAAGGCGCGGCAGATGCCAAGAGAGCCCAGGCCTTTACAAAGATAGCCAGGGAAATGATCGTAGCGGTCAAAGAGGGCGGAAGCGGAGATCCGAGAGCGAACTCGAGGTTAGCCGCCGTCATCGCCAAGGCCAAGGCTGCGAATATGCCCAATGACAATATAAAGAGGACCATAGACAAGGCGCTCGGAAGCGGCAATACGGACAACTACGAAAAGGTCGTCTATGAGGGCTACGGACCCAGCGGAGTCGCCGTCATAGTCGAGACAATGACGGATAACCGCAACCGTACGGCAGGCGAGGTAAGGCACTATTTCGACAAGTACGGCGGAAATATGGGCACCGCAAACTGCGTATCCTGGTCCTTCGATAAGAAAGGCGTAATAGTAATCGACAACGAGGACGGGGACTACGACGAGGATACGGCCATGATGGACGCTCTCGACGCAGGAGCCCAGGACTTCGAGCCGGATGAGGACGTGTTCACCGTTTACACGAATGAGGACGACGTCGCCTCGGTGGCTGACGCACTGACAGAGAAGGGATACAAGCTCGTATCCGCACAGGTGGAGATGCTTCCGCAGAACGGCTATATCAAGCTCACGAACGAAGACGATATCAAAAATATGCAGAAGATGCTCGATATGTTCGACGACAACGACGACGTCCAGAACGTATGGCACAACTGGGAAGACGCGGAGTGATAAAGATCATAAAAATTGAAGATGATCTGCATTTTCATGTGCAGGTCATCTTCCTTTTTGTATTGCGCAGGTATACCCAAATGTGTATACTGAAAGTATCCTACCGCGAAGGAGACGAGCATGGCCTATACCGCAATCGAAAATATGAGAAAAAAGAACGAAGTTCGCTTCGGGGCAGATGTGGGTCCGTATCAGCCGCCTCTCTATCAAAACAGAGCCTGCCTGCAGGATCTGAAATCCGCTGCGCTGCGCTTTATCCACGAGCGTTGCGAGGGGCTTCTCTTTGATCCCGAGAAAGAGGCGGAGGAGCAGCGGACCGGCGTTTTCCTCGGCAAGAGCCTGTCTGCCGGCCAGATACCCTATAATATGGAGATGGATATCGACCGGCTTTGTCTGGAAAAGGCGCTGGAAGCCTTTATCGATTCCGGCGTGGCCGAGGACGCCTATACGGTCTATTACTGCTATCTGGAAATGTTCCTCGGACGCTACGGGAATTCCAAGCGTATGGTTGAGCTTTTGTCCGAGTACGAAGCCAACGGGAGCTCTCTGCTGATGAAGCACCGGGACCATTATTCCCACTCGGTTTACGTGTTCGCGCTCGGGCTTGCGATCTATGAGACAAATGCGGCCTATAGGCACAGCTTTCAGAGCTTCTATAGGTTGGAGGATCAGGAAGAGAACGGGAGAGCCAATCTGTTTCTGGAATACTGGGGACTGACAGCGCTCTTTCACGATATCGGCTATCCCTTCGAGCTTCCTTTTGAGCAGGTACTCAGCTACTTTGAGGTGGATCATCAGGAGCGCGGCAAGGGCAGTCTGTACCTGGCCTATCATGATGTGGAGGCTCTGACCGGGCTGGACGAGGCGGCGAAGGACCGTTTCGAGACGCTGTATGGAAAACGCTTTGAGACGGTCAGCGCTCTGCTGGCGCATGATATCGCGCAAAAGCTCGGCGCGGTCTATGACTTCTCCGAGGACTACCTGCTGGATGTCCTGGACCGAAAGCCGACGCAGCCCAACCGCTTCGGCTATTTCATGGATCACGCCTTCTTCAGCGCCACCCGCCTTTACAGGGAACTGGAGGAAGAGCTCGGCGCGGAGAACCTCGGTCCCATGCATGTGGACGCGCTGTCGGCTATTCTGCTGCACAACAGCATCTATAAGTTCTCCATAGCCTTTTACAAGGACAAAGAAAAGCGCAAAGCGCCGCTGAAGGCGGAGCTTCATCCGCTTGCCTGGCTGCTGATGCTCTGCGACGAGCTGCAGTGTTGGGATCGCACCGCCTACGGGCGCAATTCCCGCACAGAGCTTCACCCCATGGCCGTCGATTTTGATTTTTCAGACAGCGCGATACGCGCCGTCTATTACTACGACAGGGAAGAACAGGAAAAGATCGACGCTTTCAAGCTGAAATACGCCTCCTGGGAAGCGGGCGGCGAGCAGGGGAAGCCTCCTCGCCTGAAGGCATACAGCGATATGGCGGAGAAGGAGCAGCGCTTCACCGCGGATATTGAAAAGATCGTGGACACCGGGTCCTGTCCTTTGCATATCCGCCCGGACGTCCGCAGGGTGGATCGCCGGAGCAAGCACATCTACCTCTCCGACAGCAATTTCCTCCACTTATACGATTTTGCCGTGGCGCTCCACGGTCGGAACATGCCTCCGGAGACAAGCGCGGAGGAATTGGAAGCCGGATTCAGCTCGCAGTCGCTGGAATACCAGCTCTCCGGCATCAACCGCGCCAAAAGCTTCGGCCGTTATCTCAATGCTTTGGGCTGCTTCTATACGGACAGGCCGGTGGATTATGAGATGGTGACGGCCTTCACGCCCGAGCAGGCGCTGCAGATCGCTCCCCTGGAGCATGAACGCTGGGTGCGGGAGCATCAGGCCATGGGCTGGCGTTATGGCACAGCCTATGAGACCCTGCCGCTTGATCCGGATGACCGGCAGGCGAGGAGAGCGCTTCGGGAGCTGCTGCGCTGCCACAAGCTGGCCATGGACGGGGATGTTACGGACGAGGGGATCCGAGAGCATTTCATCTCTCTCGCGGAGGAAGATCAGGACAAGGACTGGAGGCCCTTCAACAGTATGCTCAAGCTGCTTAAAAAGTTTGACGGGCTGCGTATATATAAGCTGTAAGCAGAAGCAGGACAACACATATGAGCAAAAACCGGATGAAACAGATCCAACCCTATGAGGGGGATCAGCCATACCTGTACTTTGCCTTTGCCGAGGAAGACTGCGGCCGTGTCCGGAAGCTCCTGCGTCCGCTGCTGGCCCGGGGCTGCCGGGTCTGGTTCTGCGTCGGAGCGGCAGGCAGCGCGGAAGAGCTGCTGCACCGGCAGGAGCGCTACGAAAGGGCGGCGCTGACCCTGGTGTATCTGACGGACGCGCTTTGCGCGGATCGGGACAGCAAAAGCGCCGTCCTCGTCAACCAGAAATTCAATCGCCCGATCGTATGCCTGGATCCGGACGAAAAGGATCGCCGTCTCGCCATGAATCTGCGTGAGACGATCCCGCATATTCCCTTGTATAAGCTGTCGGAGGATGAATGGGAGAGCGCCGTTCTGCACGCCGAGGGTTTTTCCATGGAAATGATCGGCGAACCGGTCAAACTTGAAGACAACGGCAGCATTATAAAAAAACTTACGATAACCTTCTGCGCGCTGGCTCTGCTGCTGGCCGCGGTGTCCTTCGCGGGTTTCAGGGTGTTCGGCTGGTTCTCTCCCGCGGCGCGGGATGAAGTGAGGATCAGCGACCCGGTGATCCGGGCCGCTGTGCGGCAGGCTGCGGGAGGCGGCGCGATCACAGAGGACCGGGCGAGTGAGATCATCTTCCTGCGCTTCCGTGAGCTGCCGGAGAGCTGGGAGGAACTTGAACTGCTTCCGGCCCTGGAGCGTATCGAGCTGCCACAGCACGCGCTTCTGGACGGCGGCGCGCTGCCGGAGGGTGACTATGTCATCGCCCTGAGCGGAGGTGACGGTACGTGAGCGGCTTTTTCAAGCCTTATGAGGGCAGCCGACCCTTCGTCTTTATCAGCTATGCCCACCGTCAGTCCGACGCGGTCCTCGACACCATCCGGATCCTTCATGAAAAGGGCTGGCGGCTCTGGTACGACGAGGGCATCCCGGCAGGCAGCGACTGGCCCACAAACATCGCACGGCATATGCAGAGCTGCGAGCGGGTGATCTTCTTCATCTCCGAGCGGGCGCTGGAATCCCACAACTGCTACAGTGAAATGAAAGCCGCTGTCCGGCAGGAAAAGCCGATCCTGCTCGTCCGGCTGGAGGACACGGTGCCGGACAGGAAATGGGACGGGATTCTGGACGGAAATCCTGAGATTTCCCTGATGGAGACCGCCGGGGAGCGGGCCGATGCGATCCTGCGCTCCGGCTTTCTGCCCCGCCGCCTGCACCGGAGCTTTACAGAGCTCGTTCCCTGGCGGGCGCTGGGACTGATCGTCTCGCTGCTCTTCTTCCTTGCGGCTGCGGGCGCGCTAGGCGCGCTGACCACGGGGAGATGGAGCCCTCACACGGCGCTCGAACTCCCGACGGAAACGCCGATCCCACCCTTGACGGAATCCCCCGTGCCCATTGTCGAGCTGGGAGAGGCGGAGCGCTTCTTTGCCGTCAGCTTCCCTGATAAGCAGCAGGAGCGGGCCATCCGTCGGGCGCTGGATATTCCCTCGGACGAGATCTACCGCTGGCAGATCGCCGAGATCCCCGAACTGTATTTCTGCGGAAATCTGACGGCGGACAGCAAGGCCGCCGTTTCATTCGACGCGGACGGAATCTGCCGCGTCAACGGTGCTCCGGTGATCCTGGGGCAGGTGTCTGATCTGCGTCTGATCGAATTCATGTCCAAGCTGGAGCGTCTCTCCCTGATCTGTCAGCCGCTGGACGACCTGTCCGGCCTGAACGGGCACCTGCTTCTGAGGGAGCTGAGCCTCGCGGGCAGCGGGGTTGACGATCTCTCCGCGCTGAAGGAGCTGCCAAGCCTGGAGACGCTGCATCTGGAGCACACCGATGTGTGCGACCTGACGCCTCTGGAGGCGCTGCCTTGTTTAAAAACAGTAACGGTCAGCAGGGATATGCTGCCGCTGAAGTGGAACGGACAGGCGGCCTTTACGGTGGTTTTGATCCGGGAATCCTGATTCTTTTATGGAGGATGAGATATGAGTAAAAAAGTGATCCATCTGTTGTGCGGCGATGCCGACCGCGCGGCGCTGCAGCCGTTATTGGACGCGCTGAAAACCAGAGGGCTGCGAGTGTCGGAGCAAGCGCCGGGGAAAAACGATCTCGTGCTGGCGGCGCTGTCCGAGGGTTTCTATGCAGACGACAGCAAAACGGGCGCGCTGCTCGACCTTATCGCCGCGGGGGCGGAAAACGTGCTGCCGCTTCAGCTGGATTCCGCGCCCATCCCGGACAAAATCAAAAACGCGCTCTACGCCAGCAATATCATCCCCGCATCCGGGCGCGACACGGCTCACACAGCCGAGCGCATCATTGATGCGCTGCCGAAGCAGAAGTCGAAACTGCCCCTGATTCTGACGGCGGCCGCCATGGTGCTGATTGCCCTGGTAGGCCTCGTGATCTGGCGCGGCGCGAAAAAAGAGGAAACCGTACCGGGCACGGCTCAGTCGTTCGGGGAGATATACATCCCGGCGGGCCTTACAGAGGAGGATCTGGCCGCCATCGAGGACGTTGTTATCGTGGGCGACTATTTCGGCTATTATACTGACGCTGATTTTCGCGAGGCGGGTGAACACTGGCTCAATGTCAATGACGACGTGGCCTATCGGAGCTTTGATGACGGAGAGCCCCGGTGGATCAGCAAGGAGGACGGTCACGCTTATGGCATGACACGTTATGACAATTTGCGTTTCCTGGAGCTGATGCCGAAGCTGCGTTTTTTGGAACTGGTGAATGTGGAGGCAGATGCCGACTCGCTTCCGAATCTGAGCGAAGCTGCTATTCTTGAGGGCGTGTCCATCTCTGATTGCGAAATTGACAGCCTTGACTGGCTTGCCGGAGCAGGTATGCACGACTTCGACATGCACTCCACGCAGGTGAAAGACTACGCGCCGCTCAGCTCCTGCGAGAAACTGAGGAACGTTTTTCTTGATTTCCATCGGATGGAAGAGGCCGACCTTTCGGCATTCGCCCCGCCCGCGCTGGAACACCTGGATATCTGCAACGGGCAGGATCTGCGCTTCAGGCTGGACCTCACCGCCCTCTCTGCCTGTACAAAGCTGCGCGAATGCCGGCTGGATGCTGATCTTCCGCTTGCCGATCTGTCCTTCCTCGCCGAAGCTTCAAAGCTGGAGGCCCTCTACATCTACAATCTGCATGAACTGCGGGATATCTCCGCGCTGAACGGGATGAAGAATCTCAAACATCTGGAGATCCAATACTGTGAGCGCGTCACGGATTATACACCCATTGCGGGCTGTTCTTCACTGGAACAGATCCATCTCCAGTGTGACTACAATCCCGACTCCCTGCGGGACGCCTCCTTCCTGAAGGGCCTGTCAAAGCTGTGGGATATCGGACTTTACGCCTGCAATCTCAACGACCTTGACTTTCTGGAGGGCAAGCCGGATAACGGCAAATTGTGTCTGGGCTTTGCCGGAGATATCCGGGATTATTCCGGGCTTGCCTATGTCAAACACTACGATTGGCTGCATCTGAATCCGCACCATAACGGAGGCAGCCGCTTTGGCGATATCTCAGCCGTGCTGCCCTATCTTGAGGGCGCTGAGGTGAAAAACCTGCACCTGCACGACTGCGGCGGCATCGACCTGAGCCTGCTGCCCCGCGTCACAGAAAATCTGGAGGTCTGGGGTTGCAATCTGACCGATCTGAGCACCCTGCCGGATTGGGGGATCAAGAGGCTGATGCTGTACGATTGCATGTATCTCACAAGTCTCGACGGCATACAGAACCTGCCCGCTTATGCAAAGCCCGGCGCGCTGTACGTAGAGGTTGCCGGCTGTCCGCGTTTGCAGGATTGGAGCGCGATTGAGAATGTCAGTCTGTCGGGACTGGGATTGAAGGGCGTCTATTCGCTGCCGGTATTCGACGGGATCGACCTGGGCTCTCTGCGACTGGAGAGCATTGAGGATCTGAACGATCTTAACATCCTCTCCGGCCTGTCGGACGGTCACAGCTATAACAGCATAGAGCTTGTGGGGCTGGACGCCATCAGCGACCTCTCTCCGCTCCGCCGCTTGCAGATCAAGCATCTGGAGATCCCGCCGCAGGTGGCGGATCAGGCACAGGAGCTGGTGGATGCCGGAATCGTGGGCGACTACAGCGTGGCCTATCCCGACGGAAGCTGGCAGCCCTTTGATGGCGAACTTGAGCTTCTCAGCCTGGACGAATTGGACACCCTGCCGAAGTCTTTGCTTTGGCATGTGAAGCGCCTGGGCATCGCGGGCGGTCAGCTTTTTGATTTCAATCGCTATGACATCTGGGAGGACTGGGAGCACAAGGATCGGAACGGGAATCCGGCTCTGCAGCTCCACGACCGCGAGACGAACGAGGTGACGCCTCTCACTCCGGGCGTGATCACAGATCTGGACAAGCTCAGCGTACTCACCGGCCTGGAGGAGCTTTATCTTTACGGCCAGCCGATCCAAAGCCTGGACGGCATTCAGGCGCTCTCTTCCCTGGAGCAGTTCTCGGCCAAGGGCTGCATCGCGCTGAGCGACGTCTCTGCGCTCTTCGCCCTTCCGGAGCTGCGCTGGGTGGATCTCAAATGCACCGGGGTGGATTCCATCCAGGGTGTACAGAATTTGCGGGAGCTGCGTTTTCTGGATGTCTCCAACACCCGTGTTTCCGACCTGACGCCTCTTGCAGACTGTGACCTCAGCGCTGCCTGCGAGGATCAGGGATTTAATCTGAATATCAACGAGCTGGAGCTTTCGGAGGAAGACTTTGCGGCGATCGCTTCGATCCGTCGCTTTGGGGGGCTTGCCTTTACGAACGCCGACCCCGCCATATGGATCGGCGCGCTGGCGGACTGTGAGATCGTGGATTTCGGCGCGTCGGGCGATCTGCGAAGCAATGAGGACCTGGCGGCTTTCGTCTCTGATCATCCGGAACTGCGGAAACTGTATTTGGGATGGTCGGAGGACATCAACGATCTGACGCCGCTGCTGGAATCAGAGAACCTGGAAAGTGTCAGCATCAATGGGAACATGCGGGAGGCCATAGCCAGCCTCGACGGACAGAGCTTCGGCTTCGAGCTGGAAATACAGGGCTGATGATAGCAGAGAGAACAATTCCTATCATAATCGGGGTCACCGGGCATCGGGCGATCCGTGAACAGGATCGCCCGGCGCTTACGGCGGCGGTAAAGACGGAGCTGGAAAAGCTTCGCGGGCTTTGTCCCCACTCGCCGCTCGTGATGCTGAACTCTCTCGCGGAGGGCGCAGATCTCCTTTGCGCCGACGTTGCGGAAAAACTGAATATTCCCCTGATTGCGGTACTTCCCAGAGAACGGACGGATTACGAGCAGGATTTCGGCCCGGAGGCGCTGGCGCGCTTTGCCCATCACTGCGAGCGAGCGGAGCAGGTGTTCGTCTCGCCGAACATAGAACCCATCCCTCCCGGCGGCGTCAGCCGGGAGTATGAATTTCGGCAAGTCGGGATCTATGTGGCCGCCCATTGTCATGTGCTGCTGGCCCTCTGGGACGGAGAGCCGGGGAAGCACGGCTGCGGCACGGCGGAGACGGTGGACTTTGCCCTGAACGGCAGTTATAATTCCGAGTCCGGCCTGTCCCCGCGCTCCGGCAGCAATGAGGCCGTGATCCACCTTTTCACGCCGCGGGAAGAGAACGCGGTAAAGGCTGCAGGCACGGCGGCTGTTCTGGGGAGTTGGGATGCCGTTTTGGATATACTCCGAAAAACAGACGACTTCAACCAAAACGCCACGGAAGTTTCATTGGCGGGAAACTCACGGCTCCCCGCAGGACATGAGAGCGATCCCGCTCTGGAAAAAATGGAGGCCATCAGCCTGGCATCGGGAAAACTCAGTAGGCAATACGCCATGAGGTATCGGCGCGTGCTTGGACTGCTCGCTGTGGCCAGCGCCCTGCTGACCTTTGCGTTTTTGATGTACGACGAGGCTCAGGCGATTTGGATGATCCTCGTCTGCGGAGCCTTGCTGGTCTCCGCTTGGGGCTGTCAGCGATATGCCGTGCGTTCGGACTGTCACCGCCGCTATATCGAATATCGCGCGCTGTCCGAATGCTTGCGGGTACAGACCTATCTGCGCTATGCGGGCAGCCGCATCCAGGCCTCTGAGCTGTTGTCCTGGTCGCAGCAGGAGGAGACCGCGTGGATTCTGGACGCAATCTGCGCCCTGACGATCGGTAACGTGCCGGGAGAAGCCCATGACATTCGCTCCTGTTGGGTGGAGACGCAGCGGGAGTACCACCAGAAAGCGGCAAAAGGCTCGGGGGAAAAACTCTTGGCCAGTGACCGTACTGTTCATTTCGCACTGATTTTGAGTGTAGGGCTTTATCTGCTGGGTGTGGCCTATGAGCTTTTCTGCGGCGGGCTGATCTTTCGACCAAGCATCGAAGTAGTTGATGTGGAGTTCTGGCGCACGGTTTTGAAGATCCTGATGGGAACGATCTCTGCTGTAACGCTCTTCGTGGCGAATTTCTATGGCCGGCTCTCCTTGCCGCGCATTCTCTCCGACCACCGGAAAATGGAGCGCTTTTACGCAAAAATGTCCGCGGAGCTCGAAGAGTACGGACAAACGGAGCTTCTGTTGACCGTCCTCTCCCGTGAGGAGCTGACTGAAAACGGCAACTGGTGCTCCTATCAGCGGGACAATAAACCGGATGTTTCCATTTGACAAGAGGCAGTCCATGACGGTACCCGCCTGAAACAGGCAGGTACCGTTTATATTTGAAAATTAATGGCCTGTTAATTATTTTTCATTCAACAGTGGTATTATACGTATGTTCCAAATATCGAAAGGAGACAATTTATATGAAAACATGCAATAACTGCGGCGCGCAGGTCGAAGATGTCGCGAAATTCTGTCCCGAGTGCGGTTTCAAATTCGGCGCCATAGCCGAACCGAGAGCTGCCGTCACCGATATCTATGACCATACCTCCGAGTTTTCGCCCGAAGACATCGCGAACAACAAACTCTATGCCATACTTATGTACTGCGTGAGCCTGATGGGAATAATCATCGGCCTTCTGGCTGCGGGCGATTCGCCCTATGTACGTTTCCATGTAAAACAGTCACTGAAGCTTTTTATATGTGAAGTTCTGCTCGGCCTGATAACCGCAGCGCTGTTCTGGACGGTCATAGTCGGTATCGCCGGAAGTATCGCGATAGTCGTTCTGGCCGTAGTTGATATAATCTGCCTGGTAAACGCCTGCAAGGGACTGGCAAAAGAGCCCCCGATAGTCTGCAAGATCGGATTCTTGAAGTAAAATGAAAAGATTTATAACCCTGGCATTAACCCTCGCTTTGGTATTCTCGCTGGCGGCATGCGGAGCAAAGGCTCCGGCCGCGCAGGCGCCCGCTCAGGCCGATGAGAATACAGCTGAAGAGGCCCCCTCGGCAGAGGACTTTTGCGAGAAATTTTTCTCGCCCGTCATCAGCTGGCATCCCGGAACCGCCGGTTCTTCGCTCAAGTTAGCTATGGCTGCCTGCGAGGTACTGAAATTTGCCGCGGACGAGGATCTCCGGAATACGGATGTTCCCGCCATGAGAGACAATATGCTCAAGGCCTTCGAGAGTCTGTCTGCCGAAGATCAGGCGGTCTTCGACGAGAACTTCATGAGCATATACGCGCTTATCGACAGCTGCTTCGAGGACTGGGAGTCCGAGAGGGGAGCATTCGAGGACTCCGGAACGGCAGAGGAGATGGCCGCGCTGCTGGAAGATCCGACGGTCAGAGTCTCCTGGGAAGTTCTGAGGAACAACACATTTACGATGGGCAATTCGGACGGTGTCTGATATTGTGTTTGACTTATAAACCCTCATGGGATAAAATTGAATAAAATTAAAAAGTGACGGCAAATGCCGTCATTTTTTAAAGCAGATCTGTAAGCCGGGTTCTGTCTTTGCGGCCATCTATCTGGTCCTGATGTTGCCATCAGGCTCTAGCCACCTCCTCTGAACGATCGGGCCGATCTCAATGTTCATCCACGGTGTTGCTCCGGATAGAGTTTACAGCGACTACATGTTTCCATGCGACGAGTGAGCTCTTACCTCACTTTTCCACCCTTACCGGAAGGATCCGGCGGTATATTTCTGTTGCACTTGTCCGAGGGTTTCCCCTGGCGGGCGTTACCCGTTATCCTTGCCCTGCGGAGCCCGGACTTTCCTCAGATACAGGCTTTCGCCTTATACCCGCGGCCGCTCGGTCTGCTCAGTTTATTTTACACATTTTATCGATTAAGTCAACAAATCTTATTTACAGCCGGTGAAATATGAAACTTTCCGAATATATCGAAACACTTAAAGGCAAAAGCGTCGCCGTCATAGGCGCCGGAGTCAGCAATCTGCCGCTTATTAGGCTTTTGAACGAAAATGATATCGACCTGACCGTCTGCGACAAGCGGGACGAGAAAGCTCTCAAGGAAAACGGGATAGAGTTCCCGAGAAACCTAAAGCTGCAGCTCGGCGAGGATTATCTCGAGGATCTTTACCAGGAGATCATTTTCAGGACTCCCGGTCTCATGCCCTTCGAGGAGCACCTTGTAAAAGCTAAGGAGCGCGGAAGTATAATAACCTCTGAGATGGAGGTCTTCTTCTCGGTCTGCCCCTGCAGGACAGTGGCCATTACAGGAAGCGACGGAAAGACCACGACCTCGACTTTGATCGCGCTTCTTTTAAAAGAGGCGGGCTATAAGGTCCATCTGGGAGGAAATATAGGAAATCCGCTCCTTTGCGAGGCGGACTCTTTCGGGAAAGACGATTTCGCCGTACTGGAGCTCAGCTCCTTCCAGCTGCACAGCATGAAATGCTCGCCCGATGTGGCGGTGATCACGAACATCTCGCCGAACCACCTCGACAAGCACAAGGATTATCAGGACTATATTGACGCCAAGAAGAACATCTTCTTAAACCAGAAGAAGGACGCGCTTTTTATTCTGAACAAGAACGACGGGATCTCCTCGCGTTTCGATGCCCTCGCGCCCTCTAAAGTCAGATGGTTTTCGATCTCCGATAGACTGGATAATGGCTTTTATCTCGACGGGGACGATATTATCGGAAATATCGACGGGAAGAGCGAATTCATAATGAAGGCCTCGGATATCGTCGTTCCCGGAAGGCACAATGTCATGAACTCCCTGACCGCTTTCGCGGCCGTCAACGATTATGTCTCCAAAGAAGACATGGTGAAGGTCATGACCAGCTTCAGGGGCGTCGAGCACAGGCTCGAGACCTTTGCCGTCCACAGGGGAATAAGATATATTAACGACTCTATAGGCTCCTCGCCCTCGAGGACCCACGCGGGGCTTATCTCAATGCCGAAAAAGCCCGTAGTGATCTGCGGCGGCTACGACAAGAAGATACCCTTCGACACGCTGGGGGACGACCTGAATCTCTATGCCAAGAAGGTGTTTCTCACCGGACACACTGCGGAGAAGATCAGGGAAGCCGTTGAAAACTCGAAATTCAGGGATGAAAAGGTCCCCGTGACCGTTATAGACGATTTCGACGAGTGCGTTAAAGCTGCTGCCGGAAGCGCCGAAGAGGGAGATATAGTTCTGTTTTCTCCCGCCTGCGCCTCCTTCGACCGGTTCAGGAATTTCGACGAGAGAGGCAAGCATTTCAAGAAAATAATCATGGAGTATATATCCGGAAATGACTGAAGTGGAACTTTACAAGATCTCCGATAAAGCCGAGGAAAGATGCCGGGAGATGTTCGAAAGGACAGACGCCGTCGCGCTTTTCAACACAAAGAAGGTACTCGACGCTTTCAAGAAGCACAGAGTATCCGATTCCTGCTTCGCGGGCACCACAGGCTACGGATACGACGATCTCGGAAGAGAGACCATAGACGCCGTCTGGGCAGATGTCTTCGGAGCCGAGAAAGCGCTGGTGCGGCTCGATTTCGTAAACGGAACGCACGCCATCACCGCCGCGGTATTTGCCCTTGTAAACCCCGGAGAGACCATCCTCTCGGCCACTGGAGAGCCTTACGACACCTTCAATACGGTCATAGGAAAGGAGCAGGGCGAGTACGGGACATTCAGATACTACGGGATCGCCCACAAAGTCGTCGGACTTAAGTACGACGGAACGCCCGATATTCCGGAGATCATAAAGGCTATCAGGGAGGACAGGAATATCAGAACAGTCCTTATCCAGAGATCTCCCGGATATTCTGGCAGGAGGGCCTTCTCCGTCTCTCAGATAGGGGAGATAATCGTTGCCGTGAGGGGAGAGGACCCCTCGATAAGGATATTCGTCGACAACTGCTACGGCGAGTTTACGGAGAAGACAGAGCCGACACAGGTCGGTGCGGATCTGATCGCGGGCTCCCTTATCAAGAACCCGGGCGGGGGACTTGCCCCCAGAGGCGGCTATATCTGCGGGAAAGAGGAGTTTGTGGATAAAGCGGCCTGCAGGCTCACTGTTCCGGGGATCGGAGGCGAGTGCGGGGCAACTCTGGGCAACAACAGGATGCTCCTCCAGGGGCTTTTCATGGCGCCGCACACCACGGCTCAGGCTCTTAAGAGCATGATATTTGCTTCTTCGCTTCTGGACATGCTCGGTTTTGAAGTTCTGCCCTCCTTCGACGAGGAAAGGCATGATATTATACAGGTGATAAAGCTCAAAACGCCCGAAAACCTGGTCAGTTTCTGCAAAGGCATCCAGAGCGCCTCTCCGATAGACGCCTATGTGTCTCCCGAGCCCTCACCTATGCCGGGCTACGACTGCGATGTGGTCATGGCCGCGGGGACCTTTATCCAGGGCGCCACAGGGGAGCTCAGCGCGGACGGGCCGATGAGAGAGCCTTACAACGTATATCTTCAGGGCGGGCTCACATACGAATCCGGAAAGCTCTGCCTTCTGGAGGCAGCCAGGAGCATGATGAACTGAAATTATGGACAATCTGTTTGATATGATGGACGAGCTCGAGCTCGACGAAATGAGGTCCATCGTCTCGAAGCTCAACGAGGCGAGCGACGCTTACTACAACGGAAAAGGCGAGATAATGAGCGACTTCGAGTGGGACGCTCTGTTCGACCGCCTGAAAAAGATGGAAGCGGAGACGGGAACCGTGCTTCCGGACAGCCCCACGAATAAGGTCTCCGCTGATACGACCGAAGGGGAGAAGGAGGCGCACGAGTTCTCCGCGCTCTCTCTGGCCAAGACCAAAAAGCCCGAGGATCTTGTCAAATGGGCAGAAGGAAAGCCTATATGGATCTCCTGGAAGCTCGACGGACTGACTCTGGTCGTCACCTATGACAACGGAAAGCTCACGAAAGTCGTCACAAGGGGAGACGGGCATATCGGAACGAACATCACGCGCCTTGCAAAGGCCATAAACGGGATCCCTCAGTGCGTTTCAGACAGGGGGCACCTCGTGATAAGGGGAGAGGCCGTAATCTCTTATGAGGATTTCGACAGATTCGTTCTCGAATCGGACTCCGATTACGCCAATCCCAGAAACCTGGCCTCGGGTTCGCTCTCTTTAAAGGACGCAGAAGAGGTCAAAAAGAGAAACATAAACTGGATCCCCTTCACTCTGGTCCACACGGATAAAAACATCGATTCCTGGGGCGGGAGGATGGATTATCTCGAGTCCCTGGGCTTCAAGACCGTCGAGCACGAGGAGATAGAGGACCCGACGCTCGAGAACATAAAAGCAGTGATCGATAAGTGGACCTTAAAGGTTACGGAGCGCGTAAATCCCTATCCCGTGGACGGGCTCGTCATAGCATACGACGATACGGTCTATGCAGAGGGCGGCTCCGTCACCGGCCATCACGCCACGAGGGCAGGCTTTGCCTTCAAATGGCAGGATGAGTCGGCCGAGACCGTTCTGGACCACATAGAGTGGAGCTGCGCAGCCTCCACTATCACGCCCGTGGCAGTTTTCGAAGGCGTGGAGCTGGAGGGAACGACTGTCAGAAGAGCCTCGCTCTGCAATATCAGCGAGTGCGAGAGGCTGAAGATTGGAGGGAAGGGAAGCGTTCTCTCCGTAATAAAGGCTAACAAGATAATCCCCAAAGTCATAGAGGTCAAAAACGCGGCCGGGAGCCTCGAGATTCCGGGAAAATGCCCGGTCTGCGGGGAGCCCACGGAGATAAGGATCAGCGAGGTCTCAGGGACAAAGACCCTGGTCTGCACGAACAGCGCCTGCCCGGTCAAGAAGCTCAAGAAATACACGAGATTCGTATCCAAAGCGGGTATGGACATAGACGGGATCTCGGAGCAGACGATCTCTCGCTTTGTAAATCTCGGCTGGATAAAGAATTTCGGCGATATCTTCAGGCTGAAGGACCATATAGAGGAGATATCCGCTCTCGAGGGCTTCGGAGCGAAATCGGCTTCCAATATAAACGCCTCGCTCGAAAAGTCCGCGAGCGTCTCCGGAAGAAAGTTTCTCTACGCTCTGAATATCCCGCTCATAGGCGCGGACGTCGCGGGAAGACTTCTGGATTCGTATCCGCTTAATGAACTCATAAAGACCGCGGAGGATACGGATGACGAGACCGTCTTTTCCTCGATAGACGGGATCGGCCCGGAGAAATCGAAGGCCTTTGTCTCCTGGATAAAGGATCCCGGAAACAGACGGGACCTTGAAGACCTTCTGACGCTTGTAAGCATTGAGCGGCAGGAGATCCGGGAGAAAGGGGAGAAGTGCGCAGGTCTGGTATTCGTGGTAACGGGGGATGTGTATAAATATAAGAACAGAAACGAGCTCAAGGCCTATATAGAATCCCAGGGCGGAAAGGTCACGGGCTCCGTATCCGGATCCACGAACTTTCTTATAAACAACGACACGGCTTCGCTCTCGACGAAGAACACCAGAGCAAAGCAGCTCGGCATTCCGGTGATCTCCGAGGACGAATTCATAGAAAGATTCACATAAAAAAAGCGGGCCTCCGAAAAGGAGACCCGTATTTTATTTTTCCTATTTTGCGAGAACTTTCTTGAGATGCGCGTATCTGGGGAGAGAATCCTCACGCGGGATCTCGGGCTCGCCCTGGATGAGAGGAAGCACGTAGTCTATGAATTCCTTCTTCATGCCCGTGCCGTCTTCTTTGATCCACTCGATGGGAACTTTCTTCTCGTAGTTGGCGACAGCCTCGAGAGGCAGGAGATTGTACTTGCAGACATAAGAGCCGGAGCTCATGTCTCTTTCGAAAGCGACCATCTTTCCGGTCTCTCCGTTAACAGCGCTCTCGACAGCGATCTTGCCCGCGTTGAAAGCCTCGTCTATATCGGTCTGGGAAGCGGAGTGGGCAGCGCATCTCTGGAGAAGGCTGAGCTCTATTCCTCTGACCTTGACGCCGATCCTGTGCTTGATCTCGTCAGCAAGCCTTACGGCCAGACCGCCGAGCTGCGCGTGGCCGAATCCGTCCGTCGCGGAGGTCTTCGCCTCGGAGACGAAGGTGCCGTCTGCGTAGTGGATGCCTTCGGATACCGCAATCAGGACCTGGTGATCCTTGTTGTACTGGTTGTCGACTTCGGCGAAGAACTCATCCATATTGAAGTCGGTCTCGGGGAGGTAGATGAGATCCGGGCCCGAGCCGTAGTAGGTAGCGAGAGCGGAGGAGGCGGCTAGCCAGCCCGCGTGTCTGCCCATGATCTCTATGACCGTTACCATACCTGTGTCGTAGACTCTGGCGTCCTTGCTGATCTCCATGCAGGAGGTGGCGATGTATTTTGCAGCGCTCGCGAATCCGGGGCAGTGGTCAGTTCCGAAAAGGTCGTTGTCTATAGTCTTGGGAACGCCCATGACTCTGCACTCCCAGCCGGACTTGGCCATGAATCTGGATATCTTGTTGCAGGTGTCCATAGAGTCATTGCCGCCGTTGTAGAAGAAGTAGCGGACATTGTATTTCTTGAAGACCTCCAGGATCTTCTTGTAATCCGTATCGTCGTCATCGGGGTCAGCCATCTTGTAACGGCAGGAACCGAGTTCCGAAGAGGGGGTGTGAAGCAGAAGCTCGAGCTCTTTCGGATCCTCTTCGTCCATGACGTAGAGCTTATCCTCAAGAACGCCCTTTATGCCGTGGGCGGCTCCGTATACTTTTGTTATGTTGGGTGATTCAAGCGCCGTTTTGATAACACCGTACGCGCTCGCGTTGATGACCGCGGTGGGTCCGCCGGACTGTCCGAATATGGCAGCGCCTATTAATTCCTTGCTCAAATCAGGTTTACCTCCAATTATTTTTTGTAAAGCTTGTTGATTATAGCACACTTTCGCGATATAATACATAAGAATTTTTATAAAGTAAAGGAGTTTTTTTATGCCACTCGTAAACACCAAAGAAATGTTTGCAAAAGCCTACAACGGAGGATACGCGATCGGCGCTTTCAACGTTAACAACATGGAGATAGTCCAGGGCATCACTGAGGCTGCCGCCGAACTCAACGCTCCGCTGATACTCCAGGTATCCAAGGGCGCAAGAGCATATGCAAATCACACATATCTCATGAAACTGGTCGAAGCCGCGATAGAGGAGACAGGTCTTCCTATCTGCCTGCATCTCGACCACGGCGATACATTCGAACTCTGCAAATCCTGCATCGACGGCGGATTCACTTCCGTTATGATCGACGCCTCCTCGAAGCCCTTCGAAGAGAACATTGCTCTGACCAGACAGGTCGTCGAGTACGCGCATGACCACGGCGTTGTCGTCGAGGCCGAGCTGGGAACACTGGCCGGCATTGAGGACGAGGTCAATGTCTCCGCGGAGGAGAGCTCCTACACCAGAGCAAGCGATGTCCAGGAATTCGTAGAGAGAACGAACTGCGACTCTCTGGCGATCGCTATAGGAACATCCCACGGCGCTTACAAATTCAAACCCGGCACGAAGCCCCAGCTCAGATTCGACATTCTCGAAGATGTGGCAGGCAGACTTCCCGGATTCCCGATAGTCCTGCACGGTTCCTCCTCGGTTCCTCAGGAATTCGTAAAAGAGATCAATGAAAACGGCGGAAATATGCCCGGCGCGATCGGCGTTCCCGAGGATCAGCTCCGTCAGGCAGCTTCCATGGCAGTCTGCAAGATCAATATAGACTCCGACCTGCGTCTTGCAATGACAGCGACCATTCGCAAGTACTTCAACGAGCATCCCGCAGATTTCGACCCGAGACAGTACCTGAAGCCAGCCAGAGCCGCTATAAAGGCAATGGTCATGCACAAGATTACCGACGTTCTCGGCTGCGACGGAAAGGCATAATCCAGAAGCATTTTTATCTTATCACAGCGGGGGGATTTCACCATGAGCGGATTTAAAAATGAGAAGAAACCCATAAAAAAAGAGAATGTATCTGAAGAGAAGAAGCAGATAAAACTCCCGGCCTTCGCAAACAGCAAGTACGCGCTCTACATCAGAATAATCGTCTCGGCGCTGCTTCTGATAATCAACTCGGTATCAAAGCTTTCAGGCATTCCGAGCTTCATAATTCTGATCATTGCTGCCGTTATCTGCGGCTATGACATTTGCCTCAAAGCCTATGAGAAGATCATGAGCAAGGATTATCTCGCGTACGAAGTCATAGTGATCTTTGTTCTCCTGGTATCCTTCGCGATCGGATACGGAGCCGAGGGCGTCGCTCTGACTATCTTCTACCATCTGTCAGGAATTCTGATCGGATATATCTCTGACAGAACAAAGACCGATACTCTTGATCTCGCCGCAATGCAGGATTCGGATACGGTCAACAAGATCGATGCGATAGTAGGGCAGGAGGGAGCTCTTTCCTACGATCTTCCCGAGATGCTTGAGAGCAGTTCATCCTTTGTTCTGAAGGTAGCGCTTGCTTTCGCGGTGCTTTTCGCGATCGTAATGCCTGTCGTATCAAGCATGAGCTTCCGTACATCCATACACAGGGCCATTACCATGATGGTCGTCTGCGCTCCGCTCTATATCGTGGTCTCCTCACCGCTGGTCAGTTCACTGGCGATCGGTACAGCCTCAAGATTCGGCATTCTGTTCAGAAACGCCAAGAGCCTCAACAATGTAAAGAAGATCAGATCCGCTGCCATCGACAAACCGGGCGTTCTGGCCTCCCAGTATCCTCAGCTGATAGCGATCAAGAGCAGCGTTACCGACAATGACACATTCATGAATTTCGCCGCTCACGCAGTTTACAACTGCAAGCTTCCGTTCGCGAAAGCGATAGGGGAGGCATACAGCAACGAGTATCAGCTTTCTCTTATCAGCGAGAGCGAGGAGATCTCCGGATACGGCGCGAAGGCAGTCGTAGGCGGAGCGAATGTAGTTATCGCGAGAAGAGAGTATTTCGAATCCCAGGGAATCGAGCTTCCATTTGCCCAGGCAGGGAACGACAATATCTATTACATGACGATAAACGGCAGATATATCGGCTGCGCTTATCTGACCGATGAGACCTACGAGACCGCGATATCGCTCATAAAGGAGCTCAAAGAAGCGGGCGTAAACAAGACGATAGTTTTTTCAGATGACGTCGAAGAGAGCGCTAACGAGTTCGGCAGCAGAATAGACGCCGACGAGGTCTATCCCGATTACAGCGGCGAGCAGAAGCTCAGATTTCTCGCTGACCAGAAGGAGAGCTACCCGAAGGATTATCTCGGATACATATTCGCTACGGGAGTAGAGTCACACAGCCCGGCTGATATTGATATAGCTGTCAGAAGACAGGGGAATGACGCGGATGCAATTCTGTATCCGGACTGCGTTGGGAATTTCCCGCTTTCATTCAATATCTCCAAGAGAATGGATAAGGTGATCTCGAATAACGCTCTGATAGTAATGGCAGTGAAAGCGATACTGATAATGCTCACGATGCTTGGAGCAACGAATATCTGGCTCGCAGCGTTCATAGATATGGTCGCGGGGCTTGCTTCGATGCTTATGGCAGTGAGAGTAACCAATACCGATAAGCTCGTAAATATGTGATATCAACAGAGAAGAGGAGTCCGGTCTTAATCCGGGCTCCTTTGTTTATACGCAGACAATCTCGCATAATATCAATTTAACGAGATTTTTATTGTAATAATCGGGGAGCTGTGATATAATGTATCCAAAGGCGGTGTTTATATGAATATAGATGAAATATACGATGCTCCCGATATACTGATGGAATTTCTCGAATACCATTCGACTGTTCGCGGTCACAGCGATAAAACTGTCGCTGCTTATTATACAGATTTAAAGATACTGTTTCGTTTCATTAAAAGAAAACGTCATCTGGTTTCGCCCGATACGCCGTTCGACTCGATAGATATTACTGACGTCGATCTGGACTTCATAAAATCTATCAAGATCGAAGAAATGTACCGTTACCAGAGTTTCTCTCCGGAGAATCTCAATTCGAACAATTCACTGTCTGCAGCGTCCAGATGCCGCAGAACTTCGTCGATCAAATCATTCTACAATTATCTCTCCGCCAAACGTCATCTTATCGATAAGAATATCACGCTCGAGCTCGATATGCCCAAGAAGCAGAAATCGCTTCCCAAATACCTCGAGGAGTCTGAATGTGAAAGATTGTTAAATACTTGTCAAGGTAAGAATGCAGAACGGGATTATGCGATCCTGATGCTTTTTATGTCCTGCGGCCTCCGTATATCGGAGCTTGTAGGCTTAAATCTCACTGATGTGTATGAGGACCATGTCCGAGTCCTCGGCAAAGGCAATAAAGAAAGAGTCGTCTACTTCGCTGACGGCTGCCGTGAGGCTCTGGACGACTATCTGATGGTAAGAGACAACGGAAAAATATCGGAAAAAGACAAAAATGCCCTGTTTATAAGCAATAAAAACGGCCGTTTCGGCGCCAGAGGCATCGAACAGATGCTCGATAAAAAGCTTCTGGAGGCCGGTCTGGACGCTTCCAGATACTCCCCTCACAAGCTCAGGCATACCGCGGCGACTCTGATGCTCAAAAACGGCGTCGATACGAGAGCTCTCCAGGAGGTACTCGGGCACAGCAACCTGAATACGACACAGATCTATACCCACCTCGACAACGCATCGCTTCATGAAGCGGCTATGGCAAACCCGATCGGAAGACGGAAAAAAGAAGAAAATCAGGATAATTAAAGCTCCGGAAATCCCCGGAGCTTTTAAAATACGATTGCAGAACCTATATCAAAAAGAACTTTTCCAGTCAAATATACCGCGTTTTTGCCGTATTTCCGCAGAAAACTGTCTGTTTTTCCTCTGATTTCTTCGTTTGCAATCTGACCTGTGAAAGCGATATCCGTATCCGATAATCTTATCGAAGAACCGCCTATAAATCCGTATTCGAATCCCTCCAAAGCGGCGATCGGCTTATCGATATACAGGACATCGAGACCTTCCGATGAGCAGGCTTTGTATATCGAAGGATCCGAGGTTATGAGAGCATCGTCTGAAACAGCGCAGACTGAGCAGTTCGTATAGCCCTGTTTAACGGGAATTCCGGTATATGACATGGCCTTCAGATTGTTTACAAGCTTTCTGTCTGCAGATACGGGATTATAAATAAAGTATTTCCCGACTATACTGACATTTAAAAGCGAATCGGAAGGATATGCACTTCCCTGTTTTCCTTCAGGATATCTGATATCGGCAAAATACTCTTTAAGCTGCCTTTCAAATTCCGTATCCTTGTAAAACTCCGAAAGATACAGAATATCAGGGCTTATCTTTAATACGGACATGTCGGTATGAGAGGCAGTTCTTTTGTCCAAAAGGGCGTTATCAGGCATCAGAATTACGTCAAAACCAAGAGATTCCAATGCTTTCCCGGGGAATTGAGAGTACCTCTCCCCGATTATCGCGTGCTTCATAAAGACGCAGCTCTCAGAGCTTCCCTGAGCGTTCCGGCTCTGACGATCTCAAGGCCTTCAAAGGCTGAGGCGTTTATTTTGGAGTGTTTCGGGATTATGCACTTCTTAAAACCGAGTCTTCTGATCTCTCCCAGGCGCTGCTCGAGATTTGAGATGTTCCTGATCTCTCCGGAGAGGCCGACCTCACCCAGAGCTGCAAGAGAGGAATCTACAGGTTTGTCCTTATAGCTCGAGGCAAGCGCCAGAACTGTTGAAAGATCTGCAGCAGGATCGTCGAGAGAGAGTCCTCCGATGACATTTATATAGACGTCACAACCGGAAACGGGCAGATTTCCCCTTTTATCCAGTACGGCGATCAGCATCGAAGCTCTGTTGTAATCTATTCCGTTAGTCCTTCTGGAGGGATTGTAGGGGGCTTTGGAGACAAGAGCCTGGATCTCGGCCATTATAGGTCTCGTGCCTTCCACTATACACGCTACACAGGTTCCTGAAGAATCTGCAGGCCTGCCCGAGAGAAGCATCTCAGAGGGATTGTCGACGCTCTCAAGGCCTTTTTCGAGCATCTCGAAGACGCCTATCTCATTGGTGGAGCCGAATCTGTTCTTTACGGCCCGGAGTATCCTGAAAGAGGTGTTTCTCTCCCCTTCAAAATAGAGTACGCAGTCGACCATATGCTCGAGTATCTTCGGCCCTGCTATGGTCCCCTCTTTTGTAATGTGACCTACTATAAAAATGGTGACCGAATTGTCCTTGGAGTATCTGATAAGCTTCAGAGTCGACTCTCTTATCTGCGCGGGAGAACCTGCAGCGGAACTGACCTCGCTGTCGTATACTGTTTGAATGGAGTCTATAACGACGATCTCCGGAGAGACCTCGTCGAATGTGCCTATTATTCTGTCTACGTCCGTTCCTGTATAAATACTGATATTGCTGCCGTCTATACCGAGCCTGTCGGCCCTCATCCTGAGCTGTCTCTCACTCTCTTCGCCGGATACATAGAGCACGCTGCTGTCGCGTGAGACGCATCCGCACATCTGAAGGAGCAGCGTTGATTTGCCTATTCCCGGAGCTCCTCCGACCAGTATTACGGAGCCTTTTACTGCGCCGCCTCCGAGGACTCTGTCGAATTCGGAAATATCCGTCTTAATTCTCAGTTCCTCTTCCCCGCCTATCTCCGAAAGGAGTTTCGTGCTTTTGGCCGCAGCTCTCGGTTTATAGTCGGAGCTCTTTCTGGAAGAAGTCTTTTCGGTCCTGACTTCAACAAGAGTATTCCAGGCTCCGCACGAAGGGCAGCGCCCGCCCCAGTTCGGAGTCTCAAAACCGCAGTCCGAGCAGCAGAAGACCGTTTTCTGTTTCATTATCCTTACTCCTTCGTATCAGTAAAAGCTGGTGACGCTGCTGTTGCTCTCAGAGACGTAGAATTCTACATCCGGAAACCTGTCCGAAAGCTTTTTATACAGCGTAAAGACGACAGGATTTTCAGTATTGAAATGTCCCGCGTCTATAAGGTTTATTCCGAGTTCTTTTGCAAGCTGGAAATCATGGTATTTGATATCGGAAGTGATAAATGTGTCGGCGCCGGCATTAAACGCGTCAGAGATAAATTCGGCAGCCGAGCCTCCGACAAGCGCGACTTTCCTGACATTCCTGCAGGCGTAGTATTCGAGGCATTTGGCTCCGAGCGCCGCTTTGACGAGCTCAAGATAATCGGTGATATTATACTCTTTTTCATACTCGCCGATCCTGCCGAGGCCTGTATTTTCAAAGCCTTCGGAAGCAATGAATACATCCCTGTTTTCAAGTTCAAGTCGGTCGCACAGTACGTCGTTTACCCCGCCGTTTGCGATATCGAGATTGGTGTGCATGCAGATGGCTGAGATCCCGTTTTTTATGAGCTCCATGACTCTCTTTGCCTGCATATCGTCCGTGCACAGAGACTTCATCTCATACCAGATGACCGGGTGGTGTGAAACGATAAGACCGCAGCCCTTTTCAACGGCTTCTTTTATTACATCCGAGGTGATATCAAGCGAAACAAGGCATTTCGATAGCTCTTGCTCTTTGTCTCCGACGAGAAAGCCCGGATTGTCAAAATCCATCTTAAGCTCCATGGGAGCAAGCTCACACATATATTTGTATATATCTGAGGCTTTAACCATTTTTTATACCCTCCTTGAGTTCATCGTACATGATCTTAATTACTTTATGATCGGGGTTTTTGATCTCGTCTGAGCAGCACAGAATCTTCGAAAACATATCCGCGAAGTGCTTCCGTATCTCCGGATAGAGCTCATTTCCGTATGCGGTTCCGGTATACATCTCCGAGAGCGTGTATTTCTGAGGCTCGCCGAGCTTAGCGACGATGATCTGATACAGCTTTCCGTTTTCTTTCACATAATCTTCTGCCAGGATCTCATATGAATTGTTCAGAAGCCAGTATCTGAGCACTTCGGGCTTTGTAGCGGGCTGGAAAATGAATATGTTGTCCTCCGTTATCTTCTTCTCTGCCATGTCCATTATGCCGCAGCAGCTCTCCCCTCCCATTCCCGCGATTATCAGATACCTGATACGGGAGAGATCGAGTTTTTCAAAACCGTCGCTTAAAACGAACCGGATATTCTTATCACAGCCCGCTTCCTGAGCGTTTCTGCGGGCATTGTCGAGCGGCCCCTCGTTTATGTCGCAGGCATAGAGTTCTGAGACAAAGCCTCTCCCTGCAAGTCTTATCGGAATATAACCGTGGTCAGTACCGATGTCTGCAACGGGGGCATCTTCAGTTATATATTTTAAGATCTTTTCAAGTCTTTGTTTCTGCATATAACAAAAAGCCGGTCAAACCGGCTCATTTTTTTTATTAAAGGCTTCCCAGATAATCCTCAAGCATATCGAGAAATGCTTCCGGATCGATCCCATGTACATAACAGGCTTGCTCTATGGTCTCGCCGCTGGACATTGCACAGCCGACGCAATGCATTCCTATCTCCTGGAAAGCGGGCATTGCTTCGGGAAACATCCCGATCACATCGCCGATGAGGGTATCTTTTGTAATTTCCATGTTTTTTCTCCGTAAAAGAAAGATTGGGGCGAATGACCGCCCCAATCAGTTAATTTGTAAATCAGGCCTGCTGCTCTCTCATCTTGGCAAAGCACTCGCTGCAGTATACGGGGCGGTCTGTCTTGGGCTCGAAGGGAACCCTTGCCTCTTTTCCGCAGTTTGCACAAACAGCCGTGAAATACTCTCTGGGTCCGCGGGCAGCATTCTTGCGAGCATCTCTGCAAGCTTTGCAACGCTGGGGCTCATTCTGGAATCCGCGCTCTGCGTAGAACTCCTGCTCACCTGCAGTAAAAACGAACTCTTTACCGCATTCTTTGCAAACTAAGGTTTTGTCTTCGTACATTTGGTATCCTCTCTTTGATAGTCGCCTTTATTGGGCAGATTTCCTCAGCGTAGAAAGCTGGGTTGTAACAGATTTCATTATACATTCTGATGTTTGAATGTCAATATTTTTTTTATCAGGCCAGGAGCATTCTGTCGTTGTCCAAAGCCTTGCCTACACACTCCTTGAATTTGACCAGGAGATCTTCAACAGTCAGGTTTTCCCGCTCCTTACCCTTTATATCCAGGACGATATTTCCCTGGTCCATCATCAGAGTTCTGTTCCCCAGATCGAGCGCCGACTGCATGTTGTGAGTGATCATCAGACAGGTGAGATTCTCCTCTCTGACTATCGAGTCCGTGAGCGCCAGAACCTTCTCCGCCGTAGCAGGATCCAGGGCCGCCGTATGCTCGTCGAGAAGCAGGAGCTTCGGAGGGTTGATGGTCGCCATAAGAAGCGTCAGAGCCTGTCTCTGTCCGCCTGAGAGCAGTCCTACCGGCTGTTTCATTCTGTTTTCGAGTCCCATATCCAGCAGTGAGAGCTTTTCTGCAAACTTCTCTTTTTCCGCTTTCGTTACCTTGCTGAGCCAGCCCCCCTTACCCGCTGCCAGAGCCAGGTTCTCCTCTATTGTCATACCCGGAGCGGTCCCGAGCATAGGATCCTGAAACAGATGGCCGATAAACGGGGACCTTTTGTACGCGGGAAGGAACGTGATATCCTTTCCGTCGAGAATGATGGAACCGGAATCGGTATAGAAATTCCCGCAGATAGCGTTGAACAGAGTGGATTTCCCTGCCCCGTTGGCGCCGATTATCGTAACAAATTCCCCGTCGTCCAGATGAAGACTCAGGTCTTTGACGGCAGTTTTTTCATTGACCGTTCCCGGATTAAAGGTCTTGCTTATCTTATTTATATCAAGCATTTCCGCCGCTCTCCTTCTTCGAGTAGTAATCCAGTCTTCTCTTGAGAAGCGGGTATTTGCTCCTTATATAAGGCCCGGAGATCGCAATTATTACGATTACCGAGGAGACAAGCTTGAGCATAGAGGCGGGCATATCAAATCTAAGAGCTATCGCATATATAATCCTGAAGATTATCGAGCCGAGAACGACTCCTGTCGCCCGTTTCGGAATACCGCCTTTGCCCATGAAGGTCCCGCCTATCAGAAGGCTTGCCAGGGCTATAGTGACCATACCGGAGCCGATGTCTATATTTACCGACTTCTGGGATTGAGCGAGGAGGCAGCCGGAGAGAGCGGTAAAAGAGTTGGAAATGCAAAGGCCTACTGTAGTTGTAAATGCAGGGTTAATGGAGGAAGACTTTACCATATCAGGATTGTTTCCGGTAGCCCGGATCGCAAGGCCGAGTTTGGTCTTCAGAAACAGCGAGAGAAACAGGACAACTAACGCGACTGCGATCAAAGCTATTATCAGTTTGGACTGGCCGTGAAGGAATGTTCCCTCGAGCGCTGCCTTGAGATCGGTAAACACTGTCCTGGTCTTGTTCATATTCAGGAGCGACGAGTTGCCCATGATCGCTATATTTATCGAGTAAAGGCCTGTGTTTACTATTATTCCCGAGAGCAGGCTGTCCACGCCCATCCTTGTTTGCAGAAGTGCCGTGATAAAACCCGAGATGACTCCGGCGCACATAGCGGCAGGTATCGAGAGATAGGGATTGCCGCTTATGGCGACTACAGCCCCCACACAGGCTCCGAGCGTGAAGCAGCCGTCTGTGGACAGGTCGCACACGTTGAGCATCGAATAGCTCAGGAAAAGCGCGAGAACGGTTATTGCGTTAATAAGTCCGAGTTCAATTGCTGTCTGACCGAGGCCAAGCAATGATCCGAATGACATTTGGTCTTCCTCCGTGGAAATCAGAATTTAATGATCAGCTGAAGCTCTCTGCGGTCTCTATGGGAACTACCTGCGTGCAGAAGGGCTCGAATGCAGCGACTATAGTATCGTAATCGAATCCGATCGCGGCGCAGGTCTCAGTATTGACTGTAGCAGTGCCGTTATCGAAGGTCATTACAGGCAGTGTTGCGGGGTCTTTGCCTTCCAGAAGGATCTGAGCGATCATATTGGCAGTCTCCACTCCCAGATTCGCGTAGTCTACACCGTAACCTGCAAAGGCTCCGTTGAGCGCGAAGGAGTCGGCGCCGCAGTAATGGGGAATTCCGGCCTCGCTGAGTTTTTCGTAGATCGAAAGCTCTGCTGTCATGATCGTATTGTCGGTCGGGGTAAATACAGCGTCAACGCCGTCAGCGATAAGAGAATCGACTGCAAGGCTTACCTCGTCAACTGTAGTGCCGTTGTATTCCTTGTAGGAAATGCCGGCGTTATCGAGAAATTCTTTAGCTTCGGCTATCGGAGTCGTGGAAGCGTCCTGGCCTACGTCATAGAGAAGTCCGACAAAATCTGCCTCGGGATCCGCAGCGGTAATAAGCTTTAATACAGCTGCCGTATCGAGTCCGTCAGATGTGCCGGTGATATTGGCGCCCGGGGCATCCATCGAAGCGACGATTCCGGTGGAGATAGGATCACTGACTGCAGCAAATACGACAGGGATCTGATTCTCTTCTGTATCTGCCTGCATTGTCATTGCGACAGGAGTTGCAACTCCGACCATGAGGTCTACGCCGTCAGCTATGAAATTCTGAACTATCTGTTCGAGTACGTTCGCGTCTGCGTTGCAGTTATCGTAATCGATTTTGATCTCAACGCCGTTTTCAGCGGAGATCTCTGCGAGACGGTTCTGAATATTTTCAACTATCTGGTTTAAGGAAGCATCATCGACATAGTTGCAGATGCCTACAGTGAATGATTTAACTTCTTCCGCGGGTTCTACAGCCGTCTCTGTTACAGCTTCGGCCGCGGATTCTGAAGGAGCCTGCGCGGGAGCGGGAGCGGAAGCGGATCCGCAGGCAGCAAGGGAAAATATAAATACGAATGAAAGTATCAGAGCAATGATCTTGTTGGTTTTCATTTTAAATCTCCTTTTAGTAATCTCATTTGATGATTTGTTTCTGATTTTCCTGTTGCTAAGCTCAAATTACGGATCGCCATCGTTTTGACATGATAAACATTTTCAGACTCCTTTAAAAAACAAAAATCCTGTCTCAGCATTTCTGCCGGGACAGGAATTATCCTGCGGTGCCACCCTGCTTGACGGAAATATCCGCCCTCTCTGTGTCCCGTGCCAACACACGGCGGCGCAATTAACGGATCGCCTTCCCGTCTCTCATAGGCCGCAACGCGGCTTCCGATCGCCCTCCGAAGTCCATTCGCTTATCATCCGCGTACCGCATTCTCATCATCTGCAGCTCTCTGTGACGTTTCGCGATAAGTTACTTACTCTTCATCAACGGTTTGATATTTAAGATGTTTGAATTTAAGCACAAGATATAGTGATTGTCAAGAAAAAGTTTTTAAGTAATTTTACAGTTCAAGAACAGTCTGGTCCGAATTGCCTCCCGAATACTTTAATCCGAGATGTTCGTATGCATTTCTTGTGACGCATCTGCCCCTCGGCGTTCTGATTATAAAGCCGGACTGAAGCAGATAGGGTTCATATACATCTTCAAGCGTGACAGCTTCCTCGTTTATTGTGGCGGCAAGTGTCTCAAGGCCTACGGGGCCGCCGTTGTAGTACTCTATTATTGCTCTGAGCATCCTTCTGTCGAGCGAGTCGAGCCCGAGCTTGTCCACTTCGAGAAGCGAGAGAGCTTCATCAGCGACTTTGCTTGTGATGACTCCGTCCGCTTTTACCTGCGCGTAGTCCCTGACTCTCTTCAGCATTCTGTTGGCAATACGCGGAGTTCCGCGCGATCTCGAAGCGATCTCCGAAGCACCGGAATCCTCGATGCCTATTCCCAAAATATCTGCTGACCTCAAAACGATCTTTTTGAGCTCATCTTTTGTATACAGCTCAAGTCTCAGCGTAACTCCGAATCTGTCTCTCAGAGGCGCTGTAAGCTGCCCGGAGCGGGTCGTTGCTCCGATGAGCGTAAACTTCGGGAGATCCAGATGGATCGAATTTGCAGAAGGGCCCTTCCCTATTATGATATCTATGGCGTAATCCTCCATAGCGGGATAGAGTATCTCCTCGTACGCGCGGTTGAGCCTGTGTATTTCATCGACGAAGAGGATATCCCCTTCATTGAGATTGGTGAGCATGGCAACCAGATCGCCCGGCTTTTCAATGGCAGGCCCTGAGGTTATGCGCATATTTACGCCCATCTCATTTGCAATAACAGAAGCAAGCGTGGTCTTGCCGAGTCCCGGAGGGCCGTGCAGAAGCACATGGTCAAGCGGTTCGTTTCTCATCTTGGCGGCATTGATGAAGACATAGAGACTGTCCTTTGCCTTCTCCTGGCCGATATACTCGGAGAGGGTTCTTGGCCTTAAGCTGCCCTCGGACTTGTCTTCGGCAATGGATGAAGTTGAGGTTATTATCTCGTCCGCATCAAATTCATTTGAAAAATTAATACTCATATCTCAGTACCCTTTATATAAAGATCAGCTTCGATGAACGCCTTATAAGGCAGGTCACCCCATATTTTTAAGAACCAGTTTGATTATCTGCTCAGTCGTCATGCTCTCAACATTGTTTGCCTTAATGACAGGCATGATCTCAGCAGTCGAATAACCGAGAACGCCGAGCGCGAGGACAGCGTCAGAGACAGCATTTTTTCCTGCGGGGACACTGGAAACAGGTATTTCTGTGATATCGGAACCTATCTCCTTGCTGATCTTGTCCTTGAGCTCCAGAATGACCCTCTGAGCGATCTTTTTGCCTATTCCCTGTGCCGCTGTCAGCGTAGAGAGATCGTTGTTTACAACGGCCATAGCAAGCATCTCAGGAGTATTGACAGATAGTATTGATACGGCAGCTTTGGGGCCAATTCCGCTTACGGAGGTAAGCATATCGAAGCAGTTTCTCTCCTTGACGCTGGAAAAGCCGTAAAGATCGAATGTATCTTCCCTTATCACTTCACGGATAAAAAGCTTAGCGGCTTCGTTGTGCTTTAATGTGCTGATGGTATTTGCGGTCGTATACACGGAAAAACCGATTCCGGCTGTTTCAACCACTACCCTGTTCAATTCTATATCCGCTATGTTGCCCTTTAAGTAGTCGAACATTCGGCGTTTTCCTCCTTAAAAAGAAGTGATGTGCTGCTTCTGGCGTGACAGAGAGTCAGCGCGACTGCGTCGGCCGCGTCATCGGGTTTGGGAACGGATCTGAGCTTACAGAGTCTCTTCACCATCTCCATTACCTGGTGTTTTTCGGCTCTCCCGTATCCTGCAACGGCCTGTTTTACCTGAAGCGGAGTATATTCGTAGATCTCAAGCCCGGCCTGTCTGCAGGCAAGAAGTATAACTCCTCTTCCGTGCGCGACGGAAATGCCAGTTGTGAGGTTTGTGTTGAAAAAAAGCTCTTCGATCGACACGCAGTCAGGTCTGTAGTGCTCTATAAGCTGATTAAGGTCACTGTAAATCTGTGCAAGTCTGACCGAAAGCTTCATATGCGCCGGAGTTTCGATCACGCCGCAGTTTATGAGCTTATAGTCATTTTTATCCGCAGACAGTACGGCAAAACCGATAGTTGCTATGCCGGGATCTATTCCAAGAATCTTCACTGTTTCAGTTTATTCCTTGCTGTACAGCGTTTTGACAAATACCTTCATCAGATCGAGTATATCATTGACCGTATCTTCCGGCAAATTCATCCTGCCAGTTATCTCGAGAAACTTTGACATAAGCGAGGTGAGCTCGGCAAGGTCATCCCTTCTGTTTTCGAAAGCAAAATCGGGATCCGCTTTGACGGGAAGGTTGTTCGGATTGATGGATCCGGTATTTTCAAGAGAGTTCTCCATTACGGCATCTCCTTATCTATTTGCGGCCGTTTATAAAACGGTCTGTTATTCCTCTTCTTATTTCAGCTATCTTGGTAGGTCTCAGAAAGAATCTTCTTGAGTATTCGCTGCAGGTTATTCTTATCTCATGCTTGCCCTTCTCATTCTTATAAAGCTCTGCAGTACTGAAAGGAGAGATAACGGTAAAAATATCCTCGATCGGATCAGGATTAATGAATTCGACGGTATTGATCATTATGTTCCGAAGTATTTTCTCCAGAGTGCTCTCACGCATACCCTTGAAGCCGGGCATTACATTCATCTCAGCCTTGGTTATTATCACTTCAGTTTCCATCATATCCGCTTCGAGCTTCCCTAGGACAGCATCAAGAAGCATGCATTCCTGAAGTGAGAGCTTACTCAGATCGTAGTCCATGGCACGGCCTTTTTTATAGTCGTCCATCGTCTCCTGCATGATCAGATTACGCATCAGTTCTTTTTCTCCCGCTTCACATCATTATCTCTTCCCTCTTGTATAAGGGTCCAGATCGCGTCAATCATATCGGCCGGCAGATACATGCTCTCACCCCAGCTGTTCAGAACTATGCCCTTCTGCTGCTGTTTGGCAAGAGCTATAAGAGAATCTGTCTTGCATATTACAACTTGGGTCGCTCCTCCCTTTTTGGCCTCATCCGTGTTTGTAAAAGCGGGTATGACTTCAGTCCCGTCTTTTAAAGTTGTGAGCTGAAGACCTACGGAAGCCCCGTCAACCTTAACAGGCGTAATGAGTCCGCCTCCTTTATTGGCCGACTCGGAAATGCTCTTGGCAACCATATACATTGCTTCGGCGGAATGAGCGGAATATGCGAATGATACCGCGTTTTCTATGCTCTCGTTTTTAAGCTCCATGACCTTTTCCGCCTTTACTGTTATTTGCGAACATACTGATGGCCTGGATCGTTCCGTTTCTCCATTCCTGAATATATTCCTGCCTGAGCACATCTCTCTCCCTAAGCTCATCTTCGGTGAGAGACCGTTCTTTTGCGAGATGTGCAAGCTCATTTATTCTGTCGATCTTTTCTTTTTTCAATTTAATAATTCCTCTGTATATTCAGCTTAAAACTTCCTTTTTATACTGCAGGAGCCAGAAGAGCAGTCCGTTCCGTTCAAATCCTGATGCATCGGGAGCTTCTGAGTACAGCGTATACTCGTTTTTCTCTATCGAGAAGAGCTTCCAATAGTTTTCAACGGTATGATCCTGCCAGAGAGAAGTGCCCGGCGAAAGATCTGTATAAAATGCAGTCCCATTGAGCCAGATGAGATCGTTATAATTTGCCCTGACATCGGAGTCGTAATAAGCGCTGATCTCATAAACAGGAACCTCTGCAGCTCTTTTACCGATGGTGTACATACCGTCGAACAAAACTGCAGCCGCGAAATAATCGCCGTATTCGTTGAGCGCTTTGACAGCGCCTTCTGCTCCGTTGCTGTTGCCTGCAATATAGATCCTTTCGAGATCGCAGTGATAAACAGCCGCAATATGATCTGCGAGATTCTTTAACAGATCCAGCTGGGTATTATACTTACCGTCGTCGGCAGAGTTTAAAGGCGCAAGAATAATGAATTTGTCACCTGAAACAAGCCCCTGACCGACAGCTTCGTTATACTGGCGGGCTGCAAGCGTCGCTCCGTCTTCAAGGCCGGAAAGAAGAGACCCGTGCAGACACAGAAGAAGAGGTCTTGTCTCGTAATCTTCGAGATCTTCCATTCCCCAAAGCTTTATATCCATGGCGCCGTTTTCACTGCTGTATCTGTAGTCCTCGTCTTCCGAATGACTGAGCTCGCCTTTTAAAGGCGGATATGCAAAGCTCTGCCATTTAGGAGCGGGACTTGCTGTTATTATCTCCTCTTCCGGTTCGGAGCTGACGGGAGCGATATTCGGAGATACCGCGACCGTCGGTGATGAATACTTAAGATCTGCTGCTTTTTCTCCGGGTGCAGGCTCAGTTTTTCTTTTAAAAACCAGAATAGCAATTGCGCCTGTGAGCAGAATAAAGATAAGCAGCAAAACATAAATGGTCTTTTTGTTTTTTATTGCATCCTTACCGGACATTATTCAATTATTTTAATGCTTTCAATAACAGGCTGGTATTCTGATGGAACTGTTCCGTTATTGTCGATCACAGGAGTTTTTTCACAGATGGCGTCGACTACCTCGATACCTTCAGTAACTGCTCCGAAGGCTGCATAGCTGCCGTCAAGAAATTCGGAATCCTGATGTACTATAAAGAACTGGCTGCTGGCGCTGTCCGGGGATTTTGCTCTTGCCATGGAAATAACGCCCCTCTTGTGTGAAAGCTCGTTCTTTACTCCGTTTGCAGCAAATTCGCCTTTGATCGTTTCATCGCTGCCGCCGGTACCGTTTCCTTGAGGATCACCGCCCTGGATCATGAACCCGGACATGACACGATGGAAGGTCAGTCCGTCATAGAAGCCCTCATTGCAGAGCTTGACAAAATTATCGACTGTAAGCGGAGCGACATCCGGATAGAGCTCGAGAGTGATCGTTCCGTAATCCCTTACCGTGATCTCAGCTTTAGGATGATCCGTATAGGATGCCGTTGATTCTGTTTTGGAGCTGCCGCTCCCGCAGGCACTCAGCGCAAACAGAAGACATACAGTAATTAAGATCGTAACTGTTTTCTTCATGTAAATGTACCCTCAACTATTTCAGAGTCAGTATTATTTTCAGTAACTGCGCCACTCATATAATTCGCCGCAAAATCAAAGTCCACGACATTGAAGCATCTGCTTTTCAGAGCGGAATTAAGATCATCGCCGTATTTTGCCGTTATATCCCTGTAGAGATCCGGGACAAAATCTACAGCACCTGCGCTTCCGTCTTCAAAGAGTATCTCTATTTCATCTTTTCCGTTTTCAGAAGAGAAAAATGCTTTGGAGACAGGTTTTCCCCCGTCTTCCCGGGTTTCAAGCCATGCTCTGGTCATGGCCTTATAAAGCTCCATGGCAGTGTCATCGAAGCCGTTGTCCCACATATTTATCTTTTCTCTGAGCTCGCTGAAATCGTGAACTGCCCTGAAGCTGCAGTTGTCAGCGATATCCGCTACAGTCTGCAGTTCTTTTTTCTCAAGAAGATCGAAGTAGCGGTTTGCTTCTTCAAGGCGTTTATCGAAATCGGTTGGAATAACAAACACCTGCTTTGCATGGGACATGTCAGTGTACAGACAGGAGTACTGAAGGATCATTGTAAAACCGCAATCGGGACATTTGTATCTGTTGAATGTTCCCTTTTTGATCTCTTCGCGCTGCTCCGAATCCGTATCGGCATTAAGGCTGTCCCATATAAGCACGTCGAAGCTTTTCCCGCACCGTTGGCAGCTTATGGTTCTGGTCCTGTTTTTACTCATCTCAGCCTCCGAGACGAAGGAAGAATACTTTCATAAACAGGTACAGAGCAACTAAAGAAAGAATTACTATCAGGACATTGATAACAACAGGTATAGGACCTCTTGTCTTTTCACGGAAGCGGACATATTTTCTCGCATCTCTTCTGTCATACATCTGAACAGGTTCGGCTATCTGCTCGATCAGATCGCCTCCGTCCGACCTTCTCGCGGCTGCTTTATCATAGATCCCCTTTTCTTCTTCGTTCATTTCCGAAACAAGCTTATCTAAATGCCATATCTCGTCTTCGTAGAGAAGAAACATATCGGGATCTTCAAGATACGATTCCTTGAAATCCTCAAATTCCATTTTCCTGCTGCCTTTTATGCCTTTATACAGAGCTTTACCGGGAGCATAGGTTATACGTATGATCATAAACAGGATAAGTAAGAACAGCAGGAAAAATCCGAGCAGCAATACTTTGACTGCGTCATACTGCAACAGCATCTTGGCAATATCACCCATGAGCAAATCCTCTCAGTACATGAATTATATATAACACTTTATTATACCCTATAAGGGCGCATTTTTAAAGTCTCCGAATACGGCCCGTTACCTTTCAGCCTCTGAATATCGCCGGTATCTTTTTCAAAGTCTGCTGAAGCTGTTCAATCGTCTCATTAAGGGCTTCCGGATCAAAGTCTTTGAGTTTTTCAACAGCTTCGTTGAGTGAGTCGGGGTCAAAGTTTTTAAGTTTATCGATCGCCTCATTAAGACCCTCGGGATCCAGATCCCTGAGCTTCTCCATCGCTTTGTCGAGTGCTTCGGGATCAAAGGCTTTGAGCTTATCCATAGCATCGTTCAGAGCTTCAAGATCCAGGCCCTGAAGTTTATCAAATGTTTCCGTGATCGTACTTACAGTATCCGGATCGAGGTCTTTGAGAATTTCTCCGAGCTCTTCATACTCGGATAGTGTCAGTTCTATCGCATTATATGCCTGTTTAAGCTTGACTCCTGCAATTGTAAGTGCGATTGCAAGTAATACCGCAAGGGCAATAAACGCCCAGGTCTTTATCCGGTCCTTTTTTACAAGCGTATCGATTTTGCGTTCTAGTCTCTCGAGCTGTTCCGAATTATCCATTTGATCTCCTTTCGAAGAACAGTAAGTTCTCTATTAAATCAGGATCTGTCCGTTATCCTGTCAAACTCCGCAGCAAAAAGTTTCTGATATTCCATCTCTTCCCTTACCAGAGCTTCACGGAATGAGGCTATCGTATCGGAGTCCAGGATTTTTGCTGATTTCCATTCCAGCTTTGAAGCTGCCTTATCCGTTTTCATCGAAACCTGAGTGTACTCGGGGCCGATCATCAGAAGCCTGAGAGACTCCTCAGGATCCAGAAATCCGCTTGTCGTCACTCCCAGGACATCGTATATCGTATCATTTGCAATCGGCCCGATTATAACGTCATAATCTGCGAAAACGTCTGTTTTAAGGTGTCTGTTCGCGCAGATGTAGTCAAACCACTCTCTGTTTCTGGAAAGCCGTTTTATCTTCAGGCCATCAGTATCGAGCTCATATACATTGTGAAATGTCTTAAACCCGTTTCGTTCTTTCGCCCAATGCTCGGAAAATTCAAGATCAGGAGTGAGATAAAAGCCCTGTCCGAAATCCGCATTTTTTCTGCCATAGTGAATATCGGGTATTTTGATCTCGGCAAAGCCGGTGTGATAGAGGATCATATAAGGCTTCCTATAATCAGGCAAGAAGCACACAGAGTGCTATTAAAAGCTGGCCCAGATAATAAGTGCTCAGGTTTATCGCTCTCAAGGGATGTATTTTTTTGCCGAACGAATAATAAATCATTATAAAGTCACTGACCATGAATAACAGCGCACCTACGGCGAATACGATATTGAAGGGAGAAGAGCCGTTTCTGATCAGCAGAGATGCTGCAGCGCTGAACATGGCGATAACAATTACAAGATAAACATATCCGAATATCTTAAGACCTTTTGAAGGCGCCGTTATCCGTTTCATGAGAGGAGGTATCCCGAGAACGGATATCACCGCAGTCAGGATCAGAGCTGTCAGCGGGTTTGCTCCCCTGCCGAACAAAGCGACTATATAAAGAATATGCCCTGAGAGAAAAGCAAGGATACCGAGAGCAAATACTTTGTTTGACGCTGATTTGGAAACGAGGTAGCGGAGATTCAGCAAAACGTCTCCGATCATTCCGAGAGCGAGCCCAATGACTATCAGTTTTCCGGAAGAAGAAGGATTCTTTGAAAAACAGTATATGCCGAGTATTACAAAGAAAGCAGAGGCAAAGCCCTTCAGCCAGACAGCTTTTTTCATATCCTCATCGTATTCGCTCTTGATGAAAAGAATATCCGTCGCTATGCCTATAAGACATATGACTGCAATTACAGCCGTCATGATCCCGTCCTCCTGTCAGATATAATAATACTATAATCCAAGCTCTTCGAGCGTGTTCCTGAGTTCATCCGCAAAGATCTTATGCCCCGTTTCAGAATAATGTACTCCGTCAAATGCGATATCGACGTTCCATGAAGAAGCATCGGCAAAGTCCATGTCCAAATCCTCTGCGATATGTCTGTATAAACCGGAAAGTCTCGCGGACTGCTCGATGTGGTTCCTGTCGAGGCCCCATTCTCCCCTCTCAAGCCCTACGGGACCTATAAGCAGGATCCTCAGTTCAGGTATGCGGGATCTTATAAACTCCAGGAACTTCTTCATGCGCGAAGCAGCAAACTCCGCCTTCGAGCCGCTTCTCATGAGCAGGTCGTTTGTCCCGAGCATAACAGTCATAAGGTCCGCAGGCAGATGCATTCTGATGATTTCATAAGCATTGCTCAGCTCAGCCTCGTTAGACGGGATCTGCCTTCCGTTCAGCCCAAGATCAGTTATTTCGTATCCGCTTTTCTCCAGCTGTCTGATCCATGGAATGTCTCCGGGATAATTGTCTCCGAAATACGATCTCGGGTCGAAACCTCCGGTATTGGAGTCCCCGAAACATATTATATGTTTTCGCCCGCTGCTCATCTTAAGCCTTCCATCACAGTCTGCTTTATAATTAAATTATAATATCATATCTTTTATCAAATTACCATCACCGCATTGATTGCAAAATTCTTTTCATCCGTATGCTTATATGCTACAATATTTGCATATCGTTTATATACGGAAAATACTGAAGAAAGAAGGTACTGCCAATGAAAAAGCTGTTTAAAAACCGCTCTGCCGTCCTGCTTGCCGTACTTCTGATACTGGCGCTCATATGCATGATCACAGCCAACAGTATTCAGCACTCAGGCGGCAAAGTCTCTATTGAAGACGGTTCCATAAGTTCGCCATACGGCGATCTTACTTATAAGCTTTATATCCCTAAGACTGCCACCGAGCAGTCAAAGGCTCCCGGAGTACTGCTGCTGCACGGCTATCAGAACGATCATGAGACCTGCGCGGCTTATGCAATTGAGCTGTCACGCAGAGGAGCAGTTGTTCTTTGTCTCGATGAGTACGGGCACGGATCCTCTTCAGCCGGACTTATAAACAGAGGTTGGGTCAATCACAAAGTAACGGTTAACTACGGAAACGACAGCGAAGAGGACGGGACTTTTGTCAGTATAGGCGGCCCGACCCGCTATAAAATTATGATGAATTTCTCAAATCTGAGCTTCTTCAATGAGAAATATGTCACCGATGATGACGGAAACCGCCTCACTGACTCGAGTTGCGGCGGTATTGACGCATATGCTTTTCTTGCTTCTCTGCCCTATGTTGACAGCACACGTCTCGGAATCAGCGGACATTCCATGGGTACCTGGGCAGGCTGGTCTGTAGCTGCAGCATACTCTGATGCGAAAGGTGAAGACGGAGAGGATATTATGCCCAAGGCAACTGTCCTGCAGTGCGGGGAGCTTTTTAGAGACAGCGCTTATGACAGCGGCAGCATTCAGTTCAAGAATGTGCTTCTTCTCCAGGCAAAATACGACGAATTCAGTTATTTCAGAGATTATAAGATGACTGTATCCGACGACCTTCTCAAAACGCCGCTCCGCTACGAGTTTCTCGGATCTGACGCGTCTTCGGCCGCTTGGAACAAGACCTACGGAAGCTTTGAAGACGGAAGTGCCAGGAGAATGGAACTTCTTATGACGAATCACCGTCTTACCACGCACAATGAGCACGGCCTTACGGTCGCAATGCAATGGTTCGATGATGCGCTGGATCTGCCCGTCAAGCTTGATTACGGCGATCACACCGCAAACACAAAGGAGCTGCTGGTAATGACCGCGATGCTTCTCTGTCTCGCTGCGATGTTCCCGGCCATGGAGCTCCTTCTTAAGATTCCTTTCTTTGCTTACGTAAAGCAGGAGCTGCCGCTTGACTATAAAGTGAAGAGCAGAAAGCAGATCGTCAGAGGCGGTCTGATCACTGTTCTTATTGCTGCTTCCACCTTCCCGTTCATGACACAGCTCGGTCACGGACTGCTGCCTCTGCCTGAGAACATATTCCGCATGACTGTCGGCAACGGTTTCATCTCCTGGTACGGGCTTCTGATAATAATCATGATAGTTCTGACCGTTATATCAAACCGCAAGTCGGCTGCTAAGGGCTCTCTTGTGACAGGCTGGGACATGGGCCTCTCCTCGGCGAGAAGCCTTAAGCTCATAGACTGGATGCTTCTGGGCAAAGGCCTGCTGCTTGGTCTCTGCACTGTGGGCATACTCTATGTTGTAAACCAAATCTTCGTATGGATATTCGATCTGGACCTCAGAGTGATCTGGCCGTTCTTCAGGCCATTTACAGGTGCCCGTTTCCTCCAGTTCCTGGTCTACTTCCCGTTCTTTGCTGTATTCTACATTCTCAACAACAGTAAGATCATGGCCGGATTGAGGACCAAAGCAGTATACAAAGAAGGCTTCGTAGGCTTTATGCAGAGCTGGGGAACCAATCTTCTCATTATGGCCGGAGGCGTTCTGCTCGTAACTTTAATAGAGTATATTCCCTTCTTTGCCGGCGCGGGTCCCGGTATGGATCTGCTCTTCGGCTTTACGTTCGGCGGGCCTTTCATGTCGCTTCTGATACTTTTCGTTCCCCAGGTCATATTCTTCAGTATTCTCTGTACATACACCTATCGCAGGACTGGCAATGTCTATACCGGAGCAGTTATGACTGCAGCATTATCCTGCTGGATAGTCACCGGCGGCTCGTCTATGCTCTGATAAAATGATCAGAATTAGAGGCTGTCTCTTTTGAGACAGCCTCTGTTTCTTTGTTTTTTAATCGTCACGGTCTTTATCGTACTTCAGGATCTTTCCGGTTACCGCGTCAATGTCGTACTCGTACTCGAAACCGTTGACGTAAAACTCGATCTCGTAGACCCTTCTGCCGTGTTCAAAATCAAGCTTGTTCTTTACGAAGTCCAGCTGATCCTTCTCTATTCCTGCGTGCTTAAGTGCAACTGCCAGCGCTTCATCCTGTGATATCCCGCCGACTACATTTTCCATTGCGTTGTCGTTGAGTTGTTCGAAGTCTTTCATCTTTATTTCCTCCTTTAAAAAAATTTCTTTATCCTGTTACGGTCACAGTATAAAACACGTGCCGTCACATAATTGTCACATAGAACAGTTATTCAAAAAAATCCATAATCTATTCTTTTATTTCGTAATATAACTCTGAAACCAATTATTGATCAGCTTCCTAGCTTTTTGTCTTTCTCCACGATCGCGTCGATCGCCTGGTGGACAGCGGATTCAAATCCGAGTTTTTTAAGCGTATGAACACCTTCTATAGTAGTTCCTCCCGGCGAGCAGACAGTATCCATAAGTTCGATCGGATGCTCATCACTCTGTTTTGTCAGATAAGCGCTGCCTAAAACTGTCTGACAGGCCAGATCCTCTGCAAAGCTCCTTGAAAGGCCGTTTTTCACTCCCGCTGAGGCAAGAGCGTCTATATACAGATGGATAAAGGCACCTGAAGCTCCTGCGATAGCAGAAAACACCGGAAACTGTTCCTCAGGAAGCTCATATACTTCGCCGACAGCGGAAAAGATCTTCTTTGCAGTATCAATATCCTCAGCTCTGCAGAAGCGCCCACCGCAGACAGCCGTTGCACTCATTCCGACCTTTGCATTGATATTCGGCATGATCCTTACAACAGGCCCGTCTGTGCCCAGAATTTCTTCATAGTAATTTGTATTTTTCCCAGCTGCTATTGAGATAAGCAGCTTATCTTTATTCATTACAGGTACTATTTTGGGAAGAACGGCCGGCAGCATCTGCGGCTTCACTGCAAGGATGACCACATCCGACTTTTCGGCTGTTTCGGATTCGCTCTGACAAGGCACAAGACCTGTCTCCTCTTTCAGCTTCAGCGTTTTCTCTTCGCTCCTGTTAAAACCCAGAATGGTGTCATTTTCAAATGCACCGCTTTTGTACATGCCTCTTATGATCGCTCCGGCCATATTGCCAAGACCTATAAATCCATAAACCATATATATCTCCCTTTTAAACTGCAGATAAATTCATCTTGATGCGTAGAATTATATCAAAAACAACTGATACCATAAATTGTGAATATTATACAATTTTTAAGGCATTATTTTGTATATAATGACGAAAAAATCACGTTTCCGTTTATGCTTGTAATTACAATTAAAGCCTTCCGGTTCTTCACAGGAAGGCTTTAATTGTTTCCGTCTGAATCTGGCTATGCTTATATAAAGGCGACTGTTTCGGACAGGGCTTTGCGAGTCGTATGGTTTACAGAGGGTTTTGCTTTTTCTCCTGCATAACCGATTGGCATCACCATAAGAATCTCTTCATTCTCCGGAAGCCCGAGATCTTTAGCAAGCTCAGCAGGATCAAAGAAATTGACCCAGCAGGTTTCAACACCGGCATTCTTTGCAGCCAGTATCATGTGCGTAGCTACGATCGTCGCGTCTTCTACACCGGAGTCTCTCTTTCCGCCGGGGTAAACGAATACGTTTTTGCTGTCGAAGGCAACGACTATTACTGCAGGCGCACCGTATCTGCAGGGGGTTGATTTGTCGATCTTAGCCAATGCTTCTTCGGATTCGGCAACATATATCTTCTGCTCCTGCAGATTCTTGGCTGTTGGCGCAAGTCTTCCGGCCTCAAGGATCGCATCAAGATCTGTTCTGTCGATCTTGCGTGTATCGAAGCTTCTGCAGGAATATCTGTTTTTTATAACTTCCGTAAACTCCATCTCAATATCTCCTGTTTAAAGATTATATGCACACAGAAACGCATTAATGCTTATTCCTTCCCTCTTGTAGAAGCTTTGGCAAGGAATTTCTCGGTGTTGATAAGAAATCGCTCGTGAGTCCCTGTTCCTATCTGACCCGCTTCATCAAAGGCAGTTACCTTAAAGACGATCCTGCGTCTGTCTATTTCCGTTATCACGGCTTCAGCCCAGACCTTCATACCCTCCGGAGTAGCGGCGTCATGCGAGATATCCAGCCTGGTGCCCACACTGCTCTGCCCTTCTTCATAATAAGGCGCGAGCGCGTTGCAGGCGGCGTTTTCCATCATGGCTATCATCCAGGGAGTTCCGAATACCCTTAATGCTCCTGACCCGACAGATGCTGCAGTCCTGTCGAAGCTGACCTCCATATCGGCTCTTCCGGAAACTCCGACACAAAGCTCTTTCATATGAGACCGCCTATAAAGATTATAAGGATAAGAACAGGCAGGATATAAAGGAAGTAAGGTCTGAGCTTAACGCTTAGTTTCGGACCTTCGCCTGTGTTGGCCTCTTTAAGGAAGTTATCATAGCCCCAGCCGAACCTGGTGACGCAGAAGAGAAGGTATATCAGAGCGCCAATAGGAAGCAAAAGGTTTGAAACTATAAAGTCTTCGCTGTCGAGAATATCCCTCGGGCCTATGAGATGTACATTGCTCAGTACATTGTAGCCCAAAGCACAGGGAATGCTGGTGATAAGTATAATGAAAAGGTTGATAAACGCCGATTTCTTCCTGCTCCAGCCGAAGTTGTCCATGCCCGCAGCTATAAGGTTCTCAAACACCGCTATTACAGTGGAGAAGCTTGCGAATGTCATGAATATGAAGAACAGCGTACCCCAGATCCTGCCTCCCTGCATGTTAAGGAAGACCTGCGGGAGTGTCATGAATATCAGAGCGGGGCCCTGGGCAGTATCAACACCATAGGAGAAACAGGCAGGGAAAATTATGAGACCTGCAACTATCGCAACGAAAGTATCAAGTACACAGATCCTCAGGGACTCGCCTGCAAGTGAGTGGTCCTTGGACATATAGCTGCCGAATATCTCCATTGAAGCAATACCGAGAGAGAGCGTGAAGAAGCTCTGGTTCATAGCGGCAGTCGCGACCTTCCAGAGGCCTGCCTGTTTTGCCCTCCCGAAATCAGGAAGAAGATAGAACTTGAGGCCATCCTTCGCTCCGGAAAGAGTCATGCTGTGGACAGCGAGTATGACGATAAGGACCAGAAGTCCTGTCATCATTATCTTTGTGATGTTCTCGACGCCCTTCTGAAGGCTGAAACTGCAGACAAGAATACCCCCCACTACAGTTATTGCCATAAAGATAAGCATCTGAGCAGGAGATGAGAGCATCGCGCCGAACACATTTCCGGCACTTTCAGGAGCCATGCCTTCAAAGGCGCCTGTCGCGAACTTGACCGCGTAGTTGAGCATCCAGCCGGAAACTGTCGTGTAGTACATCATCAGCAGGTAGCAGCCGATAATTGCGACCCAGCCGTGTATATGCCACACTGATCCTTTGGGCTCCAGAGCTTTATATCCGCCGACTGCGCTCTTTCGGCTGCCTCTGCCGACTGCGAGCTCCATCATAAGAACAGGCGCTCCCATTATGACAAGAAATACAAGATAGAACAATACGAAGACTCCCCCGCCGTATTGACCGGTGATAAATGGGAACTTCCAGACATTTCCTATGCCAATCGCACAGCCGGCACTGACAAGCAGAAATCCGAGTCTGGAGCGAAAATTCTCTCTTTCCATAGCTTATTCCCCCATAAATAAATATTTATTCGGAGTATACACGAATTATGAATAAAAAGCAATCAATTATATCTCTTCCAGCTCACGTCTTATCTCAGCGCCAAACTCTGCTTCGGCATTTTCCTGCAGAGTCTTCACCTGCTCTTTCAAAGCAGCCTTGTCTTCTCCGGCAGCAGAAGAAACCCAGTTCTTCAATGAATCAATTCCCTTCTGGCCGTGCGAATGATATTATAAAAGGTACCTGTTTTTTTGCATCACTTGAAGGATCCGGGATATTCTGTTTTCTCTGTTCTGTCATAGGAAAGTATTTATGAACCTGAAAACTATGATTTTTACTATTTATTCATAATATAGGAAAGACTGTATGGTAGAATCAAATATCAAAAGATTTAACCATTTACTGTACAGGATCATGCTATGGAAAAATTCGACGTAAAAAATGCAGTGATAAGGAGAAGAAGTGTCAGGACATTTGACGGTCTTCCTTTATCAAAAGCAGTAAGGAAGGATCTGCTTACATTTGCGGAAAAGCTTGAAAACCCTTTTAAGGTAAATGTCCGCTTTGTAATGCTCGACAGAAGTTCCGGAGATAAGAAGGAGAACCTTAGCACGAACGGAATTATCAACGGCACAGATCTTTTTATCTGTTCGGCTGTTCCCAAAAACGCTCCCTTTAATCTCGAAGCCTGCGGATACGCATTCGAGAGAATGGTCCTTTATGCAGCCTCTCTCGGGGTCGGTACGACTATAATTGCCGGAACCTTTAACCGTAAAGCGTTCGAGAAGGCTATGCATCTTGGCGAGGCTGAGATAATGCCTGTCATGTCTCCACTTGGTCATGAAGCCGAAAAGCAGAGCATAAAGGAAAAGGCTATGAGAAAAGCCGTTAAGGCAGACATGAGAAAAGGCTGGAATGAGATCTTCTTCGACGGAGATTTTTCAGTTCCTTTGAGACGCGATAAAGCAGGGATATATGAAGACGCATTTACAGCTGTAAATCTCGCTCCTTCAGCAGTGAACAGACAGCCGTGGCTCATACTGAAGCAGGACAATGTTTTCCATTTTTATGAGAATCACTCCAAAGGCATGGGTTCCAATTACGATTCGGATATCCAGCGTACAGATATGGGAATTGCCGCCTGTCACTTTATACTGAGTATGAGCGAAAAAGGAGTCGACTGCAGACTGGAGAAGCTTGAAGGTGTTCAGTTCGGCCCGACCGGCTCAGACTATTCCTTCAGCATCATCTGCTGATCAAAATGATTTATAACTGACCGTACTGACCCTCAGGGTCATGTGCGGTCTTCTTTGTTTTCGAGTATCTTCTCCGCCTTGACGATAACGTCACGGTTTACTGTAGCGACTTTGGCATTGGCGTTCTGTATCTCTTTCATTCTGTTTTTTACCCTGGCAAAAAATCTTCTTATTCTTTCCCTCATTTTGGCGCTCCTTTCAGCCTTTTTTGAAAGTATAGCAGAAAAGGCTTCATTAATCCATTTCGAATTCTCTCTTTTGCTTGTTTTCACAGAGGAAATTTACTATAATTACTCCAGTCCCGGGAGGTAATGAAGCATGAATTATTCCGATACCGATATAAGACTGCTCACAACCGAAGAACTTGATTCAATGATAGACAGCGCTAAGGAGGGCGACGGTGATGCTCTCTACGGCGTATTCAAATGGGCAATGTATAAATCCAAAGTTGAGCCTGAAGAGGTCGAGGGCTGGAAAAAGCTCGCGACCAATGCTCTTCTGCGTTCCGCAGATGCAGGATACGGCCCCGCGCTCGACAGGATCGACGAGATGAAGGCCAGACATTCAAATACAGAGACTGAATCCGAACTGAAGAAGCCTGATAAAAAGCATCCTTCAAAGCAGGAAGCACCAAAAAGTTCCAGATATGAATCCTCAGCCAAGCCTGAGCGCGAGAAAAAGCCGAGACCCGAACCTGCAGCGGCTGATGATGAGAATGAGGATGAAGACGAATCAAAAACAGGTGAAAAATTAAGGAAGATAGCATTTCCGCTGTTTATTCTGGTCGTTCTTCTGGTCATTATCGGTAATGTAGTCATATCCAAACTTAAAAACTCAGACAGCAAGGCGGATATTCCTGCTCCTTCTGCAACTGCATCAGTTACTGAAGAAACTCCGGTCATTCCGGAGGAAACCCCGGTTCAGGAGACGGAAGCTCCTGTCGAAACTGTCACTCCGATAGAGACTCCCGCGCCGAGCTCAGATCCAGCAGGCTCTGTGCCCGGGCCTCACGACCTCGAAGGACATAGCAATGTTGTGGCACCGGCCGCTGCGGAATATCTCAAAGCATATGAGACTATGTATGTTCACTCAAACGGCGGAGTCGCAGTATACATGTATTACGATCTCAACAAGGAGTATTCGCTGCTTGTATCCGAGAAGACACAGCTTACAGTAATAGCAAGATCCGGTCAGTACGACCTTGTACGCACTCCCGCGGGTGATGTAGGCTACGTTAACTCCAAATGGCTCACCTATTCCTATCCCACAGATATGTCCAGCCAGACAGTATTCAACGATTTTATAAACGGCAACTCCGCTGCGATCATTACAAAAATGACTAAGGGAGACTCTTGCCGTCTGGCAGATCCCTCACTCTATCCCTCCGGAGACGTCTATCCGTTCTTTTACAATATGGCGACCTCCAAACTCAACGGTTTTATTGCTGCCGTAAAAACTGCCAAAGGCAATCCGCCGTTTGCAAATGCATCGTATTACATATCCGGTGACGTTCTTCTTCTTAAGGTCGGAAATCTTGGAACCGATTCGAAGACCGAAGGTGACGGAAGTTACGCGCTGTTTGTATTCCATAACAGCAACGGGCTTGTAACTCTCACCTCGTGCATAGATTCCTGGTCCAGGTCAAATGCAGTTCTCTATTCGGATCTGATCATTCACCATCACTGGTCGAACGGAGCTGCCGATTCCGGTGATGATTACTATAAGATTACTTCCGCCGGAATTCTTGAGAAGACTAACCTGAAGGGCTCAGGGACGGAACTGACGGGCTGGAACTCCATAGGATAAGAAAAAAGCAGGAATTAATTCCTGCTTTTTTTATTTAATTATGCTCAGGCTTTTGGATGCGATTTGTCATATACATCCTTAAGCTCTTTTTTGACCAGCTGAGAATATACCTGAGTTGAAGATATATCCGCATGTCCCAGCATCTGCTGAATGGAGCGGATATCTGCTCCGTTTTCCAGGAGATGCGTAGCAAAGGAATGTCTCAATGTGTGAGGCGTGATATCGGTCTTGATTCCGGCCTTCTTCTGATAAGACTTTATGATCTTCCAGAAGCCCTGTCTTGACATCCTCTCACCAGACACGTTTACAAAGAGAGCTTTTTCACCGGGATCTGATATCATCTGAGGTCTGACAAGCTCTATATAATCCTTTACCGCCTTAACTGCCGAGGGATACATCGGAATAAAGCGTTCCTTGTTTTTGCTGAAGCATCTGATTAGTCTTGCCGGGATATTCACATCGTCAATGTTCAGATCTATGAGTTCGGTAACTCTTATACCCGTGGCATAAAGAAGCTCGAGCATTGCGTGATCTCTGTAGCCTTTGGCGTCAATGCATTTCGGCTGTGCAAGCAGCATCTCCACTTCCTCGCTTGTGAGTATCTGCGGGAGCTTATGTTCTGCTTTGTCCGGGACAAGCTTTATTGCCGGATTTCTCTCGATATATCTGTTAATTGTCAGATAAGAGTAAAGAGATTTGATAGACGCTATATTTCTGGAAACCGTAGCAACGGACTTGCCTATACTTCTGAGATAATTGATATAATCCGCAAGCTCTGTAGAGTTGACTGAGATCAGATCCGTGCTATAATTGGTTTCAAGGTAATCACCCAGCTGTCTGATATCACGCATGTAGGAACTGTATGTATTTTCAGAAGCATTTTTATCATATTTAAGGAAATGAAGAAACATTTCCAGTACTTCATTATTGCTCATAGTTCCCCCCAGAGTTGCCTTTAAAAACATTTACATAATCAAAATTCTTGGTTACAATATATTACAATTTACATAATTAGTCAAGGATTTTTGTCATATTTTGTTAATTCTTTTGTTTTCAAAAAGTAACCTCAATATCTTGTAAGTGTTCCCATAAAAGTCTCCAATATACTGTCCCGCATAAATAAGTTTACAAGCTTTACATAAAAAAATCCGCGATAACTTTCAGGTTACCGCGGATATTTATTTAGGATTATGATTTTTTTCTGGCTCCGAATGCTCCGGTCTTTTTCTGGGCTTCCTTGGCTGCTTCATACTTGGCTGTTGTAGAGATGCCCCACTTCTTGACCTGAATACGGACTCTGTCTTCACCTGTCTCGAAAGTGACAGTGTCATCTGTGACCTGAACAACCTTACCCGTAATTCCGCCGATAGTAACTATCTCTTCGCCAATGGCGAGAGTATTTCTCATAGTCTCAGTTTCTTTTCTCTTCTTCTGCTCCGGGCGGATCATGAGGAAATACATAATTGCGAACATTACGAGGATCATAATGATCATCGAGGAGCCACCTCCGGCAACAGGTGTGCCGGCAGCTGCATCGAGCAATACGAAAGGATTAGCAAACATATTGAGTAACCTCCAAAAGAATTCAAGTAATTATAAGATAAAGTCTTTACAAAAACAAGAGAATATTTATATCCTTCTGTCCAATATCCCGGAATACTCTTTTTTGAACTGACCGAAAGTACCGGCGTCAAGATTATCTCTAATATTCTGCATCAGACTGTTATAGAAATAAAGGTTGTGAGCTACGGAAAATCTCAAAGCCAGAGCCTCTTCGGCCTTGAAAAGATGTCTTAAATATGCCTTTGAATATTTCCGGCATACAGGACAGCTGCATCTCACATCTATCGGGTCTTCGTCATGCATATATTTCTCGTTTTTGATGTTGATAACTCCGTTCCATGTATACAGATGACCGTGCCGGCCGTTTCTGGCGGGCATAACGCAGTCAAAGAAATCCACTCCCCTGGCGACGCCTTCTATTATGTTTGACGGAGTGCCGACGCCCATCAGATATCTGGGTTTGTCCTTTGGCATGTGTTCGTCGAGGACTTCGATCGTGTCGTACATCTCCTGATGTGTCTCTCCCACTGCAAGACCGCCTATCGCATACCCGGGAAGATCGAGATCCCCTATCTTTTTCATATGCTCAATACGAACATCGTGAAAAACTGCACCCTGGTTTATCCCCCACAGCATCTGACCGGGATTAACGGCATCTTCCCTGCTGTTATAATCTGCGTTCGCCTCTTTGCAGCGTTTGAGCCATCTGTAGGTCCTGTCACAGGATTTGATAACATAGTCTTTGGGAGAAGGGATCTTTATACACTCGTCAAAGGCCATGGCTATATCCGAGCCGAGATTCGACTGGATGCGCATGCTCTCTTCCGGGCCCATAAAGATCTTCCTTCCATCTACATGTGAATTGAAGTGAACGCCCTCCTCGCTTATCTTTCTGAGAGATGCCAGTGAGAAGATCTGAAATCCGCCGGAATCGGTAAGGATTGGTCTGTCCCATACCATGAATTTATGAAGGCCGCCCAATTCTTTGATAAGCTCATCTCCGGGGCGCACATGCAAATGATATGTGTTTGAGAGCTCGACCTGGCAATTTACCGTTTTCAGATCTTCAGCAGAGAGGCCGCCCTTTATGGCCGCCTGAGTACCCACGTTCATAAAGACCGGGGTCTGGACTGTTCCGTGGGCTGTCTCGAACTCGGCTCTCCTGGCGTGACCTTCAGTTTTAAGGAGCTTGTACATTTGGTATCGTTTCCTCTCTATTTATGAAAAGAAGCAGGCGTCTCCGAAAGAAAAGAATCTGTATCTGTTCTCAACAGCTGCCTTATACGCGTTCAGGACGTTTTCCCGCCCGGCAAGCGCGGAGACGAGCATTATAAGCGTCGATTCCGGAAGATGAAAATTCGTAATGAGAGCGTCGATGCATTTAAACCTGTAACCGGGATATATGAAGATATCAGTCCAGCCGGAGGAGGCTTTCAATGTCCCGTCTTCTTCCGCAAAGCTTTCCAGGGTCCTGCATGAGGTTGTCCCGACAGATATTATCCTTCCGCCGTTTTTCTTCGTTTCATTGACGATATCGGCAGTCTCCCGGGGGATCATGCAGAACTCGCTGTGCATGTCATGGTCCTCTATATTCTCCTCCTTGACCGGCCTGAAGGTGCCGAGACCGACATGAAGAGTCACGAAGGCTGTCTTTACCCCTTTTGCTCTTATCTCATCCAGAAGCTCGTTTGTGAAGTGAAGGCCTGCCGTTGGAGCGGCTGCAGATCCCAGTTCTTTCGAATATACAGTCTGATAGCGTTCACTGTCTTTAAGTTCTTCGTGTATATATGGAGGAAGCGGCATTTTACCGAGTCTTTCAAGAACCTCGAGGAAGATGCCTTCATAATAAAACTCGACAATCCTGTTCCCGCCTTCGGTAACCTCTTTGACCTCGGCTTTGAGCTCACCGTTTCCAAAAATGAGCTTCGTGCCTGGCCTTGTCTTCCTGCCCGGGCGCGAAAGGCATTCCCATCTGTTGTCTCCGAGATCTTTTAAAAGCAGTATTTCAACCGCTCCGCCTGACTCTCTCGACCCAAGCAGTCTCGCCGGAAGGACTCTGGAGTCGTTCAGCACAAGGCAGTCCCCTTTTCTCAGAAGCGAAGGGAGATCATGGAAGCTTTTGTGCTCGAGAGCGCCCGTTTTTTTATCGACAACCAGAAGCCTTGATTCATCCCGTTTGTCGAGAGGTGTCTGGGCTATCAGTTCCTCGGGGAGATCAAACCAAAAATCGGATTTTTTCATTCATAACCTTTCAAAAACAAATCTTTTGTTATTTTACACGATTTCCAGTATCTTGCAACAATAATTATTTACCGTCCGAAAAGGCTCTGTTATAATAGCGCCATGGAAAAACTCGTTAAAAACAGGATATATACAACGGTTATCGCAGGCTATACCCATGACGCGCTCGGAGTCTGCGAAATTGAGGGAAACAAGGTCTTTGTACCCGGAGCTCTCAAGGGTGAGAAGTGCGAGATCCTTATAGTTAAAGCCGGAAATGAAATCTCTTACGGAAAGGCAGTAAATATCATTGATCCCTCTCCTAACAGAGTGTCCCCGCTTTGCCCGTATTACAGGCTCTGCGGCGGCTGCTCTACGAGACACATGAGCTATGAAGAAGAGCTTGATTTCAAACTCTCCAGATTAAACTCTGCTCTTAAGCATATAGGCATACAGGAGCTCATATGCAATAAGATCATTGCCTCCGATATAACTGAAAGATACAGAAATAAAGCGATATTCGACGTCTCCTCAAAGGACGGGAGAGCCTTTGCCGGTTTTTACAAAAACAGAACGCATGACGTTACAGAGATCGGCGACTGCCTGCTGCAGAAAGAACTGTTCTCTAAAATCGCTCTGCACACGGTTTCTTTTATCAACGATCATGGAATTAAAGCCTATGATGAAGCAACCGGAAAAGGCGTGCTCAGAAAGATATTCTTACGCTCCTCAAGAGACGGTTCATCTGTTGTTCTCTGCCTTGTCTGTGCAGGAGGATTCGGAGACTGCACTTCTCTCTTCGTAAAAGAGACGATAGCAAGATTTCCGGAGATCTCTGGGATCGTTATAAATATCAATAAAAAGACCGGAAACTCTGTTTTGGGCGATAAGTTCTATACTCTTTACGGAGAACCGGATATTAAAGACAGCTTAAACGGGATTTTCTTCAACATTTCCCCTGCTTCATTTTATCAGGTAAATCCCGTACAGGCTGAGAAACTGTACAACGAAGCATTAAGCTTTGCAGAGCCCGCAGGAAAGACAGTACTGGATCTGTATTGCGGTGCAGGGACAATAACTCTGAATCTGGCAAAACATGCAAAGACTGTTATCGGAAGTGAAATAGTCCCGGAGGCTGTAGAAAATGCCGAGAACAATGCGAGGATGAACGGAATATCAAATGCCCGCTTCATCTGTTGCGATTGCTCTGAGCTTAAAGACAGGTTCGGACGGTCTGAGGTAAGACCTGACTGCATTGTTGTGGACCCGCCAAGAAAAGGCCTGGCGAAGGATGTTATCGGATATATTGCCGAGCTCTCACCTGAGAGCGTTGTATATGTCTCCTGCAATCCGGAAACGCTTGCACGTGACATCAGGATCTTCAACACATACGGCTATGAGCTTAAAAAAGTAACGGCTGTCGACATGTTCCCCGGAACATTTCACGTGGAGACTGTATGTTGTTTGTACCACCAAAAGAAGGATTTCATTTCAGTACCGTATGAGCCGAGGAATGCGGAGTATCTGAAAAAGAATTAATTATAATGACAACTCGGCGTTTGCAGGTGAGACAAATGGAATATAGACTTCCTGAAATCAACGATAAAGATATCCTGAAGGCATATGTACAGGAACACCAGGACAATGGAGAAAGTAGTATCAGTGCCAGCTTAGGTTTGTCATCCTCTGATTATTCAGAGTGGGTAACCAAGATAAAGAAAAATGCTTTGTCTGGTGATGAACAATGGGGTAAATCACTGTTGTATCTTTGCTTTGATGGAGAAAGCTTGATTGGCCTGCTAAGTATTCGATATGAACTACCAGAACTACTTTCAGAGAAAATCGGCGATATTGGGTATGGAGTAAGGCCGTCAAAAAGAAACAAAGGTTATGCTACTGCTATGCTCGAATATGCATTGTCAGTGTGCAAAGAAAAAGGAATGGGAAAGGTCATACTTGGCTGTTATAAAGAGAATCTGGCATCAGCAGCAACCATTCAAAAGAATGGCGGAACGCTTATTACAGAAAATGATAAATATAAAGAAGGAAAAATCAGCCAGTATTATCTGATTAGGCTGTAGTCCTACAAATTCGTATTTATCGATTTGTTTCTCAATTGGAAATCTATTGAAACTGTATGCTGCTTGTATCGTCAATAGAAGGATTTCATTTCAATGACGTATGATCCAACTGATTGCCAGCATATGAAAAAGTTATAATATGCTTTGAAAACGGGATTTGTGAGGGACCTGATATGAGTACCAGAAAAGAAATAGTAAGCAGCTTTTATGGTCAGTATGACGAAGACATACGGACTGCAAAATCGCGCCACGGCCAGCTTGAATACTTTACTACAATGAATTACATCCATCGTTACGCTGACAAGCAATCAAAGGTACTTGAGGTTGGTGCCGGGACCGGGAGATACTCCATTGCTCTTGCAAAAGAAGGCATGGATGTAACGGCTGTTGAACTGGTCGAGAGCAATCTTGCTATTCTAAGAGAAAACGCAAAAGGGATGGTAAATATCCAGTCGTTCCAAGGTGACGCAACTGATTTGAGCCGATTTCCGGACAACTCTTTTGATGTAACGCTGGTCTTTGGCCCAATGTATCACCTGTATGATACAGACGAAGTGAACTGTGCAATAGATGAGGCGATTCGGGTCACGAAGCCGGACGGAGTTATTCTCTTTGCCTTTATTTCAGTATTTGCTATCATGTATTCAAACTATTTCTATGGAAATTGGGCAGAAGGACAAGCGGAAAACTTTACGAATGATTATCAGGTGAGGCATTTCAAGGAGCAGCTTTTCACAGGTTATGATGTCACAGAATTCGAGAATTTATTTGTCGAGAAGCCGGTCGAATGGATAGCAACGACAGGCGTGGACGGGCTGATAGAGCCCATCGAAGAGCGTTCTGACTTTTCCCTGTCAGATGAGGATTTTATCGCTCTTTCGGAATGGTATCTGGCTTTTTCCGAAAAGCGTGAGTTATTGGGAAGTACAAATCACCTTCTTTATATCTGCCGTAAGCAGAAGGACAATAATCTTGAGGAAGAACTATGAACACGGTGGGTATTCTCTGAATTGATATACTTGGAGGCGGATTATGGAATATATCAGAGTTACAAAGGATAATCTGGAAAAGGAACACATCTGCTGTGCCATTTCCAATAATAAAGATGTGCAGGTTTCATCAAAGAAGGCGTGGCTTGCAGAAAGGTTTACTGAAGGGCTTGTTTTCTTGAAGAGTGTGGAGCGAGGAAAGTGTTTTATCGAATATATCCCGGCAGAAAATGCATGGGTTCCGATAGAGGCTGACGGTTATATGTATATTGACTGTCTGTGGGTATCGGGTTCTTTCAAAGGACACGGCTATTCCACAGATCTGCTTACTGCCTGCATCCGGGAAAGTAAGGAAAAAGGTAAGAAGGGGCTGTGCATTCTTTGCGCCGCAAAGAAAAAACCGTTCCTTGCAGATCCTAAGTTCCTGAAATATAAAGGCTTCGCTGTATGTGATGAAGCGGATAACGGCATTCAGCTCTGGTTCCTGCCTTTTTCGGATAACGCTGAAAAACCGAGATTTAAGGAATGTGCTAAGCATCCGCATATCGAAGAGAGCGGATATGTTCTGTATTATACTGACCAGTGTCCGTTTAACGCAAAATATGTTCCAATAGTGGAACAGACTGCCAAAGAGCATAACATCCCGTTCCGGGCGATCCATATAGTCAGCAAGGAACAGGCCCGGAATGTTCCGACACCAATTACAACATATGCTTTGTTCCGTAATGGAGAATATCTGACAAATGAGCAGATGAACGACACCAAGTTTTTGAAACTGGTATCTGAATAACAGATTCAAATGGCTCCCCCACTGCCGTAACCGGCGGCGGGGAGCTTTTTGCTATGCATTAATATACATTTATCGTAATGAATTATTAACGGGTTGAAACCTGCTTCAGTTACCTGCCCTGTGCATCCGGAATGAAGGATGACGACAAACATGTAATTTTTTTCAGATTCTTCAACTGATTGTTGAAAATAGCCTGAATACTCGGTTATAATATTACATTATACTTTATCGGTAATAATGCGAATTCTCTGAACATAATAATCAGAAAACTCGGACTAAATTCAGAAAACCAGTTTGGATTAATCAATATTCCGGCAGGATTACCGATGAGTCATGAAGCGGGATTTTCGCCAAAACTAATTATACTGTCCCGAAAAAGGAGACCTTATTATGCGGATAAGGAATGACATAAGGAAGAGAGCGAACCGGCTGTTTTTCATAAAGGTGACGATCAATACCCTGCTGATTATCATTGGCGCGGTGTGCATCACACTGTTTCTGCGGAATATGCAGCACCGGACTTCGCTTTCCAGGCAATGGCAAAACAGCCAGCTCGCGCTGAAACAGGTCACTTCATCACTGAATCAAAACTCTCAGACCGCAGAAGATCTGTCATCCTTATTCCACGACGGAAATCAGGATATGCTCGACGATCTCCGGACTATCCTGTCAAATGGCGGCTTTGACCAACTCGATTCGTCCACGGAAAGCGAGCGCTCTGCCATCTTCAGTGATCTCGCGGAACGAGCTGACTCGGATCACCTTTTCCTGCTGTTGCAGGACGGGCGTGTATATGTCTCGCCTTCCCCCGAGGATTCTCAGAAGGCACTTACCGATCTCGGGCTCATGTCTGCGGACACCCGCGACAGACTCATGAAAGGCACAAGGAATGAAGACGGAGGCGTTGCTCCTCTTATCGAAGGCGAAGGCAGTGACCGCGTTTACTACTATTCGCTCAATACCCGCTACAGGAATAAAGCCTATACTCTGGTGCTCGGAGTGAGATCCGGAACCCGCCAGCTGGCTTTTGACTCACTGGCAGATGTAGAACAGATACTTAGCCGGGCTTCTGTCGGAAACGAAGGCTTTATGTTCGCTGTAAATGCCGAGGACGGTACATTTCTCTTCTACAAGAACGGCGATGAGGTACTGACAGGTACCGATGCTTTCGAAGCAGGACTCTCCCGTGACGCGCTGAACCCGGATTATGCGGGTGTGGAAACTATACGCGGTACAAAGTATTATTGCGTATCTGAAGTACTTGAAGACGGAACTGTTATCTGTGCAGCGACAGAAACAAGCAAGGTCTTCAGAAATGACAGATACGTGCTTAACTGGACTGTCGCAAGCTTCCTGCTGATCATGTTTCTGTGCCTCGTATATACGGTCATTGTTCGTAACGATTGTATCCGGAATGCGGTGGATACCAAGAAAAAGATCATATACAGGTGGATCGGCAGCCCGATCATCTTTGATATAACTATCTTCCAGAAAGTGTTTCCTCTGATGATCTCAGGCGCGCTGCTCCTTTTCGCGATATCCTTTTATTCCCAGACCCTGCTTGAAATATCCCAAACCGCGAGAAAAGCTGTAGTAGCGCTGGATGAGGTGTCAGAGCGTTACGAGGACGCTGTTGAGACCCGGGAAAAGATTCAGGAGAGTCACGATGACCGTTATCTTTCCAAAGCGCTTCTCATCGCCTACATGCTTGAAGAAGATCCTTCTGTTCTGAACGAGCCTGCCGATCATGAATACTCTTACCTGGATGAAGAAGGTGTACGGCAGTATTATTCGGATGAAGAGGGAAACCGCCTCAGATCCGTTTCCTTCTCGCCCCGTCTGAAGGAACTTTGTGAAATGAACGGTCTGGAATCCATTTATCTATTCAACGAAAACGGACGTACGATCGCCACCAATACCGAAAACTGGTTTTTCACCCTCAGCCGGGATCCTGCCGACCAATCTTACCCGTTCCAGCAGGTCCTCGACGGCAGGAAGGACATCCTTATCCAGGAGATGCGGGAGAGCGATATGGGTGACACTGTCCAGTACATCGGCGTTGCATTCCATTATTATACCTCTCTTGACGAACAGGGTAATACCGTATACCTTTCCCGCCGGGAATATGAGAACAGCAGCGACCCCGGAGATCTTCCAGCGGTTACGGCTCACCGGTCTCTCCTGCAGATCGGACTTCTCAATGAGCTGACAGGTCTTTCTTCCGGCGAGACAGGATCTCTGTTCTCTTCATACGCTGAGAGCGATGAGTCCTTCATGTTGTTTGACAACAGTGCGGATCATATCTGCCTGTATTCCCCCTTTGAAGGAAACATCGGTATGAAAGCGGAGGATATCGGCATATCCGGCAAAGCCTTTTCTCCAAATGAATACTACGGTTTCTCCCGTGTTAATGGAGATGTCAGTTTCATCTATTCACGATACGGGGACGGTTATCACATCACGATGCTGATTCCGCGCGGAGAGATGTACCAGTCTCGTACGCGGATCGCATTGATGACGTCGCTTACAAGTATGCTTCTGATACTGTTTCTCTCCGTAACCGTCACATTAACGACCGAGGAAGAAGAAACGCTCTACGCGACGATCAATGATGATACCGGAAATAACAGTTTCGTCCGTTCGCTTATCGACATGCTGTCTCCATACGGGCATAAAGCATCCCCTTCGGATATTTCTATGCGCTGGAATCACCGGTGGATCCCATGGTGGAATAGAACGCCCGAGCAGAAACTCTCCAGATTGATAGATGTTTTTTCGATTGCTCTGGTTGTCTATCTTGCTTTCACAATACTGAGCGCCAAAACTCTGCTACCCGAATATTCCATTATACGCTATATAATCAGCGGTGACTGGGATCGCGGATTTAATATCTTTGCCGTCAGTGCCTGCGTTCTCGTATTTATCTTTGTGAAAATCATAGTTGCGCTGATCCGCTACCCTCTTCTCAGTATCTCCTCTCTGCTTGGAACACGAAGCAAAACCATCGGAAACCTGATGATCTCTGTTGTCAGATATGGCGGTGCGATAGGAGCCATTTTCTTCTGTCTTTACCTTGTTGGCGCTAATCCCACCGGTCTGCTCGCGAGCGCCGGAGTACTCTCCCTGATTATAGGCTTTGGAGCACAGAGTCTGATCAAAGATATTCTCGCCGGCATCTTCTTCGTGTTTGAAGGCGAATTCCGGATCGGCGACATCGTTACCGTCGGGAACTATCGCGGAACCGTAACCGATATCGGCCTTCGTACTACCAAGATCCTCGCGCCTGATGGCAACGTCAAGATATACAACAACAGCGAGATATCCGGCGTATTGAACATGACCAAGAGAAACTCCTTCGCTTTAAGCAAGATCAGCATCGAATACGGACAGGATATTGAATATGTGGAAGCTGTTCTGCGCCGTGACTTGCCGAAGCTCCGGAAGGATAATCCGAATATCCTCGCCGACCCGAAGTATCTGGGTATTAACACGCTGGGCGATAGCGGCGTGGAAATTGCGGTCGTAGCCGAATGCACCGAAGAAAACATCAAAGGAGTCACGCGTTACCTTAACCGCGAACTGCTTAAGATCTTCTATCGCAACAATATCGGAGTACCTTTCCCGAATGTTACCGTATCCACACTCAATCCGGAAGGCCGTATGACTATGGCAGACTTCAAGGATACAGATCTGAACATTTCAGCCTGGTGGGAAGCCTCCCGGAATCAGACGATAAGTATCAATGTATCCAGCCTTGGAGCGGGAATGGACAACGCATTGCATGTAACAGAACAGCTCGCTGAATATAAAGGCCTGAACCGCAGGTCCGCGCTGCACCTGAGGCTTCTTGCCGAGGAACTTTTCGGAATGCTTCGAAGCATTGCCGGAGATGTGGAAGCCGGTTATTGGGTTGTTGTCCATGATACGCTCTATGAGCTTCATATGCGTACATTCCTGCAAATGACGATGGAGATACGCGAACGTCTCCTCTCTGTTTCCACAAGCGGTACAAACGCCGCTGCTAAAGGCTTTATGAACAGACTTCTGGACCGGATCTACGTGAAGCTTCTCCTTGATGCCGACGATCCCGGGTCCGGCGAGAACGCACGGGAAGATATGCCTCAAACGGAGATTCCCGATGAGTGGACAATGAGCGCCTACAAGTCCGATATAGAGAGCCAGCGTGCGGAGGATGCCGAAGCGGCAGAAAAATGGGACGAGCTGGAGGCATCCATTGTCGCGCGACTTGCAGATGAAGTCAGGGTCAGTATGCACGGAGGCAGCGTAGAGATCATTATTTACAAATCATTCTCCGAAAACTGAACCGGGATACATCCGATACAGGCAGATCTGCCATTCTCTGATTACTTTTACATCGGGAGACAATAATGATCAAAACAGTCGGAATCGTGAGTCTTTCAAGCGGAATTCTTGGTGAGTCACGTATTCGTTTTGAAACCGAAACAGGTATCCGCAGGTTGGAAGAGTATGGTCTGAATATAAAATTCATGCCTCATGCCTTAATGGGACTCGACTACGTCAAAGCACATCCGGAAAAACGTGCGGAAGATCTGCTTCTGGCTTTTCATGACCCGGAGATCGATATGATCCTCTGTGCGATCGGCGGAGATGATACATACCGCCTTCTGCCCTATCTGTTCGATCACGATGAGCTTGCGAATTCAGTAACCGATAAAGTATTTCTCGGCTTTTCGGATACTACGATAAACCATCTGATGCTTCACAAAGTCGGTTTGACAACTTTTTACGGGCAGGCTTTTCTGCCGGATATCTGTGAACTCAGTTCGGAAATGCTCCCATATTCCCGCAAGTATTTTGAGGAGCTGATATATACTGAAAGCATATCGGAAATAAGGCCCAGCAGTATCTGGTACGAGGAAAGGAAAAGCTTCGCTGTTGACCAGGCAGGCAAACCGCTTATATCACATCCGAATTCCGGTTTCGAGCTTTTGCAGGGTCCGTCTGTATTCTCCGGTAAAATACTGGGAGGATGTATCGATTCCATATATGATATGTTTAACGGCGACCGTTATGCCGATATGCCGGTTCTGTGCAAAAAATATCACCTGTTTCCTGATCCGGAGGACTGGAAAGGACGCATTCTTCTTCTGGAAACAAGTGAAGAAAAACCATCGCCCGAAAAATACCGGAAGGCACTTGAATACCTCAAACAAACTGGAGTATTTGAGGCCGTTTCCGGTCTTTTGATCGGAAAGCCTATGGATGAGACCTATGCTCAGGAATACCGCCTGCTTCTGACTAAGGTTATTGACCGCCCTGATCTTCCGATAGTTTTCAATTTGAATGTCGGGCATTCGCTTCCCAGATGTATAATACCTTTTGGCATTAACGCTTTTGTTGATGTTAATAAACAGGTTATACGGTTTAGCAACTGATCAGAAGTCAGATCTATTATAACGTTAATTAGGCCGAAAGGCTTGATTATAAATAATCTTTTAGGAGCGTACTGTTTGAAAAAGTACAACACAACGGAGATTGAAGGCTGACCGGGGAGGTTTGCTTACAATCATCCAAACCTCCCGCCGAAAAGCAATTGAAGTCAACAATTTTCAGGAGGAAAAACAATGAATAAAAATGACTATAGAATTCGTTTGGAAAGAAAAGAGGATTACAGCGAAGTAGAAAATCTCGTAAGAGAGGCGTTCTGGAATGTATATCGACCCGGCTGCAGCGAGCATTATGTGATCCATGTGCTCAGAGAAGATCCCGCTTTCGTGAAAAAGCTGGATTTTGTCATGGAAATAAATGACCGTCTTATCGGGCAGAATATGTTCATGAAGACTGTCATTGATGCTGACGACGGATCTGAGATCTCTGTTCTTACAATGGGTCCGATCTGCATAACACCTGAACTGAAACGCAAGGGATACGGGAAGGCACTCCTTGATTACTCTCTTGAGAAAGCTGCAGATCTGGGATTTGGAGCCGTTCTTTTTGAAGGCAATATCATGTTTTACGGAAAGAGCGGTTTTGATTATGCCCGAAACTTCGGTATCCGTTACCATGATCTGCCTGAGGGCGAGGATGATTCTTTCTTCCTGTGTAAGGAACTGATTCCGGGATATCTTGACAGCGTCACCGGGATCTACCGAACGCCGCAGGGTTATTATGTGAAAGATTCCGATGTTGAAGAATTCGACAAAAGATTTCCTGCTAAAGAGAAGCTGAAACTTCCGGGACAGATTTTCTAAACGAAGAAGGGTCTGAACGGTTGGAATCAGCTCCTCCGTTCAGATCCGGATCATATAAATTCTTCATACATTTTTTTTGAATCAGGAAATACCAAATAATGCGATTACTTTCAATAGCCAGCGGTTCGGGCGGAAACAGCATGCTCGTACAGATGGACGGAATAAATATCCTTATAGACGCCGGAATCTCCTGCCGCAGAATATCACGTGCCCTTAAAGAATACAGCACTTCCCTCTCGGATCTAGATGCCGTACTTATTACACATGCGCATACAGACCATATTTCCGGGCTTCCTGCTCTGATGAATAAGCTCTCATGCGGTATCTATATGAGTCGCGACACTCATATACAGACTATGCTGAACGGTGTAACAGATATTATTCCTGATGTACCGTTTGATATATGTGAAAAAATAAGAGTAACGCCTGTCTCTGCGATGCACGACTGCAGGGGAAGTCTCGGCTTCGTACTTGAAAGCAGCCGGGAAAAGCTCGGATATCTGACAGATACGGGATTCATTCCCGGAAAAGCCTTAGAGATAATGGCAGGTTCTGACTGTGTGGTAATAGAGTCCAATCATGACTGTGAGATGCTTGAAAAAGGCCCCTATCCTTTTTATCTCAAGAAAAGAATAGCTTCAGATATGGGTCATCTTTCAAATGATGCATGTTCTGAAGCCCTTATCTCTCTGGCAGAAACAGGAACCAGATTTTTTCTTCTTGCGCATCTCAGCAGACAGAACAATACCCCGGAGCTGGCAAGAGCGTCTGCCGAGGAGGCACTATTCGGATTTGATGCCAAAACCGATGTTCTGCCGCCTGAAACCGTTAAACAATATCTTATCAATGAGGATGATCTCTATAAACAGATCAGTCTGGAAATGCTTAATGAAGAATAAGGAAGCCGAGATGAAGAAAATTGCTGTTCTGTTCCCGGGGATCGGTTATCACTGCGACAAACCTCTTTTATACTACAGCCGCCGTTTGGCACAAAATGCCGGTTATGATATCTTTCCGATTACATATTCGTATAAAAAATCAGGGCTTAAGGGCGATCCGGAAAAAATGCGCAAGGCAGCCGAAGAATTGATGAAGCAGACTGAAAAAGCCCTGCGGGATCTGAGCCTTGAGGAATACGAAGATATCCTGTTCATTTCAAAAAGCCTCGGTACGGCAATGGCTGTGCGATATGCTTTTGAGCATGATCTTGATGTCAGGCATATTCTGTTTACCCCGCTTGAACAGACATTTGAATATCCTCTAAACAATTCAATTGCTTTCTCTGGTACTGCAGATCTATGGGTCGACACTGAAATGATCCCAAAACTCTGCGAAGAATCGGATATTCCGCTGACAGTCATAGACGGAGCCGATCATTCGCTGGAGACCGGAGATGTCCTGAGAAATATAGATATTTTAAAAGAAGTAACAGAGCAGGTCCGTAACTTCATTTCCTGATACTGCCTGTGTTCTGTTAGCTGTTGCACACTCTTGTTTTACTTCAATTAATATGCTAAACTGTTAAAGAATCAGGATCAGATTCCCGGAGGCACACCGATGAAATATATATTCTTAGCCATTTTTATTGTTTCGACCGCTTTTCATCTCTATGCTTCGCTGCGTAAAGAAACCAAAATGCGCAATATCTCAAAACCATTTATCATTCTGTCCCTTCTCGGTTTTTATATTCTGACTGCGCGTCAGGTCTCCGCAGCAATAGTTATAGCGCTTATATTGAGCTGGATCGGAGATGTTCTTCTTATCCCCAAAGGCATCAAGTGGTTTACAGCCGGCGGAATATCTTTTATGATCGGCCATTTCTTTTTTATACTCGGTTATCTAAAAGATATTGATTTTGCTGCTATTCCTGTTTTTGCGATCATTCTACTGGCCATTTTCTTTACAGCGGTCGTTACCTTTATTTTTTCAAAACTAAAACCGTATCTTCCAAAGCCTCTCTTTTATCCGATGTTACTGTATCTGCTGATAAACGGCGCGATGAACTGCTTTGCGATTTTCCGCAGTATCAGTCTCTCAAGCCTACCCGGCATTGTAACAGCAATAGGCGCAGCTTTGTTTTTCGTCTCGGATTCATCCCTGTTCTTTGTACGGTTTCATAAAAACAGCGCGCTCAAAACCCATTTTCTTGTAATGCTTACTTACAGTATCGGAGAATTCCTGATAATAATGGGATTGTTATAAATCAAGGAGGAAGGAAAAATGAAATACTATCTTTACAACTCTCTGGCAAACAACGGTATCAGGCCTGATATTGCTCCTGAGACAGAGCTTGTAGACGCCGTTGGTCTCGATTACTCTGAATATCTTAACGGCCTTGCACCTGAGGATGAAGTGGTTCTGATAGGCGGAGACGGTACACTTAACTATTTCATAAATGCTGTCGACCCCAAAGAGATTAAAAACAATATTTATCTCATAAGCAGCGGCACCGGAAATGATTTTTTCAAAGATATCGAAAAACAGCCCGGTGAGGAAGTCCTTATCAATCCGTATCTTTCCAATCTTCCGACTGTTTATGTCAAAGGTATGGAAAAGCGTTTTATCAACAATATGGGATTCGGAATAGACGGTTACTGCTGCGAGGTCGCAGATCAGATCAAGGAAAAAGAGCCTCAAAAGAAGATCAATTATACGGGTATCGCCATTAAGGGTCTGCTTTTCCATTTCAAGCCCTGCCATGCAGAGATCACTGTCGACGGTGTTAAACACGAATTCGACAATGTATGGATCGCGCCGACCATGAAAGGGAGATACTACGGCGGAGGAATGGAAATGGCTCCATCCCAGGTCCGCTCCTCAGACATCCTTACCGTTGTGGTATATCATTGCCGTTCCAAGCTGAAAGCACTGATCTCCTTCCCTTCCATCTTCAAAGGGGAGCACGTAAAGAAGAAAGATATCGTTCAGGTCTTTACCGGAAATGAGATAGAAGTGCGTTTCTCCCGCCCCTGCGCCGCACAGATCGACGGTGAAACGGTTCTGGATGTGAGCGAATACAAAGCTGTACTTCCAAAAGCCTGACCTCCCGGCAGACCCGGATATTATTGCCGATAATATTATTCGTTAGATCCGTATCCGAATAATCAGATAATGATGACGACCGACGAATACAACAGGATAATTGCCGAACTTATGGATGAGCTGCCTCAGGACTTTTTCCGGAAGCTTAACGGGGGCGTTATCGTGTCGGATTCCGTGATGGTCCCGGATTATGCCAAAGCGGATGATCTTTACGCCATGGGGCAATATCTGGTGTATTCGGGCATAAGGCAGATCGTAATGTACAAGGGCTCTTTTGACAGAGTATATCCCAATGCAGACAGCGATGAAGCCAGGAGTATTCTCCGGAGCGTATTAAGGCATGAGTTCCGGCACCATTTGGAATCCCTTGGAGGTATATTCAATTCGGATTCGCTTAAGGCTGAGGATGACAGAAAAAAAGCGGAATATCTCAGTCGTCACTCTGCAGACACCGCACATTAACAGGAGACATTTCAATGAATGATCATTCATTATTTTGGATCATGAGTCCGTTTAATCATCTGTTTATCATTGTCAGCATCTTTTTCATACTTCTTCTTGTGCTGGCGACCCGTCTTATGAAAAACAGGACCGATCGCACAAAACGGACAGTAATCGTCAGTGCCTGCATACTGACTCTGATCGGTTTTATCGTCTATAAAATATTTCTTTCACTTGACAGCGATTTTAATGTCATTACAAGTGAGATGGGCGGATTCAACTGGTGGGGAGAGCTTCCTCTTCAGCTTTGCAATATAAATATGATCATGATCCCTATAGCTGTACTGACCAAGAAACGTCCCCTTCTCAGTTTCTGCTTTTTTGTCGGACCTCTTGGAGCTCTGATGGCTCTTATCATGCCCGGCAACGGTTTTGACGGTTATTCCCTGCTTCTTCCCAGAATGCTCGGATATTACGGGACACATTTTTTCATAATAATCGAAGCTCTTGCAATTGTCACATTCGGTCTGTATCGCCCGAAATTCAGAGATCTTCCTCTTACCGCGCTCGCTCTGCTTGTGATTGCCCTGATCGTATTCGGATTCAATATGCTTTTGCGATTCACCGGACTTCATCCTAAAGCAAATTACTTCTTCTCGGTCGAGACTGAGGGTAACTTCCTTCTTGAAATGTTTTATAAGATACTCCCCTATCCCTTCTTGTATCTTCTCCCTTCAATTGTTATTCTTGGTGTCTATATGGCCCTGGTCACATCCGGTTTTTCTCTCGCGGACAAAATCAAGAAGAATAACTGACTCTGAGTAATTCTCTGTAATCAGATAATGATTATTTATATTTAATTACTTTTGTTTTTCTTTGTTTAGTATTATTCGCTTTTTACTATTATAAATCAGCATCTGGAGGTTAGCATAATGAAAAGGATAACTGGATTGATCTGCATAATCCTTATAATTGCATTATTTACCGGTTGTGCTTCAAAAACCGAGTCTCATGGATATGATGAGATTTCAAAGATATCCAAAGGTGCGGGAACTCTTGCTTATTGCGTAGAACAGTCCGGAGGATTTATAGCGGGCAAAAGCGACAGCAATCCAAATGCCGCTGAACACGCATACACCTATGATAACGCAGTTGCATTAATTGCTTTGGCTAATGCCGGTGCTGATTGGCATGCTCTTACAATTGCTGACGCTATCCTTTTTGCACAGGATCACGATCGCATGTTTCAGGATGGACGGCTGCGTAATGCATATGTCAGCGGTGACCCCAAGAGTGATTCGGGCCGTTCGATCGTAGGGAAAAAAGTAACAGTCCGATTGCCCGGCTTTTGGCAGGACGGTCGCTGGCAGGAGGATTACTATACCGTTTCAACATCTTCAGGTAATATGGCTTGGGTAATTCTCGCTTTATGCAAAGCATCAGAGATAGCACCTGAGGATAATAAAGAGATCTATATCAACGGTGCGAAACGTGCAGCTGACTTTTTATTGACTTTACGTGCTGATAACGGCGGATTTTCCGGCGGTTATGAGGGTTGGGATGAAAACCAGGTTCTTGCCACTTATAAATCCACCGAACATAATATAGACATCGCCTGTGCTTATCGCCTGCTTGCGTCTGTAATAGAAGAAACAGATCAGGTTAAAGCAAATGAATATATTGAAGCATCGGAATATGCGAAACAGTTTGTATTCTCCATGTACGACAGCAAGCTTCATTGCTTTTACACCGGAACAACCGATGACGGAAAAACCAGAAGCGAAGGTGTTGTTCCCCTCGATGCCAATTCCCTTGCCATTCTGGCCTTCGGTAATGATCTGGCAGATAAAGATAAGATACTGGAATTTATTGAAAAGCGGATTTCTGTAGATGACGGTTATGATTTCAGCGCCGGAGACGGTGATGGTATCTGGAATGAAGGAACGGCTCAAATGGCTCTGTGTTATGCCGGGACCGGTGATCAGGAACGTTATGGATCGATTCTGTCCTATCTTGATTCACAAACTGATGAAGAAGGAATAATGCCTGCTGCAAACCGTGACGGGCTTTCTACCGGTTTTCTTTTAGGCGGAACAGGTGATATCTGGGAATTCAATAATGAAGAAAGTATAAGCGCTACTGCCTGGTATTCTCTGGCACAAATGGCCGTTAACCCATTTGCAATGTAATTGATCCTGAAGAAATCCCGATCGGTTAACGGAGGTCCGGATATGCACAAACGACAGATCAGAAAAAATCGGATACCGCCCAGGCTTGGAAACAGCATATGCGGTGTCTGGCCATATGTATTGGCGCTGATTATAAATCTTTCACTTCATATATTTTTGTTCTTTCTTTACGGACAATCACATTTCGTAATTGTAAGACTTATTATATCTTTCATCTTTTTCATTTATCCTTTCTATTATGCTTCTGATGTTCTCTGGTCACTTCGTCCGTCAGTTTGCAGAATTCTTTCAGGCAGAACTCTTATCAACAGAAAATACTATATGAATACTCCCGGTACTTATCCAAACAGCGATGAATGGATGAGCGTCACGGTGAGTATCCCGGTATATACTGAAGATAATTCCGTCATATTCCAAACAATAAAAGACAGTATGGCCGCATGCAGAAGATATCATGAAATAAGCGGGAAAGATGCTGATATTCTTATTTCAGATGACGGGCTTGCTCCTTTAGTCGGAGGTTTATGCACTGATAATATCGTCGAAGCACTTGCCAGCAATGATTACAGGGATCTTAATGAATCTGATGCAAACAGATTTAAAGCGGCAGAACGAATCCGCTTTTATCGCGAGAACGGTATTTCCTTTGTTGCAAGACCCTCAGCTAACAGAGCCGGCCTGTTTAAGAAAGCATCAAATCTTAACTATACACTCAAATTGGGCTCTGCAATTGAAAGCGGTTCTGACCTGAATTCACTTACCCGAAAAGGCGGTTTGTTTGAAGGGGCTTATGCTGAAGGGAAAGTACAGACAAACGATATTATTCTTATGCTGGATAAGGATTCAGGTGTTCCTGAAAGAATAATGGAAGCTATTGTTCCTGAATTCTGTGCAGATGAAGAACTCGCTTATGTTCAGTGTTCAACTGATGCTGTTAATCTTTATGACAATTACTTTTCCTATGCTATAGGGCATCAGGTAAACAGCCTTTTTCACTGCACATGGCCTTGTAAAGCGCTTCAGGGATATTTTGTTCCGCTGATAGGCCACAATGTTTTTCTTCGAAAAAAGCATCTGACAGAAACCGGATTGTGGTCTGAGAATAAAGTTTCGGAAGACTATGATAAAGCAATAGCTTTATATACAGCCGGATATCATGGCAAGTATGCGCAAATTCCCGGTTTGGAATTTACGGAATATGTCAGCCGTGCTTTTTCAGAAGAAACGAGCAAACAGCACCGGTACTCATACGGACTCTTTGAGATGCTCTTCGACGGAACCGTTGTAATGGGGAAAAGCAGAGGCTGTGACGTTTTTTTCATGATCCTGTATTTCTTCTCCAACATTAACGCAATAATGCTGATTCCGACTGTATTGTTTGAATGCTTCTTTGGCAATATCCACTACCTGTGGGCCGGATTTCTTCTCTGCTCGTTTCTCTTTATCTTCCTTCCCGCTCTGAGAGGAGCTGTTTTGAGAAGATCTTTTTCGAGGGAACGTAAAGAAAACCTGCTTCATGCGTTTATTGTCGCTGTATCATTTGTAGGGCATTCTTTCTCTATGCTGAGCGGAGCACTGCGTTATCTTGCAAATAAGATAAAGCCCATACGAAAAGCATTTCCGTCTACAAGTGTTGATAATCTCCAATACTGGTTCATTTCGGGTTTGAAGATGATCGGTTCATTTGTTAAGAAAAATCTGCTGTTTCTTCCAATTTCATTATTATGTCTGGATCGCGGGATTTTCCTTCTGACCCGAAAAGGAATCGATCTCCCGACCGTTATCACTTATTCATATATATTGTTTGGGGTTATACTTACTCCTGTTATTATGACACCTCAATTGTTCTTAAGGCCTAAAAACCGGAATAACAGACAAAACTCCGTAAGCAAAAAGAAATAACTGTTAAATATGAACAGGAAGCTCTTACGCTCTCAATGCGGCTATAACAAGGGCTTCCATGTCTGAACTGCAGCTCTGGAGGAATAAAAAATGAACGGAACCGTACCTGTTCTTTCAATTGTATGCATGGCGGTATCTCTTGTTATCGCTTTTGGTGTTCCCATTGCTCTTTTTATTTATTTCCGAAAGAAAAAGGGAGCAGACATTCTCCCCTTCTTTATCGGCTGCGCAGTCATGTTTGTCTTTGCGTTTGTCCTCGAAGCATATGCTCATCAGGCGGTATTTGCTACGGAAATCGGAAAAAAGATCCAGAACAATGTATTTGCATATGCTCTTTACGGCGGATTCATGGCCGGTCTTTTTGAAGAGACGGGACGTTTCCTCGCGTTTAAGACCGTGCTGAAGAAAAAACTCGGAAAAGACGCCAATGCCCTGATGTACGGAGCCGGGCACGGAGGATTTGAAGCAATTTATCTTCTCGGTATCACTTCGATCAACAATATAATCTATTCCGTGCTTATAAACAGCGGAAGAACCGATATGCTCACAAGTTCTCTTACCGGAGATTATCTTGCGCAGGTCAATAACGCGATTAGTCTTCTCAAGACTACTCCCTCTTACCTGTTCCTTATGGGCGGAGTCGAAAGGATATTTGCCATAGTATTGCAGATAGCGCTTTCCGTGCTCGTATGGTTTGCCGCGAAGAAGAAAAACCGCTTGTATCTGTATCCGCTTGCTGTACTGATCCATCTGCTGGTTGACGGAATAACCGTTATATGTTCCGGAAAAGGCGTTTCAACAATAACGCTCGAAGCAATTGTCGGTCTTATGGCTGTAGTGACAGCAATTATCGCGAAGACAGTCTGGAAAAAAGAAGCTGTACAATGATAAACACGACTCTCTGCTATATCGAAAAGGATGACTGTTATCTGATGCTCCTCAGAAACAGAAAGCACAACGATCTAAACGAAGGAAAATGGATCGGAGTGGGCGGAAAGTTTGAAGAAGGCGAAGACTGCGATTCCTGTCTTTTGAGGGAAGTATACGAGGAGACAGGTCTGAGACTGAAAGAATACACTCTCCGCGGCCTTGTAAAGTTCTATTCCGACAGATGGGAAGCCGAGAACATGTATCTCTATACAGCGACGTCCTGGACCGGAGAGCTCAATGAAAACTGCAGCGAGGGAGAGCTCAGATGGATACCTGTAAAAGATATCCCCTCTCTGAATCTCTGGGAGGGCGACAGGCTCTTTCTGGAAGCGCTTTCCAAAGGAAAAAATGATATCGCCCTGTCTCTTTATTACGAGGGCGATACGCTCAAAAAAGCAGTATGGCATTAATTCAAAAAATGCTTGAATTAATATTATAAATATGCTATATTACTAAAGCTTTATCTGAATTAATAATTGTGAGGTTTCAAGATGTCTACTATTTCTATTGTTCTGACAGTATTCCAGCTGCTCTCCGGGTTAGCTGTTACGGTTATAGTTTTAATGCAGAGCGGTAAAAGTGCAGGCCTTTCCGGCGCTATCAGCGGCGGTGCCGATACTTTCCTCTCCAAAACAAAAGCAAAGTCTCTCGACGCCAAGCTTGCCAAAGCCACAAAATGGTTCGGTCTTGCATTCGTCATTCTGACTCTGGTTCTGAACATTATCGCCTGATCTTTTCTTAAATAAAACAGCGGTCAAGCTATGGCTTGGCCGCTTTGTTTTATATATTCGCGATCTCGGACCTTTTCAGATATCTCCACCTGCCGGGCTTTAATTCTCCAAGCTCAAGATTTCCCTCTTTTATACGGACAAGTCTCCTGACATAGAGATCGCATGCATTGCACATACGCCGTATCTCCCGGTTTCTTCCTTCACCTATCGTGATATCCAGAACAGCGCTCTTTCCGTCCGAGGAAACGACTTTAATATCCTTTGCAGTGACATATACCCCGTCGACAAGGATAGGTAAAGCGAGCATCTCAAGCGAAGACGCGATATTCTCTCCGGTCACGCTCACCTCGTAGACCTTCCTGACTTCTTTGGAAGGGTGGGTCATCCTGTAGGCGAAATCGCCGTCGTTTGTAAGGATGAGCAGCCCTTCAGAATTGATATCCAGTCTGCCTACGGGATATACGCGCGTCTCGAGGCCGGTCAGAAGATCGGTCACACATTTTCTGTTCTTCTCATCTCTCAGAGTCGTCACATAGCCTTTGGGTTTGTTGAGAAGGACATAGACCTTTTTCTCTCCGGCAGAGATCTTTTTTCCATCTACACAGATCTCGTCTGTTTCAAAATCCGCACAGTCTCCGAGAGAGGCAGCCGATCCGTTGACCGTAACTCTCCCCTCTTCTATAAGCTTTTCCGAGGCTCTTCTCGAGGCAACTCCTGCCTGTGAGAGGAGCTTCTGAAGTCTTTCTTTCAATCGCTGCTCTTCTGCTTCTCTATAAAGGCGTCGACCTTATCGATGACCTGAGGAACCATTTCGATTATCCTGTCCACAGTGTTGTTCGCAGGAGGCGTCACATTGACCATTCTGATATTGCCGTCTTTGATTATGAGAAAACCGATCGGCTCGATCTTCACGCCTGTAGCATTTCCGCCGCCGTAAGGTCTGGTGTCAGCGCTTCTCTTGCTGTTCAGCTCGATTCCGCCGCCGCCGAATCCCATGCTTATTCTAGAGATCGGGACGAGCATCATACCGTCAGGAGTTGTGATCGGGTCTCCGACGACTGTATCTGTCTTCAGGACATTTCTCACATTCTCCATAGTTGTATTCATCAGTCTTCCAATGGGATTTTCTTCCATCATGAATTCCTCCGTCATATATCTTAAATATTAATTATTTTCTTTATCTTCAGCCGTTTCAGGGATCTCGGGATTCTGTTTAGCTTCTTTCTTAAGTCTCTTCTTATTTTTGAGAAGTATCCCGAGTGCTGCAAATGCGATCCCGAAAGCAAGGGCAAAGAATGCTCCGATCCTAATACTGAAAGCAAGTCCGAAATCGATCTTTGTCTCTTCAGCGCCGAAATCCACATCAGTCCTGACAAAGGTGTCTTTACAGTTGAAACGATCCCTGCACATCGGGGCCAGCGTTGCAATGGATGCGTTTATATATCCAAAAAGTCTTGCGGTCTCATACGGGTCCGCACCTGTCAGAACGAGATCAAGAAGAAATCTGTCAATATTCCACTTCCTGCCGAATCTGCCGATCTTTTTCAGGACTTTCCTGAGGAGCTCGAATATCTCTTCGAGCGTAAAGTCAAATTTCTTCTTTTTGGGCTGTTCCTCTTCCGGTTCTTCTTCCTTCTTCTTTTTCTTTACCTTTTTGGGCTTTTTCTCTTTCTTTTTCCCGGGCTTTTCCTTCCCGGGCTTGGATTCGTCCTTGGGAAACAGCTTTATCAGAACGCCAAGAACTTTGGCAGACAGGGAAAACACGCCATCCTCATATCCTATGTCCGCTCCGACAGGTATGAGCATGATAAGCGCGATTATTAAGACGATAATTCCTATGACGATTAAGGCCGTCAAAAAATATCACCTCTCGGTCTCAGTTTCCCTCTATTGAAAGCTGTTCGGTGTTTTCTCTTTCCATAAGCGTATTGATGGATTCCTGAAGCTGCATAATGCCGTCCGAAGACGTAAGATCCGGGAGAGCGGGCAACTCGTCGAGCGATGAGATGTCCATAACTCTCAGGAAGTTTTCCGTTGTTGAGTAAAGAGAAGGTCTGCCCGGCGCCTCAAGCTTTCCCGTAACCTTAATGAGTCCCTTTTCTGCCAGAGATCCGACGGTATATGAGGAATCGACCCCTCTTATAGCGTCGACAGCAGCTCTGGTAACAGGCTGGTAATAGGCAACTATGGCGAGCACCTCAAGCGCGCTTTTGCTCAGCGAAGGAGCTCTTCTCGCCTCAAGGACTCTGTTTATATACTCCCTGTATTCGGGAGCCGAGCACATCTGGACTTTATCGCCGAGACTGAGGATCCTTAAGCCCTTACCCTCATCCGAGTAAGCTTTCGCAAGTTCTGAGATCAAAGATTCAGTCTCTTCATCATTTATGCCGAGACACAGAGAGAGTCTTGCTTTCTCTACAGGCTCGCCTGACGCGAAAAGTATGGCCTCGACAGCGCTTTTTAAGTTCATAAATTATCCCGCGATCGAATCGAGTATCTCTCCGATATCTCCGGAGACATATCTGACCGAATATCCGTTTCCGTATTTTCTGATCTGAATATTCCCCAAGCTGCACAGCTCAAGGATCGAGACGAAGGTCGCAACAAGCTCCGACCTGGAAGCACAGCTCCCATACAGCTTCGCGAGATTGACTGATCTCTCGCTGATCAGATTCCTGAGTATCTCGCTGCATTTTTCCTTTATACTGTAAATGACCTTTGAAGGTACGACATTTTCCGCTTCCGGAAGAACTGCAGCCGCATCATTTCTTGAGAAGGTATCGTACAGTGCCTGAAGAAGCTCTAAGGCTTTATGATTGTAACTGTACGCGCCGCTGTTTTCAGGATCGGGCTCGGCATTCTTTGTATAATACAAAAAGCCTCTTTTGGCGGTCTCCTCAAAGAAAGGCACGACAGTCTTTATCTCATTGTAGCTGTCCCTTGCTTTAAGCTGCTCGAGAGAAGTTATAAGAAATTCAAGCTCGGGATTTTCATCGTCTTTCGAAAGTACGCTTTTTGTCTTTATATAAAGCAGATGGGATGCCATCTGAACAAACTCGCTCGCGACCTCCAGATCCATGCTCCGGTATCTGTCCAGGTATTCCAGATACTGGTCGAGAATATCTGAGATCTTGAGATCCCTTATCTCTATACGGTTCTTCTGTACCAGCATCAGAATGAGGTTCAGAGGCCCTTCAAAGTTCTCGAGCGCGTCCCCGTCTTCTCTGACTATATTCTCTATATGAAAATTCAGTTGATCCATAAATTAAATTATATTTTATCAGACCGGAGCGCAAAATACAAGCATACAGTAATTACAGAAGCCTTGCCATCAGCGCGGGGCCGTTGTTTTTAAGCCATCTCTGCCATCTGTCGTATTCGGGGAAGGCTTTGCGCACCTCGTCATAGAATCTCGGAGAATGGTTCATTTGTTTTATGTGGCAGAGCTCGTGTACGACGACGCTATCCAGCACTTCAGGAGGCGCGAGCATGAGCAGACAGTTAAAGCTCAGATTTCCGAGGCGCGAGCAGCTGCCCCATCTGGACTTCTGCGCTCTTATCGTGACCTTTCCGTATCTCACACCGATGATATTAGCGTAATACTCAACTCTTCCGGGAATGAGCTTCCGCGCACCGGCTTTCAGTTCCCGGAGCACTTCACAGCTCAGTTTCCCTCCCATTTTTGCGGCAATGCTCCTGTTTCTGAGGATCCTCGCCCTTGTCCTTCTTATCCAGTTTTCCTTTTTTTCGACGATCCTGCGGGCCTGGAGATCCGTGGAAAGGAACGGCGCCTTGACTATAACGCTCCCGTCCTCCGTCACCTGAACCGCAAAAGTCTTTCTCCTGCTTCTTACGACCTTGTAAACTATCTTTTCGGATTCATCCATTATTCCCTCACAAAAAGGAAGCTGTGCAGCTTCCTTAAAGGTTATTCAAAATATAATTCATCACTTCTGCCCTGCCGGTACCGCTCTGGGCAGAAAACGGTATAAGCTCCGTATCGTCGGAAAGGCCAAGCGTCTCTCTGATGAGTTTCATATTGGACTCGATCTCGGATCTTTTAAGCTTGTCAGTCTTGTTGGCGATCACCGCAAACTTTTTTCCCGAAGACTTGAAGTAATCTGCCATCGTCACATCGTTCTGCGTTGGCTTGTGTCTGGCGTCGACAATAAATATCCCTATATCGTAGGTATCGTTCCCGGCAAAGAAGCTCTCCATAAGTTTTCCCCATCTCTCCTTCTCGGAGGCGGAGACTTTGGCGTAGCCATAGCCGGGGAGATCTATGAAATACACTCTGTCGTCTATCAGAAAATAATTGACATGTACAGTCTTACCCGGCTGGGCGCCTGTCTTGGCCAGATTCTTTCTGTTTAAAAGAGAATTGATGACAGACGATTTTCCGACATTTGACTTTCCCGCGAAAGCGATACCCTTGACGGAAGATGATATAAACTGTTTTTCGGAAGCGGCCGAAGTAACAAATACCGCGTTGTTCAGATTCAAGTTTTTGGTCATTGTCTAAGTCTGATATCTGATTCCGCTGCCGCCTTACTGAGGGTCTCGTTCTTTGTATTTGATTTATCGAAAGATCCGAATACAAAGGGAAAAGCGTCGTCGACAGTCTTGATCGGAATAAATCTGACGTTCTCACGGACAGTATTATCTATCTCCTCAAGATTCGGAACATTGCCCTCGGGGATCAGTATGGTCCTGATCCCGTATCTGTATGCGGCCATGCTCTTCTCTTTGAGTCCGCCTATAGGCATTACCCTGCCTCTCAAAGATATCTCCCCTGTCATTGCTATATTGGCATTCGCGGGAGATCCCGTGAGCGCGGAGGTCAGTGCCATACAGATCGTTATGCCCGCAGAAGGCCCGTCTTTGGGAACTGCTCCCTCCGGGAAATGTATGTGTATATCGCAGTTTTTATGGAAATCCGGATCTATCTTCAGTATAGCGCTTCTGGTCCTTATGCATGTGACAGCCGCTTTAACGGATTCCTCCATGACCTTCCCGAGATTTCCGGTTATCTGAAGCTTTCCGGAGCCGTCCATGACCGCTGCTTCCACATCGAGGACTTCTCCTCCGACCGAGGTATAGGCAAGTCCGTGAACGAGCCCTACTTCATCCGAGAAGTTTTTGTTGTAGTCCTTATATTTGGGAACTCCAAGATACTTGTCGAGATTTTTGGCAGTTACGCTGACAGTCTTTTTGTCGCCGGAGGCGATCTCGGAGGCTGCTTTTCTGCAGACAGCAGCAATGGATCTCTCCAGCTCTCTGACTCCGGACTCCCTCGTGTAATCGGAGATAACTGATCTCAGTGCCGCGTCGGAGACTCTGAGCGAGGATGTGGCAAGGCCGTGCTTCTTGCGCTGTTTGTTCAGAAGATGGAGCTTCGCTATACTGAGTTTCTCCTCGTCGGTATAGCTTGAAAGCTCGATGACTTCCATTCTGTCGAGAAGCGGTCTGGGAATAGTGCTCGTAGTATTTGCGGTAGTAATGAAGAAGACATCGCTCAGGTCGAAGGGTATCTCGAGGAAATTGTCCCTGAATGTGCAGTTCTGCTCGGGGTCTAGGACCTCAAGAAGCGCGGAAGACGGGTCTCCCCTGTAATCTGAGCCGAGCTTGTCTATCTCGTCCAGGATCATCAGAGGATTTGAAACTCCGGCGCTGATTATACCGTTTATGATTCTGCCGGGCATGGAACCTACATAGGTCTTGCGGTGGCCTCTTATCTCAGCCTCATCATGAACTCCGCCGAGAGCTATCCTCACGGATCTCCTGTTGAGGCACTTTGCTATGCTCAGAGCAACACTCGTCTTGCCTGTTCCCGGAGGTCCGACAAGGCATATGAGTCCGCCCTTCGCGTCCGGAGTAAGCTTTTTTACGGAGAGGTATTCGATTATTCTCGTTTTGACCTTCTCCAGCCCGTAGTGGTCGTCGTCGAGCATCTTTTTGACCTTGGGTATATCGAGTATCTCATCACACTTTTTATCCCAGGGCATATCGAGGCAGATGTCCAGATAGGACTTTATAACGGATGCCTCGCTTGATCCGAAGGGCTCCTTTGCGAGCTTCTTCGCCTCTTTTATGAGCTTTGACTTTATCTCGTCGCTGACGGGAAGAGCATTGATTCTCGGAATATACTCGTCATCGTCGTCGTATTCGTCTTCTCCGAGCTCATCCTTGATAGCCTTGAGCTCCTGGCGGAGATAGTAGTTCTTCTGATCCTTGTCAATCCTGGCCTGGGTCTCCTCGTTGAGCCGTGCCTCAATATCCATGATATTGAGCTCTTCATTCAGGATCTTTATCAGAAGCGCAAGTCTCCTGTACGGATAATTGAGCTCGAGAAGCTCCTGTTTGTTCTCAAGGGAGAACTTGCTGTGCTGACCGATATAATCCGAGATATAGGCGGGATCCGCGCTGTTGAGAAATCCCGTGAGCAGTTCTCCCGGAATGCCGGTCTCCCTGCTCGAATAGTCCCTGAAGAGCGAGAGCGTGTTTCTGACAAGAGCCTCGCGCCTTATTGCACTGACTCTCTCTTTTTTGTCGTCTATCCGGAAGATATCGGCAGTATAGAGCTTTTCGCCCCTGTGAATGGCAATTGCTTCGGCCCTGTAAAGCCCCTCCACCATAACCCTGCAGACGCTGCTCTGGGGAAGGATTATGTGCTGTTTGATCTTGCACACAGTCCCGACTTTATACAGTCCGCTGCTCTCCGGAAGGTCCTGCATCGCGTCCTTCTGGGCGGTCAGGAATATCAGTCCGTCTTTCCCGCAGGCCGTATTGACGGCATTTACGGACGTGTTTCTCTCGACTTCAAATGTAATGACCATCTGGGGAAACACGTTGAGCCCTCTCAGGGGCAAAAGCGGCATATATACTGTTTTTTCGATAATTTCAGCCATTTTAAGATTACTTTCCGAGCTTGCTTTCAACAAACTCCTTATCAACTGTTATTTGGCTCAGATCCTTCTCGGACGGCGCGTTGTACATCACGTCAGAGATTATCTTCTCCATTACGGATCTGAGGCCTCTGGCACCTATATTCTTATTGTACGCAGTATCCGCGATCAGCGCCAGCGCCTCTTCGGTGAACTCGAGATCGACCTGATCGAGCTTCATAAGCGCCTTATACTGTTTGACCAGAGAATTCTTGGGCTCTGTCAGGATCCTGACCAGATCTTCCCTGCTGAGCGAGCTTAGATTAGATACAACGGGAAGTCTTCCCACGAGCTCGGGTATGAGACCGTATTTTATAAGATCCTGCTGCTCGACCTGGGAGAATAGTTCGCCAGTGTTCTTTTCCTTCTTGCTCTGTATATCCGCTCCGAAGCCCATTGTGGACTTGTCGAGCCTGTTCTCAATGATCTTTTCAAGCCCGTCGAAGGCTCCGCCGCAGATAAAGAGGATATTTGTGGTATCTATCTGGATAAACTCCTGGTTCGGGTGCTTCCTGCCGCCGTTGGGAGGAACGTTCGAAACAGTGCCCTCCAGGATCTTCAGGAGAGCCTGCTGCACGCCCTCACCGGAGACGTCTCTCGTTATCGAAGCGTTCTCGCTCTTGCGGGAGATCTTGTCTATCTCGTCAATATATATGATACCCTTTTCTGCCAGCTCCACATCGAAGTCCGCTGCCTGGATAAGCTTTAAAAGGACATTTTCAACGTCCTCGCCCACATAGCCGGCCTCCGTTACAGTCGTGGCATCCGCAATGGCGAATGGCACGTTGAGCTGTTTGGCCAGAGTCTGCGCGAAAAGCGTCTTTCCGCAGCCCGTGGGGCCTATTAGCAGGATATTGCTCTTCTGGAGTTCTGTCTCGTTGTCTCCCGCGTTGAGGAATATCCTCTTGTAGTGGTTATAGACAGCGATAGCAATGCTCTTCTTGGCTTCTTCCTGCCCGATTATGTAATTGTCGAGATACTCCTTTATCTGGACCGGCTTCGGAAGGCTCTCGAAATCCTGCTGCGCGGATTTCGGATCTGCCTTCTCCGCATATGCATCCCCGTCCTCTTCGGCTAAGATATCAACGCAGAGCCTGACACATTCGTCACAGATATAGCAGTTTCTGCCTTTGATCATATGGTTTGCTTTGGTGCCCGGTCTTCCGCAGAACGAACACCTGATCGTTTCTTCGTTCTTTGCCATCTTGAATCCTTAATATTAAACAAGGGGGAATTGATCCCCCTTAAGATTTATCTTTTGTAAATTACTCTGTCTATAAGCCCGTATTCTTTGGCTTCCTCAGCGGACATGAAATGATCTCGTTCACAGTCGGCCTCGATCGTCGCGATATCCTTCCCGGTGTTCGCGGCCAGGATCTCGTTGAGCTTTTTCTTGATCTTCAGTATATGCTCAGCCTGGATCTGAATATCTGTGGCCTGGCCCTGGCTGCCTCCGGAGGGCTGGTGGATCATGATCTCGCTGTTCGGAAGAGCGATCCTCTTTCCCTTGGCTCCGGAAGAGAGCAGGAAAGCTCCCATCGAGGCTGCCATTCCGACGCAGATCGTAGAAACGTCGGGCTTTATATACTGCATGGTGTCATATATCGCAAGACCTGATGTGACGCTTCCGCCGGGGCTGTTGATATAGAACTGTATGTCCTTATCTGGGTCCTGAGCCTCGAGATAGAGAAGCTGGGCGACCACCAGGCTCGCTGTGGTGTCATTTACTTCTTCGGACAGGAAAACTATCCTGTCGTTTAAAAGACGCGAGAAGATATCGTAGGAACGCTCTCCTCTGCTCGTCTGTTCGACAACGTAAGGAACCAGACTCATTTTATTCTCCGTCAGTCTTCTCAGTCTTCTTTTTTCTTCCGGGTTTCTTCTTGGGAGCGGCTTCCACGGCTTCGGGAGCTTTCTCCTCTGCAGGAGCTTCCTGCGCAGGAGCGTCGTCAACTACAGCACTGTCCATAAGGATCTCGGTAGCGGCCTCTTTGATGTGCTGCTCCATGATATACTCCTCGCCGAAGTACTTCTTGATATCCTCTACAGTGGCCTTGGAATCCTCTGCGACCTTCTTTATATACTCTTCGGCCTCTTCTTCCGTGAATGAGATATTCTCTGCCTTCGCGACGGCGTCTATAAGAAGATCAGTCTTGACCTGGATCTCTGCGCCCTGCTTCAGGCTGCCCTCGATGATGTCATCGGTGATCCCGAGCATGGAATAGAGCTGTTCCTTATTCATGGAGTAGACGTCAAGTCCCATGTTGGCGCCGTAGTCCCTGATCATCTTCTCGACCTGCTCCTCGATCATTACATCGGGGATATCGACCTTCATGTTCTCGCAGGCCTGTCTGAGGATCTCGCCGCGGAATTTCTGCTCGGCGTCATCGCCTGCCTTCTTCTCGAGGTCGTCTCTGAGGCTCTTTCTGTACTCTTCGAGTGTATCGAATCCCACGTCCTTGGCAAACTCGTCATCTGCCTCAGGGAGCTCAAGATAAGTTACGGAGTTGAGCTTGATGTGGAAAACCACTGCCTTTCCGGCGAGGTTCTCGTAGTAGTTCTCGGGGAAGGTTATATCGATATCCTTCTCCTCACCGGGCTTCATACCGACTATCTGCTCCTCGAATCCCGGAACGAAGGAATTGCTCCCAAGCTCGAGCTCATAGCTCTCCGCCTTGCCGCCGTCGAAGGGAACTCCGTCTTGGGTGCCCTCGAAATCTATGTTGACGGTGTCGCCCATCTGGGCTTCTCTGTCCACATCGACCTTTCTGGCGTTGCGTTTGCGGATCTTATCCACTTCCTCAGTGACTGCCTCTTCGCTGATCTCGACTGCGGGCTTCGGGGCTTTGAGTCCCTTATACTCGCCGAGAGTAACGATGGGGTAATTCTGGACCTTGAAAGAAAAGCTTGCGGTTTTATCTTCATTAACGCTGACATTCTCGATAGAAGGTCTGCCTATGAATTTGAGCTTGCCTTCGGAAACGCCGAATTCGAATGCCTGGGGAGCGATCTCGTCGAGCGCGTCCTGATAGAATACGTCCTGGCCGTACATGCCCTCGATTATTCTGCGGGGTGCCTTGCCCTTGCGGAATCCGGGGATATTGATCTGGCCTCTGTTCTTGCCGTAGGCCTTGTTAAGTGCGGCGTCAAACTCGGCCGCGTCTGCCTCTACCTCGAATACGGTGTAATTCTCTTCGTTTACTTCACTCTTTTTTAACAGCATGTGTGTGCCTCCATCTTATTTCTAAAAAAGCAAAAGATATATTAACAAAAAATTGTTTCTAAATCAAGAAAAATCGGTACTTTCGACGCATACCGGTTTAAAGTTTATGAAATCGGCGGAAACGAGCGTATAGATGGTCCCGTTCCTGTTCCCGTTGAACGCGTATCTGATGCCGTCGCCATGAACATGCCCGTAGTAGCATCTCTCAATTCTGTACTTTTCAATGAGCTCCAGTATCGGATCACATGTATAGTTCCCGAATACGGGCGGATAGTGCAGAAACAGGATCTTCCTGTCATGTTTTCCCGCGTTTATCGACATCTCTATCCTCTGGACTTCCCTGCTGACCATCTTCTTGTCGTGGTCTGTGCCCTTGTTCTCCTCAAAGAACCAGCCTCTGGAGCCGCATATATCGAAATCCCCGTACTCAAACGAATTGTTGTTGAGGATGCGGATGCTCTCTATGCCTTTCTCCTCAAAGAATCTGTTCATCTTGGCTGCGGTGCTGAACCAGAAGTCGTGATTTCCCTTGAGAATGAGCTTCTTTCCGGGCAGACGCTCGATAAAGAGGAAGTCCTCCTCAGACTCCTCAAGCGACATTCCCCAGCTTATATCCCCGCAGAAGACCGTAAGATCGTCCTCCTTAAGATTACTGAAGCCATCTTCGATTTTCTCCACGTAATTCTGCCAGGCCCCGCCGAAGACCTCCATGCTTTTGCCGGAAGTGAGCGAGAGGTGCAGATCGCCTATCGTATACAGCATAACTAAAACGCGTTCTCTATATGATTTATCGAATAATTCGTCCCGTAGAGCCCGTCCGGGGAAAAGACCTCGATGACGTCAAATCTCGCGGGACAGTCGTAAGATTTTGTCAGCGAGAGCCACCATTTCGCAGCGGACCTGAGCTTCTGCTGCTTGGAATACGTTACAAAATCCCTTGGCTCGGCGTATACGGAGGACCTTCTCGTCTTGACCTCGACAAACACCGTCATATCGCCCTTTTTGCAGATGATGTCTATCTCTCCGGTCCGGCTCGAGAAGTTTCTTCTGATGATCCTGTAGCCCTTGTCTGTCAGATACTCGCAGGCTCTGTCCTCGCCCCAGGCGCCCATCTCTTTAGTCGTCATACTATACCCTTCAGAAAAGTCTTTCTGTGTATCGGGCAGACGCCATACTTCGCAATGTTCTCATAGTGGAGTTTCGTGCCGTAGCCTTTGTGCTTTTCAAAGCCGTACTGCGGGTATTTATCGGCCATAGTGTACATGAACCTGTCACGGCTCACCTTAGCGAGTATCGAAGCAGCCGCAATATCCGCGCAGAGCGCGTCTCCCTTGATCACTGTAACGCTCGGGTACTCTATTCCTTTGTTTCTGTTTCCGTCGATCAGAGCCAGATCGAAGCTCCCCTCGATCTGTTTAAGGGCTCTGTTCATGGCGAGAAAGGTCGCTTCCAGGATATTGACCCCGTCTATCTCCTTTTCGCTCGCGGAGGCTATTCCGTAAGCGACAGCCTTATCGGTGATGATATCGAAGAGCTTTTCCCTTTTTGCCTCGCTGAGCTTTTTGGAGTCGTTGAGTCCTTCGATCTCTGTACCGAAGGGCAATATTACGGCAGCGGCGAAGACCGGGCCTGCCAGAGGGCCTCTTCCCGCCTCGTCGACTCCCGCGACTGTTAAAGAGCCGTTTTCCGTATACTGCTGTTCATATATCCAGAGATCGTTCATAACCGTATAAAAAAAGCCCTGTTTCAGGGCCTTTCAAGCGACAGGCGCCCGAGTTTTCCGTCCTGGAACTCCTTAAGCAGGGTCAGCGCCATTCTGTCGATATCGTATTCCCCTTTTGAGACGAGAAAGCCTCTCTTCGCGGCGGCCTTCTCTAGAAGCTCGTAGCCGCTCCCGGCGTCTTCAGCCTCTATCTTATATCTCTCTTTAAGCTTTTCGGGATAAAGTGACGAGAGCTTCAGAATAAAATCCGCACCCACGGCCGTGGTATCGAGGATCTCGCTTTTTATTGCGTTCGTGACGGCGAGCATGAGCCCCGTCTCCTCGTCCTCAAATTTTGGCCACAGGATCCCCGGGGTGTCTAGAAGATCGAGTGACCTGTCTATATTGATCCACTGTTTTCCTCTGGTGAGCCCGGGCCTGTCTCCTGTCCCGGCAGCTTTTTTCTTCGCTACCCTGTTTATAAACGTTGACTTGCCGACATTCGGGATACCGAGGATCATGACTCGAAGCGTCGTATTTATCCCCTTCTCCTCGTTTCTTTTAAGCTTGTCGGAGAGGATCTCCCTGAGCGCCGGAACGAATGAAGAGACGCCGGAGCCGGACTTCGCGTCCGTTTCGATCACTTTGATGCCCTTGGACTCGAAATGCTTCTTCCAGAGCGCGGTGATATCGTTGTCCGCGAGATCCGCCCTGTTCATTATAACGAGCCTGGGCTTGTCTCCGACAAGTTCGTCTATATCCGGGTTGCGGCTGGACTTCGGGATCCTCGCGTCGATAATCTCGGCAGCGGCGTCGCAGAGAGAGAGATTCTCTTTGATCATTCTCTCCGCTTTAGCCATATGGCCGGGAAACCAGTTTATGTTCTGGGACTGAAGTTCCATCAGTGCTTTATGAATCCCAGACGGTCGACGGGATGGACTATCATGATTGCCCTGCCAAGTATCAGGCGCTCGTCGAGCATTCCGATACGCTTGTCTCTCGAGTCGTTGGACATGTTCCTGTTGTCTCCCATTACGAATATTGAGCCCTCGGGGACGGTCTGGGGCCCGACGAAATCGAGCTTGTTATAAGTAGGCTCGGCTACATAGTCCTCAACTATCGGCTGGTCGTCAACATATACGACTCCGTTTATGAAGTCTATGTTTATCTTCTGCCCTCCTGTCGCTACTACGCGCTTTACCAGAGCCTTTTCGCTGTCATAGGTATCGGATCTGAATACTACCACATCGCCCGGCTTCGGTTTGTAGAACAGGTTGGAGACGAGCATCATATCGCCCTCGTACAGGGTCGGATTCATGGAAACGGATCTGACGCCTATCAGCCTGAAGAAGAATACGAACAGTATCACGCAGATGATCAGCGCGGAGATAAAGCTCCTGATCCACTCGTAAATGTCTCTTCTTTTGGCCTTCTCGGGGTCGGCCGTTTTTTTCTTCTTGCCTGAAAGTCTTTCGCTCATATGATGAAAACCCTCGGAATTCAAAACTTGAAGTATTATTATACATAAATCCGCGCGAATATTCAAGAGAATAGAGCGCGGAAGCAATTGCGGAATAAAAAGCGGTGCTATTTGCCTCGGATTGTGATAGAATGTGGGAAAGAAAAACATACAGAGGAAATCAGATGAAATACCCGAAGACCATTGACCTCCACATGCATTCGACAGTTTCCGACGGGACGGATACCCCCGAGGAGATCTTAAAGCACGTTAAAGATTCAGGCATAGAGATGTTCTCCCTGACGGACCACGACGCCATAAAGGGCTGTGTGCACCTGAAAGATATCCGGAAAGAGGACGATCCCCTCTTTATAACGGGGGCTGAGTTTTCCTGCAGGGACAGCGAGGGGCGCTATCACATCCTGGGCTACGGATACGACCCGCAGGCCGACTCTATCACAGGCCTTATTGAAAAAGGACACTCTCTTCGCATAAATAAAGTGCGAACCAGACTCGAGCTTCTCAAGTCGACCTTCGGCTTTTCCTTCCCGGAGCACGAATTAAAACAACTGTTTTCAAACGACAATCCCGGAAAGCCGCATATCGCCAATCTGATGGTAAAATACGGCTTTGCCGGGAGCAAAGAAGATGCTATATACGATTATCTGAATAAACTTAAGGTCCGTCTGGGGTACCTGAGCCCCGGGGAAGTCATCTCCGCAATACTCGGCGCGGGAGGCATTCCTGTGCTGGCGCACCCCGTCTACGGGGACGGAGACCAGCTGATTCTTGGCGATGAGATGGACCTGCGGATCCGTCGCCTGAAGGACTTCGGTCTTATGGGCCTCGAGGCCTTCTATTCCGGCTTTACGGCGCGCCTGACTCATCAGATGCTGGAATACGCGGACAGGTACGATCTGCTCGTCACGGCCGGAAGCGACTACCATGGGAAGAACAAGCTCGTCGAGCTGGGAGACACCGGCCTCGACGCCGGCCGGGAACTTCCCGAACGGCTGAGGCGCTTTATAGACAAGGTATCCGGTTAAAGCGCCTGCCGCTTAAAGACTTATCAGTAGCCGAAGCCGAAGCCCGTGCCTTCGTTGGCGCCGTATACGTCCACGCTGTAGATGTAATCGGCCCTCAGGTAATTCTGGTAGTAGACGGTGCAGTTGCAGCCGTCCTTAATGACTCCTGTGACTACGTTCACTAAATCTGTGCTGACCGTCACGTATGAGCCGTCCTGCATCAGGATAGTGATATATCCGTTGCCGTGGCTGCTGATGGTGCCAGACATGCTTCCGTAGATCGGTCCCACCATCTGCTTGCCCATTATATATACATAGTAGTAATCGCGGACTCCGTTGTAGACGTTGAAATAGCACTCGCAGGGCGCTCCTATATATATGCTGCCGTCCTCGTTGCAGATGTTTCTCGTCACGTTGACGGAGCCTCCTTCATATAGGTTTATTGTCACTGTGGAATAGCTGTAGCCCGATACTGTTCCGTCGGCGCGGCCGCTCGGCGCGGGCGTCGGAACGGGAACCACCTCGACGTTGAGATAAGCCGTGCTGGTCCGGGCTGTCTGGTCGTTGTAATAGAATGTGCAATAGGCGCCCCAGCCGCTCATGTCGGAGCTGAGGTTGCTGATCGTGAGCGAGGTGCTGTATTCGCCCGAAACCCGGCAGTTCGGAAAGATCCAGGCAAAGTTCTGCGGAGTGTATTCCCCGCCGTAAGGCGATACCATCATCCAGCTCGCGGATGAGAAATTGTTTGCTCCCGCTATGAAGTAGCCCGTTTCGCCCTCTTTGCGGTACTCGCTCGTCGGATTCTTCGTTATCGTCAGATAGACGGGCTCCGGAGTGGGCACGGGCGTGGGCGCGGGAGTGACCGCGGGCGTGGGCGCTGCAGTGGCCGCAGGCGTCGCTGAGGGCTGAGCCTCCTCTGAGGGGGCGGGAGTCGGAACAGGAGCCACATAAGGATCCGGCGGCAGTTTCTCGCCCGTGAAGACGCGATAGCTGCCCGTCAGGCGCGTTATGTCCTCCGCTTCTTCGGCTGCAAACCAGTCCAGGTTCGTGCTGCCGCGCATTGCTCCCGTGAAGCTGTTTATTCCGGCGTCATTGTAAGCCTCAGCCGAGATCTCGACTCCGTTGAGATCCGTATGGGAGACCTTAGTCTTGCCTTCGTCATCCGTTAGCGCCGTCTCATAAGCGTATTCCGTAACGCCAAGTTCTCCGTTCTTCAGCCGGACGGAGCATTTTATTGTCTTCGCGCCGCCGTCAATAAGGGTGTTGTCATAGAAAAAATACGCCCACTCGTCCGACTTCGCGGTATAGACGGTATCAGTGTTCTCCGTTACGATGTCCGGGAAGAAGCCCTCCGTGTCCTGAACGACGCACTCGTCGAGGGTCTTTCCGTTCTTTCCGATCTCCCAGATCTTGACCTTCGTGGTGCGCTCCTCGGGATCGTTCAGAGCGGCTATCAGCTCGAGACGGCCGTTGTGGTCGAGATCTGTGACAGTGTACTCCCATACCTCGTCCTTCGCGTCCTGATTCCAGACGCTCATCTCCTCAAAGAGCAGCTCCAGCTGCGCGTCGATCACCTCTGCGTCCGGATCCGGAGTGACTTCCGCGGAAATGGTCCCGCTCGTCGCTTCCGCAGCTTCCGTCGCTCCCGTCGGAACCGGGGCCGCCTGAGCTTCAGCCGTCGGAGTGCTTTTCGCCCCGCAGGCCGCCAGCGACGCCAGCATGATCACTATAAGGATCAGTGAAACGGTTTTTTTGAATTTATTCATATGTATTACCCCTTCCTGAGCAGGTATTTGTACTCTGTCCCCGTTCATCCCCGGGGCTTCATTGCAATACCACTATAGCAGACTAAAGCGGTAAAAGCAAGCGCGCTGTATGTGGATGTGGTGAATGAGGGGTGAATGAAAACATAGTCTTCATTCACCCTCTAACCATTTTATCTGTTAACTCGTGTTTAAACCAGATTATTTAAAACTAAATGAACAGGAAATCAATTATTTTTTCTTTAAATTATTAATTTCTTTATTAAGAATTGCATTAATACTTTTTAACCTTTCATACTCATATCTTCTCTGTTTTGGAAAAAAGTATATACAAAGCAGGGATGACGGCCCTTAACGATCTTTTCAAGGATTGGAATTGATAAAAGACGAAGGATAGTTTTATCGCTATCCTTCGTCTTTTTTCGTTTTCTATCGTTAGTTTTCGAGTTTTTCAGAATTCTTGAAAGTGCATTTTCAATAGATACTATTTATTCATTAAATTGTGTGTTTTCACAATTTTTGCGGGCCTTTTTTGTACATTTTGCCGATAACAGGGTGGAGACGGTGGGAACAGGGTGGGGCTGTGAAGATCGCGTCCCCACCCTGTCAGTACTTGTCATACCAATCGTTTTAAAGTTCAGGGTGGGATAAGTGGAGATAATTTACGGAAAACATTTTAAAAAAAACAAATATAATTTTTGATTTTTAATTGCGGTTTAAAAAAGTTGCCGGAATCGTCCCACTGTCCCCACCTTCCCCACCTTTCCAGCCTGAGGACTCAGATCCACCGGTCTTTTGGCATCGGAAGATATCTGTATGTTACGTTGTGTTCGCTTTTCTCTTCCAAACTGAACTTCTTCAACGCTCTTCCGATATCCTGGGATCTGTAGCTGTGATTCCGAAGCTCCGGATAAGCATTCATAAACTGTGTTGCCGTTACCCATGAATAGCTGTAAGAATCGTTATCCTTTGTATATGCAAGGATATCTCTGATTTCGGTCTCCGACTTGACGGGTTTCTCAAAGGCCCTGTTTCTCTCGCTGAGACTTTTCTGCTCTTCCCTGCTGAGTCTGAAGCTCTGCTTGCCCTCGATCCTCCAGAGCTCGTAAATGCCTGCCCAGAGCTCTTTGAAATCGTAGGCTCTCAGAGCATCAAGGTCGATCTTATCGACGTGTACGGACCAGAATCTGCGGTTTCCGGTGGTATCCACGAGGAATTCGGGTTCATTACAGGTCGCAATGAAGGAGGATCTTCGGTTGTATTTCAGGTCGCTTCTGTCATACGGAAGACGGTACATATCCCTGGGCTGGGTTATAAAGGCCTTGAGCATCTCTATATCGCTCTTCTTGAAGGTCTCATCAAGCTCTCCAAGCTCTGCTATCCAGCAGGTCACGGCTCTTCTGAAAGTATCCTTGTCATTTTCGTTGAGTCTGATCCCGACATTTACGAACCCGGGCTCATTCATTCCGAGAGCCTCGGCAAACGAAGTCTTGCCAATGCCCTGGGCACCCTGCAGGACCAGGATCCCGTCCGCCCCGTAGGGCATTTGCTGATCCGTGTTGAAGACCATGGCCACGCACTGCAGAAGCCATTTCGCGATAAGCGTCTTCTCGAAACCGTCCGTAACTCCGAGTATCTCGTAGAGCCTGTCGAGGCTGTCCTGAACATCAACCGAGGGCGCTCCGAGCTGCTCGAAGAAATCCACGACCGGATGATATCTTCCGAGGCCGGCGATTATCTTGAGGTATTTGAATATCGTCGTCTCCGAGATCGAGGTATATCTGTCTCCCAGCTCGCTGTACAGGATACCGCTTATATCCTCGGCTATGGTATCCGGGTTGAATTCACTGACATTTCCTCTTACCTCCATCTCTCTCGTGAGCTCATTGAAATGGACAGATATATCCATGGCGTAGAGCTCTTCTTCAAGCAGCCTGTAAGTAAGCCTGGGCTTTTTCCCGTTTTCCGGAACATATTTCTCTGCTCTCTCGCAGATCCCGTGAACATCTTTTCTTTCAAGCGGAGGAAGGCAGAAGCTGTTGTTTTTGTCGAGAACAAGACTGTAAAGTATGTCTCCGGTCTTACCCGACTTTGCCAGCGTTACCGCGTATTCGAAGAGCGTATTGTTTCTCGCTCCTTCCTGTACGACACTGTTGAAACCCGCCTCCGCTTTGGCGACTTCTACTTTCGATTTCTTCATCTTTGCAGAAGAAAGATCAAAAAGCTCCAGTATCCTCAATACTTCATCCGTCTTATTATCGAGCTCGTCGCAATTAACGAGTACATCCCCGGTCAGCATCACAAACTGATTGCGGTTCCATGCCTCGACCTGAAGCTCGCTGTTGTCGGCCTTGAGCGCGTCCACGCCCGGAGCATATGTCAAAATGTGATATCCGTTTCCGCTGAAGGATCTTTCAGCGTAATATCCTCCGCTTCCGAGGATACCGATCATCTCTTCGTACTGTTCTTTCGCCTCTTCGGGCTTTTTGCCGTTGTGGCAGTCTATGTCTATAACGACTATTCCGTCTTTTGCGGCAGTCCTCAGGCACGGGAAATAGCTGCCGCCCTTTGCTTCGATAAGCTCGCAGATCTCGGAATAGTTTTTAAACAGCTCGGGGTGTTTGGTGCAGGAGAATTTCCTGTCCTCTGTTTTTTCGGGCACAAGCGGGATCTTCTGCCCGGACATATGTGCCCATCCTCTGATCTCGCTGAGTATTCTTGGAAGTTTTACCATTTTCAGTTCTCCGCAGTGTTGTTTATTGTACTTTTTCCAGGTCCTTAAGCACCTTGACGGCCACGCCCTGAATAGAAAGCTCTGTCTCAGGGTATATATCCGGATATCTGTCGTTTTCGGGGTGCAGATAAGCTTTCCCGTCTCTGTTCAGCAGATATCTCTTCAGGGTATTCTCCTTATTGTTTAGCAGCGCGACTACTATCTCTCCGGGCTTTGCTTCCTTCTGCTGCCTTACAAGAACAAGATCCCCTTCATCGATCCCTGCGTTTGTCATACTGTCCCCGTATGCTCTCAGAAGATAGAATGTCCCCTTTCCGACAAGCTTCTCGGGAAGCCTCACATAATCCTCACAACGTTCCTCCTCGCTCACCGGAAGACCGCAGCTTATATCCCCTATTACTCCGACAGAGACCATATTGTCCACCAGCTTCTCCGTCGACTCCGTGGATATTCCCCTTCTGCCGCTGTACTCTATCTCATTGTTCTCCCTGAGCCATACAAGGTATTTCTGTGCGATCGATACGCTTATTCCCGCGGCTTTTCCGACTTCCCTGACCGTCGGAGAGCGCCCGTTATCCCTGTAATACTCGAAAATAAACGATTTTATCCTCTCTGCCGTCTCTTGACTTTTGCTTCTCATATTCTTCCTCTTTCAAAAAATTATTATAACTAACATTATGTTCGCTTTAAGCATAAAATAACACATCCCGAAGGATGTGTCAAGAAATTATTTATGCCAGGGCGAGGGCGCAGACGGAGACGGATGAGGCGCCGGCGTTTCTGAGGACGGCCGCGCACTCGGAGACGGTCGCTCCCGTCGTAATGATATCGTCGACGAGAAGTATGTTTTTTCCGCTGAGATCAGTGCCTGTTCGAGCTTTAAAAACGCCCCTTACGTTCTCCTGCCTCTCCTCCCAGGTGCTGAGAGTAGACTGGACTTTGTTCTTAGCTCGCTTGAAAAGCAGTCTCGAAAACGGAATACCCGTGAGTTTTGAAAGCTCCCCGGCTATCAGCTCGCTCTGGTCGAATCCCCTTTTACGCCTTGTCCTTCTGCTTACGGGAACGCAGGTAATAAGGTCGAAATCGTCTTTGTTTATCTCCGGCGCGATAAGAGCGGCGTATGAAGATGCGTTCGCGCTCCTGTACGAGAACTTCAGATCGAGAAGCGAGGAGCGGACCTTTCCCTCATATCTAAGCGGAACGAATACCCGGTCGACGCCCTGAAGCGTCGGGATATCCCTGTTTTCCGTGCGCGGAAGCTCACTTAAGCATGAAGGGCATACGCAGAGTTTCCCTTTTTTCTTCTCCAGCAGAGCGCCGCAGAATATGCATTTGGGAGGATAGAGCAGGTCCAGCAGATCCATCTTCAGTCTCCGTTTAATATTCTCGATCTCAGGAATGTATATCTCTTTCCGGTGTTCCTGTTTTCTATCATTGCGCTTATCAGCTCGTCCTGAGCGACAAGGACGAATACGTCCTCGGCCCTGGTGACAGCAGTGTAGAGTATCTTTTTCGTGAGGAGCTTTTTCACCTGCATGCTCGGAGCAAATATGACCGCTTTGTACTCGCTTCCCTGCGATTTGTGCACAGTTATCGCCCAGGCGTGCTCTAGCTCGAAGAGAGACTCGCTCCTGTAAACGGCTGTCTTTCCGTCGAAACTGACGGAGACCGTACCGTTTGAGTTGTCTATTCCGCTTATGAAGCCTATATCCCCGTTGAAAACTCCAAAGCTCTTTTCGCCCGTAATTTCATCTTCCGTTTCGAGCAGGTAATCGTTTTTTATCTGCATGACCTTGTCGCCTTCGCGGAAGATCACATTTCCGAATTTTCTCTCATTTTTTACGCCGTTCTGGGGATTCAATGCTTCCTGGAGCCGCGCGTTCATGCTGACGGTTCCGAGTGTTCCCATTCTCGTCGTGAGCAGGACCTGTATATTCTCAGGAGGGATCTTCATTCCGACCGGAAGCCTTCTCATGTACAGATCGGTCACCGTCTGTGCTATGAGCTCCGGATTGTAGGCCTGGATCCTGTAGAAGCCCTTTTCGTTTAATGAAAGCGGAGGAACTTCGTTCCCGTTTATCATATGGGCAAAGCTCACTATATTGCTCGATTCGCTCTGCCGGTAAATCTTTGTGAGCTTGACAGTCTCTACAGCGCCTGAGTCGATGAGTCCTCGAAGTACATCCCCCGGGCCTACGGAGGGCAGCTGGTCCGAGTCGCCTATTATCACGAGGGATGCCTCCTCGGGCAGGGCTTTCAGAAGCGCTTCAAATAGCCTTATATCTATCATGGAGGCTTCGTCGACTATGAGAATATCGCAGTCGAGCGGCTCCTCCTCATTTTTTGAAAACACCGTCGAGAGACTGTTTTCGGAAAATTGGGCTCCCAGAAGCCTGTGTATGGTAGAGGCCTCAGCCGAGCAGAGCTCGGTTATCCTTTTCGCCGCTCTTCCGGTGGGCGCGGCTGCAAGAACTGTCTTTCCGAGTATACGGCCTATTGACAGTATCAGACGGATTATCAGGGTCTTCCCTGTTCCCGGACCTCCCGTTATAACGGATATCCTGCTGTTTATTGCGACATCCGCTGCTTTTTTCTGATCCCCGTTGAGTTCTATGCCGTAGAGAGAGGCGAAGTTTTCAACAAGCCTAGAGGTATCCGTGCGATGCGAAGCTTTACTGGACAACTCTCTGACTTTTAACGCGCAGTAGCTCTCAGCCTCGAGCAGATCGGGCAGATAGCAGACGTCGTAGCCCGAATAAAACTGCCTCACCAGGCGCCCCTGTTCCGCAAGCTCGTCTATGTTTCTCTCTATAAGGCCGCTCTCCCCTTCAAAACCCAGAAAGCCCGCTGTGTGAAAAACGAGCTTATCGTGAGGGATAAAGCAGTGCCCGAAATTCGTGTTGAAGGAAAGCTGGAACAGTACCGCCGCTTTGACTCGAATGTCCGAGTCCGGCGAGAAGCCGAGGGCAGAAGCTATACTGTCCGCTTCAGAGAATTTTCCTCCGATTAGAGGCGAAGTAAGAATATACGGATCCTCATTTAAAATATTCTCAGCGTCCTCCCCGTACTCTTTAAACAGCGGCATGGCAAGAGATATATCCGCGTCATAGCGTGAGAGGAAGAGACAGAGTTCACGGACAGAGAGGAACTCTCTGTAGCTCCTGCTCAGAAGCTTAGCCGAATCCCGGCTTATCCCTTTGATCTCGGAAAGCCGCGCGGGGTCCTCAGCCATGACTGCGAGAGCGTTTTCCCCGAAGCGCTCGAGAATGAGCCCCGCGATCACAGGACCTATCCCCTTTACCGAGCCTGTCGACAGAAAAAGGAAGATATCCTCCGTCGTGTCCGGAAGATATCTGTCGCATTTTTCGATATTGAACTGCTTTCCGAACCTGGAATTGTCTTCATAAGAGCCCGAAGCTATCAGCGATTCGCCGCAGCTCAGGTAAGGCATGATTCCGGTCACGGTGACAGTGACCCCGTTTTCGTCGCTTATCTTCGCGACGGTATAACCGTTTATGGGGTTTGAAAATATTATGTCGGTAACAAGTCCTGTTACTTCGTTTTCATCGAAATATCCGGGAAATTCGCTGCTCAGATCCATCTTTTGAGAAATTCTCCGGTACGGCTTCCCTCACATCTGCAGCATTCCTCGGGAGTTCCCTCGAATACCAGAGTCCCTCCGTTGTCACCCCCGTCAGGGCCGAGATCTATTATCCAGTCTGCAGATTTGATAACGTCCATATTGTGCTCGATGACGATTATGGAGTTTCCGCTGTCGACAAGCCTTTCGAGGATTGCGATCAGCTTCTTTATATCGTCAAAATGAAGCCCCGTGGTTGGTTCGTCGAGCAGATACAGGGTCGAGCCCGTACTGACCTTGTTGAGCTCGAAGGCGAGCTTGATCCTCTGGGCTTCGCCGCCCGAGAGCGTGGTGCTTGGCTGCCCGAGCTTGATATATCCGAGTCCGACCTCCTGGAGGGTCTTAATCTTTCTCAGGATCTTCGGCTGGTTCGCGAAAAAGTCCACTGCCTCGTCGACTGTCATCTCGAGGACTTCATTTATGTTCTTTCCCTTGTATCTGACCTCTAATGTCTCGCGGTTGTAGCGCTTGCCGTTGCAGACATCACAGGGCACATACACGTCGGGCATGAAGTGCATCTGTATCCTTACTATTCCGTCGCCCTGGCAGGACTCGCATCTTCCGCCCTTTACGTTGAAGGAAAAGCGGCCCGGCCCGTAGCCCCGGATCTTTGCCTCTTTAGTCTCTGAAAAGAGATCGCGGATATCAGAGAATACACCCGTATAAGTCGCGGGATTCGAGCGCGGCGTTCTGCCTATCGGGCTCTGGTCCAGCTGGATGACCTTGTCTATGTACTTGAGGCCGTCTATCTTCTTAAACTTCCCGGCCTTGGTCTTTGCCCTGTTCTTAACGGCTGCCAGGTAGTTGTATAGGATGTCGTTTACGAGAGAGGACTTTCCGCTGCCGGAGACTCCCGTCACGCAGACAAACTTCCCGAGCGGAAAGCTCACGTCTATGTTTTTGAGGTTGTTCTGGGAGGCGCCGAATACCGTTATCTTTTTCCCGTTTCCTTTGCGTCTTGTTTCCGGAACGGGGATCTCGAGTTCACGGCTTAAATAGCGCCCGGTGAGTGAATCGGGGCAGTTCCTGAGGCCTTCCAGCGGCCCCTGGTATATGACTTCTCCTCCGTTATTGCCGGCGCCGGGGCCCATGTCTATTATATAGTCCGAGGCGAGCATAGTCTCCTCGTCGTGTTCGACGACGATCAGAGTATTTCCGAGGTCCCTCAGGTTTTTGAGCGCGTTTATGAGCTTTTCGTTGTCTCTCTGGTGAAGGCCGATCGAGGGCTCGTCTAGTATGTACAGAACTCCGGTGAGCCCGCTTCCTATCTGCGACGCGAGCCTTATTCTCTGGCTCTCGCCTCCGGAGAGCGTAGCCGAAGCTCTGGACAGAGTCAGGTATTCCAGACCTACATTCAGAAGAAAGCTTAGTCTTGCTTTTATTTCTTTAATTATCGTTCTGGCGATGAACTGCTCTTTATCCGTAAGCTCCAGAGAGGATACGAACCTGAGAGCGTCGCTGACGCTGAGATCCGAGAACTCACTGATATTCAGACCGCCGACCGTGACTGCCAGAGAGAACTCGTTGAGTCTTCTTCCGCCGCAGACCGGGCAGGGGCTCTGTGACATACAGGCCTCTATGTCTGCCTTGATCGAATCGCTTTTGGTCTCTCTGTAGCGCCGCTCAAGATTCGGGATGATCCCCTCGAAGCTCTTGTCTATGGAGCTCAGTCCAAGTTTCACGGGGATATTGAGGAGTATCGGCTCGCTGCCGGTCCCGTAGAGGATCTTGCCGAGCGCTTCGTCAGAAAGCTCGGAAACCGGCGTATCGAGCGAGAATCTGTATTTTTCTGCCAGCGCGTCGAAGTATATTCTGGCGATGGAGTTGTCATTCGGTGTGTTCCAGCCGGAGGCCGCGATCGCGCCGTCGTTAATGCTGAGGTTTTTGTCCGGGATTATAAGATCCGGGTCTATGAGCATCTGAATACCGAGCCCCGAGCATTTTTTACAGGCTCCGTAGGGGTTGTTGAAGGAGAACATTCGGGAGCTAAACTCCGGAAACGAGATCCCGCAGTCGTCACAGGCGAAGTTCTGCGAGTAATGGAGCTCCTCGCCCGTATCCTGAACAAGGACCGAGACGAGTCCGTCAGCCTGCTTAAGGGCAGTTTCGACACTGTCCGTCAGACGCCTTCTTATGTCTTTCTTTATCGCGAGACGGTCGATAACAAGCTCAATCGTGTGTTTCCGGTTTTTATCGAGCGCGATCGTCTCGGAGAGGTCGTAGATTATCCCGTCTACCCTCGCCCTTACGTATCCGCTCTTTCTGGCGTTCTCGAAGAGCTTCAGGTACTCGCCTTTTTTGGACCTTATAACGGGAGCGAGTATCTGGATCTTTGTGCCCGCTGGAAGTGACATTATACTGTCCGTTATCTGGTCCACGCTCTGGCGGTTTATCGGCTTTCCGCATTTCGGACAGTGAGGTCTGCCGATATTGGCCCAGAGAAGCCTCGCGTAGTCGTATATCTCGGTCACTGTGCCCACAGTGGATCTGGGGTTCTTGGAAGAGGTCTTCTGATCTATGGATATGGCCGGAGAAAGCCCCTCTATGAAGTCCACATCGGGCTTTTCCATCTGGCCGAGGAACATCCTCGCGTAGGAGCTCAGGCTCTCTATGTATCTGCGCTGGCCCTCGGCAAAAACCGTATCAAACGCAAGGCTGGACTTTCCGCTGCCGGAAAGTCCCGTTATGACCGTAAACTGATCCTTGGGGATCTTTACGTCTATATTCTTGAGATTGTTTGCTCTCGCGCCCTTGATTACGATGTATTTAGGCATCAGTTATAGCCTTTCGCCGTATTACCTTTCCGACCTGTCGAATCTCATCAGCAGCTGTTCAACGCTGTTGTTCATGACCTCCATGCATCTGTCCGTCGTGAACCAGTCAGGAATCGCCATTCCGCCTCCGAGCCACTGGGAAATGATCCCGACGACAGCATTTGTGTAGAGCTCGACGACAAAATCGAAATCGCCCTTCTCAATAATCATATCCCCGGATACGATCTTAGCGAAGGATTCCACACAGAACTTCAGCTTGTCGTGGTAGTATTTCAGAAGATAGTCGCGACTGTTCGAATGGAAGAGACTTATCGCGAAATCCCTGTTGTCGTACAGATATTTGAAGTAGTATACGACGTCCTCTTTCCAGCGGTCATATACAATGACTTTGGGCAGATATTTGTCCGCGTCGGACTCGAAGACGTATTCGAGCAGATCGTAAACGTCCTCGAAATGATAATAGAAGGTCTGTCTGTTGACTCCGCAGATCTCGACGATATCGCGGATGGTTATCCGCTCGATCGGTTTGACTGCGAGTATCGTTTTAAGCGCCGCCGCGAGCTGGTCCTTGGTGTTTGTCATGGCCGCATTCTCCCTCAATACTGCACACAAAACTGTATATCTCTTTTATGAAAAATGCTCTTCTTGTTAGTGAAGAGCATTTTTCCTGGAGCTACTGAGGAGACTCGAACTCCTGACCTGCTGATTACGAATCAGCTGCTCTACCGGCTGAGCTACAGTAGCGAGCTTGGGTATTTTAACACGGAGCACCTTAAGTGTCAAGCAAAAAGGGATACTTCTAAACGATCGGAATATCGTGGTCCAGAAAGCTGAAAAACTTATCTCCGGAAACGATGATATGGTCGAGAACTCTGATCCCGAGAGGCATTAATGCGCCGGAGATCTCTCTCGTGGACCTGATGTCCGCCTCAGAGGGTTCAAGGTCTCCGTCGGGGTGGTTATGACCTATCATTATCGAGGAGCAGTTCAGCTTTAAGACTGTCTCCGCTATTTTCCTTATGCTTATCTCAACGCTCTCGTTGGTCCCGCTCGAGACAAACCTGGATCTTACGACGGTATTGGTCGTATCGAGGCAGACGACGATAAATCTCTCGCTGCTGAGCCTTTTGAAAAGCTCCGTGAAATATTTTCCCGCCTCTTCCGTATTGCTGAGTTTTCTGCCCTTTTTGTTTTCTACGGATCTGAAATATCTGTCCGAGACCTGCATGACCGAGGAGATCAGGATAGCGGAATTCTTGTCCATTCCCTCGACGGACATGAGCTCTTCGTAGTCCGCGCTCAGAACCCCGTCGAGAGAACCGAAGCGGTCCTTGAGCTTATGGGCAAGAGGATTCGTATCATTGTAGGGACTTTTGAAATGAAGCAGAAACTCAAGAATCTTGATATCCGAAAAGCCATCAAGTCCGCCTCTGATATAATCCTGCCTCACTCTCTCTCTGTGGCCGGAGTGGATATTGTCAGCGCTCATCTGAAAGCTCCTTCAGAGTCCAGATCGAGGCTGGCATAAGCGTTGAGGTCTATATCTGCCGTATTGCCGGCCAGGTACTCGTAATAGGCCTGTGCCCCTATCATCGCGGCATTGTCTCCGCAGAGATTCATCGGAGGAATGAACAGTTCTATGCCGCGCCGGTCACACTGTTCCCTGAAATCCTGCCTTATATATTTGTTCGCGGCGACGCCTCCCGCCACAGCGATCTTTTTATATCCGAGCTCCTCAGCGGCCAACATTGTCCTGGGAACGAGACTGTCGCTCACGGCCTTGGTAAATGATGCGGCTAGAGAGGCCCTGTCAATCTCCTCGCCCTTCTGCTCGGCGTTGTGGACAAGGTTAATAACAGCTGTCTTAAGGCCGGAGAAGCTCATATCGTAGGGAAATCCCGCTATATTTCCTATCGGGAAGACATATTTGTTTTTGTCTCCGCCCTCCGCAAGCGCCTGGACGTGTTTTCCTCCAGGATAAGGAAGCCCGAGCACCCTCGCCGTTTTGTCGAAACACTCGCCCGCCGCGTCGTCTCTCGATGAGCCGAGTATTTCCATATCCGTATAGCTCTTGACATTTACAAGCAGCGAGTTGCCGCCGGAGATCGAAAGGCAGAGGAAAGGCGGCTCGAGTTCGGGAAAGGCGAGATAATTGGCTGCGATATGTCCCTTTATATGATGCACTGGAATGATCGGAACTCCGAGCACCCACGCGAAGGATTTGGCAAAATTGACTCCGACGAGAAGAGCACCTATGAGACCCGGCGCATAAGTTACCGCGACGGCGTCTATGTCCTTCTTATCGATCCCTGCATCATTTAAGCACTTTTCGGTGAGAATCGAGATGGCCTCCACATGGCACCTTGAAGCTATCTCCGGCACTACTCCGCCGTATACCGCGTGGAGATCCGCCTGCGAAAAGACCCGGTTCGATATTATTTTTCTTCCGTCCTCTACGAGCGCGACAGCTGTCTCGTCGCACGAGGATTCAAAAGCAAGAATAAGCATGTATTAAGCCCCTTTTATTTCAAGATCCATAAGTATAGCGTCTTCCCTGGGATCCGTATAATAGTTTTTTCTTCTCCCGACAGGGACAAAACCGAGTTTCCCGTACAGGCCGAGCGCGGGAGCGTTCGATTCCCTGACCTCGAGCCTTATGAACCGTATATCCTTCTCCCGGCAGAGCGACATGAGCTCTTTCATAAGCCTTGTGGCGTATCCCCTGTTTCTGTACTCAGGCTCGGTCTTTATAAAGACGATCTCGAGCTCGTCGAGGACAGTGTAATAATCGCAGTAACAGACCGTACGGCCTTCTTCTTTTATTTCGATCCGCTGCGTCACGGCTTTCCCTTCAGACGTATTATCTCGTCTCTGTACTGGGCGGCGATCTCGAACTCGAGCATCGCTGCGGCCTGCTTCATCTGTTTCTCGAGCTGATCGATGAGCTTCTTCTTTTCGTTCTCGGTCATCCTTATGCCGCGGTTATTCTTAACATCCGGTCCCTTGGCGGAGATCTCGAGAAGCTCGCGTATATCCTTGGTGATGGTCCTGGGCGTGATCCCGTGCTCCTTGTTGTACTCCTGCTGGACCTTGCGGCGCCGGGAAGTCTCATCGATGCAGTTTCTCATCGACGGAGTAATCGTATCTGCATACATGAGCACCTTGCTGTCCGCGTTTCTGGCCGCCCTTCCGACTGTCTGTATCAGAGAAGTCTCGCTTCTCAAAAAACCCTCTTTATCGGCGTCCATAATGGCTACAAGCCCCACTTCAGGTATATCAAGGCCCTCTCTGAGGAGATTAATCCCCACTATTACGTCAAATTCGCCGAGTCTCAAGTCTCTGACTATCTCCATGCGCTCGACTGCGCCGATATCGTGGTGCATGTAGCGGCACCTGATCCCGACATTCACAAGATATGCGCTCAGGTCCTCGGCCATCTTTTTCGTAAGCGTGGTTACGAGAGCTCTGTGGCCTTTTCCGATACATTCGCTGAGCTCGTTGATCAGGTCGTCGATCTGGTTTTCCGTTGGTCTGACGAATATCTCCGGATCAAGAAGCCCTGTCGGGCGTATAAGCTGCTCGGCTATCTGCCCCGCTCTGCTTCTCTCGTATTCACCGGGAGTCGCCGAGACATATATCCTCTGGTGTATCCGCTGCGTAAACTCGTCAAATTTCAGCGGCCTGTTGTCGTAGGCCGAGGGGAGGCGGAAGCCGAACTCGACCAGCGAGTCCTTTCTGGCCCTGTCTCCGTTGTACATGGCGTGGAGCTGTGGCAGCGTTACATGGCTCTCGTCTATAAAGAGGAGGAAGTCCTTCGGGAAATAGTCTATGAGCGTCATCGGAGGCGAGCCAGGCTCTCTGTCCGATATCACTCTGGAATAGTTCTCTATCCCGCTGCAGTAGCCTAGCTCCATGATCATCTCTATGTCGTATTCGGTGCGCTGCCGGATGCGCTGTGCCTCTATGAGCTTGTTGTTCTTTTTGAAATACTCCTCACGCTCGTCGCACTCCTTGCGGATCCTGACGATGGCTCTCTCGAGCTTTTCCTTTGTAGTCACATAATGGCTCGCGGGGTAGATCGCGCAATGAGTGATATAGGTGTTCACGTTTCCCGTGAGCGGATTTATCTCTGAGATCCGGTCGACCTCGTCACCGAAAAACTCTATTCTGTACGCGGTATTATAGGAGTACGCCGGAAAGATCTCCAGCGTATCGCCTCTGACGCGGAAGTTGTTCCTCTCAAGGACCATGTCGTTGCGGTTGTATCTGATCTCCGTGAGCTTTCTTAGGACCTCGTCAAATTTCATCTCACGGCCCGTCCTGAACGAAAGGACCATATTGACATAGTCTATAGGGTCGCCCAGACCGTAAATGCAGGAGACCGAGGCAACGACTATCACGTCTCTCCTCTCGAAAAGGCTCGAGGTCGCACTGTGACGAAGACGCTCGATCTCGTCGTTTATGGAACAGTCCTTCTCTATAAAGGTATCGGTGTGAGGAATGTAGGCCTCGGGCTGGTAGTAGTCGTAGTATGACACGAAGTACTCCACGGCGTTCTCCGGGAAGAACTCCTTGAACTCGCTGCAGAGCTGGGCAGCCAGAGTCTTGTTGTGTGCAAGGACCAGAGTCGGTCTGTTAATCCTCTCGATGACGTTGGCCATCGTAAAGGTCTTGCCCGAACCGGTCACCCCGAGCAGGACCTGTTCGTCAAGACCGTTGTTCAGGCCGTTTACCAGGGCCTCGATCGCCCGGGGCTGGTCTCCGGTAGCTTTGTAATCCGAATGAAGAACAAACTTATCCATGGCGCAGATTATACCATGGATAAGCTTAAATAACAATTTATTTGATTATTCTTTTAAAGTCAGGATCAGAATATCAGAGACGTGTCGTTTAACGTGATGTCTCCGCTCGAGTATACGGTGAAATAATCTCCGTTCTCACCGCAGTCGTGTATATTGCAGCCGGTGAAGGCTATTCCGTCCGACGAATAGATATACGCGGCGCCCTCGCTGCAGTCATAGATTTCCGTAGAGAGCACATCGCCCCTGGTGCTCGAGGATATATCCAGCCCGTAGACTCCGCACCCGAAAAGCCCGCAGTCCACTACATGGAAATTCCTGCACTGAAAGAAGCCAAGCACGGAGCCGCTGCAGGAACCCGGAGCCTCCTTCATGTGCCCCGCCGTGAGATCGCTCACGACTATATTCGAACAGTCGCTGAAGGACAGGACATTCGCGTATCTCGGGACTGCCATTACCGTGGTCTTGTCCTTCCCCAGTCCTTCTATTCTGAGATTCGACACGCCTGTGATCCGGAGATTCGGTCCGTCGTAAAACTGTTCCCAGACGTACCAGTCTCCGCCGGAAAATCCTCCGTAATTTGAGGCTGTCGAGAGGTCGAACATCTCGGCCTCGAGATATATGGTCCTGTCCGGACCTATTGCGGCCAGGAACTCGTCTACAGTGCTCACATGGTACTCCTCAGCGGGAACAGAAGACAGCTCACCGGACCCGGCCCCTTCCTGAGCGGAAGGCCCGTCGTATTCGGCAGCTGAGAGTTCCATCGCTCTGAGTTCGTCTTCATAGAGCTTCTCTCCGTCAGGTGAAAGGCCGTAGGGCGGGATCTCACCGTCGGAATATGTCTCCTCGAACAGCACGCAATCGTCCTTGAAGCTGCATTTGTCGATGACCGGCGAAGTTCCCGTGATTGCAAAAAACGTATTTGCAATGGCATTGTCTTTAAACTCCGAACCGAGCAGATACATATCATCACAGAAATACGTCTCGAACATTTTCTCACAGATGTTCTGCTCAGCCTTGCAGTTTACGAAGGCCAGGCCCGTTGTGGATGCCGCGTAGAACATCGTATAGGCTCCGCCCGAGGATTTGCCGCAGCCGCTGAATCTCGAATCATCAAACCTCGCGTCGTAGCAGTTATAGAAATACGCGGCGCCGTTCGAGCAGTCGTATATATCGGTACGATCGACACTGATATACCTGCAGCTCGTACAGGACACGCCCAGTGTACCGCATCCGTAAAGCCGACAGCCGAAGATGTTTATGTCTTTGCAGGCCGTGAAATTCCAGACTCCGCCGGAGCAGAAGCCCGGAGCCTCGGTGTGACCTGAGGTCAGGCAGCTGAAGTTCAGGCCCTTGCAGTTATTGAAGGACAGAACGTTCGCGTATCTCGGCTTTACCATTATCCTGGCTGCGCTGTTGTCCTGCGTGTCTCCGTATATCGTGAGATTCTCGAGATCTCTGATCACAAGCTCGTAATCCCCGTCATAGAGGTCCATCCAGGTATAGGGCCCGTCTTCGTAGTATGTTCCGTAATCTGAAGCGTCGCTCAGGACGTAGTCTCCGGCCTTTAATACAATGACCGTGTCGCTGTTCAGAGCAGCCAGGAACTCATCGGTATTCGAGACCTCGACCGGCTCCGATTCCATGTAATCAGGATAGTCCGATTCTTTCATGCCTTCAAGAAGGTTATCGGGCTGGAAGGATCCGTAGCCTTCATTTGGCTCCTCTTCACCCCAATCCTCCCAGGCGTCTCCGTCGCTCGCGTAATAAGCTGCGTCTCCGTCGCTCGCGACGGCAGGAGCTTTGCTGCCGCAGGCCGCAAGCGAGAAAACAAGTATCAGAGCCGTTATCAGGCAAATTATTCTTTTCATTTTTCATCTCCGTATTATCTGAATTAATACAGTTATGATAGCACATGTCCTATATGCCGTCAACAAAAAATTTCGGCTGAGGCTCTCAAGCCTTCAGCCGAAAGGTTTTTTTGGTATCTATTCCTTGTGGTTTTCTGTCACGACGCCGTCCCTGAAAGCCTGAAGGAGCGACATGAGGTCTTCGCTCTGTTCAAAAAGTTTTCTGCCGGTATCCGTGTCGGCGATCTTCTCCCTTTTTTCCAGTCTCTCGAACTGTCTGGACGAGGAAGCTATGTCAAGGTTTCCTTCGATAGCCGCCTTCCTGCCCGCAAAGGGCTGGTGCTCGACTATCCTGTAACCGTATGAATCGTATATGAGCGTATATCCCGCGATCCCCGAGGTGTGCTGGTAGGCTTTGCAGAAACCGCCGTCTATAACTATAAGCTTTCCGCCTCCCTTTATCGGGCTCTCCCCCTTGCCGGCTTTGACGGGAATATGCCCGTTGATTATGTGGCAGTGTTTGCCCTGAAGCCCGAATTCTTTTAGGAGCCTGTTGCAGACCTCGGGGTCTTCGTAGAGCCTGTAGTATGCGTTTTTGGGCTCTTTCCAGGCGCTCTCGTCCTTTATCAGTCTCCTCTCGAAGGTGGTCATCCTGTCTCTGCCGAATATCGGGCTGTTTCTGCCGGCCCACAGGAACCAGAGAATATCCATTCCGATGCGTCTCTCCAGAGTACCGCGTTTCAGGTAATATGCCTGTCTCGCGGCGGCATCGAGGTAATCGAAAAGCTCTTTTCCGGAGCGCTCTTTTCCGTCGAGATTGAATTTCAGAAGCTCCCCGTCTTCAGTCATCGGTATGCAGCCGTGAAGGAGCAGATTCCCGTTATAGATCGTGTATATGCTCCCCTTGGAGTAGAGGAACCTCACATGTCTCTGGAGCTTCTCGCTGTGCTCGAATGAGGCCGTGAGCTGGTCTATGACGCTCTCCTCCTCGGGCGTGAGAGCATACGGATCCGCAGGGTCGACCGTCGGGAAATCAGTATCCTCCAGCGGATAAGTTACACCGTCTATCGTTATGCATTTGTTTTTATAATCGATCTTGTCGAGAAGCAGCCTGTCGTTCATCCCGTATTCAGGATGCCTCATGATCTTCTGACCTTCGAGCTTGAACAGGATAACGGTTATGGCCTTGTTCATGCGTGCAGAAAGAAGCTTATCCTTTTCCGAGAAAGAATCGGAGCCGCTCTCCTCGAGCTTCACCTGAAAGCAATGTACATCGGTATCCTTGTAAACGTCGTTTGCAAATACCGAGAGAGGTCTCAGGGAGATACCGTAGCCCGTTTCGACGACCTCCAGATTGTTGTAGCGCATTGAGTTTGTAAGGACTGTGGCCACAAGCGTCCTGCTTCCGGATGCCGCGCCCATCCAGAGTATATCGTGGTTGCCCCACTGGATATCCAGCGAATGGAAATTTGTCAGCGAATCCATGATCACGTCGGCTCTCGGGCCTCTGTCGAAAATATCGCCGACAACGTGCATATGGTCCACGGCGAGTTCCTTTATAACCTGTGCCAGCGCTGCGATGAGATCTCTGGCAAGACCTGTTCTGATAACTGCTGCTATTATGTTTTCATAGTAGTCGTGCTTGTCCTTCTCGCTCGCAGGCGTGTTAAGAAGCTCAGCGATGATGTATTCGAAATCCTGCGGAAGCGCTTTTCTGACCTTCGACCTTGTGTACGGTGTCGAGACGACCCTGCATACCGCAACAAGCCTGTGCAGAGTTAGTCTGAACCACTCCTCCTGGTCTTCCGTTCTTTTGAGGATCTGGTCCGTTTTCTCCTTCGGATAGTAGATCAGAGTCGCGAGCTCTTCTATCTTGCCCCGGCTAAGGGTATCCCCGAAGAGCTCATCGAGCGTGTATCTGATAACGCCCGAGCACGAATTTAAGATATGCAGAAAAGCCTCATATTCCCCGTGCACATCGGAGATGAAAAACTCCGTTCCTTTGGGCAGATTCATGATTGCCTGGAGATTGATCACCTCGGTTCCTGCCGCTTTAACGGTCGGGTACTGGCGGGAGAGCATTTTCAGGTATCTGAGTTCCTGTTCCGTATAGACCTTTGAAGTTTTCATGGCTTAACTCCTTATCAGTAATTTATCCTTGCAAGAACCGAGGGTTTTCCGTCACTGTGGAGCATCCCTATATCCGAGAAGCCCTCGTCTTTTCTTATATACACCCCGAGTTCCTCATCCTCAAATGAAGGAGAACGGTAGCTTATATCCAGACCCTTTATGTCGAGCTCTCTTCTTCTCACCGTACTGAGCATCGAAAGAAGAGCTCTGATATAGGCAACATTGTTCATGTGGTTTCCGATATCTATATCCGTAGATCTGACTTTATAGGTTCCGAGCTTCTCACTGCCGGAAAAATCGTGCCCGATCCGTAGTCTGCCGATCTCGAACGGCGTTTCCGGAAGCACCTCCTGTTTGAGGAAAGTATCGCTGAGCTTTTTTATAAGCCTGTTCGTCTCAAGGTCGAATATCGCCCACTCTGTGATGCCTGAAGCGAGCCTCTCGCCGTTTTCGTTCTCCATCGTGTAACAGCGGTTGCAAAGCGCGCTTCCGAAGGGATTCGGCCAGGTCAGCACCTTTATCTTTTCCAGAGCTTTGGGAAACTTGCAGAAAACAAACTTAGTTCTCACTGTCAGCCAGAAGAAATGTTCCTCCTTCATTACAGCAGTGCCGATTCCCCTGCGCTCGGCGTCCTCATAGGCCATATCCATGCAGATTGCGGCCAGGTCGTTGATGCTCAGGCGCTCAGTAAAATCGCACATGCTTATGGGAATAACTATCTCTTTACTGTACTTTCCGTCTTTGAATACGCCCATTTTCTCTCCTGTCATAGTCTTTCGAGTTTTGCTCTGAATGAGATCCTGCGCGAAGTCGCAAGGGAGTCGAATTTTATTATGTAGCAGGCGCCGTCGGAATCGATATCCGCAACTGTTCCGGAGCCCATAATGTCATGCGTTATCCTGTCGCCGATCTTGAATTTGAGCTGATCGTCCTCGGCGAGATAAGCTGTACTGCTCTTAATATAGTCACGGGCGTCCTTGATCAGCTCTTCCCTGGGCCTTTTCGTATAGTCAAGATACTCCCTGTCTATATCAAGCAAAAATCGTGAGGGATATCTCGGAGATCCGTCGGTATTTCTGCCCTCGGCCTCTGACAGGAAAAGCCTCTTCTCCGCCCTCGTCACAGCCACAAAACAGAGCCTTCTCTCCTCTTCCATGCCAGGAAGGGTCCTCGTCCTTCTCGTCGGGAATATGCCCTCATTCATGCCGCAGAGAAAGACATAAGGAAATTCAAGGCCCTTGGCGGCATGAACTGTCATGAGCTTGACTTTGTCATCCGTATCCGCCGTATCGCTGTTGGAAAACAGTGCCACATGCGAGAAATAGTGCTCGGCCGTGGCCTCTTCGCCGCAGCTAGTCTCATATTCGTACACGGACTGCTTGAGCTCGGCCAGATTGTCCAGCCTGTCCTGGCTTCCCTCGGTCCTGAGCATCTCCTCGTAGCCGCTCCTGTCGAGAATATCGGAAAGAAGCTCCGAGATCTGTCTGCCCTGCCAGTTCAGTGAGAAGATTTCTATGAGTTTTACAAAAGACGCAGCCTTTGTTCCGAGGAATATCCCGTCATCCAGATTCATCTTTAACGCCTCATACAGTGAACAGCCGTTTTTTTCAGCCTGTTCCTCGAGAAAGGCCATACGCCTTTTGCCGAGATTCCTCTTTGGGACGTTTGCTATTCTCCGGAAAGAAAGGTCGTCTTTGTATACGAGCATTCTGAGATAACACAGCGCGTCCTTGATCTCCATTCGGTTGTAAAACTGCACTCCGCTGTATATGACATAGGGAAGCTTCCGCTTTCTGAAGACCTCCTCGAGCATTCTGGTGACGTAGTGCGCTCTGTAGAGAACTGTGATGTCCTTTAAACTGACACCGGAGTCGTGGAGGGAATTGATATTATAAGCGATCCACTCTGCCTCCTGCTCGGCGTTTTCCGCGTGGTGGCAGAGGACTCTCTCTCCTGAAGGAAGGACAGGGATCAGGTTCTTCTCTATTCTGTATTTGTTCTTTGAAACGAGCGAGTTTGCGACATTCAGGATCTCCGGAGCAGAGCGGTAGTTTTTCATCATCATAACGGTCTTCGTTCCGGGGAAGTCTTTGTCAAACTCGAGCAGGTATTTGACGTTCGCGCCTCTCCAGGTGTAGATGGTCTGGTCGGGGTCTCCGACTATGAACAGGTTCCCGTGATAGGCACAGAGGACCTTCATGAGATCGTACTGGAGCCGGTCTATGTCCTGGAACTCATCTATCATAATGTACTCGAGGCGCTGCTGCCACTTGAGCTTGATATCCGTATTGTTTTCGAAGATATAGAGCGTGATCTTTATAAGATCGTTGTAGTCGAGCGCGAAGCATTTTTTCTCCTGATAGAGATAGCCGTAAAAGATCATCTCGTCCGGATCCGTCGCGGAAAGATACTTTTCATGCAGCTCGTCGAGAGACATTTTTATCATGTCCAGATAATACTCGGGCTTTTTGAAGATCTTCTGTATCTCTATCATGTCCCTCGCAGCGGAGAAGGTCCTGTCCCTCAGAGTCAGACCCCTCTCCTCATATATGATCTGCAGCATCTGGTCTATGTCCGAATTGTCGATAACCAGAAAGCTCTTGGGATAGGAAACTGCAAAGCTGTCCTCCTGAAGGACAGAGACACAGAAGCCGTGGAAAGTGTTTATATAGCCAGTATCGTTGTCGCCTGTAAGATTGTGGATACGGCTTCGCATCTCGTTTGCAGCCTTATTGGTAAAGGTCACGCAGAGGATATTCCCGGGGAGTATGCCCAGATCGTTTACAAGATAGGCAAAGCGGTATGTGAGCGCTCTCGTCTTGCCCGAGCCCGCTCCGGCTATCACTCTGATATATCCCTCTGTGGAAGTAACCGCCTCCCGCTGTTCTTTATTCAGAATACTCAGATCGGTCATCTCAGCCCTTCTTTCTGTGGACGCTCTTGTGCCCTGCGGAAATGGCTTTGCGCTCTGAGCTGAGCTCTCTGTAGAGTTTCTCGGAGCTCCAGGAGATATTTGTGTCGGTCACGACCGCTTTTAAAGGAACGCTTATATCAAAGCTTCTGAGCGAGTCCAAAAAGCTGTTGAACTGCCTGTTATCGAGAGCGTGCATCACGAGCATCTCGCCTTCAAACTGCTTTTCAGGGGCATCCGCATCAGATGAAGAGACGTTTTCGAGCCCCAGAACTGACTTCAGAGGCTTTGAAAAATCTTCAGGGGAAACGACAACGGTCTCGGCTCCCTGCTTAAGCGCGCAGAGCCTTATCCCGGTCAGCTTCTGTTCATCCTTTATATTGTAAACGAGTATTTCCGCCATATACTTAAGGCTCCTTTATATCTGTAAACTATAATATCACATTATTCCTCAAATTACTATCTCCGTTAACCCTTAAGAATTGTCCGGATCTGTCTTATTGATATTACGCGGACATGATGGTAAACTGATCTTGCTTTATTTCCGAAAAAAACTCAAAGGAGGTCGCGCCATGTTTAAATTCTGGGGTGACGGCTCTGCCGAGGCCAGGCAGGCTGTTGAAAACATTACGGTAAGAAGCACCGAAAACTTCAACTGGACATTCATATTCATCTTAGCCGTGGTCTTTTACGTATACTGGACCGAGGTAAAGAACAAGAATTTCAAGGCCATATTCGCCGGCTTTGCCCTCTACGGCGTACATTGGCTCTACGAGATCGCGAACGCGATAATCGGACATGTCACCGGATACCCGCTCTGGTCCGTTTCAAACGCTTCCACCACCTTCATTCTCCTGATAGGCGTATGCTGGGAGCTCTCTATGATGTTCTCGCTCGCAGGTATTATCTCCTGGAAAATGCTCCCGGACGACACCTCGAAGAGATACTTCGCGAAGGACGGTAAAAAAGGCATAAGCTGCAAGCTGGTCGGGGCTATAGAGATGGCACTGCTCTTCGCGCTTGTCGAGTCCTTCCTCGCGGGAACCTCCAACCGGTCCTTTATCTGGGTCTACAAATGGTGGGGCGTGCTCCCTGTCTTCATTACGACCTATATCCCCTTCTTCCTCGCATCGAACTACGTTCCGGACATGGAACCGAAAAAGAGAAACACCTTCCTCGCTGTCGAATGGGGCCTCGTCGCCATTCTCCTTATTATCCTTATCCCCGCCGGTGTTATCTGATAATCGCATTACTTATAAAAAACCACCCGCTAAGGGTGGTTTTGTTATTTGTCCGGCATATCAGAGTCTTGCTCTGATCGCTTCTGCGTGGCCTGTAAGACCTTCTGCCTCCGCAAATCTGATTATATCTTCCGCGTCTCTCCTGAATGCTTTGGAACTGTAGCAGAGGAACTGGGATCTCTTGACAAAATCATCGACAGATAGGGCGCTTGAAAACTTGGCAGTGCCCATGGTCGGAAGCGTGTGGTTCGGCCCCGCGAAATAGTCTCCCAAAGGCTCACAGGTCTCTCTGCCCAAAAAAATGCTTCCGGCATTTTTAATAAGCTTGAGACACTCAAACGGATCATCTGTGCTGATCTCAAGATGCTCAGGGGCAAGTTCATTCGAAAGCGCGGCAGCCTCCCCGATGCTTTCCGCGATCAGGATCTTTCCGTTTGAATCTACTGAGGCTCTTGCTATATCTTCTCTGAGAAGTTTTTTGAGTCTGTCTTCGATCCGGTCCCGCACGGCCTCCGCTTCCGCTCTGCTGAGAGTGATCAGAACGGCTGTCGCTGCCTTGTCATGCTCTGCCTGGGAGAGCAGATCCGCCGCAAGCAGATCAGGGTCGCTTTTCCCGTCGCTGATGATCAATACCTCGCTCGGGCCGGCAATCATGTCTATTGCAACAGTTCCGAACACCTGCCTCTTTGCCTCGGCAACGTAAGCGTTCCCCGGCCCTGTAATCTTATATACCTTCGGTATGCTCTCCGTTCCGTATGCCATGGCAGCTATCGCCTGAGCGCCGCCCGTTTTGAACAGCTTCGTCACTCCGGCAAGCTTGGCGCTGGCAAGGATCAGAGGTGACATTCTGCCTTCCTTATCTGAGGGAGAAGTCATGATTATCTCGCTGCAGCCCGCGATCCTGGCAGGTATGGCATTCATCAGTATTGAAGAAGGATAGCTCGCGCTTCCCCCGGGTATATAAAGCCCCACCTTTTCGATCGGCATGACACGCTGACCGAGTATGCTTCCATCCGGTCTTTCGTATGAAAAGCCCTCACAAAGCTGTCTTTTGTGAAATTCCTCAATATTTGCGGCGGCTCTTTTCATCGTATCGAGAAGCTCTCCCGGAAGAGCTGCAAAAGCTTCGTCAAACTCCCGGTCGCTCACCTGAAGCGACTCCAGATATGGCCTCGGATGTCTTTTCCTTTCACATTCGAATATCGCTCTGTCTCCGCCCTCACGGACTTTCTTTATTATCTGCGAGACTTCTTCCGAGACATCCGGTACCTCGTTTCTGCGCTTAAGTATATCTTCGGATTCCCACTGTTTTTTTTCATATATTCTGATCATTTATATACCGTCTCCGTTCACTTCCATTGAGGCCTGCTCGCTGTCCTCCCAGATAAGATCCATGATCTGATGCTTGATCGCGAGAAATTCCGGGCTCAATGTGACTTTATGCCCGCGCTCTCCGCTGATATTCACAGGTATCATCTGTTTGATCCTGCCAGGCCGTCTCGACATGACATATATCTTCGTTCCCATGAGGATCGCCTCATCGATGTCATGTGTTACAAAAAGAACTGTAGTACGCTCCTTCTGCCAGACCCTCGAGAGCATCTCCTGCATTACCGCTCTTGTCTGGGCGTCGAGAGCTCCGAAAGGTTCATCCATCAGAAGCATCTTCGGACTGTTTGCAAGAGTTCTCGCGATCGCGACTCTCTGCTTCATTCCTCCGGAAAGTCCGCCCGGAAGCATGTCCTCAAAGCCTGTGAGCCCGGTCTCTTTTATAAACTTTTCTGCAACGGCTCTGCGTTCAGGCTCGCTGACATTTCTGAGCGAAGGTCCGAACTCGATGTTTTTTCTGACACTGAGCCAGGGGAATAATGTATAGGACTGGAAGACCATTCCTCTGTCCGCGCCGGGTCCTTTGATCTGCTTGCCGTCGAGCAGGACCTCACCTCCCGGATCGCATGTATCGAGTCCAGCCACGATATTCAGAAGTGTGCTCTTTCCGCATCCGGAGGGGCCTACCAGCACAGCGAACTCACCGGAGCCGACATTCAGTGATATATTGTCAAGCGCCGTTACGGACGATTTCTTCGAGACTCTGAATGTCTTGTTAAGGTTTCTTATCTCAAGCTCAGACATTGTCGTTAAGCCTCCTTGCCCAGGGTACGGCTATATATGAGATCAGCCTGAAGGCAAAGTCCGTAACTAAACCTACAAGTCCTATCATGATAAGCCCCGCAAAGATCACATCCGTTGCCAGATAGCGCTGATTCTTGAGTATCATATAACCGAGGCCGGCGTCTGCAGCCACCATTTCCGCGACTACCAGATATGTCCAGGCCCAGCCGATCGTCAGGCGCATATCGTCAAGAAGCGACGGAAGCGCAGCGGGCAGAAGCACGCGGAAATACTGCTGCTTCTTTGCGGCTCCCAGAGTCGCCGCGGCGTTTATCATGTTCCTGTCAACGGAGGCAACACTGTCCGACACCATGAGTATGAGCTGGAAGAATGTCCCCAGGAATATGATCGCATATTTCTGGCTCTCCCCTATTCCGAAATAAAGAAGCGTCAGCGGAACTAAAGCGACGACCGGAAGATAGCGCATGAATTCCATTACCGGCTGCAGAAGCGCTTTGAAAAATCTCGAGGTCGCCGTGAGCATACCTAGAGGAAGGGCGGCAATGACCGAGATGAGCCAGCCTATGAATACGCGTTTCGTACTCATCCAGGTATATCTCAGAAGCATACCGTCCTTCAGGAGTCTTTTCAGCGCCTCTGCCACATTACCCGGAGAGGGCAGGAAAACCTTGTTTACGCTGAAAACTTTCGTTGCCGTGAACCATATCAGAAGGATCACGGCGAACGAAATAAACGATGTTGATTTGTATGACTTTTTATCTGTCACCTTATTACCCTTTGATTATCCGAAGTATTCTGCAGAGATGAAAGTGTCAAGATCTATCTCGCTGCTTATTATTCCGAGCTCGAGCCAGAAGTCCTGCGCTCTTTTTGCAATATCAAAGATACTGTTTCCGGAATCTTTGTCTATGAAGGCTTTGTTCTCTTCCCTGCCGTAGAATGAGACGCCGGACAGCTCATCTGCCGCCTCTTCAACAGTCAGCTCAAGGCCCTCGGCCATTATCTTTACGCTCTCATCCTCATTTGCTTTCAGATAATCTACAGCGTCATACCATGCGTTTGCCAGCGCCTGTTTTGCCTCATCAGAGAGATCCTGTCTTACTGTAAGCACATCGAGGATAGTTCCGGGGTAGTCCGCAGAGTCGCAAAGGAGGTGCCCGCCTTCACGGTCAGATGCTGTAGAAAGGAAGGGCTCCCAGGTAACTGCTGCGTCTATCTGCCCCGCCATGAAAGCCGGACCTGTGGAATCGGAGTCCATATCAATAAGTGTTACGTCTTTTTCAGTCAGTCCCGCGCTCTGCAGAACTGTCAGGCAGAAGAAATACGCGGTCGAGGAGGTATCGAGACCTATTGTTTTGCCCTTGAGATCTTCAACAGAATTGATATCCGCGCTTGCAATGATCCCGTCTCCGCCGGAGGACTGATCCATCGCAAGGATAACTGTCTCCGGAGTTCCGGATGCAAAGCTTATGACTTCACGGTCTATGACCTGGCCGAGGCCCTGAATGCTGTTTGAATACATAGCGGCCGCATAAGTGCCTTCGTCCTCATTTATTGTCAGAGTAGGATTTATACCGTATTTCTCAAAGAATCCTTTTTCTCTTGCGATATACAAGGGAGCATATCCTATCCATGTACAGAATGCTATGGTGAAATCTCCGTCCTTAATGACCGGCGCCTTAGCCTGACTTGAGCTTCCGCATCCCGCTGCCAGCGAAAGAATCAGCGCGAGAACAAGTATAAGCGATATCTTCTTTTTCATTTGAATATCCTCCCAATTATTAATTGTACATCATTGGACTAACGCTTTAGCGAGCTAATATAATGAACTGATAATAAACTCACTTTGCCCGTTTGTCAAGACATTATTTCGGAGGATCTCAATAAAATGATCTTTTAATATGTGAAAACCGGTGACGGCCCGATTTACGGGCTGTCACCGGTATTATAACTGTCATTCCTGACTAGGTTAATTATTAAAGATTTCTGACAGTGTGCTCCTCGCAGGCCTTTTCGAGCGCTTCGGTAAGAATCTTGAGCGTTCTTATTCTGGCGTATTTCTTATCGTTGGACTCGATAATGTACCAGGGAGCGTTTTCCGTACTGGTCTTTTGCAGCATCTCATTTACCGCGACCTCGTACTGATCCCATTTATCTCTGTTGCGCCAGTCTTCTTCGGTTATCTTCCACTGTTTCTCCGGAGTGTTCTGTCTGGCCGTGAAGCGCTCCAGCTGGGTATCGCTGTCTATCTGTATCCAGAACTTTATCACTACGGCGCCCCAATCGGTCAGCTGGCGTTCAAATTCATTTATCTCGTTGTATGCCCTCTTCCAGTCCTTCTCGGTGCAGTAGCCCTCGAGCCTCTCCACCATTACTCTTCCGTACCAGGTGCGGTCGAAAATACAGATATGCCCTGATCTCGGAAGTCTCGTCCAGAATCTCCACAGGTACTGGCGGGCCAGTTCATGAGGCTCTGGAGATGCTATGGGCTTGACGTCAAAGCCTCTTGGATCCAGGGGCTTGGCTATCCTTCTGATGTTTCCGCCCTTTCCGGCCGCGTCCCAGCCCTCATAGCACAGAACTACGGGGATCTTCTTGCGGTATATAACATTGTGGAGATCTCTGAGCTTGTTCTGATATTTCTTGAGCTCTTTGTCGTATTCCTCGTCCGAAATAACAGCGCTCAAGTCGACATCTTTGAGTTCGGGCATCTTTATAAGCGGGAAATCCTCCTTGAACGGATCACCGTTGTATTTGCCGTCCTTGAGACCTTTTTCTATCATACCGGTCAGAAGCCTGAACGCGTCTCTGACAGCCTTCTTTTTGTTGCCGCCGTCGAGAACATGCCATGGAACTGTTTCGTTTGTCTTTTCCATGAACTTGTCGTAGGCTTCCTTGAAGAGCTCATACTCCTTGTGCTGCCAGATATCGTCGTCGCTTACACGCCACTCGGTATTCCCGTCCTCGAGAAGGTCTCTGATACGTTTTTTCTGCTCCTTTGCGCTTATATTCACAAAGAGCTTGAGTATCAGGTAGCCTCCGTCGCGAAGCTGTCTTTCAAACTCGTTAACGGAGCGGACGCGCTGCTTATATACGTCTTTAGTGATCTCCCGGCGCATATATTTCCTTACGACAGCTTCCATCCATCCCGAGTCATAGAACATGATCTTTCCGTTTTCCGGTATCTCGGAAGCATAGGGATATAAAAACGGGTAGCGCTCCTCGCTCTCGCTTTTAATGACCGGGGATACCACATTATAGAACCTCGGGTCGATCTCGCTTATCAGTTCGTTGATAAGACTTCCTTTTCCGGCCGCTGCCCAGCCCTCCACGAGTACGATTATGGGCAAACCCTTCTCCCTCAAAGGCTGCTGCATGGAGATAAGCTTTTCCTTAAGCTCTTTTATTTCCGCTTTGAGAACTTCCTTCCCGTTCTCAACTGTTTCTGTGCTCATACTGAACTCCTCTCATACAAAAGATTTTTGCAGTATTTGATGATATATTATAACAAATAAAATGTCCGCCATAAATTGTCTATCTTCAACAATTTTGGCGGACATTTTTTGTCTATTCTGACTAAACCAGGTGTTCCTGTTCCTGAAACTTACCAGCCGGTACCGTCGCTTACAAGCGCGAATTCTCCGTTTACCTTGTCAACACATACGCAGGCCGTTTTGTTTACTATCCAATCGCCCTGCTCTTCTCCGTTTCCTGCTGTCCAAGCTAAATAATAGTCTGCTGCCGGCTTAACAGAGTATGTGACGTACGCGAAGACAGCATCATCCGTGGCGTCGGGGTAAAACCCGTCTTTTCCTGTCAGCATAGAGAGTGTTTCATTGTCGACCGGCTCAACCTTATCGACCCTGTACTCTTCAAGCGTGCCGCCATTATCTGAAAGCTTGTTCAGATAAAGCTCTTCGACTTTCGCGAGTTTTTCTTCATCGGACAGAGGAGCAGCCTTCCCGCAGGCACAGAGAGCAAGAACCAGCGCACAGGCAAGCAGCAGAGCTAAATACTTTTTCATTATTGATACCTCCTAAAGTAATATAACTGTATTATTTAAGCTAACACAGTTATATTATCACTTGTATTATCGATTGTCAACGAATCAGGGAAAATATTACAGCGGTTTTCCGTAACGGAATCTCCGGAAACGTCTTTTTCAACAGGAAAAGGCAGGGCCGAAGCCCTGCCTTGTGTAGATCAGATCGGATTACCAGTCTTTTGCCATTCTCTTGTATTTCTCGTAGCGCTTCATGCACTGTTCTTCTGCTTCCTTGAACAGCTTCTCGGCTGTCTCGGGGAATGTACGTGTGAGCGACGAGAATCTCACTTCATTCATCATGTACTCGCGGATCTTGCCGTTGGGCTCTTTGCTGTCAAGAACGAAGGGGTTGAGACCCTGCTCTTCTCTCTCGGGGATGTACCTGTAGAGGGGCCAGAAGCCGCATTCAACAGCATCCTTCTCTTCAGCTATGGACTTCTTCATGCCGCCGCCGATACCGTGGTTGATGCACGGAGCATACGCGATGACGATCGAAGGTCCTTTGTGCTCGGCAGCTTCCTTGAGGCACTTGAGGAAGTGCTCGGGATTGGCGCCGAGTGCTACTTTAGCGACGTAGACATATCCGTAAGTGCTGAGCATCAGGCCGAGGTCCTTCTTAGGTGTGATCTTGCCCGCTGCGGCAAACTGGACGGCGGCGCCGATAGGAGTTGCCTTGGAAGCCTGTCCGCCTGTGTTGGCGTACAGCTCGTTGTCGACGACGAGAACATTGATGTCCTCACCGGAGGCCATAACGTGATCAAGTCCGCCATAGCCTATGTCGTATGCCCAGCCGTCTCCGCCGAACATCCACACTGCCTTCTTGGTCAGCTGATCCTGTCTGTCGCGCAGGAATCTGATATCTGCATTGTCGTCTTTAGTCTCTTTCAGAGCTTCTCTTACCGCGTCGGAGACTTCGACGGTTCTGTCTTCCTCATCGCCATACTCGAGCCAGTCGTTGAGAGCAGCTTTGAGCTTCTCATCCGAGGAGGCCTCGATGGCAGCGAGCGCATGTCTCTTGACCTGTTCCTTCATCTGGTTCATGGACAGACGCATGCCGAGTGCGAACTCAGCGTTGTTCTCGAAGAGGCAGTTGGAGAATGCAGGACCGAAGCCTGTCTTCGGATCTGTGGACATCGGGAAAGTCGGAGTGAACATTGCGTAGACCTGTGAGCAGCCCGTCGCGTTGGCCACATACATTCTGTTGCCAAAGACCTGAGTGAGGAGCTTGATGTAGGGTGCTTCGCCGCAGCCGGGGCAGGCACCGTTGAACTGGTAGTACTCTCTCTCGTACTGTGAGCCCTTGGCTGTGAATTTGTCCATTGGATTCTTCTTGTCGGAGAGGGTCAGGCAGTAGTCGAAGAGCTTCTGCTGGTCGAGGACATCGTCCAGAGGAACCATCTTCAGTGCCTTCTCCTTCGCCGGGCAGACATCTACGCAGCTTCCGCAGCCCTGGCAGTCCAGAACTCCGACCTGCATGCGGTATGTGTAGTTTTCAAAGCCCTTGCCGAGCGCTTTCTTGGTAACACAGCCCTCCGGAGCGTTCTTGGCCTCTTCTTCGGTGAAGAGGAAGGGACGGATCGCAGCGTGCGGGCAGACTAAAGCACATCTGTTGCATCCTATGCACTTGTCGGGATCCCAAACGGGAACATTATCTGCAACACCGCGCTTCTCATACTTTGCAGTATCGACAGGCATAACGCCGTCAGCGTAATCTTTGAATTTGGAAACGGGAATGTCATCGCCTTTAGCGGCATTCATCGGTTCAAGAACGTCAGTAATAAAGGACGGAGCGCCGGGATTCTTTACAACGTCAGGCTCATCCTCGAGATCCTTCCACTCTGCAGGAATGTCTATCTTGACGGAGCTGTTGAGGCCTCTCTCGATTGCCTGCCAGTTCATGTCAACAACTTTCTGGCCCTTTCTGGAGAAGCTCTTGACGGCCGCATCCTTCATGTATCTCTCTGCATCTTCTATCGGAAGTACGCCGGAGAGTTTAAAGAAGGCTGCCTGGAGAACTGTGGAAGTTCTGTTTCCGAGACCGACTTCCGCAGCTATGTCAGTAGCGTCGATCGTGTAGAAGTTGATATTCCTCTCGGCCATGATCCTCTTGGCTCTGTTCGGAAGATTGTCGATGAGCTGCTGGCCTTTCCATCTGGTATTGAGAAGGAAGGTACCGCCGGGCTTCACTTCATTCACCATATCAAAGAGCGCCATGTAGGCCTGTTTGTGACAGGCTACGAAGTCAGCCATCGTGACGTAGTAGGTGGAATGGATGGGCTTGTCGCCAAATCTCAGGTGGCTTCTCGTAAGACCGCCGGACTTCTTGGCGTCATACTGGAAATATGCCTGGACGTATTTGTCCGTGTTGTCGCCTATGATCTTAATGGAGTTCTTGTTCGCGCCCACCGTACCGTCGGAGCCGAGGCCCCAGAACTTGCAGGAGATCGTGGAGTCGTTTCCGGTCACGAAGTTCTCTCCTACAGGCAGGGAAAGGAATGTCAGGTCGTCGTTGATACCGACTGTAAAGTGGTTGCGCCTGTCGCCTGTCATGTTGTCGAAGACAGCCTTGATCTGTGCGGGGGTGGTATCCTTCGAAGAAAGGCCGTATCTGCCGCCGAGGACCTTTATATTACCCTTGCCGGACTCGATCATGGCCGAGCAGATATCCTCATAGAGAGGCTCGCCGATGGCACCGGGCTCCTTGGTCCTGTCGAGAGCAGTGATGATCTTTACACTCTCGGGAAGAACATCCATGAGATGTTTGATGCTGAAAGGTCTGAAGAGGTGGACCTGTACAAAGCCTACCTTGGCGCCGCGGGAGTTGAGATACTCAACAGTCTCGCGTACAGTGTCGGAGACCGAGCCCATTGCCACTATGACTTCCTCAGCGTCGGGAGCACCATAGTAGTTGAAGAGCCTGTAGTCTCTGCCGGTGACTTCGGAGATCTGCTTCATTGCTTCCTCGACTATCTCGGGGAACGCAAAGTAGAACGGGTTGACTGCTTCTCTGTGCTGGAAGAAGATATCATCGTTTTCACCCGTGTTGCGGAGTGTCGGGTGCTCGGGGTTCAGAGCGTGATCCTTGAATTTCTTTATAGCGTCCCAATCGACAAGCTTTGCCATCTCGTCGAAATCGAGGACTTCGATCTTCTGGATCTCGTGGGATGTACGGAATCCGTCAAAGAAGTGCTGTACAGGAACTCTGCCCTTGATTGCGCTCAAATGTGCAACTGCGCCCATATCCATGCACTCCTGGACGCTGGAAGATGCCAGCTGTGCCCAGCCTGTCTGGCGGCAGGACATGACGTCCTGGTGGTCGCCGAAGATGGAGATCGCATCTGTACCGACGGATCTGGCTGCAACATGCATTACAACAGGAAGCAGAAGACCTGCCATTCTGTACATAGGTGGGATCATGAGCATAAGGCCCTGTGATGACGTGTAGGTCGTCGTGAGGGATCCTGCTTCGGCTGAGCCCTGCATGGCCGCTGCGGCACCGAGTTCTGCCTGCATCTCGACCAGCTTGACGGGCGATCCGAAGATATTCTTCATCCCGTGCGCTGCCCACTCGTCAACGTGATTCGCCATGGGGCTCGAAGGAGTGATCGGATATATCGTTGCAGCTTCAGTAAAAGCGTAAGATATATACGCAGCAGCTTCGTTTCCGTCCATGGACTTGAAAACTTTTTTGCCTGACATATAATTCCTCCCTTAAAAAATAAAAAAAAATTTAACAAACATAAAACGAGGAAGATTTCCCCGTTACATAATTATAGTTTTTTATGCTCTTTTAGTCAACACAAAAAGCTCCCGGGAATGTAAAATCGCGGGAGCTTATTATCAGCTTTTGGATATGGAAAATTCAACAAAATTAAAAGTATCGTATGAAGTTACGGTATATTTTATGCCTGTTTTGAAAAGGTCTGTCATCATGCTTATATATTTATCTACGTTTTCTTTGAAGATCTCATAGGCGGCTTTGTCCGTAAACTGAATACCGTAAGTTCCTCCGGAGCGGTAAGCCTCAGTAAAGACCTCTCCGGTATCAGAGGCTATTGCTTCAAGCTCGCAGTTTTTATAGAGAAAACCGTTTTCAAGCCTGTGGCCTGAGGCGAAATTCTCAGTATCCGGAAGCGGCGCAAAGGTTTCGAAAATGTCATAAGCGGAGTAGGCTTCCCTCAGCCAGCTGCCGGGTATATTGATCGAGAAAAGCTCATCCGACTTCTCCTCACCCGGTTCACAGACCAGGGATGTAACATCAAGTTCATAGAAACTCTTCCCTATACGAACTATATTCCATGCGTGAGCGGCAGTGTTGTCCGAGCCGGGACCGTCTATATGGAGACACGGGATCCCCATCTCCTGCATGACCCACTGGAAGGCTCTGGCAAAGGCGTCACATTTACCGTAGCCGAGGCGCAGAGCAGCATACGGAGTACCGCAGAGGGGGCTCACGCTGTCATAGACGTTATTGTCTCTCAGGTACCTGACAACGTAGAATTCTTTATTGAGATCATCAAGACCCTCCGTCTCTTTTTTAAGAGAAGCGATCGTCTCTTCTGCCTCCTCGCGGAAGATCTGATAGCGGTTCACATCAAGGATATAGTCAAAACTGATCTCAATGATTGTCCCGTTACGGCTGAGCTGAGTATAGCCGTTAGTGACCTGAAATAGCTCCGGGCAATCGTAATATAGGAAACTGTACGCAGTGCGGAGCTGATCCTCATTAAGACCAAAGTTTCCTATACTGCAGCTGTCGTCATGATTCAGTATGCTTTTGTACATGACTGCAGCACAGTTTTTCTGAGGCTCCGGGAGCTGGTTCAAGAGATATTTGTTAGAAAAATGCGGAATGGCACTGTCCCCTTCTTCAGAGAGTGCCGAGTAGTACGGCTCTGCCTGTTCCGAAATATAGGAGACAGACTCTTCTCCCGTGAGCCTGTTTTTAAAGCTATTGAACGCAAAGACAATTCCGGGCACGTCCTTCCAGATCAGAATGGCAACGCCGGCAAGAATGAAAATGAACAGGAGAATGATTATTCCAAGAAGTATTCTGTTTAATATCCTGTTGACTCGCAATGAAACTCGCTCCTTTTCGTTTGGGCCATTATAGCGGGCAAATATTGAAAAATCCTGTACCGTTTGTTATATTAGTGTAAATTTTAAGTATGTGTATTCAGGAGATCCTATGGAACTGACAGCTGCTGCGGTCTGGCTCAATACAGTCTTCGCAGAATTCGATTTAACGTTTACCAGAGCCGTTCACGGCCTCTATGAAGTTGCAGGCGGTTTTTTTACGCCTTTTTTCAGCTTCATCTCTATTCTCGGAAAGGCCGGAATATTTCTGATACTTCTCTCATTTGTGTTAATGTATTTTGTTAAGACCAGAAGATTTGGAGCGGCCATGCTCATCGGAGTCGCGATGGGTGCTGTATTTACAAATCTCTGGCTCAAAGTCGTCATCGCGAGGCCGAGGCCGTATCTATTCGATGAATACCGGCAGCTCTGGCAGCTGGTCGGGATGAAGACCGAGAGCGATTTCTGCTTTCCGAGCGGACACACCTGTGCCGCTTTTGCTGCCTCAACAGCGGTCTTCTGGACCGGAAAGAAAAGAGTCAGCTGGACCGCTTTCATCTTCGGAATACTTATGGGCATATCCCGCATATACCTGGTCGTACACTACCCCACCGACGTTGTCGGAGGCATTATAATCGGATTTCTGGCAGGCTCATTGGGCGCGCTATTTGCGGCTCATCTTCCGAACAGTTTTTACAGGAAAAAGCCTAAAGACGTAAATGAGATAAACGACGTCACGGCTGTATAACGAGAGTTTTCTGATTTGTGTATGTCACAAAGCCGGGCTTGGCTCCTGATGGCTTTTTGACATATTTAAGCTGGGTAAAGTCCACCAATGCATTCTGCCCGCTGATTTCGGAGTGCCCTGCTGCCGCTTTTGCCGCCTCAAGAATATCCTTTTCGGACGGCTCCATTCCGTAGGTGCACAACAGAACATGCGAGCCGTGATAGTCTTTAACGTGAAACCAGAGATCGCTCTTGCGGCCGAGGCTCCTGAGCTCATCATTCTGGATGTTGTTTTTCCCGATATAAATATCAAAGCCGGATGCGGTGCGTATCTTTTCGATGCGTGCCGTTTTGTTTTGTGCTTTTTTATGATTGGCTGACTTTCTGTCCTGCCTTATGTATCCGGAGGAGACCAACTCGGCTTTTATTGCAGAAAGCTCATCCGAGGTTTCTGCTTTATCGATCTCATAAAGAACGCTCTCCAGATACTTCTTCTCATTTTCTGCGAGTATTATCTGTTCGTTCAGATACTTTTCTGCATTTTTGAGTTTTTTATATTTTTTGTAATAGAGAGCAGCGTTTGACGGACCGTCGAGCAGCGGGTCGAGCTCTACTTTTACAGGTTTTCCGTTGTCATAGTAATCCTCGCACTCAAGCACTCTGTCTCCTTTTTTGAGGCGCCAGATATTCGCAGTGATGAGATCCGCTTTTTTCTTTATCTCTTCCCTGTCCTCTGTCTTGAGAAGTTCAGAATACCTGTTCGAGAGCTTTTTGCTGACCCTGTTCAGTGCCGTAGTGGTCCTCCCAAAAAGCTCCGAGGTTCTTTTTTTCTTTATCGCTTCGGCATCAGAATCCCTGTAGAAATTATCAAGCATCTCATTAAAGGATGAGAAACAAACGTTTTCAGATCCGGATCCGTATTGCCGTATCTCAATATAAGAGAAATCCCTGAATTTACCGTTTACCTTTACTGCAAATGGCTTCAGAGTGTGACTATCCGATGTCTTCTTGAGATCGAGCATGAACTGCGCTGTATGAGCTTCCCTGCAGACTAAAGGCGCAAGTCCCGAGAAGGAGGACATCAGAAATTTATCGAAAGGCGCTTCACCATTCCAGGATCTGAGAGTGTCTTTAACTGTTTCATGATCCGCATTAAGGAAGTTGATCTTATTCTGAGGCGCAGGAAGAACATATTTCATTCCCGGGACCAGTGCTCTGTAATAGCTTCCGAGTTCAGACTTTCTGAGACAGTCAGTAATGTTTCCGTCCGGGTCTGTAAGTATCGCGTTCGGAACCTTACCCGCGAACTCAAGATACAGCGTCCTCTCTTCCCTGTAGCCGAGATAGTCCGCGCAGTCAAGCGCGATTGCGCAGACACGGTCGTCTCCGGGCATGGAAAACGAGAGTATATCAGACCCCTGTATATGTTTCCTTAGAAGAGTAAGAAAAGAAGGACCTTCCTTTGTTTTTTCAAATCGTGAGCTGCTTATGTTTATTCCGGCCCTTCCGCAAACCGCCCTGAAAAGGAGATTAAAATTCTCTCCGCCTTTTCTGACGGAGAAAACGATCATGTCTCCGGACGGCATTGAAACACCGGTTATCTTTCCGCCGGTGAGCATCTCATTGAGCTCAACAACGGTTTCCCTCAACATTACCGCATCAAAGGCCATAGTTCAGTCCTCCCCGGCTACGACTCTGAAGAGCTCTATCAGGCGATCTTTTTCCGAGAGAAGATACAGATAGCCGAAAAGGGCCTCCAGGCCTGTTGCAGCGTGATATTCAGCGATGTCGCAATGCTTCGGAGCAGTATTAACTTTTGCGTTTCTTCCACGTCTCAGGATATCAAGCTCTTCATCCGTAAGCAGGGGGGCAATTCTCTCCGCAGCCTTTGCCTGGAAGGGCGCATTTGCCATGGAGACGGTCTTAAGATGTACGTTTCTCACCTGTTCATGGCTTTTTGAGCAGACCAAAGTTCTCACCATCACCTCGTAAACAGCATCTCCGAGATGGGCAAGTGCTAGAATGTTTATATCGTTAATATCCTGTTTCGAAAGTCCCGGTGAAAAAAAATCCATTGTCTTTCCATAATAAAAGGATTGCGAAGTGCAACCCTTTTAGTTTTCTTCGTCGCTGTAATTAAAGTCTTCGCTGTCATCCTGCATGTCCAGAGCGAGATCCATATCGGTGTCGGAGATAAGTCCCATGCTCACCTCGATCTCCTTCCAGCCCTCTCTGTCCACGATGACCTGCCTCGGTTTAGCGCCCTCATAAGGCCCTACGATCCCGAGCTCTTCCATCTGGTCAACTATCCTGGCTGCTCTCGAATATCCAAGCTTGAGTCTTCTCTGGAGCATCGAGACGGAGACCTGTTTGACCTCCAGTGCCACGTCTACTGCCTGCGGAAGCATGTCGTCATACTCGGAGGCAAGACCCGGCTCGTCGTTCTTCTCGGGAGCGCTCTTGTCCTCGGCGGCCTTGTTCATATAATCCGCAAGCTCGGAAACGGCCTCTCCGACGCTCTCTGCCTGAGGCTGGTTGTTCTTCTTAATAAACTTAATTACATCTTCGCGTTCTTCATCCGAAACATATGCTCCCTGAATTCTGACAGGTTTTCCGGCTCCTATCGGAGAGAAGAGCATATCTCCCTTTCCGAGGAGTTTCTCAGCTCCGGACTGATCCATTATTATACGGCTTTCCATAGCGGAAGCGACGGAGAAAGCGATTCTTGAAGGAATGTTGGCTTTCATGAGGCCGGTGATAACGTCAGAGGAAGGTCTCTGAGTCGCGACTACCAAATGTATTCCTGCGGCTCTGCCCATCTGTGCTATGCGGCAGATGCTCTCCTCGACCTCTTTGGAGGCCGCCATCATAAGGTCAGCAAGCTCGTCAATGACAATAACCACCTGAGGCATTGCCTCTTCACCTGCCTGGACCATTCTGGAATTGTATGTCTCAAGGTCTCTTACTCCCTCGTCAGCAAAGAGCCGGTAGCGTTTGAGCATCTCAACAACGGACCACTGCAGCGCGCCGGAAGCTTTCTTCGGGTCTGTTACAACATCAGTATATAGGTGCGGTATCTTGTTGTATACGCCGAGCTCGACCATCTTCGGGTCTATCAGTATGAATTTGACCTCATCCGGAGTCGCCTTGTAGATAAGGCTCAAAAGCAGACAGTTTATGCAAACGGACTTTCCGCTTCCGGTGGTTCCCGCTATTAAAAGATGCGGAAGCTTCGCGATATTGCCTGTCATGCATTCACCGGCGATGTCCTTGCCTAAAGCAAAGGTGAGTCTGGATCTGGCGGACCTGAATTTGTCGGATTCTATGATCTCCCGCAGGAATACAGTGCTCGGTATCTGGTTCGGAACCTCGATCCCGACTGTTGAGATCTTATTCGGGACTGGCGCTATCCTTACCTTTTCAACTCCAAGCGAAAGCGCTATATCTTCAGACAGGTTAGTGACTCTGGAGAGTTTCAGGCCCTGTTCAAGCTCTATGTCGTATCTGGTTACTGTCGGCCCATTGGTTACGGAAGTTACCGGAGAATTTATACCGAAGCTTGCCAGCGCTCTTTCAAGCCTTACCTTGTTGCTTCTTATATACTCGCCAGTCTCCCCTCCGGAAGCCGTATAATCCGAAAGAAGTGATGTGGGCGGAAATACATAGACGGGTTTTTCCTGAACTTCGGCCTTCGCAGGCTTCTCGGAAATATCTTTGATTTCAAGCTCGAGTACTTTTGTCTCCTCCGGCTTCTTGGCCGGAGTTTTTTTAGTCCTGCTTTTAGGCTTATTAACAGCTAAGGCAGGTTCGAGAGGTTCCTCATCCTTCCCGAGGAGGAAATCAAACTCATCAAGTCCGGGTCCCTCTGTATCGCCTAATTTAGGCATGATCTGTATATCGGGAACCTCTATATCCCTGTCCATATCCGGATCCAGATCATCGGGGAAGTCATCAGGATTGTTGGAAAATACGGGAGCTTTTTTCCTGACACGCACTCTTGAGACACCCGAATTAGAAGAAGGCAGGTCAAGCGGCTCGTCGTCATCGGTAAGAGGAATATCGAGTGTTGTCCTCGAGTTCTTTTCCTCGGCTTCGAGGGTCTGCCTCGCTTTTTCAATTAATGCGCTGGTTCTCTCGCTGCGTCTCTTTGAAAGCTCTGCGTACTTTTCAGGCGTATAACTGCTTTCAGTCTTTTCCTTTTTGATAAACGGGTTGTTGTCTATCGCTATAAAAAAGAAAACTATGAAGAGAATCGCAAATACCGCAAAAGCGCCGTAGATGCTCAGAAGATCATACAAAGACCTCGAAAGCAGGCCGCCGATAAGACCTCCGCCCTGGAGTTTCTGGCCGCCCTCGAAGAGCCGGGAGCTAAGATCAGTGAACTTGAGCTTTCCGGAGATAACATCTGCGTAGAACAGGTGCATTATCGCAGAAAAGAAAACCGGCAGCATGAAAGCGCAGAACATTCTGAACCCAACGGGTTTCCCTTTATGGAAGAAGAGAATATAAGCAACGAGCGCCAGATCCGCTGCCATGACCCAATATCCCCATCCTATGAGGCCCTTTATAAGATCCGAGAAGAAGATTATGAAGGAACCTTCTTTTACAAAATATGAAATTATAACAAAGAGCGCAAGGAATGCGAAGACTGCCGCCCAGGCTTCCCTTCTCACAGGTCTTCCTGGATCAGGTGGAGGAGTCTTTTTCTTTACGCGCGGCTTTGTCGAAGTCTTATTTGCTTTTGCTGTGCTTTTTTTGGTTTTTGAGGCCATTTAAGCTCCTTAAAAAATGAATGCGAGTATTATTGAAAGTACACCCATTACCCAGCAGTAATAGGAGAATGCTCTGAAATCATGTTTTTCAGCGACTATTCTCAGGAGTCTTCCCGCTCCGTAGGCTGCGAGAAGAGCTGCAACCGTTCCGGCGAGATAGGGTGCAAAATCGGCCCAAAGAATACCCTGGGAGATGCCCTTAACCAGATTTCTAACAAAAGACGCGAAGAGCGCCGGCACAGCGAGCAGAAAAGAATACCTTAAAGCGAAGTTCTTGTTCAACCCCGTGGCCGCTCCAGCCGTCATGGTGAGCGCCGTTCTGGACATTCCGGGCAAACAGCTTACGCACTGGCAGAGGCCGATTATAAGCGCGTCAGCAAAGGACATGTTCTTCTCGGATTTATTGCCTGCGTCGAATTTATCGAATATAAAGCTGCAAAGTCCTGAAAGAAAGATGGCGACTCCGACAAAAAAGGAGTTGTCTGAGAGCTTTTCCATGATCCCTGCCACAGGAATAACAAGCGCGATCATAACCGTCGAGATGATGACCATAATGAAGAGTCTTGCGTGCGGGTAATGTTTTTTGCCTGTACCTGCCAGTGGTCCTCTTCCGCCGACCGCCATGAGTTCATAGAACATGACTACTATGTCTTCCCAGAAGGAGACACAGATCGCGACGATAACCGCAAACTGCATAAGTGCATAGAACAGATAGTGGTCGCTTATGGAAATCTTGAACAGATGGCTCAAGATGGAGAGATGACCCGATCCGGAGACGGGGAAAAGCTCAGTCAGCCCGTATACTATTCCCGTAAATACGGCACTCCAGAACGTCATTGTCTCCCCTCCTTCCGAGCAGTATTGATTATGTTAACATAATTCCTGAGAAAATGCAAATCAATTATCCCTGTATGCTGCGAGCATCCCCTTATATGCCATATAGCAGTCGAACTTGGAGACGACTTCAAAAGGCGCATGCATGCTGAGGACCGGAACTCCGGCGTCTATAGTATCGATGTTTCTGTTAGCCATGTACTGCGCGATCGTTCCTCCGCCGCCCTGGTCGACTTTGCCAAGCTCTCCGAGCTGCCACACGACATTATTCTCTGCAAAGATCCTTCTGATATACGCCACTACCTCCGCGGAAGCGTCGCTTGTACCGCTCTTGCCTCTCGCGCCTGTGAATTTATTGACACCGAGGCCATAGTTTATCATACAGGCGTTTCTCTTTTCCGCGACTTCCGGGTAATTCGGATCAAACGCGGCGGAGACGTCTGCAGAAATGCAGAAAGAGTTTTCAAAGCAGTTTCTGAGTCTCACACCCTGCGACTCGCAGAGATCTTCCATGAAGCTCTCAAAGGCCTCACTCTGCATGCCGGAAACGCCCATAGAACCTATCTCTTCCTTATCGGCAAGAATACATACGCAAGTCTTTCCCGGGTTTTCGATCTCAAGAATCGCTTCCAGCTCTGCAAAGGCGCATACTCTGTCATCATGGCCGTAACCGCCGATGAGAGACCTGTCAAATCCAATCTCACAGGCATCAAAGGCGGGAACGGCTGTGAGTTCTGCAGAGAGAAAGTCCTCCTCAGTGATCCCGTACATGTCGTTCAGAATGCTGAGTATCGCAAGCTTTACCCGGTCCTTCTTCTCTTCTGTATCGTAGGGAACGCTGCCAATCATTATATTAAGGCCTTCGCCGGTGATACCTTCGCTCATGGTCTTCTTCATCTGATCTGCAGCCAGATGCGGGAGCAGGTCCGTTATTACAAACTTTGGCTCATCCTTCTCCCTGCCTATCACGACATCCACAGTCTCTCCGCTTTTCAGAGCAACAATGCCATGCAGCTCAAGAGGAATAGTTACCCACTGGTACTTTTTAATTCCGCCGTAGTAATGAGTCTTGAAGAAGGCAAGCTCGTCCTGCTCGTATAGAGGGATCTGCTTCAGGTCCAGTCTGGGAGAGTCCACATGTGCGCCTTCGATTATGCAGCCCTCTGCAAGGCTCCTGCTTCCGATTATTGCGAGTATAAGGGATTTTCCCCTGTTGTTCTTATATATCTTCAGTCCTGCTTTGAGCTCCATACCCGGAACATATTCAGTGAAGCCCTCGTTCTCAGCAAGACGTATTGCGTTCTTTACTGCCTCGCGCTCTGTCCTCGAGGTATTCAGAAACTCGATATAAGCCCTGGCATACCTGTCTGCCTCTGCCGCTTCTTTGGCTGTTATGAGATCGTAACCGTTTTTAGGCTCAAAAAAGAGCTGTTCCTTAAGCTCGGAAATCTCGTCTTTCTTATCAGCTTTAGCCATTTTTTATATTATCTCCTTAAAAAATTTAATACAGTTTTTATGAAAGGAATCCATGTCATCGTTGTTATATACAACATAGTCGCAGTGTTCCTTGAAATAGCTGTCGTCTTTCTGTGCGTTAATACGCGCTAAAGCATCCTGATAATATATGCCATCGCGTTCGATGATACGTTTCAGCCTGACTTTCTTTTCCGCCAAAACTCCGACCGTCAGATCGCACAGTGCTGACGCACCGCTTCCGAACAGCTCGACAGCATCTATTCCGGCAAGAGTATAGCCGTTTAACGCCGCTGCTTTAAGTCTATTGTCTATTTCAGCCATGACATGCTCGTGAGTGATCTCATTGAGCTTCAAAAGCAAGTTTCTGTCCGAAAATACAATGGAAGCCAGCTTCTTTCTGTTCACTGCTCCGTTATCGGAAGCCTCCGGAAAAGTATCTAGGATCTCTGCGATCAAATCCTTATCGGACCTGAGCATATTATGGTAAAGCTCGTCACAGTCCAAAGTGTATGCGCCGAGTTCCTCCAGAGCAAACAATGCCGTCGTTTTTCCAGTCCCGCTTCCGCCTGTAATACCTATTTTCTTAATTCCCCGGACAAGAGCTTTTGTGATCTCATCTTCTCCCAGAGCGCCCTGTCTCAGTATTCTGTATGGTGTTTTCGAGAGATCTATAATAGTGGATTCGAAGCCCTCCCTGCACCGGCCTCCGTCTATTACAGCATCTATCTTTCCGCTGAAATAGCTCAGGACATCCTCTGCGGTAACCGGGCTTTTGCTGTCCGAAGGGTTTGCTGAGGGCGCGGCAAACGGAACGCCGGCCAGCTTTAAAAGCTCCAGCGTTTTTGAACTGTCGGGGCATCTCAGGCCAACAGTGTTGCCACCCGCGAGGACTATGTCCGGAATAAGATCCGTCTTCGCGTTCAAAACGATCGTCAAAGGTCCCGGCCAGAATTCGCCTGCAAGAGTATAAGCAGCTTCCGGAATATCATTACAGTAATTCTTTATGCTCTCTTCTCCCGGAACCATAAGCGAAAGAGGTTTTATACGGGGTCTGCCCTTTACCTCATAGATCTTATCAACCGCATTTTTATCAAGACCGTTTCCGGCTAGTCCGTATACGGTCTCCGTAGGAACAGCAACGAGGCCTCCGTTTTTAATTACTCCGGCTGCTTTATTGAGATCATTTGTAAGTATTTCAGTTTCCATTTCCGGACTCCGCGAGCATCCTGCTCTGTTCCTGAAGAGTAAGCGCGTCAATGATGGGATCCAGATCCCCGTCTATTACTGCACTTAAATTGAAGTTCTTGTCGGTTCCTTCGAGACGGTGGTCTGTCACGCGGTTCTGAGGGAAATTATAGGTCCTGATCCTTCCGCTTCTGTCCCCGCTGCCGACCTGGCTCTTTCTTTCAGAGGCAACTTCCGAGTCTCTCTTCTGTCTCTCGATCTCGTAAAGGCGGGATCTGAGTATCTGGAGAGCCCTGTCCTTATTCTTGTACTGACTTCGCTCATCCTGACACTCCACGACCATTCCGGTCGGTATGTGTGTTACCCGAATAGCCGAAGAGGTCTTGTTGACTTTTTGGCCTCCCGCTCCGGAGGACCTGAAGACGTCAATCTGAACATCCTTCATATCCAGATGAAAATCAAGTTCCTCTATCTCGGGCAATACGGCAACAGTGGCCGCCGATGTGTGGATCCTGCCGCCCGATTCCGTTACCGGAACTCTCTGAACGCGGTGTGTGCCCGCTTCATATTTCAGCCTCGAGTATGCCCCCTGCCCTTCGACAACAAAACTGATCTCTTTTATACCCCCGAGTTCAGTCTCGTTTATATTGGCAATGTCTGTTTTGAAACCTTTGACCTCGGCATACATGCTGTACATGCGATAGAGATCTGCCGCAAAGAGCATACCCTCCTCGCCGCCGACTCCGCCTCTGATCTCCATTATGACATTCTTCGAGTCATTCGGATCCTTCGGCAGCAAGAGTATTTTTATTCTCTCCTCGAGCGAGCTTATCTTCTCCTCAAGAGCGGCGTACTCCTCCCTGGCCATATCCTTCAGTTCCGGATCTGCCGTCATCTCTTTTACGGACTCGAGATCCTCCTCGGCTTTTTTCAGTTCAGCCACAACCTCAGCTGTCTCTCTGAGCTCACTGATCTCCTTGAGACATGCGGTATAGCTCTCGTTGTCCGAGAGGATCTGAGGATTGGAAAGCCTTGCATTCAGTTCCTCATATCTGTTTAAAATTTTATAGAATCTTTCCTGCATATAAGGTCATCCGATACTCTTTCTGTTTTGACATGTTATTATAACATCTTTTTCAGATAGCACAAGAAGTTCAGAACATAAAAATACCGCCTTCACAGAGGCGGTATACTTGCGTATCTGTATGCAAAATTCAGGCTTTCTCTTCTCTGGTCACCTTTCCTTTACAGGGCATGGGCTTGCTGCCGGCAAGCGTTGCAATTCCGGCGATGGAGCCGTCAGGATTCATCGAGGCCTCTATCGCAGCAGTCATACCCTTTGCCGTGACGCTGAAACAGTATTTCCCGTCTTTTATGACTCCGTTCTTGAATCCGATCGTCTTACCCATTGCAGTGCCTTCACCGTGAAAAGAGGTCTCCGAGTCGACCCTGATAACAGCGCTGATCTTTACGGGCACGAGTCCGTACTTGACGCTTATGTCGCAGTAATAATTGTATCCCGGTTTTACAGTCATGATCATTTCCTCCGAATGATATAAATAAATTACAGAAGTCCTTTGGCTCCGTTTAATGCTATTATTTCAGCGTTCTTCGACGGACCGACATAATCTCTCATTATGACATTTATATACCGGAGATCTTCTGAGCCTGCAAGTGAGCTGATATAGCTGCTCATATTTCGGTTGTGTCCGGCTTCCCTGAGCCTCGGGCCTCTTATATACAATCCGTCTGTCAGCTGTCCCTGCAGAACGAAGAGTCCTTCACTCAGATCTTTTCTCATATTGATATATTCAGGCAATGCGTTTTCGATATACCAGGATGAGGATCTCCTGTTGTAATCTCCAATATAAAACGATTGCAGGCAGGAATCATCTCTGGTTCCGATGTCATCGTTCCTCAGAAATACACAGTTCAAGTCGGGAAGAGTGTTTTCGTCTCCCCAGAAGATGATGCATTTTCCCCTCACATCTGCCAGGCTGAGCGAGGAGATGAACTCCGCACCGGAAGCTCCGGTCTCATTTGCAACCGCATACGGTTCGAGATTCTCTCTGATATCCGCAGCCAGAAGCGACTGTGTGTCATCGCCCTTGAAATGCTGGAAATCCAGAATAACAAACTCCGAGGGATTTAAAGCTAAGAAATCCAGAATATCGGACCTTGCTTCGGTATAGCTGTTGCCCTTGAATACGCTGTGATAAAAGACAAGGCCTTTACACGTGCTCTGTACACGCAGATCGAAATATCTGGTTCCTGCGTTGAGCTGATCTTTTATGCTCCTGTTCTGGGTCTCCGCAAGCCATGAAAATCCGGCTGTTCCGGCGTCATGAGAACCCGGTATAACTATCTCGGATACTTTCGCTTCATCTTTTATATCCTTCATCCATGAGCTCATTTCCGGCTCCGCCGCTGTCCGGTCTATGGCCCCGTTTGCAAACAGCCTCACGGCATAAGGATAAGCGCAAAGGATTATAGCGATTATTATAAGTATTGCGGTTGCTCTTTTCATTCGATTACACTCTCCCCAATATCCTTCAGAGCCATTTCATAAGCATCAAAGGTGCGCTTGTCGAAAAGGATCCACTCGACAAGATCGAGCTTATCCGGATGCTCCTCAACAAATACCCTGACCGTGCTTACCGCGATCTGAGCAGCCTTTTCCAACGGAAATCTGTATGCTCCGGTAGAGATGGAAGGAAATGCAACAGAGCGTATTCCGTTTTCTAACGCCACGCGAAGGGAGTTTTTGTAGCAGTTTGCGAGAAGCTCTGCCTCTCTCCTGTTTCCTCCGCCCCAAACCGGCCCGACCGTATGAATTACATATTTACAAGGGAGATCATATGCCCCTGTCAGTTTGGCATCTCCGGTGTCGCATCCGTGCAGTGTTCTGCACTCCTCGAGAAGCATAGGACCTGCAGCTCTGTGTATTGCTCCGTCCACACCTCCCCCTCCGAGCAGGCTCTTATTGGCAGCATTAACTATCGCGTCGATATCCGAGACTCTGGTGATATCGCCCTGTTTCATACGGATCTCCATATTATAATCCTTTCGCTCATTTGATGATTATAGTATTTTAAAGCCAGCAGTTGACGTCTTTTGCGAAGAGCAGCCCGGTCTGAGCATATGTCACGCACTTTGCTCCGCCCCTGCATTTCCCGGAGTATCTGCAGGATAAACAATCCTTCGGAGCAGGAGCATTTGCAAGGGACTGCATAGTTTCGCTGTTTTCGAGTATATCCTTCAGTTCTCCATCCCTTATATTTCCTATTACAAAAGGAAGCCTTCTGCAGGGCATGATACCTCCGTCTGCTAAAAAGATAAGAAGATTCTCTCCTGCTCCGCACCGGTAACACTCCGATTTTTCACATCCGAGAAACTGAAGCGCTCTGCTGCATGAGACAAGGCCCCGAGCATGCAGTTTTCCTGCAGTTTCAACAAGTTTTTTATACTCCTCTGTCGTGAGACTGAGCCTTGACCTGTCCTCATCAGAAGTGATCACCACTCTGTCGAACCAGAGCTTGTCGACTTTATGAACCCTGCAGACTCTTGCGAGAGGCCTGAGCTGATTTAAATTTGTTCTCTGCGCGGTAAATGAGACATGGACACTGACTCCTTCTTTCTTAAGCCAGTCTATCCCTCTCATTGCTCTTTCAAAGCTTCCGCTCCCCCTCACTGCATTGTGGATACGCCTAGTTCCGTCGAGGCTCACCTGAACGAATAATGGTCTCAGTTCTGCAATGAGTTTTGCCTTTTCTCTGTCTATCAGCGTCCCGTTCGTGAGGATACCGAGATCCATGTTCCTTCTTCTGATCTCTCTTGCAAGTCTGAAAAAATCCGGGTGGACCAGAGGCTCGCCACCTGTCAGATTGATGTGCCCGTGAAGGTGCTTCTCCTCCAGGAACCTTTCATATTTGTCGAGAGCCGGAAAGAGTTCTTCTCCGGACATCTCAGAGGCGTATTCGCTCTGGTAGCAGTGGGCACAGCGCAGATTGCATCTGTGGGTAATATGCCACTGAAGGATATGCTCCCCCAGGTATGTGATCTCCATCTCAGAAGCTGCTGGAACCGCCGCTCCCGCAGCTTGAACAGCCTCCGCCTCCTCCGCCTCCGCAGCTTGAACAGCTGCTTCCGGAGGAGGATGATGTGACCGGGCTGTAATGCCTTTCAGTTCCCGTCAACACTCTCTTGAGCGCATACGCAGTCACTGCTCCTCCGACAGTGTAGGCAAGGAGCGAGGAAACACTGGGACGAATAAAACTGGAGCTGTGTCTGAATACAGCAGAGATCATTATTATAAGCCCCAGCATCAGCGCTATACAGGCATTTGAGAAATATTTCATCGGCTGGGCTATCCTGTTGCCTTCGAGGACCTGCAGGATCTGATTATACGCATTTGATGCAGCGCCGCAGTAATCACCTCTGGTGGCATAGCCTCTGACGTTGTTGGTGATCGTATTGGCGTATGAACTGTTTATACTCTCCTCTATAAGGCCGTAGCTCTGGATGCTTATCTTGCGGACATTCATATTGACGACAAATATCGTCGCGCTGGTCAGCCCAAACAGGGATCTGCGTTTAAGCCTCGCCTGCTCGATTTCATTATATGTGTATTCATCCGTAGACCAGAATGCGACATTTCCGAATTGGGTAAGCGGCTTCATATTTTCAAGCAGCTTTTCACCCTCGCCTTCCTTCAGAAGACCGAGATCGTCAATAATTATCGCCGCATAACCGGTTTCGGAATCAAAATACTCGAAGTTTTCGCCTGACAGATTAATGGGGGCAACAGTTTCTGTTTCCGCGAAAGCCTTTGGAGGAATAATACCCGCAAGCATGAGAAGGACGAACAGCAGGCAGAAACCGCGGCAGAATATGCGTTTACGCATTGTCGTTCCCCCCTTTCTTGTTGAACTGGGGCGGACGTCTCGTCGCGAGTTTTTTCTGAATCAGGAAGTTCATGAAAATGTTGAGGAAAAGTACCGCAGCTTCAATAAAGCAAGGGATATAATAGTCTTTGTTCCGGACCGGATTGGTCACCAGAATGAAAGCCGCGAGAATGACGCATCCGATTGTAAGTATCGCTGAAAGCGCCTGGATCGAGGAGATCTTCCCCAATATCGTCTCCCTCTGTGTCCCTTCCAGGCGATCGAGCAGCTTTCTGTTCTCTCTGCGGGTCATGATCATACCTATTACAAGCAGAAGTGTCGTAACGGCCAGGGCTGCCCCCGGTTTCAATGTGAAGAAGAAATTCAACGGAATGAAGAAGGCCAAAGCCGCGAGAAGAGCAGCCAGTATAAATCTCGATGTGCTTATCGGGAAATCCGCGACGACTTTTCCTGTCTGACCGTTGACTGTCGCGTAAGTGATATTGTTCCCGTTCCTGTAGCTCATGAACCATACAGGATAGAATACTCTGTATACCGAACCGATCTCACTCGGGACCTGAACGTTGGAAACTCCTTTGAGCATCAGATCTCTCGTTGTGGCTCTGACTCCGTTATCCTCCAGGAGCTTTCTTGCAGTTTCGAGCTCTGTGTATTCCTTAACTCTCTTTTCGTATTTGCCTGGATCCTCATCGGCCACATCTGCGTAGAATCCGCTTAAGAATCCGGGAGTAAAGGGAACTCTCTTGTGCGCGTCAAACGGAGAGAGGCACTCGCTTATCTCATCGTCAAAAGCCCTGGAGGCGTCATGTGTAATGCCGTCGTAGACAGTATCTATCTGTGCCCTGATATCGTAATGGTCCGTTACCACATAATCTCCGTCGCGAGAAGACGGGGATTCAGCTTCAATATGAGCTTCTCCCTGCTGCTCCACTCTGAAGCTCCAGTAAGGCATGTAGATCCCGCGGAAGCTGTCGATCAGTTCTTCCTTCTTGTATTCCGAAGGAGTAAATACAGCTTTTTTCGCCTCTCTCAGATAGGCAGCCTTGCACTCCTCTTTTGTGATCTGAAACGGAATGATATAGCTTGGTCTCTTGGCCTTTCTCATCTTGTCCATCAGGAGAGAAGTATTGCCGCAGTATGGGCAGAAGGCTGTAGCATCCGTCTCGTCCGTAGTCATAAGCTCCGCGCCGCATTGCGGGCAGTTATAGACCCATACGTCGAATACGAGGCTCTCATCGGCGTCTTTTTCCAAGTTGTCAAACCGGTAAGGGTCATAGATATTTCCGCAATAGCCGCATTTCATCTGCTGGGAAGAGATGTCGAATGTCAGATTTGCGCCGCATCCGGGACATGCAATCATTCACTTTACCTCCTCTTTTCTTTTTATCCGATATTACAGTTATTATACCAAATATATACTTAAAATAAAGCAGTGCTATTATCTCTTTATAAAGGGTGTATATCTGTAGTCTTCACCGCAAACCTTGTTTTCTTTTCCTTTGAATCCGAGAACATAAAAATCATGTGCAAGAGATGTAATATCGAATACTCTCCTGCAGTATCCGCTCTCAGCTCTTATGTCCGCGCTCTTTGCAATTATCGGAAGAAGAGCGGATTCTCTGACCGAAGATAGATACCCTGTTCCTTTCACATTTGCAGCAAGGACTCTCAGATACGGAGGAAGGCCTTCTGTCTGATCCGCAGTTATACCCAGAACCGCATTCATCAGAACTCTTCTGACTCTGGAGGCAGGGTGCTTTTTCGTAACAGATGCGGAAACCGTATCTTCAAGCGAAGAATACCTCCTTATATTTTCATATATTCTGTTCCCAAGGCCGTCTTCAGCGTCTTTAATCCGGGAATAATCATCCCTGTCAAGCGATCTGAGTCTCGAGAGTGCTGCTGTTTCAAGAGTGCTGAGGGAAACGGGGCCTCTTCCTCTTTCAGTCTCATCTTTATAAATGCTGAAAGAGTTTTCGGGAATAAACCGGCAATAATCCTCTTCCTTGAAAATGCGCTCTCTTATATCCGAAGCGGACCTGAAAAGATCGTCAGACACAGTATCATGACCCGCTCCCACACGCTTGACAGTTACCGGTGTGATATCCGCTTCAAGATTAATTATTGCTTTCAGATATTCGACTGCCAGTATATTGTTCGGACCCTCGAGAAGCTTCCCGCTTTTACCGAGATATTTTTCAGCCAGTATCTGTCTCGCGGAAGCAAAAGATATCGAGGGATCATCCGAGAGATATGATCTCAGTTCGCTTTTAAATGAACTGCTGCAGACGAGTTCCGCGAGACTCTCAAGTGTTATTATATCTCCGCATTCGCTTCCGAATGATATATGGCTTATCCTGAGAGCTTTCAGGAGTGAGACTGAGGAAAGCGCATAGTTTTCTGCCGAGGAGAGAGCGAAAGGTGCCGGGAGTTCAACAACGAGGTCCGCGCCTGACTGAACTGCCGCTTTTGCCCTGGCAAATTTATCGAATACGGCACATTCTCCCCGCTGTACAAAATCCCCGGACATGACTGCCACAACAGGAACATCTGTACCGAGAAGTTCCTTTGTCCTGTTGATATGGTATTCGTGTCCTTTGTGAAAGGGATTGTATTCGGCAACTATTCCGACAGCGTTCATCTTTACTCCCAAATTATACTTGCTGTTTTAAGGAAAAGAATTTATAATAATTTTCTGTTCAGATTTTAAATTATAATATCAAAATAAAGAAAGGAATACAAATGAAAGTTCTAGTAATCAACGCAGGCAGTTCTTCCCTCAAATACCAGCTTATCGACATGGACGGCGAGGTCCTTCTTGCAAAGGGTCTCTGTGAAAGGATAGGCATCGACGGCCACCTGAAACACACTCCTCTCGTCGGCGGAAAGCCCGTTTTCAACGAGGATGTCCCGATGCCCACACACTCCGAAGCAATTGCGGCAGTCATAGACAAGCTCACATCCGAAGAGTACGGCGTTGTCTCCTCAATGAAAGAGATCGACGCAGTGGGACACAGAGTGGTTCACGGCGGCGAGAAATTCGCGTCTTCCGTTCTGATCACAGATGATGTCATGGAAGCAATTCACGAGTGCATCCCCTTTGCCCCCCTGCACAATCCGGCAAACATAACCGGAATCAACGCATGCAAGGCTGTTATGGGCAATGATGTTCCGATGGTGGCTGTTTTCGATACCGCTTTCCACCAGACCATGCCTCCGAAAGCATATATGTACGCCGTTCCCTATGATTACTACAGGAAAGACGGCGTAAGGCGCTACGGTTTCCACGGCACCTCCCACAGATATGTCTCCTCCAGATGCGCGGAACTCATGGGCAAGCCCATTGAAGAGCTCAAGATAATCTCCTGCCATATGGGCAACGGCTCCTCCATATGCGCTGTAGACGGCGGCAAATCCGTAGACACATCCATGGGCTTCACCCCGCTGGTAGGGCTCCCCATGGGAACCAGAGCGGGCGACCTGGATGCAGGCGTTATCCAGTATCTCATGCATAAAGACGGTATCGGCGTGGATGAAATGCTGAACATTCTGAACAAGAAATCCGGTGTTCTCGGCGTTTCCGGCGTAAGCTCAGACTTCAGGGATCTCGATATGGCTGCAGCCGACGGCAACGACAGAGCCCAGCTTGCACTCGATATGTTTGCTTACTGGGTAGCGAAAGTCGCCGGATCCTATGTCGCTGCCATGAACGGAGTCGACGCGATCGTATTCACGGCGGGCGTAGGCGAGAACAGCAAATCCATGAGATCTTCCATCGCCGAATATTTCAAGTATCTCGGTGTTGAGATAGATGAAGAGGCCAACTCCAAGAGAGGCGAAGATATCTGCATCTCCACTCCCGACAGCAAGGTAAAAGTATTCGTTATCCCGACAAACGAAGAGCTCGTTATAGCACGCGATACAAAAGAGATCGCAGGCTGAAAAAAGTCTTGACTTTTAAACATGCTTCGTGTATATTTTTATGGCCGCGTTGAAAAGGCCCGAAGAGAGCTGAGCTCCGCCTTAAGAGCGAGACCTTAAAAGAAAGGATAATGTTATGAAGCATGCAGTAATCGTTACCGGCGGTAAACAGTACCGTGTTGCAGAGGGCGACGTCATTTTCGTCGAAAAGCTCGAAGCAGGTGCCGGCGAGAAAGTCACATTCGACAATGTTCTCGCAGTTATCGACGATGACAAAGCAGTATTCGGCAATCCGACAGTAGACGGAGCAGTTGTCACTGCCAATGTCGTAAAGACAGGCAGAAGCAGAAAGATCCGCGTATACAAGATGAAGCCGAAAAAAGGCTACCGCAGGACACAGGGTCACAGACAGCCCTACACGAAGATCCAGATAGAAACGATTGCGTGATCCGCAAAGAAAGACTTAAAGGAGGATTTAATAATGGCTCATAAAAAAGGTATGGGTTCTACCAAGAACGGCCGCGACAGCGAGTCCAAACGTCTTGGTGTTAAAAGAGCCGACGGACAGTTTGTTCTGGCCGGCAATATCCTTGTCAGACAGCGCGGAACGAAGATCCACCCGGGTACCAACGTCATGAAGGGTAAAGACGATACGCTCTTCGCAGTTGCAGACGGGCATGTGAAATTCGAGCGCATGGGCAAGGACCGCAAAAAGGTCTCTGTTTACGAAGTGTCTGCTCAGTAACAAGCGACTTTCCAAGGCCGGGCAAAAGCTCGGCCTTGTTTTTTAGCAGAATGAGCAGTCTGATGAAAGGCAGAAAGAATGGCTAATTCATTTGTAGATAAAGCGAGAATAAGCATCAAGGCAGGAAAAGGCGGAAACGGAGCCGTAGCTTTCCACAGGGAGAAATATGTCGCCGCGGGAGGCCCGGACGGCGGAGACGGAGGCAGAGGCGGGAATATAATATTTACCGTCGATGACAACATGTCCACTCTGATGGATTTCCGCTACAAGAGAAAATACGTCGCGGGAAACGGAGCAGACGGCCAGGGCAAAAGATGCTACGGAAAAGACGGCGAGTCTCTGTATATAAAAGTTCCCAGAGGAACCGTTGTACTCGATACCGAGACAGGCGCCGTCATGCATGATATGTCCGACGGAAAAGACTGGGTCGCTGCAAAAGGCGGAAGAGGCGGCTGGGGGAATTCGCATTTTGCAACTCCCACAAGACAGGTCCCCCATTTTGCCAAACCCGGCTTAAACGGTGAGAGCCACGACGTTACTCTTGAGCTGAAGCTGCTCGCGGATGTGGGGCTTATCGGTTTCCCGAATGTAGGTAAATCCACTTTCCTCTCCGTTGTAAGCAAAGCTCACCCCAAGATCGCCAATTACCATTTCACCACACTGTTTCCCAACCTCGGGGTCGTATATGCCGGCGAGGGCAATTCCTTTGTAATGGCAGATATCCCCGGGCTTATTGAGGGCGCTAGCGAAGGCGCCGGTCTCGGACATGACTTTTTAAGGCACATCGACAGATGCAGGCTTCTGGTCCATATCGTGGATATCTCCGGTTCCGAGGGCAGAGATCCGGTCGGGGATTTTTACGCCATAAACAATGAGCTCAGGGAATACAACGAGGATCTGGCTTCCCGGACCCAGATTGTAGTCGGAAACAAGGCAGATCTTGTATCTGGAGAAAACAGTTTCTCCAAAGATCTTGAAAAAGCTGCAAAAGAACTCGGATATGACTATTTCGAGATCTCGGCTGCTGCCCACAGGGGCGTCAGCGACGTTATAAATGCCTGCGCCGAGAAGCTGAGCAAGCTTCCGCCTCTCGTTTACTACGAAGCGGACTATGTCGCTCCCGAACCTGTTATAGATACCAGCGATGATCTCGTTATAGAGGAAGAGGACGGAGTCTGGTATGTGGAAGGCCCGTGGCTCAGCAGGCTTATCGCTTCCGTCAATTTCCAGGACTATGAAAGCCGGCTGTTCTTCGACAAGACTTTGAGAAATTCCGGCGTATATGAGCGAATGGAAGCGATGGGCCTCAAAGACGGGGACACGGTCAGTATGGAAGGCATGGAGTTCGAGTATAAGGACTGATGAACGTATACGACTTTGACAGCACGATATTCTACCCCGACAGCTCGATGTGTTTTCTGCTGTTTGCCATAAAAAAACAGCCCTCGGTATTCCTGAACATATTCAGAGTGATACCGGCCGCGATCAGATACAGACATAAAAAAATAAGCGTCGAGCAGCTTAAAGAGTCTCTTTACGGGTTTCTGCCGAAGATAAAGGATATCGACGCTCTGACGGACTCATTTGTCGAGGAGTACTCCGGGCATATACAGAAGTGGTATCTTGAAAAACAGCGGGACGATGACGTGATAATCTCCGGCTCACCGGAGTTTTATGTCGGGAAATTCGGAAAAAAGTTCGGTTTTGAAGTAATCTCCACCCGAATGGACAAGCATACTGGAAAGATCGAGGGCATTAACTGCACCAAAGAAGAAAAGGTCAGGCGCCTCATGGAAGCCCACCCCGGCGCCGTTGTTGAAGACTTTTACTCGGATTCCTTAAAAGACACTCCGATGGCAAGGATCGCCGAAAAAGCCTATATGGTAAAAAAAGACAGGATAACAGAATGGTATCTCCCTCAATAAGGGAGATACCTGTCTTTTATGGCGCCTTCAACTTCAATATACGGCAGAGTTACAGGAACGTCGAATCCGGTAATAACAATCCCCTCTCCGTCCAGATACCAGTCATTATCGGCGTCTATCACTCTCATGACATCGTCGCCTACTGAATACCAGGCGGCGACTTCCTCAAGGAGGTCGTCTCCGAGATCTGTAAAGCGCAGTATCTTCATTTCTTCAATATCGTATACCTGGTAATACATCCCGGTAAGTCTGCTCTCCGGACCCTGATACAGATCGTCGCTGACCGAAAATGATATTATGTTTTCGTTTGCATACAGCACTTCGGCGTTTCTGCGCATGTAAAAGGGCTCAAAAGCGTCCCCGTAGACGCTGACGGCATCGGTTGCCATCTCCTCCATGCTCTGTTTGGAATACCCCGACCCCGTATTCCGGCCGAGGTAAAAGTCCTCCTCCAGAGAAGAGAACATCGCGTTTATCGCGGCTTCGGTGTCCTCATATCCCGGGATCTCCGCGACAGGAAATGTGCAGCTGTATTCGAAAATGGTCTTCCCGCTCCCGTCCGGAGAGACAAAGCTGTCTTTGATCTCGTCGCTGCTGAAGCTGATATCAAACGGAGGCTTTTCGGTTTCTGTTACCGGCGCTTCTGTCTCCGGAACTTCAGTCTGCACAGGCCGGGGAGTCTCTTTCGCGGTACTTACAGGCGCTTTCGTCTCTCCGCAGGCAGAGAGGGAGATCATAAGGATCATCAAAAGAAAGGCGATAAGTTTTTTCATCATTTCTTCCTCATTCTGTTCTGAGTGCCTCTACGGGATCTTTACGTGCGGCGATACCCGCGGGAAGAAGACCCGCGATATATGTCAGAAGAACGCTTATTATTACAAGCCCCGCACCTCCGACAGGCGGCAGCGAGCTTCTCAGGCTTCCTATATCCGAGAGATTCTGAACGATAATGCTTATCGGAATGTTCATTAAAACGGTTATCAGAACTCCCATAAGGCCCGAACCGAGGCCGATTATGACAGTCTCCGCGTTGAACACGTTGGAGACATCTCTCTTCGACGCCCCGATAGCCCTGAGTATGCCGATCTCCTTTGTTCTTTCGAGAACGGAGATGTAGGTAATTATTCCGATCATTATGGAGGAGACGACAAGGGATATGGCTACGAAAGCGATCAGAACATAGCTTATGACATTTATGATCTTTGTAATGGAGCTCATCAGAAGCGCGACATAGTCGGTGTATTCTATTTCATCGTCTTCATTCTCAACGCTGCCGTTGTAGATCTCTATTGCCTCGGAGATCGCGTCCTTGTCTTCAAATGTGGACGCGTAGAGGTTCATGGAGCTCGGGCTTTCGAGATCCACATAACCGAGAAGCTTCAGATTGTTCTTTAATGTCGTCTCCGAATAGACCGGAGGCATGGCATTTTCATATATCCAGAGATAATCCTCGTCCTCCAGAACGAGCAGGGAAAAATCCTCGGCCAGGCGCTCGTCGCTCAGATAAGAATACATTTCCTGCATCTGAAGGGCGTAGCTCTGCTGGATCTGCTGCCCTGACATCTGCCTGAAATAAGAGGTCAGCGTCTCATCGTCCATTTCCGAGAGCATCGAGGCGTATCCGGGATAGTACTCGAGGACAAGCTTCTCTATATCCTCACGCGATGTATCCCCCATCTGCTCGTCCAGCATCTCGTCCAGGTAGTCCTCATCGGGTACGCTCATGTATTTGACATAAATATCGGCGATAGTCTCCGTGTCTGCCGAGCCGACATAGTCGCGGGCAGCCTGTATCCTGAGCTCGTCGTTTAAAGTCTCCGTTTCGAAATCCAGATACGGCAGCCCTGTGAAGATATCGGTATCTTTGTCCCTGAGCTGCTTTCTGACCAGATCCTTTCTGGCGCTCTCGGTCGCTATATGTTCTATGAAACCGTGGGTATATCCTATGGCGCCGCTGAGCATGCCGGAGATCGCGTCCCCGTTCTGCCGGACTATACCTGTTATGCTGATCTCTTCGCCGTTTGAATATAAGGTCTTCAGACCGAGTTCATCGTCGCTGACCCGGATATAGCTCTCCTCTTCCTCATCCCACCTGAATTCGTCGGCGGGATAGATATATCTGAACTTTTTGCTGCAGATCTCCTCGTATGACCAGCTCTCCAGAACGGAGTTCACCGTCTCCTGATTTACAAAGTTCTCCATATTGCCGGCTATATCCGAGTTGGATTTGAGGCCGAGAGCATATAATACCAGGTCGGAGATCTCATTGTTCTCATCCACTATCAGAACAGTCTCGTTCCAGTTTTCGGGCCATCTGCCGTAGAGGACATCGTACTGTTTTTTGAGAAGACTGTTGATCCCCTTCCCGTCCTCCTCGGGAAGCATCTCCTGCCATACGTCCCCCACCTGATAAAAAGCTCCGTAGGTCGAGAAGAAGGCGCTGTAGTCCCCTCCGTACATCGAGCTCATGGTGTTCTGAAGGAGCTCGAGGATATCCGTCTTTACTATGTTTCCGTCCAGGTCTTCGGAATAGATGTTCATGTCGGCGTCATAGGAATACTGGACCGCGCTCAGATGCTCGCTGAGGCCGTTGCCGCCCGATTCCACATAAGCCTTGAATGCTTCCAGATTGTTGGTCCTTGTGTCCGCAGTGACCATGGAGTTCATCAGATCGTACATAACGGTCGAGGAATAAACGGCGTCTCTGTCGTGGATATTCTCCTCAGCCGCCGCCTGGGCTCCCATAAGGGAAGTCATCATCTCGGTCATGTCCACAGACTCCGCTTCGATGGTTATGGGATAGCTCGAGAGCGTATCCTCCTGGACCTGATCTATGAAGTTCTGGATCCCGTTCGAGAGCGACATTATGAGCGCTATGCCTATAATGCCTATGCTTCCGGCAAAGGCTGTGAGCAGGGTCCTCGCTTTCTTGGTCAGCAGGTTGTTCCAGGAAAGGGACAGGGCGGTCCTGAAGGACATGGATGTCCTGCCCTTTTTTCCTTTTGCCTCTTCATCGGGAGAGGCTTCCGTATAAGGGTCGCTGTCCGAGGTAACAAGACCGTCCTTCAGCCTGATTATTCTTGTAGCATAAGTCTCTGCAAGCTCCGGGTTGTGCGTGACCATTATTACGAGCTTCGTATCGGCGATCTCCTTCAGAATATCCATTATCTGAACGGAAGTATCGCTGTCCAGGGCTCCGGTCGGCTCGTCGGCAAGAAGGATATCCGGATCGTTGACCAGAGCTCTCGCTATGGCGACTCTCTGCATCTGCCCGCCTGACATCTGGTTGGGCTTCTTGTTGAGCTGGTCGCCCAATCCGACTTTTTCAAGAGCCTCTTTCGCCCTCTCCCTGCGCTCCCTCTGGTTCACTCCGGAAAGCGTGAGGGCAAGCTCTACGTTCGAAAGAACGCTCTGGTGGGGTATCAGGTTATATGACTGAAAAACAAAGCCTATCGAATGGTTGCGGTAGAAATCCCAGTCGTGGTCCGTATAGTCTTTGGTCGATCTTCCGTTGATTATGAGGTCTCCGGACGTAAATTTGTCGAGACCGCCGATGATATTCAGGAGAGTCGTTTTTCCGCAGCCCGAGTGACCGAGAACTGCCACAAATTCGCTCTCGCGGAATTTCAGGTCTATGCCCTTCAGGGCATGGACGGGCGTGTCCCCGGTAAGATAATCTTTTTTTATTCCCTTCAGTTCAAGCATGGCAATACCTCTCCATTATCTTCAGACATAATAACCCTATTTGCAATTAAAATGTTGACATTCGGTAAATTTTGGATAAAATTATAGAGCGCTATGCCCATGTAGCTCAGCAGGATAGAGCGACCGCCTCCTAAGCGGTAGGTCGGAGGTTCGAATCCCCTCATGGGTGCCAGAATAAGACATGCAATCGCGTGTCTTATTCTTTTGTGTTTTTAAGGTTGACTAAAACTGTTTTGATGTTAAAATGATTCCGCCAATAAGCAATCCGGAGGGAGATAATATGAATAAGGTATTAAAGAGTCTGCCGTTCAGGCTTCTGCTCGGCCTTGCGCTGGGGATCATATTGGGGAGGCTTTTCGGCGAAGGTGCCATGAAAGTCGTCGTTTCCCTGCAGTATATCATGGGTCAGCTGATAACCTTCTGCGTACCTCTGATAGTCATAGGCTTTATCGCCCCGTCGATCACAAGAATGGGCAAAAACGCGTCCAGGATGCTCGTTGTCGCCGTCGTGCTCGCGTATATCAGTTCGATACTTGCAGCTTTCATGAGCATGGGAGCGGGCTACGCTCTCGTTCCCCATCTTCATATAGCTACGGATATCCAGGGGCTCAGGGAGCTTCCGGAAATAGTCTTCCGGCTCGATATCCCCCAGATCATGCCCGTTATGAGCGCTCTGGTCTTCAGCCTTCTGATCGGCCTTGCTGCCGTGTGGACCAGATCCGAGCTGACTGCCGATCTGCTCGGTGAGTTCCAGAACATCGTTCTGAAGATCGTCGAGAAGGTCATGATCCCGGTCCTTCCCTTCTATATCTGCGCCACGTTCTGCAATTTGAGCTACGAGGGAATGATCACGCACCAGCTTCCCGTATTCCTTGAAGTGATCGGAATCGTCATGCTCGGCCATTATATATGGCTGACAGTACTTTATCTCATTGCAGGCGCTTATTCCAAAAAGAACCCCTGGGAAGTCCTGAAACACTACGGGCCGGCCTATCTCACCGCTGTCGGGACCATGTCCAGCGCCGCTACCCTCTCGGTAGCTCTCAGCTGCGCGAACAAGAGCAAGGTCCTGCGCAAGGATATGGTGGGATTCGGCATTCCGCTCTTCGCGAACATACATCTCTGCGGCTCCGTCCTGACCGAAGTGTTCTTCTGCATGACGATATCCAAGATGCTCTACGGGCAGCTTCCCTCTGTCGGGACGATGATCCTGTTCTGCCTGCTGCTCGGCGTCTTCGCGATAGGCGCTCCCGGAGTTCCGGGCGGGACTGTCATGGCGTCTCTGGGACTTATTACCGGCGTTTTAATGTTCGACGACGCGGGAACTGCTCTTATGCTCGCGATCTTCGCGCTTCAGGACAGCTTCGGAACAGCCTGCAATGTAACGGGAGACGGCGCTCTGACCCTGATCCTCACCGGGTATGCCGAGAAACACGGAATAAGCGAAGTCCCGAAAACGGTCCGGTTGGAAAAAGTCACGGATCAGTAGATCAAAAACAAATCAATAAGACACGCCGCAGAGCGTGTCTTATTTTTTATTCTTTTATTACATTGCTCAGTCTTTGCCTATATGCCAGAATCCCGAGGCGTCTCCGTCGTAGACCGTATAGGGGTCGGATTCCCCTTTCTGGATGTACCAGGTCCCGTCCTCGTATTCCATCCAGCCGCTGTCGTAGTCCGAGGAAACTCCCTCGACCCAGTACTGCCAGAGAGCCGGGGATACATCCGTATTGTACCAGAGATAGGTCTCGGTCTCCTCGTCGTAGTAGCTCTCGAAGAGATCCATCCACTCGAGGGACTTGTCCGCCTCCTGCTCAGTAGTCACTACATACGAATCGTCGCCCGATCTCTTCAGATACAGGGTCTCGCCGTACAGGTCCACGTTCGAATAGGTTTCGGAAACAGTCGGGACTTCCGTGTATCCGGGTTCATATGCCGTCTCCCTGACGAAAGCTCCGAATATGATCAGAAGCGCCAGAACGATCAGGAAAGCGATCAGGCAGCCTGTTCCCTTTGAGGTCCTCTTCGCATCGTATGAGCTTCGGGAAGGGGCGGAGGCGTCGTATCTCTCCGAGGAAAAGATCGTATCCTTCTGGATATTCTCAAGCTTCATTGGAGCTCCGCAGCCCGGACATGTGGGAATGGTGCCCTCGGTCCAGTCCGTTTTCAGGACATTGCCGCAGTAATCGCACTTGAGGATTATCGTGTTCTTTCCGTTCGCGTCCTGCATCAGGAGATTGTCGTAGCGGTTGCCGTTCTCGTCGTAATAACCCGGCTCGTAGGTAACGTTATCGTACTCCCAGGGCTCGTTGTAATAGACGTAATCGTGGCTTCTCCCGTAAAAGATGATCGGAGTCATTCTCTGAGGCATGATCACGGGCTGGCGCACTCTCGGGCGTCTGTATACCCTGCTGCCGTCATTGCCGGAGCTGTAGGGTCTCGAGGTTCGCGGGCTGACTGTTCCGTATCCGGTCCTCGGGGCGGAGCTGTGCGACGAGGAGCTGTGGCCCGAAGGCCCTCTGCTGTAAGAGCGCGAAGAAGACGAATATGATCTGCTTGAGGAAGAAGAGCTCCTCGAGCTTGAAAAGCTGTGGCTGCTGTGTGAGCTGCTGCTGTGTGAACTGCTGCTGTGTGTTCTCGGCGGCATTTTTTGTCCTCCTGTTATCGTAGTTTTCCGATCTCCGTATATATCATCCCGTATCTGCCCCGGTCGGACCTGAACAGGCTGAAGCTCTCGACGGACATTTTTACGGGCTCTGCCGGTATTTCTCCCGGTTCCGTTCCTTTATATACGGCTCTTCTCAGAAATGTTATATGTGCTTTGAATTGCTTCGGGTCACAGGGGATTCCCCTGTCGCCGAGCGCTTTTCTTACCTTTTCCGCGAGCAGGTCGAGCTCCCCGCTTTGATATACGCCCATCCACCAAAGATCTCCGAATCTGCCGGTCTTTCCGAGCGTGATGCTGAAAGGCTCGAAACTGACCTCCTTCAGGGCTTCCATGACCTTGTCCGGGTCATCGTACTCCCCTATGAACGCGAGGGTCAGGTGCATGTTCTCTTCGCTTGTGTAATTTCCCGAAACGCCCAGCTTTCTGAAGATGATCTGCGTATCTTTTATAAGCTGTTTTGCCTCCGGGCTCAGCTTTACGGCGACAAAGAGTCTCATATGCTCCACTTCTTTCAGGTCAATTATAAACGCTCATACGCGCAAAGGCTGTACAATTTGTAAATTTTTAAAAGGACCAGAGGACGACGCTTATGAGAAAACCCGCCGCCACCATGATAATAAAGCTGAACAGCCAGTGGCCTTTGTTCAGACCGTAAAAGTCCTCCCATCTCTTTTCCTCGGGGTCCAGGACCACCTTTTTCAGATACAGGCAGGCATACAGAAGGACAGGCAGGGTCCCGAGCAGGACATGGGAAAAGCTCCCCTGAGCCCTGTCCCAGGCCAGATATGAGACGATCGCGAGCAGAGGATTCACGGCGTGAAAGAACAGATCCGGGCCCGAGAGCAGCTGTTTGTAACTGTACACGAATGGCCCCAGAAACACCATGACCGTAAGAAAAGTCAGCGTGACGCAGGAAGTCCCGACATACTTTAAGACCAGCACTGAAGCGGGTACATTCCCGACGATCCTGAATACCAGGACCAGCAGGCACGCGAAAGCGCAGAGCATATTCGAGAGTATCGTAAAGTACCGGAACAGGATCTTCGGCTCGGTGTCTTTCAGATATGTCCTCATGGTCTTGACCGCTATTATGACTATAGCCAGATTGAACAGCGCCGATAGCATTTTGATATATCATTCTCCTTTTCCGTACTCAAGCTCTGATTATTTATCTTATATATATTATACCATACCGGAGATGATATAAAAAGAGCCGCTTTATCTCCACGGCCATATGAACATACGGGTCCATATATATGCTTTCAAAAAATGATTTATCTGTTATAATACAGAACATGAATAAGCTGAGCCTTAATTTCAAATATACGGCACTGCAGATCCTGTACTGGGCCGAGGCGAGCATAGTTTTTGTCTACGTCGGCTTCTATCTGCAGGCGGCGGGGATGAGCAACGGAAGCGTCGGCGTTACGATCGCGTTCGCCAACATCCTCTCCTTTGCCCTCTCCAACGCCTTCGCGGAACTCATAGACAGAAAGAATAAGCTGACTTCGTTTACGGCCTCGGTCTTCCTGCTCGGGCTGAAGATACTGCTCTCCTGCTCTCTGGCGGTCCTTAAGGACAGGAACGCTCTGACTGTCGCGATACTCTACATGTTTCTCATAGTTTTCAATCTGATGAGCTCCATAGTATACAACAAGCTTTATGTGGATATCGAAAAGAGCGGGAATACGGTCAATTTCAGCCGCGCCAGAGGCATGGGCTCGCTCTCTTTCGCTGTGGCCTCGGCGATCCTCGGAGCCCTTACGCTGAAGTTCACGGTATTTGTGATCCCTTATCTCTGCGCGGGGGTCTGCCTGCTCCAGCTCGCGGTCCTCTTCATTACGGGAAATATCCGCGATACCGTTTCCGATGAAGCTTATGGTACTCAGGACCGGTCTAAGGGACTGGCGGCTTTTCTCCGGGACGATCCCGGTCTGTGCCTGCTCGCTCTCGGGATAGCCTTCATTTTCGCAGCGAACAACACCGTAAACAATTTCTACTATGTGGTCATCGAAAACGCCGGAGGCAATTCGGCTTCGATAGGCTATGTGAATTTTGTTCTGGCAGCTCTTGAGCTCGTCGTGATGCTCATCTACGGAAGGATGAATAACAGGAAATATCCGCTGCTTCTGGCGGTAAGCCTTATGTTCTTCCCGCTCAAGTTCGCGGCTCTCGCGCTGTCGAAGACCGTGACAGCCATATATTTCGCGAACATCCTCCACGCGCTCTCCTTCGGGCTCTATACTCCTGTAGTGGTGGACTTTATCCGGAAGACCGTGGCGTACTCCGATTCGGGAAAGGGACAGAGCGTGGTCGGGAGCGCCGCCTCGCTCGGGACCTTCGTATCGACGCTGGCGTTCGGATACATGTTCGACACCTATTCCCCGAAGACCTGCCTTCTGGTGCTCGCTCTGATCGCGGCGCTCGGAGTCCCCTTCGGGATCGCGGGAATAAAACGTATGAGCGGAAAGGAGCCTGAAACAGTCTGATGGCAAAGAGAAAACAGAAAAAAGGACCTCGTATCCTTCTCAATATGCTTCTTTTCCTTTTAACGGCAGCTCTGATAGCCGCTATATATTTCCTCGCGACTGCCCGCCTGAGAAGGCCGGATCCGCGCGAAGCGCTTTCCTCGCTGAGTCTACCTGCAATTGAGACTGATGCGGAGACGGAAAACGGGAAAAAGCTCCTGAAGGCCTTTGAAGATCACCGGAATTTCACGCTCTCCGGCGATATCGAGATATCGGGAGACAGCGCGTATCAGAAGATAAGGACCGAGGTGCCCGACTTCGACAGGCTTTCTGAAGGACTTGAAGATGAGATAAGCCAAATACTGGACCTCAGGGTGTCCTCCGCTTCCCTTCCGAAGGAGATCTACGGCCCTGACGGGAATTATCTGCCGGAGCTCCTCGACGGAGCTTTCACTGAGGTCCTGGACAGGCGTCTGGAAGACGCCGGAGACTGTCTGATTGATTCCGAAGCCGTCATCCGCCTCGATTACGACAAGGGCACGTGGCAGATCGAGGATCTCTCAGAATTCGAAGCCGCCCTGAAAGGCCCGTTTTCCGAGGGAAAGAGCGCGGATAATATAGCGGAAGAGATGTACGGCAAAGCAGTATCGGGGCAGCCCTACCGCCTTCTGGACCTCAAAATAGAAGAAAACGCTCTCGAAGGCCCGGTCCCGGACCCGGAGGCCTTCGGGGAGACCGACGATCCCGCGGTCATAGAGGAGCTGCTCAAGCGTCCCGAGGCAAAAGCTCTGATCGGCGACGCGAAAACAGCCTGGAACAGCGGTATCGAGCGCGTCCCCGGCACTCCTATCAGATACTATCTCGACGGCACCATTCTGGTCATCGTCTGGCAGCAGCCTGAATTCGATACGGTCGGAACCTTTTCCGAGATATTCATCGCGGACGGGTCCCAGCTGAGGAGAAAGATATCCGGCGACGAGCTCTGGAGCTTCGATTTCCATACGACCAGCGAATTTGCCCGGCTCTCGAACGCCGTTCTTGCCTTCGGAGGCGATTTCTACTACCACGGGAGGGAGTGCGGCATAGGCTTCTATCAGAGGAGCCTCTACAGGTTCGAGCCCGTCACCTCAGATATCTGCTATATTACCTCGGACGGGGACATGCTCTTCACTTACCGTGACACGGTCAGGACTCCGGAGGAGGCCGAACAGTTTGATAAAGACAACGACGTCCTCTTCTCCCTCTGCTTCGGCCCCGTGCTTGTCGAGAACGGACAGGACGTGACCCCGGAGAACTACCCCTGGGGAGAGGTCAATGACACCTACGCCCGGAGCGTCCTGGGGATGCTCGGACGGCACCATTACCTGACCATGAACCTCAATATAGACAAGCCGTACTACCCGGAGCTCGCGACGCTCCATCAGGCCACAGAGGCGATCATGAGTTACGGCGTGGAGAAGGCCTACGCGCTCGACGGCGGACAGACCGCGACCACGGTCTTCAACTTTAAGCTTGTAAACCCGGTCCAGTTCGGCTGGGAGACGGGTATCAGCGACATCATCTATTTTGCGACCGCGATACCGGAATTTTAAAAGGCATATTCAAACGTAAAGTCCTGCAGCACATGTCTGCAGGACTGTTTTTCTGCCCGGAAAACCGTCAGAGGACTTCTATGTTCAGCTTTCAGCCGGTTTTCAAATTCATACTTTTCCATTGTTTATCTCCTGTTTTGCTGTATGCTTTATTGTTTTCATGTTATGTTAGAAGATCAGCGAGACGAGCGCTGCTATGACAATGACAAAGGTCATAACGGCTGTGAGGCAGCCGCTCCCTCCGGGATTCCCGCGTCTCCTGTCCTGCTCCTCCTGCATAAGCTGGAATGTAAGACCCGTCTCGATCGGATCAACTTTCCCGTCCCCGTTCCAGTCTATCATACGTTTATCCTTCTCCTTTCATTCCGAGCTTTAGCGCGGCGATCCGTTTATTAATTCTACCATATTCATTTCCAAAAAAGAAGAACCGCCACTCGGGCAAGTGACGATTCTGAATTAAGTTTCTGAACTTCCTGGGACGAACCGCTTATCGGCTGCCCTTTTTCTGTGTTAAATACCACATCTGACGGCGGATAAGTCAAACAGTTTATCCGTCATTGCGAGCGGAGCGCGGCAATTACTCGTCTATTTTTATCAGGTCTATTTCTTCAAGTTCTTTCTGATTGTATTTCTCTACCTGTCCGTTGCAGAGATTCGTAAAAGCGGTTATTACACCGATCATTGATTCTTCATCTTTTTCAGAAAGCTTATCCATGTTATCCAGAATGGGCTTCCATCTCAATACTGCTGCTTCACTGTATTCTTTATAAATCTTTCTTCCGTATTCTGATGGTCTGATTATAACATTTTTGGAATTATTGGCTTCATGAAATCTGTCGAGCAGTTTTTTGGATACCAGTTGCTTGACAAGCTTCGAAAAAGCGCTTTTCGAATATTGCAGCCTTTCCGCAATAACGCTCATATTATCGCGTTTTTCTTCATTTTCCAGAAGATATTCCAAGACCTGTATTTCATTTGGAGAAAGCTCAAGTTCGCTTGTTGAGATTACGGGCAAATAAGAGACAGCAGTATATGCATTGCACATTTTGATAATTGCCTCAATACTATTTCTGTGTCTTCCCATCCAATCCAGTTTCATTATTACACCTCTTGCCATTAGTTTACGAATTAATTTTTTATATTTTCAGAATTGTCATGTCAAGAAATGGAATAAAAAATAAACAATCCGTTATATTGCACAATTAAGACAATTTATTTTTGTTTATGGTGCATATTGTTATTCAAGGAAATAAAATATATACTTTATTTGACGATTTCAAGCGATAAGCTTGATCAAACTAACACTTATTAATATGAAAGGAGAAAAAGCATGAAATCCAGATCAGTAAGAATGCTTGCCATCGCACTCTGCATAGTTTTCCTGAGCATGATATTCTCATCTGCTGTTCAGAGCAGCTTTGGCAAAGTGGAAGTATCGGAACTCAGACTTGTTGACGATGCCGGCTATGAAGTCAGCGTTCAATTGTACAAGCCGAAATCTGCTACTCCCGAAAACAAGGCGCCTGCTGTAATTACAATTGAGGGCTGGTTCAACAACAAAGAGATGCAGGACCTGTTCTCCGTTGAATACGCCAGACGCGGAATGGTAGTTATCGCTACAGATATGCATGGTCACGGCGACTCTGAAGCGACGACTTCCGACGACCTGTATACCGCCGCGGTTGGCGTTGATGCAGCTGTTCAATTGGCCGGAAGTCTGCCCTATGTCGATACGACAAAGATAGGCGTAACCGGGCATTCAAGCGGCGGCGCGGCCTGTGACATGGCAGTTGCTATCGATAATGAACGCGAGACTCCACTGATCTCAGCTGTCCTCTTCCAGGCTTCTACCTGGGTGGATGATACCGGTGAAGATCACAGTGCTGACTTTAACGACAGAGATGTCGGTATAATCGCTGACAAGTACGATGAATTCTTCTTCTGGACAGAAGATGCTGCAGGCAATCCCGTATCCCCGAGAGATTTTCTGATGACGGATGACGCCAAGAACTTCGTTAATTTCAACAACGGACCTGAAGGTCCGGATGTCGTTTCCGGTCAGTATTATGAGAACGGAGACGCTTTCAGGGTTATCTATCAGATGTCCAGCACTCACCCCTGGGTACACTTCTCAAAAAGAGCTGTTGCATTCGGTGTCGATTTCTTTGAAAAAGCATTTGGTACTCCGATCACTATAGACAAGAACAATCAGGCATGGCAGTGGAAAGCATTCTTTAATTTCATAGGGCTTGCCGGAATTGTTATGTTCATGATGGAATTCATCTGTGTAATGGTGGGCAAGACCAAATACTTCGGAATTCTCAATGCCGACAAGATGGCTGAACCGGTAAAGATCGCAGATAAGAAGGGTAAAACATGGTTCTGGATCCCCGTTGCAGTGTGCGCGGTCTTCTCCCCGCTGTGCTTCTTCTGGTGCATAGTGAAGATATACGGAATTACGACGAAATGGTTCACTCAGAACGGACCGCTGCTCATGGGACTCTGGAGTGCAATTTCTGCTGTATTTGCAATCATAGTCCTGATTATCTGCTATTCTGCTTACGGCAAGAAGAACGGATTCTCCGCAGTAGATTCAGGACTCGCAATAAGCTGGAAAAAGCTTTGGAGAACGATCCTCCTTGCGCTTTTAGCTGTTGCTCTCGGACTTATATTGCTGTTCTTCGCAGACTTCTTCTTCAAGACAGACTTCCGTCTCTGGGTCCTCACCCTCAAAGCGTTTGAACCCGATAAGGTCATTATTGCGCTGAAATATCTGCCTCTGTTCCTGCTCTTCTATGTAGTGAATTCGATTTCTACAAACTGCTTCAATTACAATACGATCGGCGGAGAAAAAGGACTTGGCAATGCCTGGCTCATGGGCCTTATGAATGTCGTAGGCCTGATCATATTTGAGATCGTCCAGTATGTTCCGTTTGTTTCGAGCGGATTCCTTACATGGTTCTCAACGGAAGGATTCAGGATCTGCGGGATCTGGCTCTTCCCGGCTATCATTTACCTGTTTGTAACTCCGTTCCTTACAAGGTTTATCTACAGGAGAACAAAGAATCCTTACCTTATGGCAATAGTGAATGCCTGCATAATCACGATAATGTGCGTTGCCAATACGACTACGATCCTCGGCGGTGCCGCTGTCGTTGCATCGAACTATTAATAATTAACCGCAAATCCATAAAAAGAAGGGGCTCATCCGAGCCTCTTCTTTTTTAATAATTATACTCATTTGTTAAGCCGCAAAAAAGGACATATCAGGTTTCTTTTAACCTGCTTACGACGATTCTGTCGGCCGGGAGCCAGTCCACGCTTTCAAGCTCATCGTAAGAAAGCCACTGTGCAGCCTCGTGCTCGAGCAGGACCGGAGCCCCTTCTTTTATCGTGCAAAAGAAGCACTGCATGCTCAGGTGAAATGACGGATAGTCCGTCTCGACCGTCGTTATGAGCTCCCCGGGGACGATCTCCGTCTTCAGTTCTTCCCTTATCTCGCGGACGAGCGCTTCCCTTGCCGTCTCCCCCGGCTCGATCTTCCCGCCCGGGAACTCCCATCTGTCCTTGTGCTCTCCGTATCCGCGCTGTGTCGCCAGTATCCTGTCCCCTTCGCGGATCACCGCCGCCACCACATTCAGTGTTTTCATGTTCTTCCCCTGTCTTTGCAAGCTCATTCTGTGCGGCAATCCGCTTTTTAATTCTACCATATTCATTTCCTATAAAGAAGAACCGCCACTCGGGCAAGTGACGATTCTGAATTAAGTTTCTGAACTTCTTGGGACGAACCGCTTATCGGCTGTCCTTTTTTCTGTGTTTAATATAACATCTGACAACGAGTAAGTCAAACAGTTTGTTTTTGTCATTCTAAGCCATCGAGGATCCGCTGTGAAAAAGGGAAATTTCAGGAAAATACCCGAATTCAAATTGAAGCGGAACGCGGTTATATATAATTCTTTCCTTTCACTTTTCACTGAAGCTTTTATGGGAAGAAAAACAGACAGCATACGCATAAAGAAGGGGCCGTAACGGGCCCCCTTCTTCATGCCGCCAAGCTGTCTCCCCCGGCGCTAAAAAAAATTTTTCAAAATAAGTGGTCAAAACGTCTCCGAACCTCACGCTATAAGTAGAGGGTAAAAATTTTTCTGAAAAAAATCTAAAAAAGTATCGACCAAAACGCCTCTGAATGTCCAGTGGGAAGTAGAGGGATATATTATTCTCTTTTAATTGTTGCCTCATATTTGCTTATGTTTTGAGCAGCTTTCAAATTAACCTCGGGTGAAGCCTTAGGATATTCTTTCTTAGTTTTCTCAAAATCTATTATATTGTTTTCATCGCTATACTTTTTTGTATCTGAGGCAAGATAATTATATAACGAATCGCTTACCGGATCTTTCATATCATAATTGATATTGACTATCGGCAGTTCTTTGCCTTTATCATTCTGAATGGTCATTGGATTAAATTCATACGGTGTTAGATCACTCATATAGTAGAAATCATCCGATTCCCCATCCGATTTTTTGATGAAGAGGCAGATCCTTAGCCCTGTTTCTCTCCAGGCTTTTATCGCCAAAGGTTCCGAAGAATCCAGCTTTACGCTGTTTCTGGTCATCCAGTGAAACTGTCTTTTATTGGGGAAAATATAATCATCGTAGAGTGTACTTTTAGATATATCTTCACTCTTTTCATAAGTTACAAAAATAGGACACGTATTATACTTTATCCTGTATCCGTACATGGTTGAGGCTTCATCATTTGGCCAATTCAGTATTCGACAGACATCTTTTCTCGAGTATTTTTCCTCAAGCATAAAGCCATCACGGAACTTCTCAGCGTTATAAGCTTTTTTGAATTTGTAAAGCCCGTATTTTACAGTATCAACAAGCTGTTCGATAAATATTCTGTTTTCTTTTCTATTTTGGAACTCTATAGAAGGGACAATAAACCCATCTTTGACATAACAGACAGGCTCTTTACAATAATTAGCCATCACCTGAGTCGAATTAAATTCTCCGTTAAGAACCGCAATTGCAGATTCAAGTGTTTTCTTTGAATAAGAGTTATATGGAATCAATTTCTCTATGATATCTTCAACAAAAACACTCGGTTCAGTTAAAAGAGCATATAAGATTTCAAGCTCGGCTAATCTTTTCCCGTTGCAGATTTCTACAGAGAAGAAATTAAGACGCTGCATATAGTCCTTTGCAAGTGGTAATAATGTTTCACTTTCGACTTTGCAAAGGAATCCATAATAAGATCCACAACTCTTATTCATAACAAAAGAATAAGGATCTCTGTCTCCACTCTTAACAAAATCCATCATGGACGGGATTTTCCCGATTTTGAATTTCAGGAGTTTATAATCCTGTTTCAAATCCTTCATGGAGTTAACATTGGCATCGTCTATTGCTTTATAAATCCGCTCTTTGGAAATAAAATCAAAATCCACAGTTGAAGCTCCCGGAATCATTGAGCTTCCAGTAGATACAAGTTTTCTTATCGTATCCTTATTGTATGTTCTATCTCCATATAAAGCGATCGGAACCAAATAGTTATTGCTATAGTTTCCTATAAAATCAATAACAGTCAGATACTCCTTGCCCTCTATTTTACGAAGGCCTCTGCCAAGCTGTTGAACGAAAATGATTGCCGATTGAGTAGGCCTTAGCATTATTACCTGATTCACGCTTGGAATATCTACACCCTCATTAAAAATATCTCTCGTAAGAATATAATCAATAGATTCATTACTGTTATCTGATTCCAAAAGCCGAATTGCGGACTCTCTCTCATCTTCTGAACTATCTCCCGAAAGGGCAACTGTCCGAAAGCCTTTCCGATTCATTTTAATGGAGAGTTCTTTGGCTTCATCTATTCTGCTACAGAAGATAAGCCCTTTTACCCTTCCCCGGTCACATCCATAAAAATTGGCATATTCTATAATATGCTTTACTCTCTCGTCACTTGTCAGATCGTTAAAATCTTCTTCCTCTTCCAGAGGTCTTCCATCCACTGTAATATCTGTGACTCCATAGTAGTGGAATGGAGAAAGCATCTTTTCCTCAAGTGCCCTATGAAGTCTTATTTCGTAGGCAATATTATAGTCAAAAGTTTTGAAAATATCGAAACCGTCAGTTCTTTCCGGAGTTGCCGTCATTCCAAGTAAGAACTTTGGCTTAAAGAAATCAATAAGCCTCTGATATGATTCAGCTCCAGATCTGTGTGCTTCATCTATAACAATATAATCAAACTCGTCCGGTCTGAATTCATTTAGATGTTCTTGTTTGGAGATTGTCTGAATTGTTGAGAATAAAAAGTCAGCGTCTTTCTCTTGTTTATTACCTGTATAAAATCCCATAGTAACATCGTTACCAAATATTCTTTTATACGATTTCATCGCTGCTCTGGCTACGTTTTCCCTATGGATAACAAACAAGAATTTACCCGGTTTGAATTTTTTAACATCAAATGCTGATAGATATGTTTTACCTGTGCCTGTAGCAGATATTATAAGAGCCTTTTTCTTTCCCTCAGCTCTAATTGCTTCAAGTGCATTTAGAGCCTGCAACTGCATAGTATTTGGAGAAGGCCTGTTTACTGCTAACAGCCCTGTATAATTTATTTCGGTACCATTTTTTGTTATTACCCTAACTGGTTTGGATTCATCATAGATTTTTTTATATTCCTTAACCCAGTATTCGTCTACTACCGTTGCAATTCCAAATTGATTATCGAATTCGCCTCTTATCCTCTTAGCGATTTCTCCATCTGCCAAGGCTGAAATCTCTAAGTTCCACTCTCCGTTTACACAGAGAGCATTCTGGGTGAGATTACTGCTTCCGATGATTAAATTGTATTCATTACCTTTTCTAAAGAGATAACCTTTTGCATGGAAATTATTCTCCGTCATAATACGGAGATCTATGTTCTCAAACTGGAGAAGCCGTTCAAGCGCTTTTGGTTCTGTAAAGTTTTGATACTGAGATGTAAGAATATGCCCTTTTACACCCTTATGCTTATGCTCATTAAGCATATTGATAATAACAGCAACGCCACTCGTTGTTATAAAAGCAACGGAAAAGAAGAACTCATCACAGGTCTCTAAATTCTGTAGAATACTAGTTAAGACTTTCGAGTTCTTCTTTGAATCATTTGTAAGCAGCTTCGGGCGATAGTCTTCTACGGACACATATTCATCATCTATATGTCCGGTAATAAGAGATTTTTTTAATTCTTCTTTTACGGTGAGAATATCAGCCATTATTTCCTATATAATAATCCTCTACAGCTTTAACTATAGGTTTATCTGCTTCCGCCCAATCCAGAGAATCAAGTTCTTCCGGCTTAAGCCACACATGATTTATATGTTCTTTACGTATGAACCTGTCCGTTTCTGGCTTACAAATATAACACTTCATATGTATTGAAAAATCTGGATATTCATGAAAGACCTCTGCTATATAATCATTCTCTTCTACGAAAACCTTCATATCCATTTCTTCTCTGAGCTCACGCATCAAAGCCTGAGGATATGTCTCGCCTTCTTCTAACTTTCCTCCGGGAAACTCATATTTATATGAAGTATAGTCGTACTTCCCTTTATTTCTCTGCATACAAAGGATCTTGCCATTATATTCAATTATTCCGCCTACTACTACAAGTTGTTTCATTTGTTACCCCATGTTTTTTCGGTTCTTTAAAAAATGCTGGAAATAATAAAGCTTCTCTAAATGCATTAAATCTAAAATAATATTATACCCCCTCAAGTTTATTCTGTAAAGCGACCTGTAAAAGCCTCAAGTACATATATATGTATTTCGAGACCGTTTTTTCCGTATTTTCTTTATTTTTTATAACAAAAGGCTTCAATGACAGTGGTCGAGCCCTCATCCGCCTTAATAAATTAAGGCACCTTCTCCCGGTCGAAAGGGAGAAGGCAGGAGACGGGGAGACGGATTGCCTCTACCTCCGGAATTATTCCATACCCTGTGAAAAAGGGAAAAATCAGGAAAATACCCGAATTCAAATTGAAGCGGAACGCGGTTATATATATTTCTTTCCTTTCACTTTTCCCTGAAGCATTTCGGGATGAAAAACAGACAGCTTACACATAAAGAAGGGGCCGTAACGGGCCCCCTTCTTCATGCCGCCAAGCTGTCTCCCCCGGCGCTTAAAAAATTAAAAAAATATTTTCAAAAAAGTGGCCAAAACGCCTCCGAACCTCACGCTATAAGTAGAGGGTAAAAATTATCTGAAAAATTTCTAAAAAAGTATCGACCAAACCGCCTCTGAATGTCAAGTAGGAAGTAGAGGGGTAAAAAACCGTGAGACAGACGATTTCACCTTATCCCCTCGCAGCAGGCGCGGGCGCTTTTAACGGCGTCGGCTATGGTGCCGCTGGAAACGGCGTCGCCGATCGTGAAGACCCGGTCGAACTCGCCGGAGAGCTCTGTCGCGAGCTTTTTGTCTCCGCGCACTCCCAGCGAGAGGACGACGGCATCCGCCGGTATTACGCGGACCTTCCCCTCTTTCCTGTCGAGGACCGTTACGCTGTCCTTTTCTATCCTCATCAGCTCGCAGGAGGTAAGGAAGCCGGTCCCCGCGGGCACGAGGCGCTCGAGTTCGTCGTCCAGAAGCTGGAACCAGGTCCCCGGGGCGATCTCATCGGCCATCTCGATGACGGTCACCTCGTTTCCTGTTTCGTTCAGGATCTCGGCAGTCTCGAGGCCGGTCATCCCGCTTCCGGCGACGATCACCTTTTTGTTCTCCAGTACGGTCTCCCTGTGTATTATCTCGGGCGGCGTGAAGACGTGGGGCAGGCCGCTTCCGAGGATGGAAGCCGGCCTTATCGGCTCCGCGCCCGTCGCGACTATCACGGCATAGGGATCAAGTTCCTTAACTTCCGCGGGAGTCACCTTGACGCCGAAACGGATCTCCGCTCCGAGGGCGTCCAGCACCGCGAGCCTGTCCTCTATCGCCCAGGAGAGCTTGCCCTTGAGATTGCAGGCGGCGGCGGTATTGATCTGCCCGCCGGGCATCTCTTCCTTCTCGAGCACCGTCACGGCAAAGCCTCGTTTGAGCAAGATCTCGGCGGCCGCGAGCCCCGCTATTCCCGCGCCGATGATCACTATCCTTCTGCCGGCTCCGTCTTTCGGCGGCTCCTCGTAGTACGGCTCGAGCCCGACTCCGGGATTTAACGCGCACTCCCCGCTCTTTCCGATCTTGGCGTTGGTCATGAAGGAGCTTATGCAGTGGAGGCAGCCTATACAGCGCCTGATCTGTTCCGGGCGCCCCTCCTCGATCTTCTTTATCCAGTGCGGCTCGCAGATGAAGGAGCGGGCGGAGCCAATGAAGTCCTGGTATCCCTCCTCCAGCTGCCTCTCGGCCTGGTCCGGCGAGCGCATGAAGTTGGCGGCTATGACCGGGATCGAGACGACGCTCTTTATCTCCTTCGCGAGATAGGCCCTCCAGCCCGGCTCGTAGGATGTGGGCTCCAGCCAGCGGTTGTACACGTCGTAGCAGGCGGAGGTCACGTTTATCGCGTCGACGCCGAGCTCCTCGAGCCTCTTCGCGATCCGCTTACCGTCCTCCAGGCCGTAGCCCTTGCCGGGCTTTCCGATCCTGTCGTACATCTCGTCGGCCGTGAGGCGAACTATCAGCGGGTAGTCCCGCCCGCACCGCTCTCTAATTCCCTCGATGATCTCCCTTAAAAAGCGGAGCCTGTTCTCGAAGCTGCCGCCGTATTCGTCCGTACGGAGGTTCGTATTCGGCGAGAGGAACTGCTGGATCAGGTAGCCGTGGCCGCCGTGCAGCTCCACTGCGTCGACTCCCGCCTTCTTGCAGCGCTCCGCGGCGTCGATGAAATCCCGGATGAGGCTTTTGATCTCGCGCGTGCTCATCGCGTGGATCCTGGTCGCCCCGTGGGCGCTGAGCTCGCAGTCCGAGGGGCTCTGGACGGACATGCAGATGCCCTTTTCCTCCAGACCCAGAAGCAGCGGCGTGCATTTGAAGAGAGCGTCGAGCACTTTCGGGAAGCGTTTGACAACGGGGATCACGACCGGAAGCGTGTTTATCGAACTCGCGTAGCCCTGCCTGCCGGGGTGGTGGAGCTGGATGCAGAGCTTCGCCCCGTGTTTGTGGAGGCGATGTGCGAAGGCTCTCATCGGCTCTATGTGGTAGTCATGGCTCATCGAGAGCTGGGTGAAGGTGGAGGCCGCGCCCATGTCGTTTACACGGCAGATACCGGGGATTATCAAGGCGATCCCGCCCTTGGCGCGCTCCTCGTAGTAAGCGATCATCTTCTCCGTGGGGCAGCCGTCCGTCCGGCCGAGGCTCATCTCCGCCGCGGTCATCACGGTCCTGTTTTTGAGCGTCATTGTCCCGATATTCATCGGGCTCAAAAGCATGTCATATCCCAAGGCCGTGCTCCTTTATCTCATCGCGGACCTCTTCCGCGATCTTCTCCAGCTTCTTCTTGAAGCGCTCGAGCTTGGCTTTCTCCATGTTCCAGTACACCGTCCTCACCGGAGGGACCACACCCATCAGCACCTTCGCGAAGCCGAAGAGCCCGCAGGGAGACACGATCGCCTTTCCGGACTCTATTCCCTCGACCATCTTCTTCGCCACATGGGCGGGCTTCTGGACCGGGAAGGGCTTTTCGAACTCCACCGGGTTGGCCACCCTGAAGAAATTGGTATCGGTCGCGACCGGGTAGAGGCAGGTGATCTGCAGGTTGTCCGGCTTCTCGAGGCGGATCGCCTGCTGGAAGCCGTTGAGGGCGAACTTCGAGGAGGAGTACAGCGCGTAGCCGGGCATCGCCATCTCGCCTATGGCGCTGACCGTGTAGGCAAGGATCCCCTCCCGCCCGTCAAGGTGCTTTATGTACCTGGCGTAGGTGTAGATCGGGGAGATCGTGTTCGTGCGGAATATTGCGTCGATCCTGTCCCAGTCGGTGTAATTGAACTCCTCGTAATAGGGAAAGCCGGCGTTGGCGTAGAAGAGATCTATCTTTCCGAAGAGCTCTTCGGCTTTTTCGAAGACTCTGTCCACACCCTCTTTCGTGCTTATGTCGCAGGAGAAGGCCGTGACGTTGTCCGCAAAGCCGCGGATATTGTCCACATGGCGCGCGACGGCGAGGATCCTGTTTCCTTTCCCCTTCGCGAGGAGCTTCAGGACCTCCAGGCCTATGCCGGAGCTCGCGCCGGTCAGTACTATCGTTTTGCCGTCTATCATTTTCATCACCTCAGTCGCGGTCTCAGACCGCCTGGAATATGTAGAATTTGAGATAATCCGTCTCGGGGACGTTCCAGAGTATCGGGTGGTCCGGGGCCTGCTGGCGCGCCTCGATCTGTTTGAGCTCGACCCCGGCGTCGCGGGCGGCGCTTCTGAGCATACTTACGAAGCGCTCCGAGGGCATGAAGTGGCTGCAGGAGGCCGTGGCCAGATATCCGCCTCTCGGGAGCAGCTGCAGGGCGCGGAGGTTTATCTCCTTGTAGCCCTTCTCGGCCCTGTCCGCCGTCTTGCGGGACTTGGTAAAGGCGGGCGGATCGAGGATGATCAGATCGTAGGGCTTGCCGCCTTTTTGTATCAGCGAGGGCAGAAGATCGAAAATGTCGGCCGCAAGAAAATCCATCCTGTCCTTAAGGCCGTTTCGCTCCGCGTTGGCTATTGCCATGCCGATCGCGCTTCGCGAGATATCCACGGCCGTAACGCTCTGCGCTCCTCCGAGAGCGGCGTTTAAAGCGAAGGAGCCGGTGTGCGTGAAGCAGTCGAGGACCTTCTTGCCCTTTGCTATCTTCGCGACGGCGAGGCGGTTGTATTTCTGGTCCAGGAAAAAGCCCGTCTTCTGGCCGTTTTCGAAGTCGACGAGGTATTTTATGCCGTTCTCTTCGATCTCCGTGACCGTCTCCCCTCCGCCGCAAAACCAGCCCTTGCCCTCCTCAAGGCCCTCGAGGGCGCGGATCGCGACGTCGTTTCTCTCGTATATGCCCCTTATCTCCTGCCCGTCCTCTTTTAAGGTCTCCAGGAGGAGCGGGAATATCGTGTCCTTTCTCTTCTCAATGCCGGCCGAGAGGGTCTGCGTGACAAGTACGTCACTGAACCTGTCGACAGTGAGGCCGGGAAAGCCGTCCGATTCCCCGAAGATGAAGCGGCAGGCGGAGCTGTCCCCGGGCATGACAGTCTTCCGGTAGTCCCAGGCGTAGGACGCGCGCCTTCTCCAGAAGTCCTCATTAAAGCTGTCGTTTGCGTTGCGGGAGACGAGGCGTATCCTTATCTTGCTGCTTAGGCTCAGAAAGCCCGTCCCCAGGTATTTGCCCTTTTCGCTGACGGCGTCGACAAGCGCCCCGTTCTCGCAGTCCGGGGCATCTGTTATCTCGGCATCATAGATCCACGGGTGCCCGCTTTCGACCCAGCGTGTCCCCTTGGCCGAGACCGTAAATCTCGGAAATTCTCTCTCTGCTTTCAATGAAGTTTAAACTCCCTTATCTCCGTCATTATTCCCCCGAGATCGTTTACCTCGACGGCGGCCCAGGTAAGGTACGCGCCGCAGCCCGCGGTGCCGGGGTTGAGTATCTTTACGCCGCCGAGCTCCGAGTTGTCCGGAATGTGCGTGTGCCCGTACATGGCTATGGCGCAGCCCTGCTCCTGCGCGGCGTAGACCAGCGAGTCCGTCGTGTAGCGGACGCTGTAGAGGTGCCCGTGGGTGATGAAGGCGTTTACCGGCCCGAGCGGCACCACTTCGAAGTCTCCCGCCGAGGTCGCGAAGTCGCAGTTTCCGCGCACTCTGAACATCGGGATGTCCGGAAACTCGAGATGCATGTCGTCCGCGTCCCATGCGTGGTCCCCGAGGTGGATGATCAGGTCCGGTTTATAGCCTCTCACAGCCGCGAGCGCGTATTCTGTGTTCCCGTGGGTATCCGAAAAAACGGCGGCTTTAATGCTCATTTGAGTATCTCCCAGAGCCCGTCCCAGGAAGAGATCTCGTGATCGACTTTGAAGCCCTCGCGCAGGGGATGGCCGAACGGATTGTACCAGAGCGTGTCCGCTCCGATGTTGTTGCCGCCCTTTATGTCCGAGGTGAGGCTGTCGCCGATGACCAGGGCCTCCTCCCTGTTCCAGTCGGGTATCGCGGAGATGACGGCGTCGAAGAACTCCTTCGACGGCTTGTCCGCTCCGACGGCCTCCGAGACGAAGACGCCTTTGAAGTATTTCGTGATCCCGGAGCTTTTGAATCTCCCCTCCTGTACGAACTGGTTCCCGTTGGAGATCAGGTAGAGATCGTGCGTCTTGGAGACGCGCTCCAGCATCTCCTCAGCTCCGGGCATGAACCAGTGGCCCTGCGAGAGGTTTATCTCATAGCTTTTGTTGACCTTCACCGGGTCGCCCTTCGCTCCTATCTCGAGGAAGGTCTCTGCGAAACGGTTCTCGAGACACTCTCTGCGGGTCTCGATCTTTTTCTCGAGAAGCTCCCAGTGCTTTATGTTGTGTCTGTGGTAGACCTCGAGGATATCGTCGCTGCAGGGGATCCCGAACTCCGCGAAAGTTCTGGCGATCGCGTTTCGCTCGGCGGTATTGAAGTCGAGGATCGTGTTGTCGCAATCGAAAAGAAGTATTCTGTAAGGCATGGTCTCTCCGGTTATTCTTATTCGGGAATATTTTAATGTACGGGCCCCTTTTCTGCAAGATGTTTTGAAAAGAGAAAGACCCGCCGTATAACGGCGGATCTTTCTCGACGGCACCCGTCAGTGATACACGGCTACCCTTCTCCCCGTTTTCTTTTCAATAACATACATAGTACTGGAATGATTTTCGTGCTCCTCATACTCATACCAGTATCGGTCATAGTCTTTGAAGATCGAAATCGGAGCTTCGATCAGCATTTCAAATGGATTGTACCCGTTAGTATTCCTTCCGCCATACGCCGCGCACAGAAGCAGCCCGTAAAAAACGTCATCCAGATCAGGCCCATTCACGTACTCATCAAAGACATAGAACTCAAACACGTTTTCATCAAAATCACCGTAGGCCTCAAAGCTGTACAGTGTATTTGGATTGCCTCCGTGTTCCAGTAACAGTTTCAATGATTCTGCACCCGATGAATCCTTCCAATATCTTGTTGCGGAAATCAAGGGGATGTCATAGACGTTTTCCTTCATGTCTTCGTCAGGAAGTTCGTCTGTAACAAGCTGATTCGGATCCATGCCGTGTTCAAGCATTACTTTTGTTACGGCAAACAGGTTTTCCGGATCGGTGAGCAGACCGCGCCCTTGCATAGCGCAGCAGTATATCCAACATAGTTCCTCCGGAGAGAATTCGTTGCTTGAAATACAGCGTATCCATTCTTCAGAACTCATCGGATCAAAATGCCTGTCTCTGATATTCATTATATCTCCTCTAATTTGCTTCGCTTATTATTAATCATTTCATAAATAAAAAGGCTAGGATTTCCCGCAGGGGGGTGCATTTTTCTGTCAGGTGGATGATATGTGCAAATGAAGGGTAGTAATGAAATCCTGCCTGACAATCTTCATTCACTGTATTTCCACTTGAATCCTGCGGATACAGTTCCCTTTTTTATTGCATTACAGATTGCGCTCGATGATACTCCACATTCCTGCGATGCAATTTTCAAACTTGGATATTTTTTAATATATTTTCCATCACACGAGTATTGTTCAACAGTTTTACTCTGCTTTTGTGATATTTTTCGATTCCCGCATATTGGACAGCCTGTTCCACATATTCTATGACCTGGTGAAGCAAGGTAACTATCATGACCTTCTGGACAGATCCACCAATATTTTTTTCCTGATGAATATGCTACAGATTTTGGGACGATCTTTCCATTTCGAGAATAATCCCACTCAGCGGCAATACTTGGACTCATAGTTAGAAGATCATTTTTACCCGGAACGACAATGTTGCCTGCACAAGCCGGACATCCAGCGCCTTTATGCCGTGAGTTTATAGAGGCCTGCCAAGAGTGCCCGCAAGTTGAGCAAATCCAAAATACTTTTTCCCCACTACCGTAAGAATACTCCGAGGGCATTTTCCCGTTTTTATTGTAATCCCATTCCTTCAGAAGACGCGGGTCGGTTAAGCCATGCCCGCTTTTAATTCGGTGTTTTATAAGCAAACTGGAATTAGCTTTATCGGCGCATTTTCTACATCCTGCGCCATTACTCCTGCGTGCTATTGGTGCCATCCATTTGTAGCCGCAAGTTGAACAAATCCAATATACTGATTTGTTGCTGCCTGGTGAAAGCTGTTTCGGGTCAAGGCCAATAGCGGAGTTTTTTTCGTAATCCCATTCTTTCAGCAATAATGGATTGGTTATACATCCTTTTTCTTCAAGTTTCTTTTCATTTTTATGTTTTTTTGCATTCTCGTATCCGCACTTGATACATCCTCTTCCTTCTACGCTACGACAACGAATGCCAACCACCCATTTATAACCACATTTACTGCAAATCCAATGCGCTTCCCTTGAACTGTTATACTGGATTTCAGTCGGGTCAAGCCCTTCTAAAGAATTACTATCATAGTCCCATTCTTTTAATAGTTCAGGGTACTTGGTTGCCAGATCATTTACGCCTTTTTCAAAAACAAAGCCAGCACATTTAGGACATCCTGTATGATTAATAGCTCTATGACCAATTTGAGCAATCCACCGATAACCGCATTTTGAACAAATCCAATTTGCGGCTATTGAGGATCCTGCTTTTATCATTTCCGGTCTGAGTTCACCATTTCTCTCATAGTCCCATTCTGTAATTAATTCAGGCGCAACTTCGAAAACAGAGTTTTCGACAGGGGTATTCAAATATGCAAGGATTTCAAATTTATCTCTGTCTATGTTTACATCTACATCTGACCAAAATTGATATGGATTCCTCCTTGTCCAGAAATTACTATGAGGATCAATTTTCGCTAATACCAATTGAATTACATGATTTAGCGCATTTGTACCTTCTTCGTTTTCGGGCATATAAATATTGTAATCTGCTGCTGGATACTTATTATTCTCTATTTTTCCTTCTCGTATGCGAAGAAGCTTAATTCCGTTATCCTTACAAACATCGTGTTTTCTCTTTTCCCGTTCATAGGTATTTGCCTTTTTATGCCAATATACACCATCATATTCGATGCCAAGATTAATATCAGGAATATATATATCAAGTTCCATGCCGTTAGAGAAGATATCTTTATAATGATTTATTGCATTTGGAAACACCTTTTTAACGTAAAAATACACTGCCTGTTCAGCAAATGATGTTTGACGTCCGGAATTACATATAGGGCAATTAGTCCCACCGTTTGTCCTATGTAATATCGTTGCGGAATAGACGTGCCCTTTAGGGCATATCCATTTCACTTTTTTACCGCTTCCGTAAGTGACGTCAGATGGTGTTAGATCTCCATTATCCGGCTGGTACCATTCTTTTGCAATTTCAGGATGGGTTGTAGCCAAGTCATTAACACCTTTTACAACAACTTTATTTGAGCAGCAAGGGCATCCTCTTCCGTTAACTCTATTTGATATTACTGCAGCCCATTCATACCCACATTTTTGACATCTCCAGAACACTTTTTTCTGACTTCCAGCACTTACCTCCGAGGGTAGTAAATCTCCGTTAAATGTTGGATGCCATTCTTTAGATAGCTGTGGATGTGTAGTCAATAAATCATTTGTTCCTTTAATACAACGTTTACTCACTTAATTATCCTCGTTGCGCAATCCAAATAATATGGTTTTATAGTATCACAGAAAAACCTAAGCTTCAACGGCATCTTTCATAGAAAAAGGCAGTAGACTTTCTATCAAAATCTACCACCTTTTATGGTACGCCCGATGCGATTCGAACGCACGACCTTCAGAGTCGGAGTCTGACACTCTATCCTGCTGAGCTACGGGCGCGTAAGCTCAAGTATTATAGCAAAATATAACTTCAAAGTAAACCTTTTATCGCCTTTGATGCGCAAAATGGCCGCGCGAAAGTCATAATTCACAAATGAGCTTTCATATGTTATAATGGAGCGCTATGAAAAAAACGACTTTGAAGATCATCGCGACCGTACTGTGTCTGGCCATGCTCCTGCCGCTGGCAGCATGCGGGGAGAGCAGGTACAAGGACACCGAGTTTCTCGCGATGGACACGATAATGGATATCAGGGCCTACGGGAAGAACGCGGACGAGGGCCTGAACGCGGCAAAGAACGTCATTCTGACTTTAGACAAGATGCTGGACCCGGAGAACCCCGCCAGCACCGTCTACGCCATGAACCACGCCCGCGGGAAGAGCGTGGCGGTCTCCTCGCAGATCGCCGAGATGATCAGCGTCGCGAAGGACATCTACGCCAAGTCCGGCGGGGCTCTGGACCTGACCGTCTACCCGCTCGTCAAGGCCTGGGGCTTTCTGGACGAGAAATATTACGTTCCGGCCTATAACGACATCGAAATGCTGCTGCAGTTCGTCGACTTCTCCCAGGTCAAGCTCGTCTCCTTCCCGAGCAGCGGTACCTACCAGGTTACCATGCCCGAGGGCTTCGAGATAACCTTCGCCTCCTGCGCCAAGGGCTGCGCCTCGCAGTACGCCGTCGAGACCATGAGAAACCACGGCGTCACCAGCGGATTCGTCTCGCTCGGTGGGAACGTCCAGACGCTGGGAAAGAAGCCCGACGGGTCAAACTGGGCGATAGGGATCCAGGATCCGAACAACAAACAGAGCTACGTCGGGGTCGTCTCCGCGGGAGAGTGCGCGATCGTCACCTCCGGAAACTACCAGAGGAGCTTCGTCGGAAACGACGGCGAGACCTACGGGCACCTGCTCAAGCCGAACACGGGCTACCCGGTCGTCAACTGGCTCCAGTCAGTGACCGTTATCTGCGACAACGGGATCAAGGCCGACTGCCTTTCCACGGCGCTCTTCGTCCTGGGCCAGAGCCAGGCCATCGAGTACTGGAAAGCAAACCGCGGCGAGTTCGACATGGTCCTTATTAATACGAACAACGAGGTGATCATCACCTCGGGACTCATCGAAAGATTCAAGCTTGCGAACGAGAATTACACCTTAAGTTCCATCGAGTAATGCCGGACCTGAGCAGAAACATCAGATATATCAAGGGCATCGGAGAGAAACGGGCCCGGGCTTTCGAGAAGCTCGGAGTCCGGACTCTCGGTGACCTTATTTCTTTTTACCCGAGGCGCTACGAGGACAGGAGCCGCATAAAGGAGATCAACTCCCTCGAGGACGGCGAATACGCCTGCATAGACGTGTTTGTCACCTCTTCGCCCGTGCTGGCGCGCCTCAGCGGCGGGAAGAGCATGGTCCGCTTCAGCGCGGCCGACGATACAGCTAAGATAGACATCACCTATTTCAACCAGGTCTATCTCAAGACCGGAATACACACCGGGGACCACCTGCGCCTCTACGGGAAGGCCGAGGTACTCGGGCGCAAGCGCTTCATGACGAACCCGCTGTATGAGAACGCCGAGAAAGAGGGCGTCTACACGGGGAGGATAATCCCCGTTTACAGGAGCAACGCGCAGCTCTCGCAGAAGCAGATAATGAATGCCGTCGAAAACGGCCTTAAGCTCTGCGAGGACGGTATAGAGGACTTTCTCCCGGAGGACGTTGCCGCCAGGAACAACCTGACCGACGCGGACTTCGCCGTGCGAAACATCCACTTCCCGGAGAGTACGGCGGCGCTGCTGAGCGCCAAGGAGAAGCTGGTCTTCGACGAGCTTTTCCTGCTCGCCTGCGCGCTCAAGAAGATGCGAAGCGACAACACGAAGATCTCCGGCATTAAGCTCGGGGATACGGATTTTGAGGATTTCTACAGAAGCCTCCCCTTCTCCCCGACGAATGCCCAGAAAAGGGCCGTCGCCGAGTGCATGAAGGACATGGGTTCCGGAGAGGTAATGAACAGACTCCTGCAGGGAGATGTCGGAAGCGGAAAGACGCTGGTCGCGGCGGCTCTGGTATGGGCCTGCAGCAGGCAGGGCCTGGGCTCCATATTCATGGCTCCGACGGCGCTTCTGGCCGAGCAGCATTACAATACCCTCTCGAAGCTTCTCGCGCCCTACGGGCTGAATACGGCCCTTGTGACGGGATCCATGACGGCGGCGGAGAGAAATGCCGTAAGAGCGAAGATCGCTGAGGGATACTACAGCCTCGTGATCGGCACCCACGCGCTCTTCAGCGAAGGCATGGAGTACGGGGAGAGGATAGCTTTAGTTATTACCGACGAGCAGCACCGTTTCGGAGTCGCCCAGAGGGCGAGGATCATAGAGAAGGCGGGAAACCCGCACGTGCTCGTAATGTCCGCGACGCCGATCCCGAGGACTCTGGCGCTGATAATCTACGGGGACCTCTCGATCTCCATACTCGACGAGATGCCCCCCGGGAGGCAGAAGGTCGACACCTTCGCGGTGGATTCCTCCTACCGGCAGAGGATCAACGCTTTTATAAGAAAACAGGTACAGGAGGGGCACCAGGTCTTCGTCGTGTGCCCGATGATAGACGAGAACGAGGAGATCGGCGACGTGATCTCCGCCGAGGAGCACGCGGCCTACCTGAAAAAGGAGCTTCCGGAGCTCAAAGTCGCGCTCCTGCACGGAAAGACCCCGAATAAAGAAAAGGACAAGATCATGAATGATTTTGTCCTTGGAAAGAGCGATATCCTGGTCTCGACGACCATTATAGAAGTCGGTATAGACGTCCCGAACGCTAGCCTGATCGTTATCGAGAACGCCGAGCGCTTCGGCCTGAGCCAGCTGCACCAGCTGAGGGGCCGTGTCGGGCGCGGAGAGGCCAAGAGCTACTGCGTGCTTTTCTCGGACCACCGTTCGGAGGAGGTCAGGGCGAGGCTCAAGGTCATGTGCGAGACGAACGACGGCTTCAGGGTTGCCGAGGAGGACCTCAGGCAGAGGGGCCCCGGTGACTTCTTCGGGAGCGCCCAGCACGGCCTGCCCGAGCTGCATATCGCCGATCTCGGAACGGACCTGGAGACGCTTTCAAACGCGCAGAGCGAGGCCGAGCGGGTAATGGAGTCCGACCCGCTGCTCGAGAGGCCGGAGCACGCGCTGCTGGGCGCGAAGATCAGCGCTATGTTCGACCTGAGCCGCGATACCTTTAACTGAGATCATTTTATAAGAACTATAAAAAGCGCCGCGAAGGTCACCAGGACCGCGAGGGCGAAGACCGTAAAGCCCCAGTTGAAGGTCTTCTTCTGCGGGTTCGAGGATTCCTTTATCAGCTTTGCCTTTCTCAGTGCCGTGACCAGCGGCTTGTAGAGAAGAAGCGTGATGCCGGCGTTGATGCCGCCCTTGGAGAGGTTGAACGGGAAAAATACGCTCATGAGCATTCCGCCGACGACGGACCTGTCGACGCCCATGTAGAGCGGAGTCACGATATAGTTCCAGGCGAGCATGCACAGAGTCATGAACGCGACGCCGAGACCCAGGCCTATGACCGCGCCCTTATGGGTGTGGTTCTTTTTATGGTAGAACCAGGCTGCCGGGACCGCGAAGGCGCAGGTGGAGACTATGTTCATCAGAAGGCCGTAGGGGCCCGTGGTGGAGATCGTAAGCATCTCGATAAGAGAGACCAGGACGGAGATTATGACGCAGGTCAGGGGCCCGGATATAAAGCCGGCGATGACTACTATGGCGTCTTTCGGGTCGTAGCTCAGAAAGCCCGCGACGTTCGGGACTATCTTTCCGATCAGGACCGCCACGAACGCGATGGCGATGAACATGGCTGTCATTACAACGTACTTTGTGTCGAATTTCGTTTTCATTTTTCTGCCTCCGTCAATAATAAAGCTGCCCGCGAAAAACTTCACGGGCAGTTTTGCATGTACAAAAAGACAAAACAAAAAAACTTCTTCCATCCAGACTTTACTGTCGGTCCCGGAATCGCACCGGATCGTGCATTTTACTGCTCGCGGACTTTACCGCCGGTCGGGAAATCCTCCCTGCCCTGAAGTTCTATTCGGTTATGCTCGGATTATAACACAGATACCGCGGATTGCAAGTTTTTTCTGAATATCTCAGCACCAGAAGAACCTGATTCCGCAGAGAGGCCCCAGGCAGGCGTTTAAGGCCATAAAGGTCAGGCACATTCTCGCGGGGGAAACGGCCGTGGTACCGAAGCTCGAGGAGTAGTTGCGGTAGTAGGCGCCGCCGCTTTCTATCTGCTCAAGCAGTCTCAGGTATTCGTCGTTGTCAGGCTCGAAGTCCACCGCAGTTCTGGCGTCGTTGAGGGCCTGGATACGGTTTCCGAGAGACATGTTGGCGGCGGCGGAGAGATAGTAGAATCTGCCGTCTCTCTCGCTCTGGGGCACTCCTGAGAGCGCGTTCAGGGCCTCGCGGTACATGCCGTTTCTTATATAGTTCATGGCGGCGCGGTACTCGCCTCTCTCGGTCTCCGTTCTGTTGTAGGACCGGTTCCCGTTCCAGTAGCTGTCCCAGGTCCCCGCACCGTAGCCGTGGGAATAGGAATAGCTCTGGTAGGCAGAGCCTCCGCCGTAAGCTGCCGAAGCTTTGTCTCCGTCTTTTATCTGGTCGTAGGCCGCGTTGATCTCGTTCATCTTCTCCGCGGCGTACTTATCCCCGGGGTTCATGTCCGGGTGGTACTTCTTCGCCAGATCCCTGTATGCTTTTTTGATCTCCTCGTCGGAGGCGGTCCTCGGAACTCCGAGGACTTTATACGGATCCTGCACCTGTGGGATTCCTTTCAGCGCCGAAGGCTTTGTAAAACTTGAGCCAGACTCCGGCACAGAGAATATTGTTTATTATATCTGTATTTTCGACCAAAGGCAAATAGTCGAGAGATCTTACACAGTCCCCGAGAAGCATCTCGAGCATTGCTTTCAGATCCTCCGCTTTCGCGTCCGGACCGTACAGCTTCTTAAGCGGATTGAAGTTGCCGGTTTCCATGTCCTTCTTGAGATCGCAGACGGCGTCCATTATGTATATGAACCTTCCGAGCGCGAGGCCGAAATCATACAGATATCTCTGCCAGCGGTCGTCGTATACCGCGAATATCCCGGCCATTATCCTTCCGAACGTGTCGGCGCAAGCGTCTATGCCGCTGTTTTCATCTGATTCGAGCTTTGAGAGCGCGGCGAGCTCCTTTTTTATAAGGGCGCACTTTTCGGGATATTTTTCTTCGACTCTGAGCGCGTGCTTTTTAAGTATCTCCGACTCGAGCTTTCCGGCGAGCTTTCTCTCGTCCTCCCAGTCGTCGAGGCAGTTGAGCCAGGCCAGATACACGTTCATGGAGGCCGCGTAAGATGTAAAGGCGTTTGAAGCGAAGCTGTGCTCCTTAAAGGGATGGGGCAGGCAGCGGCCCCGGGCCGATGTGGTCTCCGGCTCGTAGAGGGAACTGAGAACGAGTATCAAAAAAGTCATATCGTAGGCCAGCGCGAGCCTCGGGATCTCTCCGAATCCGTCTCTGATCCCGTGGCACAGGCCGCAGTAATATGACTTGTAGATCTTAAATTGTTCTTCGGAAAGAAGGTCTCCGGTGGAGATCAGATAACCGAACATCTGTATCAGGTCTTCCCCTCAAAAGTACGCCCGCATTTTCTGCAGACGATCTTGATCTTCCCTTTTCCTCTCGGAACGCGGAGGATTGACGAGCAGGAAGGGCATTTGAAGAATTTGTATTCCTTGCGCTGCTTCCATTTCTGGACTTCGACCCTTAAGGCATTCACTACTTTGTATCTCTTCGCGAGGTATCTCTCGTTCTCTGCCCTGCGCTTGGGCAGATTTCTGGAGAACATGCGGAAATACACGAACGCGAGCAGAGCCAGCGCCGCGAAATAGAAGAGGTTTCCGAATGATTTTTTGATCAGCGCCGCCAGAAGCAGAAATACGACTGTCGCGACCAGCAGGAAACGGTTCAGATAGTCGTTTCCGTTGCGGCCGGCCATGAATGCGGCAAATTTTTCCCTTAATCTCATAGTACACCCGGTAATTATTTATTACTGAAATTCTAGCACCGATGCCCGGGATTTCATCACTATTTTGTTAACAATGAAAGCTCCACTATCTTCTCGCAGAGGTGCGGGTAGTCGATGCCCTCGAGAAGGGCGGCTTTCGGGATGAGGCTCGCCGGCGTCATTCCCGGAAGTGTGTTGACTTCGAGGCACCAGGCCCTGCCCTCGGCATCGAGTATGAAATCGGTCCTCGAGTAGACCTTGAGGCCAAGAGCCCTGTGGAATTTGAGCGCAGCCTCGCCGCAGGTCTTCATGTCCTTCTCGCTGATCCTGGCAGGACAGATCTCGCGCGCCGCTTCGTTTCCGGACTGGTATTTGGAGACGTAGTCGAAAGTCGAGCCCTCGGGCGGGACTATCTCTATCGGGGAGAGGTATCTGTCCCCGAGCACAGGGACCGTGATCTCCGTTCCCTCGATCTTCTTCTCGGCGATTATATGGTTGCCGTACTTAAGAAGCCTTGTGAGGGTCTCTCTGAGCTCTTCGACGCTTTCCGGAAACTCCACGCCGATCGATGAGCCGCCCCCGGCCGTCTTGACTACACAGGGCACGGGGATCTCCCAGATGAGGCCGGGTATGTCCTCTTCGGTATATGTTATGTCTTTCCAGGGTGGGGTGAGGATCCCGTTTGCCTCCATGACGATCTTGCCCGTGGCCTTGTTCATGGCCATGGCGCTGCCGAGGTAATCCGAGCCGGTATAGGGAACGCCGAGCAGGTCCAGAGCCGCCTGGATCTTGCCGTCCTCCCCGTCCGCTCCGTGGAGGCCGAGAAAGACGCAGTCCGCCAGACGGCAGATATCCAGCACGCCTTTGCCGAGCCTCGAGGGGCTTTTGTCTTTTCTCATTGCCCTGACCTTCTCCAGGTCAGGCTCCGTATGCTCTATGGAAGCGCCGGGAAGGTGCCCGTCTTCACAGTCGAAGAGATCCTCCGGCTTTCCGTCGTAATCCTCAAGGCCTAAGAACATATCCACGAATACGGCCTTGTGGCCGAGCTGTCTGAGGCCTTTGCAGACGGAGGAAGCCGTGACCAGCGACACGTGCCGCTCCGTGCTAATTCCGCCACCCAATACAACTATCTTCATCTTCCGCCTCCGTTTCTTTTTTTGCGATTGTACCACAAAGGATGCGCTGTTTAAACAAAAATATCAAAAGGCAGGCACAGCCTGCCTTTTGCACAAGTCAGATCTGTTATCTGTTGACTGTCTGGTTCCTGTCCCAGACCGCCAGGAGCTTGTTGTACTCGTCCTGTTCTATGAGCCCGTTTTTCTTGAACTGATCCAGCTGCTCGCGCCAATGGTCGATGCCCTCGCAGGAGGAGCGTCTCAGGACCGTGCTCTCGAGATCCTCGTGGGAATGCTCGGCCTTCATCATATCAAAGGGCCGCCTGAAACTTCCCGGGCTGCTCTTCGCGCGTTTCATGGCAGTCTTTGCGGCGAATACCGATATCGCTGCCACTGCAATTATAAAGACCACAATCAGGATGAACGGGAGCGCACGCCTGAGTTCCGCGTTATATCTCAAAAAGCTCAGGTCGAAGTCCCCCGCCTCGGCTGCGGATAAAAGGATCACTCCGACGGCGATGATAAGGGAGAGCGCTGATTTTTTCTTTACTTGTCTCTTTGTCCTGCCTCTGTTTTGGGAATTGTCCATATCTTTCTCCGTTTCAGGCCTTTTCATAGTTGGACTTAAGTCTCAGAAATCTCTCGAAGTTATCCCCGGTTGCGAGCATCTCATCCCTGTTTCTCGGGAAATTGTCGCTCAGGTCCGGATATACGCCTTCTCTTTCGAACTGGGAGATCGCGAAGTCGACGATGTTTCCGTCTATTATATTGAAGCTGTGCACGATCTGCGTGCCGGGAACCTTTGAGGACACTATCTCTCCCCCGAAGACCTCCTGGGCGAGCACCGAGGTGATGGTGCACTGGCCGGTGGTTGGAAGGGAGGGCGAAAAGTACCCGCGGAAACGCGGGGAGCAGGTCTGCTCATCCCAGGACTTCAGCATCTTTTCGTAGAATTCGTCGAATTCCGGTCTCCCGAGCTCCTCGCCGATATATCTTCTGTATTCGGGCTTCATTCGTCGAATACTATATAGTCTTCTTTTCTTGGCGCGGGTTTCGGATCGTCGCCGACGGCAAAGCCGAGAGCGAGGTTGCCGACGCCGATGTAGTTCTCGCCGAGGCCCCATTTGGCCATCAGTTCTTTGCCCTTCTCGGTCATGAACACTTCTTTTGCCCTGTTGATCCAGCAGGAGCCGAGGCCTACAGCGTGGGCGGCGTTCATCATGTTGCCGAGGACGAGGGAACCGTCCTGAACGTAAGTCGGTATATTCGAATCCGCAAAGACGACTATTATCGTGGGAGCTCCGTAGAACGGATCTATTCCTCTTCCCCAGACCTCGTCATTCATTTCGGAGATGCAGTCCCTGACCTCCTTGTTCTGAACGACGACTATCTTCGGGGACTGTTTGCCCATGGCTGTCGGGGCGTACTGGCCCGCGAGCAGGACCGTATCGAGCAGTTCCTTCGGGACCTGTCTTTCGGTATCGTATTTCCTTATCGATCTTCTCTCGAGCAGATTCTTAAGCGCCGCGACATTGATGTTATTGTCCATCCTGACCTCATTTTTCGTTTCTTCCCCGGAGGGCATCTCTCTGAGCGGGATGCTGTTGTCCGCCGGTGCCCCGCCGTACTGATTGTCTATGTACTCTTTATAATCCTCTGTGTATCTCGTCTCGGGAGGAGACTGTATATCCCTGCTTGTCTCGTTCATGTTTATCGCCTCTCTGCCCGCTTTTCTGGCCCTTCTCTTTTCTTTCCACTTCTTAAACCACATGCCGTTTACTCCTTAACTATAAGCTTGACGCCTTCGATCCTGACGACATGGACCAGCGTCCCCTTGCGGTACCCGGTATTGTCGCTCTCGGACCTCGCGGTCCACTCTCTGCCGCTCGCTTTAACTGCGCCCGTTCCGAGGACGTTGTCTATATCCTCAGTCACTATCGCTTCCCTGCCGATGAGCATATCGGCGTTGGTCGGCTGGGTCCTGCCGTTAACGTATTTTTTGACCAGCGGTCTCGTCAAGAACAGCGCGGCGAGCGATACGACGAGAAAGACCGTCACCTGAAGCCACAGAGGGGCGTTCAGAAGAGATGTGAGCAGAGCCACCAGAGCTCCGAACGCGAACCAGATCGATACGAGTCCGGGGACGGCTCCCTCAACTATAAGACAAATGACCAGCACGCCCAGCCACCATACCCAGGGCGAAGCGCCTATTCCTGTTATCATTCAAGCCACCTCCTTATTATTTAACGTATTATATCATGAAAATTTCCCGATTACCATAAGGACTGCTTCTTTTATTCCTGATTTTTATATGTTATAATATCCAAAATCTTTTTAAGGAGCAGATACATGGACGGGAAAAAATTCCGCGCACTCAGAGAAGAAAAAGGCTTTACTCCGGAGGAAGTCGCACGCTTCATTAATATAGACCCGAAGGTCGTTACGTACTGGGAAGAGGAGAAAAAATTCCCCTGGTGGATGAGGCTTCTGAATATCACACTGAATCCCATCACCAGCGACGTTAAGATCCTGGCCGAAAGATTCGGTATGAGCGAAGAGGAGTTCAGGGAAGCTATAGACCAGCCCTACGAAAAGGACAACGACGCGAACGGAAAATAAAATATAAGCCGGGCAGCGAAGCAGCTGCCCGGTATCTTATTGGTCTCTGTTCTTATCCTTGAGGTTCTTCACCTGGTTTTCCAGGTCGGAGACCTTTTTCATTATATCCTCGTATTTGCGTCGGTTTATTATGATTATATCCGACTCGGGATCGGCCTCGTCCTCGCCGCGGTTTATACGGTTCATGACCGCGCGTATCATTACGATCATGATAAGGCCCGCGATGAAAGCGCAGAGACAGAGCCCGAAGCTGAAGAAAAACCATTTCTCATCCATGCCGCCTCTCCGGAATATGACGCTTACCGCGAGCAGAGCCAGCGCGGAGACGATCATAAGGGTCTTTCCCACGCTCTCATTAGTTATCTCGACTTTCGGTTCCTCACCGTGATTGTCTTCCATATTTCTCCGTTTCCTGTCATTTTTTGTGCTATTCTATCACAATTTTTCATATAGTAAAGAATAATTTGAAATTGTACCATTTTTTTATTGACATAAACGGCCCCCGTTGTTAGAATGCACACAGTCTCAATTGGTTTCACCAAGAAAGATTGCCCCGGCCGAGCGCCGATTATTGATTGAGTTAAAAGCTCAAGTTTTATAAGTTGGTTACTATAAACCGTTATGCGTTACGTGCAGACTTGTGAAATGGTCAATAAGAGTAGTAAGAGCATCTTTGTTGTATAGACTCTAAGAACCGATTGGGATTTTGTTGTATCCTGAAGTTTGAGTGGTGTATGTAATGTCACATACGCCGCTTTTTTATTTAAGGCAGGGCTGAATTATGCAGAAAATCATCGAACTTAAACATGTAAGCAAGGCTTTCGACGGAGAGACGGTTCTCGACAATATCAATCTCGATATCTACGACAACGAGTTCCTGACGCTTCTCGGGCCCTCCGGCTGCGGAAAGACCACGACTCTCCGCCTTATCGGAGGCTTCGAGACGCCTGATCAGGGCGATGTCATATTTATGGGAGAGAAGATAAACGATGTGCCTCCGCACAAGCGGAACGTAAACACCGTTTTTCAGAGATACGCGCTCTTCCCCCATCTCAACGTCTTCGACAACGTCGCTTTCCCGCTTAAGGAGAGGGGCCTGCCCAAGGCAGAGATCGAGGAGAAGGTAAACGAGATGCTCTCTCTTGTCGCTCTGAGCTCTTTTGCCAGGAGAAGCGTTACAAAGCTCTCCGGAGGACAGCAGCAGAGAGTAGCCATTGCCAGAGCTCTTGTAGGCCAGCCCAAGGTGCTTCTCCTGGACGAGCCGCTGGCAGCGCTGGATCTGAAGCTTCGCAAAGATATGCAGCAGGAGCTCAAGAAGATCCAGAAAGCCACCGGGATCACCTTTGTTTTCGTTACCCACGACCAGGAAGAAGCGCTTTCCATGTCCGACACGGTCGTAGTAATGTCCGAAGGCAGGATCCAGCAGATCGGCACTCCGATAGACATATACAATGAGCCCGAGAACGCTTTTGTGGCGGATTTCATCGGTGAGAGCAATATCCTCGACGGCGTGATGCTGGACGATTACAAAGTCCGCTTCTCAGGCAGGACCTTCAAGTGCGTGGACTTCGGATTCGAGAAAAAAGAGAGCGTGGACGTTGTTATCAGACCCGAGGATGTGGATATCGTTCCGGAGCAGGAGGACCTGCTCAGCGGAGTCGTCACCTCCGTGACCTTCATGGGCGTCAACTATGAGATAATCGTAGATATCAAAGGCTTCAAGTGGATGATCCAGACCACTGATTTTGTGGATGTGGACGAGCACATAAGCCTCAAGATAGACCCCGACGCCATTCACGTTATGCACAAATCCGAGTACTCCGGCCTCTACGGGGACTACTCCTCATTCTCCAACGAGTTCGATGAGCTCGAAGAGATCGATGAAAGCGAGGACGGCGAATGACCAAAAAAATGCAGAAATGGCTCCTCGCGCCGTATTCGGTCTGGGCCTTTCTCTTCATGATAGTGCCTCTGATATTCGTAGCCTATTACGCGCTGACCGACAATGATTACAACTTCACCTTCGAAAACATAAGGAAATTCTTTGTAACCACTTCCTCGGTCACGAACGACGCCGGGCAGATATCCGAAGTGCACACCTATATACTCATCTTTCTCCGCTCGCTCAAGCTGGCAGTGATCTCCACGATAGTCTGCCTGCTTCTGGGCTACCCCATGGCATATATAATCTCCCAGTCCTCTCCGAGAGCGCAGAAGATATTCATTACGGTCATAATGATCCCTATGTGGATGAACTTCCTGATCAGAACTTACGCCTGGATGACTATACTGCAGGATACAGGTATCCTCAACGGATTTCTCGGTCTTCTGAGCCTCAGGCCGGTCCACATTATAGGGACCGAGGGCGCTGTCGTGATCGGTATGGTCTATGACTATATACCTTATATGATAATGCCGATCTATTCGGTCCTCGCGAAGCTGGACCCGAAGCTCACTGAGGCAGCCAGGGACCTCGGCTGCAACTCCGTCGGAGTTTTCAAGAGGGTCGTTCTCCCGCTCAGCCTTTCGGGCGTCGTATCCGGAATAACGATGGTCCTTATCCCCTCGATCTCGACCTTCTACATCTCGCAGAAGCTCGGCAACGGCAAGTTCTATCTCATCGGTGACGCGATAGAAGGCCAGTACGTAGCCAACAACCTGCATTTTGCTGCCGCCATAGCGCTTATTCTCATGATAATCCTGCTGGCGGGCATGGCAGTTATGCAGCACTTTGCGGATATAGAAAGAAAGCTGGAAGCATGAAAGTCTGGTCAAAAATATTTACTGCTCTGATAATGCTGTTTCTCTTCGCGCCGATACTGATACTTCTTGTATTCTCGTTCAACGGCTCGAACAGCCTCTCCGTTTTCTCCGAGCCCTCACTGTTCTGGTACAGGGAGCTCTTCAAGGACTCCGAGACTCTGGGATCTCTGAGGAACACTCTCATTCTCGCGCTTTCGGCGTCGGTCATATCCACTGTCCTCGGCACGGCAGCCGCGGTAGGGATAAACAGCCTCCGGAATAAGTTTCTGAAGACCGCCATCGATACGACCACGAACATTCCTATGGTAAACCCGGATATCATCACCGGTATATCCCTCATGCTCATGTTCGTGTTCGTCGGAAGGCTCTTCGGCGCTTCCTCGAGCCTCAACTTCGGCACCATGCTCATAGCGCACATAACATTCTGTCTCCCCTATGTGATACTTCAGGTCATACCCAAGCTCAAGCAGATGGACAAAGCCCTCCCCGAGGCTGCAATGGATCTCGGCTGTACCCCGGTAGGTGCTTTCTTCAAGGTAGTATTGCCGGATATAATGCCCGGAGTCATTACCGGTCTGCTCATGGCCTTCACGCTTTCGCTGGACGACTTCGTCATCTCCTATTTCACTGTCGGCAACGATTTCCAGACGCTGCCGATAAGGATATACAATATGACGAAGAAGACGGTGACTCCGAAGATGTACGCCCTGGCCACCATAATATTCTTCGCCATTTTAATACTTCTCATATTTACGAATCTCTCTGATGAGGACGCCAATTCCCCCTCCAACGCGAAAAGAGCCGAAAGAAAGAGCAGGAGGGTGGAAAACCGCAAGGTCATATCACCCAAAGTCTATCTGTCTGCTGCAGCTGCCGTTCTCGTCGCCGTCATAATACTGATAGCTGCTCTCGGAACCGGCAGGGACACGCTTACGCTGAATGTCTACAACTGGGGCGAATACATCTCCGACGGCTCCGAGGACTCTCTCGACACGATCTCGGCCTTCGAGGACTGGTATCTGGAGGAATACGGGCAGAAGGTCAAGGTAAACTACACGACGTTCTCCAGCAACGAGGATATGTATTCCAAGATCAGGAGCGGCGCCGTCAGCTTCGATGTCATAGTTCCCTCAGATTATATGATCGCCAGAATGAAGGACGAGGGCCTGCTCCTGCCGCTCGATTTCGGCAATATCCCGAACTACGAAAACATAGACGAGGGCTTCAAGGGCCTCTACTACGATGAGAACAATGAGTATACCGTACCCTATACCTACGGCGTCATCGGAATAATCTACAACGCAAACAAGGTCGACGAAGCTGACGTGACCGGCTGGGATATACTCTGGAATGAAAAGTATTCCGGGCAGATCCTCCAGATCAACAACCCCAGGGACGCGTTCGGAATCGCGCAGTATAAGCTCGGATACGATGTGAACGATACGGATCCGGAACTCTGGGACGCCGCCTTTGACGAGCTTCTGGCTCAGAGGCCGCTTGTCAAGAGCTATGTAATGGATGAGATATACAATATGATGGAATCCGGTGAAGCGGATCTTGCCGCATATTACGCGGGAGACTACTTCACAATGGTCGACGCTGAAGCGGAGGATGTGGATCTCAGATTCTTCACCCCGGAATACACGAACTTCTTCATCGATGCCATGTGCATCCCCTCCTGCTGTGAGAACAAAGAACTCGCCGAGATCTTCATAAACTGGATGCTGAGCGAGGAACCGGCTGTGGCCAATGCCGAGTATATCTGCTACGCCTGCCCCAACAGTGTCGTATTCAACAGCGAAGAGTATATCGAAGATATGGGTGAGGAAGCGATCGAAGTTCTGTATCCGGGTGTCGAGAACTTCTCGGAGCTGTACAATAAGACGGCCTACAAGAATCTCGACCAGGATGCCTTAGCGTATATGAACACTCTCTGGGAGAACCTGAAAGTGAACTGAAAAGCCGTACAATACAATAAAATGCCTGCCGCAAAGCTTACGACAGGCATTTGTATTTGTGTGCTCAGCTGTTGAAGATAACAGCCGCTGCAGAGCCTATCAGGTTTGTATCAGAGACCACCTTAAGCTCGATACTGTACCCTTTGGAATACTCTTTGAGCTTTCTTCTGAGAAAGTCGGTATAGCAGAGGCTCTTTTGCGCCATGGAGCCCTCAGCGAGGACCAGAACCGGCTTAGAGGGGTCCGTCCCCTCCCCGGTGAGCCTTACCGTTGCGAGAAGGCTTGCGCACATCAGCCTTGCTGATCTCTCGAACAGCGCGAAGCATACATGCTGGGCAAATTCGAAGTCCTCCTTCTCATCCTCCAGGCCTTCGGGAACGATCCCGCGGCAGATATTATCCGGAAAAGCAGAGTCTGATCTTTCAACGGAAGCCAGGTATCTGCACATTTTTTCTCCGAAATATCCTTCCTGAGCCGCACCTTTCAGGGTGAAGAGAGCGTCTGTTCCAAGATACGCGCCGGAGATCATCTTTTCGAAAAGGTTCGTACCCGGATCAAGGCTGTGCGAATCCATCAGTTTATCGAAATCCCCGATCGGAACATTCCTGAAAAATCCGGACTCATTGTTTATCAGAATCTTATACTTTTCTTCGGAGCGAAGCTTTGGGATACGGTCCATGGGAATCATACAGCATGTGTTTACTCCTGTTCCGGCTATATGCCCGATAAAGCCTGAATAGGCGTTCCTGTCTACCGTTGCAGCGCCGCCCAGGAGCGTTGCCGCAGTATCGTTTAAAACGACGATCTTTTTGCTTCCTATACCTCTCTTTGCCAAAGCGCTGTTCAAGCTCTCCCCGAGCAGTCTTCCCCCGGCTCCTTCTATCTCCACCTGTTTATCGAACAGAATTACCCTGCCGTCTTTCTCAGGGGTAATTGCAGCCGGAAAGGAGAAGCAGAAACCTATAAGATCAGTATATGCGCAGAGGCCTTCGATCCTGTCCGCAAGAATACCGATAAAATCGTCAAAGCTGATTCTTCCCTCTGTTCCGGGCATATGGCTCTTTACAATGTCCGTGAACCTGAACCCGCTGCCGTCAAACGAGACAAGACATGTCCTGAGGTTAGTTCCTCCGGCGTCTATAACGATAGCGCTGTCGCCTTCTTTTATCTCCCCTTCGAGTCTGAGATAGGTCGGGATCATAGGCAGGTCCTTTGGAGAATCCCCGAGTCCCGCTTTCATATCCTCATATATAAGATCGGAAATCGCTTCCGGATCGGTCAGAGTCGGCAGCATAACGTGTTTTTCAAGAAATTCTGCTGCCCTTTCTTTGCAGTAATCCATAACAGCCCGGTCCCTTCTTTCTTATTTGCAGTTCAATTATAACCAAAAAATAATATATTTCAACAGCACAAAAAGCTTTACTTTAACAATGTAAAGATGTAATATATAATAAATCAGAAATTAAACTAAAAGGTGGATAAAATGAATAAATCTGCAAAGAAACCCAGAAACGAAGAAATGTACAAGGCTATTCTGAAACTGCAAACCGTCGAGGAAGCCCTCAATTTTTTTGACGATCTATGTACGGTTCCGGAGCTTCTCGCTATGGAGCAGCGCTTCAATGTCGCGAGGATGCTGGACAAAGGCATGATCTATAATGATATCCTGGCAGAGACCGGTGCCAGCAGCGCGACAATATCACGTGTCAACAGATCGCTGCAATACGGCAAAGACGGATACGCACTGGTCTTCAAGAGGCTTGACGAAGAAAAATAAAGAATTAAATCCCCGGAAAGATCCGGGGATTTAATCTTGGAGGCGCCACCCGGATTTGGACCGGGGAATCGCGGATTTGCAGTCCGCTGCCTTACCACTTGGCTATGGCGCCATCTCGAAGTCGCGGGTTTAATACCCGCGATCTTCTTTTTGGAGCGGCCTACGAGGCTCGAACTCGCTACCTCCACCTTGGCAAGGTGGCGCTCTACCGGATGAGCTAAGGCCGCACGCTGGTGCCTCAGGCCAGAATTGAACTGGCGACACGCGGATTTTCAGTCCGCTGCTCTACCTACTGAGCTACCGAGGCAAATTGGTGGGAACAACTGGACTCGAACCAGTGACCCCCTGCTTGTAAGGCAGGTGCTCTAACCAGCTGAGCTATGCTCCCATCGGGACAGCTTTGATATAATACTAAAAATTATTATTCTTGTCAACTGCTTTGTTTCAAAAAATTATTCGGCGTATCCCTTCGCATATTCCACAAGATACATGCCGTTATAGCTCCTGAGCGCAAGCTTGCAGTTGTGCGGTACATTATTAATTTCAAACCACGTCGTTCCAAGGGTATTATACGAATAATCCGCGATTATCAGTTCGTCGTTTATTCTGTATACCCCGTTGCAGACCAGATCCGATATTTCCGCAGCAGATGTTTTATAATAATCGCTCTCCCTGTGACCTAACCGTTCTGCAATCTCTGAACCGGGCAGCACATAATTGTATATAGATGTACCGAGTCCGCTTGAAAACTCTGCAAGGGATTTGAAAAACAAGGGTGCAATATCATCAGCGACTGTCTTATCTTCTTCACCGCCACTGATAAGGTATTCAGACCCGTCCGCTTCTGATCTGATCTCTGTGATCTTGCCGCTTCCGTCTTTCACTTCAAATCGGAGATCGCCGAATATTCCGGGGACTTTATATGTAACCATCAGCGGGAGCCCTTGGACATCTCTGTAAAGACCGTGAAGATAAGGATACTCTATATCTCTCTCTGAAATATATTTCTCACCGACAGTTTTCCCGTTTAGAGACACTGTATACTCAGATGGAACAGTGATGCATTTTTCTGTGAAAAGATATGAAAAATCAAAATCTTCCTCTGTCACTTCATATGCAGAGCCGTTTTCGGCGATCTTGATCTCTCCTAAGATCTGACTGTCGTTGTATATATAATATGCGTTATCTTCTTCAGCAGGAGCATATTTCAGCTCTTCTGAAAAAACAGGAGCGATAAAACTTTCAAATTCATCAGGGCTCTGAAAATCTTTATTTATCTGCGATCTCATCTGATCGGTAACTGTTTCTACAGAGAACGATGAAACATATCTGTCAAGGCAGGCTTCCCGGCTTGATTCATAGAGCAGACTTTCTTTTTCCTCAAGAGAATCTCTTGTTGTCTTAAGAAAAAACAAAGAGGCAAGTATGGCAAGTACAGTCAGGGTAATATATACCGGCCAGAATACAGATCGTTTTTTCTTTAGTTCCTGATCCATATTATTTCCCCTCCTTCAAGACAAGCCATGCATTCGGTATAAGCCGCTGAATCGAACTCGGGGAATCAATGATTTCTCCGTACGCCGCAGCACATGTGGAGGCTCCTCCGTCGAGATTATAGGCTGAAACAGCATGATAATCGTTCATAATATCTATTATATCACGACCCCTGCATCCGGCGCTGTGTGCCTGAATGCCGTCTACAACAAGAAGCAGAATTGCGCCGTCGTCGCGCTGTCCTATCACGCTTCTGGCGTACAGGCCGGACATGAAATTGACCCCGATTTCACTGACCTGACCGTCAATGATAAGAGCAGGGCCGAAACTTGCGCCCCATCTGGCGCCGAGTGCCTTCATTTCATCGATCGTATAGTATCCAAGTTTCAGATTCCCGTCATTATCTATTATGCAGTTTTCCCAAGGAGCATCAGAGACCTGCATATACTGCCCGTCTGTAATAACTATTCCGAACGGTGTTCCGCCGTTTCCTGTGCCCATATTATCAGTAAAGCCGCCTGCATTGATCCCTGCAATGGCATCATACATCTCGCAAAACTCGAGGAGCGTATATCCGGCTCCGCGGTTTAAGTCTATGCTCCCGAGAATAACCCGTTTCGGATCCCAGACTACTATCATCTTGCCTTCGTAGGCTTCCCCCGAAACATTTTTTATTACGACCCCATCCCCATCATCATCTATAAGGCCGTATTGGTCGCGCGTCTTTCCTTCACCGATATCTTCAAGCACCTGGACTGAAGTATCGGTCTCAGGCAATGATTCACTTCCTGTCTTTTTTGCAGGATATGAAGGCAGAGCGGTTGTTTCCGGAATACACGAAGACGGTATTCCGAATATTCTGGCATAAACCGACTCCTCTCCATATTTGGCAAGATACTCATTTCTTGCAGTCGGAGAAGGGCCTTTAAAAACAACATATCCGTATGCGACAAACACCGCTGCAGCAATTATGATTGCCGTAATAACGGAGATAAGTATTCGATTCACAGTTTTGGCCGGCGTCATATCATTCTGTATCCTCACGGTTATTGTCTGGAGTTCCCGCCTCACGGGCTGACAGAGAAAATCTGCATCCGCAGTACAGCTGTCTGTATATCCCCAATCTCTCCGAAAGCTCCACAGAGCGGTTTTCCCCGTCTTTTTTCTTAAAATCCGAGGGAAGCCAGGGCACCCCGACAGCTTTTGATATTTCCTCGCCTATGCTGTTTATCAGCTCAGCATTTTTATGCCTGGAAACTGTTAGTGTACTGCAAAAATAGTCGAAATTGTATCTTTTTGCTATCTTTCCGGCTTCAAGCAGCCTGAGTCTGAAACACTGTTCACATCTCTTTCCGCCTTCAGGCTCGTTCTCAAGACCCTTGACCCGTGTTTCATATTGATTATTGTTCCACGGCTCTGCGAGGACCTGGACTCTGTCCGTCAATCCCATTTTCTGTATGACTTCAATCAGAGTCCTGAATCTCTTTTCGAACTCCGCTTCCGGGTAGATATTGGGGTTGTACCATAAAACAGAAATGTCGAAATACCTGCTGAGATATTCCAGAACCGATGTAGAGCACGGGCCGCAGCAGCAATGAAGCAGCAAACGCGGAAATTCGTTTCCACGCTTCTGTATTATTCTTTCAAGCTCCTTCGAATAGTTTCTGTTCATAGCATAAACAGAGAATCGTCGTTTTCTATCCAGTCATTTACATCGACGGTGATATACTTTTTCTCGCCTGTACGGATAACGACTTCTTTTATTCCCGCATTGATTATGAGGCGTTTGCACATGGAGCACGACATGGCATCGGGGAGGAGTTCATGCGTTTTTGCGCTTCTTCCGACAAGATAGATCGTTGCTCCGATCATATCTCTCCTGGACGCGGAAATAATGGCATTTGCCTCAGCATGAACGCTCCTGCACAGTTCATACCGCTCGCCTGACGGGATATGAAGAGTCTCTCTTGCGCATGATCCGATATCCGAACAGTTTTTTCTGCCTCTCGGAGCTCCGTTGTAACCTGTTGAGATGATTTCATCATTTCTGACAATTATAGCTCCGTACATTCGCCTCAGGCACGTGCTTCTCTCCAGGACCGAATCAGCAATGTCAAGGTAATAATTCTGTTTGTCTGTTCTCTTATCCATATTAATCATCACTTTCTGCAGGTAAAGAGTATAACCTGTCTGTTTTTTGCGATGTCGCTTAACAACTCCATTGCCTGATCATATCTCACATCATCAAGATTTACCAGAGCGTCATCTATTATCAGCGGACATGAAACGTCTTCCGGCATGGCAAGCTCGCATACAGCCAGCCGTACCGCAAGATATAACAGATCCATTGTGCCTGCGCTCAGATAACCGCTTTCTCTCGCGACAGTATCGCCTGAAGTTTTGGCCATAGTAGAGAAATCGCGGCCAATAAGTATATCGGAATAGCGTCCGCCGGTTACTTTTGACATATATTCGGCAGCCAATGCACCCAGTTCGGGAGAGAAACGGCTCTGCATCTCCTCATCAGCTTCCCTGAGAACATTTACAGCCAGAGAAATGGCCTCAAATTCGCTTTCAATTTCGGAATACTCTTCCTGCATACTCTTGAGATCACTTGAGATCACAAGCGGGTCAGGCATGACTGCAAGTCTTCCGTTTATCTCCGCTATCTGTCTTGAAAGGCTCTCGGTTGCTGTCCTTGCCGAGGCCAAAGCTCTTCCGAGCCTTGACGCTTCAGTATTCCCTTCTGTGAGATTTAGATCTGAAATCGCGGATTCTTCGAGCTTCTCCTGTTTATCTCTGGCTTCCTCATATGCTGAACGCGAGGCTGATTCACGTTCTTCCGCCGCTGCGCACTCCTCTTCAAGAACGTGATATTTTTCAAGCAAACGTGAAATATCCGATGAACTCCTTGCGTGATATTTTCGCAGCAGCTCTTCTTTTTCTTTTTTTGCAGAAAAGGATCTGCTGCGTTTTCTTCCGTTTAAAAGCAGGAATACGATTCCCGCGATACCCGTCGCAACTGAGCCGAGCACAAAAAACAGGGAATTGATTTCCGCGAAATAATTGCCTGCAAGAGCAATGGCAATGCTCAGAATAAGAAATACTGCTGCAAGCCAGGGAGGCTTAACGCTTTCGGTCTCCAGTTTTATTTCTTCAAGTCTTTCAATATCCGAACGGACCTTATCCTCGATCCGATCCGAAGGGATCACATCAAGAGGAGAATTCCTTAATGCTGCTCTCCTATCGCTCAACCCCGCCATTGCGGCATCATGTTCCGCGCTGAGTTCCTGCAGTCTTTTCCTGGATCTGTTAATTCTTTCGATGGCTTCCCTTCTCTGGTTTTTTCTTGCCTCCGTAACTCTCTCTTCCAGATCCTCGCATTCGTTTTGGGACGATTCGAGCCTTGCCTCCAGCAATCGTTTTTCTTCCGCTATACCTTGAAGATCCTTCAGCTTTTCGCTATTGTCCGCAATTTTGCTTTCGAGATCGCAGAGCATGCCCTTTTTATTGTAACGTCGTTTTCTCTGCCATGCCCTGAGACGCTCATCGGCCTCTGTATATGATATCTGCTCTTCGCCCGAGGTCACTATTGACATGATCCTTTTTTCAAGCTCGGGACTCGATGTGACGGCCACGCTTCCCTGCTCGACGAAAGCTGTCCTGTTGAAAACATCCTTCGAAACTCCGGTGAGCAATTCCCCGCAGTTTTTCTCATCAAGGCCTTTTACCGCGACAGAAGTTCCGGTATATACCGCACTGAACTCCGACATCGGAGACCGTTTCGATCTGGTACGTCTTGTAATTGTAATGTCTGACCTGTTTGCAGTGAGGTCCATGCTGCCCTCCATGGGGGCACCGGACCAGGGAGAATACTTTGTTTTATCCGGGAGATGCCCGGATCTTGCTCTCTCTGCGCTGTCAACTCCGAAAAGCATCGCTCTTATAAACGCGCACCAGGTGCTTTTCCCGCTCTCATTGGGAGCATATATAACATTAAGCCCGTCGTGGAAAGTGAGACTCTCATTTTCAAGCTTTCCGAAAGAGGCATGCAGCGCGTTAATTCTCATGTACGCATACCTCCTCTGCATTATCGATTGCCGCCAGTCCCCATCTTACCGAGCTTTCGATCGCTTTCTTTTCGCTTTCCGTTTTTGCAGAATCGTATCTTTTCATCATCTTTGCCAGAAAAAGGCCTCTGAGCGAATCGTCCCCTGCAGAGTCCCAGATGTTTCTTTTAAGACGGGTCTCATCCTTTATCCGGTATTCAAAGAAGAGATCGCTGAGACTTCTTTTGATGCGGTTAAGATCAAGAAACTCGTCTGTTTCGCCACGCAAAACAATCCTGTATACATCCTTGACCGTTTCGTCGGGAATTGACGCATGTATGGCAAGCACAGGATCCGTATCAGTGACATCTACATACAGTATCTCATATTTTCTGCTGCTGATGCTGATCTGAGACAGCGAACATCTGCCTTTTTCCAGATCGATTATATTGACATATTTTACTCCGGTCTCGTCGAAGCCTCTTCCTTCAGGACATCCCGGCCATGATACATAAGTGCCGCCGGTCTTTAAAAGACCCGAAGCCTTGTGTATATGCCCCAGGGCAAGATAATCCAGACCGCTTCCGGCGATTTTTTCTTCGGAAACAGGATTGTAAAGGCTTTCTCTGTTGCCGTATTCCCCGTGTATGCACATGATATTGATCTTATCAGCAAACTGTTCAGGTACTTTGAACCCGTCTGTCAGTGCTTCGCTGTGCTTTCCGGTAAAAGCGGCTCCGTATACGACCGCATTGCAGTTCTCAAGCTCAACCGCTTCTATCTCCTGCTTTTTGAAAATACGGACATTCTCCGGAAACCTCACCTTGGCATACGGGCATTTTGAAGAGTACCAGTCATGATTTCCGGGTGAAATGAAAACCGGAACGTTTATCATGCTGAGAGAACGGACAAGATCTTCAGCTGTTTCCCTAAAAGCCTTATCGCTGTCGAGAAGATCTCCTGCGAGCAGCACAACATCCGCTTTCTCATTTGCGGCAAGATTGGCTAGCCTGTAAAGCAGATCTCTCTGTTCACCTCTTCTCAGGGCAGCCTTTCCCGCACTCAGACCTTCAAACGGAGAATCCAGGTGCAGATCGGCGGCATGCAGTATCCTCATATTCTGACGGCCTCCGCTCTAATACATCTTCCTGTTTCTGTGTCTGCTGAAAATATACAGCCTTCCAGTTTTCTCGGTCCCGGAGCAGAGTTGTACCTTATCGGGGGATCCCCGAGGAATTTACCTATAGACTGGTCTATGTTGTTTCCCAAAACCGAGTTTTTTGCTCCCGTCATTCCCAGATCCGTGATATAGCCTGTTCCGTTTGGCAGGATCTCCGCATCAGATGTCTGTACATGCGTGTGGGTACCCCAGACGGCGGTAACTCTTCCGTCCAGCATATAACCCATGGCGCGCTTCTCGCTGGTGCCTTCGGCATGGAAGTCTACAAGTATAATTTTACCGAGAGTATCGCAGTGCTCTATGAACTCGTCCGCATAAACAAACGGATTGTCAGTATTGTTGTCAAGGGTAAAGCGTCCGATAAGATTAAGTACAGTAACGGACCCGAAATCTGTCTCAAAGGTGCAATATCCCCGACCGGGACATTGCGGGGCATAGTTTGCAGGACGGATTATACGGGATCTCTCATCAAGATACGGACGAAGTTCTGTCCTTGTCCAAGTATGGTTTCCGAGAGTTATCACATCCGCGCCGGATTTAAAAATATCATTTGCCTGTTTGGGCGTTATCCCGACAACATTCGCGTTTTCGCCGTTAACAACACAGAACCCGATATTGTTTTCTTCTTTGAATGCTTTCAGCTTTTCCCGAAGACAGTCAAGGCCGGGCTCCCCGCAAATGTCTCCGACAGCAAGTATCTTTATTTCCATTATGGCCCTCAGGTCGTTTCAAAATAGTTATATACGATTTCGGATATTTCCTTCATATTGTTGAGAGCTTCATCAATTTTGCTCTCTCCCGAGAAACAGCAGATGCTGTAATCATGGTGTCCCTTCATGTAGACTATGCCCATATCATGGTTGGCCAGCTCAAAATACTCGCCTGTCTTGTGGGCGAACTGTCCGTCTTCACCAATCCCTAGCGAGATCTTGTTGTTTATCTCCTGTTTGAGCATAAATCCCAGCATTTCCTCGCTGGATCTCCGGTCGACAACTTCTCCGTTATACAACAGCTCCAAAAGCTTCATAGCCTCAGCAGGATTTATGAGATTATTGGCTCCGCCGTATTCATTGCCGATGAGCTTATTCATGGACGAGAGCTTAAATCCGAGGTTTTTTCTTATATACCCGGTAACTGCTCCCGTTCCTCCGACAGCCTTCGTAAGAATGTTTGCGCAGTTGTTAGATGAAATCGTGATCATCTTTTCCGCGAGCATCCGGTTATATTCATCCCCAATTTCAAACTCTCCCTTTGAAGCCTTGTCATAGACCGAACAAAGGACAAAGAGCTTGATAGTGCTGGCAGCGGGAAAACACTCGTCTTCCTCAAAATCCCTATAAAGGACAAAGTTTTCGCCTGTCACGAGGTCTTCCACACACACTGCCCATCTGCCTGACAAATTATCTTTCATATATGCTCTCAGTTCTCTCTGAAGAGCAGCGGTCTCATGAAGAGGCGTGGAAACGGGAGAGGCAGTGACGGGTATCTCCGATGGTGACGGCTCGGGTGATGGAGATTCTTCAATTTCTGCCGTCTCTCCACAACCGGAAAGAGTGAACAAAACGAATACTATTATCAATATATATGCAGTGATTTTTCTCATATTTGTTTATTATATCACCTGCTCAGCAAAAATAAAATATGAAAGATATATATTATACAAATACAAAACAGAGACTGCCCCGAAGCAATCTCTGTTTTGGCACGCCATGAGGGATTCGAACCCCCGACCTTCTGGTCCGTAGCCAGACGCTCTATCCAGCTGAGCTAATGGCGCAAATCAGCTTATGTATATTAACACCCGCTATTGTAAAAGTCAAATAAAACTTATACAAATTCACGCCAAGGCGGCAATCAGACCTTTAAGTCCGTTTCTCTCATATATATTCCGGTAATATTCCACTTCGCTCGCGATAAGCGCATCGATCGCGCGCATTCCCAAAACTTCAACAGGCGCTTTATCGTCTGTCAGTATATTGTTCCCCGGCTTGTATTCTGTAAGTCTTGTGCTCACATTTATCATCATATTCTTAAGTTCTCTGCCATCAAGCCCGGATATGCCTGACTCCAGCATATCCGCAGGACTGGCATCGGTGCATGCAAAAAGCTCTCTGTTTGTATTGCCTGGGACATCCGCCGTAAAGACATAATCAAATACGGAAGCTATGGTATCGCAGAGATAAGAGTTTATGCTTTCCTCACCGTCCGAATGCATATTCATATTGACAGTCAGAACGCCGCCCGGCTTCAGATGCTCCTTAACCATTTCGAAAAACTCGACGCTAGACATCTGAAACGGAATAGTAATGTCCTGATAAGCATCCACCTGTATTACATCATATTTTTTCCCGGTCGCCGTCAGGAAAGCTCTTCCGTCATATTCCGTAACAGTTACATCATCGGAGAGGTCAAAAAACCTGCGGGCAAGCGCTGTGATCTTTCTGTCTATTTCAACTCCTTCAACTTCCGATCCGGGGAAATAATCCAGGCAAAGACCTGCAAAGGTTCCCGTTCCGTTACCGAGAACAAGTATCTCCATTTCTTCATTTTTGCACATAACGGGAGCTGCCAGGGCGTAGTCGTAGTACATACCGGTCAGCATTTCATCTTTCATCTTTACGCTCTGAACTCCGAACAGCACATTGGTGGAAAGGACAGTCTGCCGCTCACCGTCTCTGACCTGAAGATAGTTGTAAACGGACTCGCCCTCATATGCAAGCTCCGGTTCCCAGAACGCGAATGATGTACTGCGCCCGAATATCAGGCAGAGTATAAATAGAATAAGCGTAATGATAAGTGTCCTGAGCCTCTTTTTCACGCTCAAAAAGTATACGGCGCCGATAAGGAACAGTATACCTGAAAAGATCAGAAATGTGACCGAGGTCCCTACTGCCGGAATAGTAACGAATGTCGGGAGAAAAGTACCTATTATGCTTCCTACCGTATTGCAGGCTCCGAGCCTCCCGACCGTCGATCCGCTGTCATCAAGGCTTCCGACCGTATATTTAACGAGTGAAGGAGTAACGGTCCCCAAAAGAAACAGAGGATATACAAAAATGAGCATACACGAAGCAAAAGCTGCTATAACAAGAAAATTTGTACTGACGGTAAAAACAAGAAGAGCAGAGATCCCTATAATGATATATTTCCCGAGAACAGGTATCGCCGCTATCCAGACAGCCGCAACGAGTATCCTTCTGTATAAAATATCGGGATTCGGATTTTTATCGGCCGTTTTGCCTCCGTACAGGTTTCCCAGCGCCATTGCAATCATGATAGTACCGATAATGATAGTCCAGACTATCTGCGAAGAGCTGAAGTAAGGCGCCAGGAGCCTGCTGGCCCCAAGTTCAACAGCCATCACGGACACGCCGGAGAAGAACTCCGTAATATAGAGATATAATTTGCTGGAAAGTATTGACTTTCTTTCTCCGCTGTTCATTATTTGCTCCCGATAAAAATTATAAACGGATTATATCATCGAACATATTATAAAGCAATGCAAAACAAGACAGGGAAACCCTGTCTTGCTATGCTATATTCGCCCCTGCTTCGAGCTTATCGACGGAGGGAGAAATATCGTTTTGCCTCAGATCGAGGATCTTTTTTTGCGTAAGAGCAGGACTGTTGCTCCGGCAAGTGCAAGGAGTGCTCCTGCGCTCACAAGCGCCCATGTGACGACATCGCCCGAATCTCCGGTAAGGGGGATCATTCCGTTTCCGCCGTTGACTATGATCGCGAACGGTGAGAAGAGATATACATCATCAGCCGTTGCTTTGTGCGCGCTGACCGTAGTCTTATAGTTGTATACCTTCATATCATGTACAGATGCAATGCGGTACGATCTGCCGCTCATGCGCAGGCCGGAAGGAATAACTATTGTCAGATCGATCGGATTTCTGAGCTTTGTAAGTGTACCTATATAGTATTCTCTGTAATCACCTACGAGCTTCAGATCAATTGTAATGTTATAAATTGCGCCTATGCCTTCATTTGATGACTTTGAAGCATTCAGAAGCGCGTATTCCTGAGGAATAGTCGCAACCGGAAGGCCTACACAGTTGACAACGACTTTGAGATGGGCACCGCTGCCGGCATCGGCTATAGACTTTTTGATGTCTCCGTCTATAACACCCTGAACTTTATCGCCATAGCTCTCGTTGATAGCGAATCTGCCGGATGCCGCGTATGCGTTGTAGAGTTCTTCAGCATCAAGAGCGATCTCATACATGTCTGCATCAGAGATTACAAGGTTGCTGCTGACGACCCACTCTGTCACTTCAAGATTTCTGATTGCCATATAGCTGTAAAGCTGATTTGAATCAACAGGGTCATAGGCCTGGACACTTGTAAAGTAGAAACCCTTTGCAAGCTTAGTGCTTGCATTGTCCATAAAGTACCCGCCGCGTATCTCATTAACATTAAGAGCTTTGCGATAATAACCGGACTCAATTATGATCTTCGCGCCTCCGGAAATTGTTCCGTCGAGGACACCGTTTCTAACATAAACGGTAGCAGGTCCGCTAATTGTAATATCACCCGTCAACTTCTTACCGCCCAAGTCGAGATAAACAGTTTTTGTCTGTTTATACGTTGCCGTAACATTTTCGGTATTGGAAAGTCTAAGCCTTATCGTATCAGTCCCGCCAGTCTTAACAGACTCAGTGAAAGCAGCCTGAAGAGAAGGATATCCGGTTGAATTTAATGTTGCAATCTGTCCGGAAGCTCCGGCTCTGATCCACCAGTTGCCTCCTTCCAGCGCTTCATAGGCATTTCTGATATAAACTCCATTTTCTTGAAGAGTTGAAGGATCAGTATCTATAATTCCGCTATAAACATTCACAACCCCGGTTCTGTTGCCGCTCTGGCTCTGAACAGTAAGTCCGCCAAGACCGGAAATCGTTGTATACGCATCATTTTTAGTGTGCTCATAAGAGTCTCTGCAATTGAGTGTTCCTGCAACAGATCCCGAAACAGTCCACTTATACCCGTTGCTGTCAACATTGCATGTAAAGCCTACAGGAATATCCAACGAGGAATCCGTAACATCGGCAAGAAGTTTAACAGAAACTGAAGTGGCATTGTTAATAAGCGCTGCTTTGACAGCTTCCTGAACAGTCTTTGCGATCGAAGGATCAACCGGTTTCCCATTGACTTCAATCACGGGTGTTCCGCCTGAACCGCCGCTGCCGCCTTCTCCTCCGCCTTCTTCGCCGCCTTCTTCAGAATCCTTAGTCCATGCAGCAGAAAAAGACAGATCACCAGGAACGCCAGTCATTGAGCTGTCAATGGTGACATTTGGATTAGTGGTAATGCCCTGTCCCGTCCATCCGGAGAAAGTGTAACCTTCCTTGGTTGGTGCTTGAAGAGTAATGGGCAAAGTATCGACTGTATAAGTAGTCGGGTTACCGGAAGTCCCGCCATCCAAATTATAGGTAATTGTATAAGTATCAATACTCCACTGCGCATACAGTGTCATATTATCTGTCATTCCTGTAACAGCTGCTCCATCAGCATAAGAATCACCGGAACCATCATCTGCAGTGTTCCAACCAGTAAAAGTATACCCATCACGGGTAAATGCGTTTGAACTCAATGCACCAATGTTTCCATCGCTGTCACTGGTTTGATCGCTCATGCTCCCATTGCCGCCATTTTTATCAAACGACACAGTCCAAGACGCTGCAAACGCCGCAGGAATCATCGTAAACATCAAAACTACGATGAGCAGCATGCTTATCAGTTTTTTCTTCATTTGTTTTTCCTCCTATAAATAGGCTAAGCTTGAATATAGCATCGTTAATATAGCATATAAATTACAATTTGGCAACAATTTTTTTCAAATTTTTTTATTAAATTTCAAAATAATAAAAATCTCCGCCATATGACGGAGATTATTATAACATTTTTGTAATTTATTTCAAGTATATTATGTTAATTTAGTTTATTGCTAAAGTATTCCTTGGTCAATTTGAATACGACAGGACAGAGAGCCAGAAGCGCGATAAGATTGGGAATTGCCATAAGGCCGTTTAATGTATCCGATATATTCCAGGCAAGGGTGAGATCCATTGTAGCTCCCATAATTATCACAGGCAGAAACAGCACTTTATATACCATAGCTGCTTTGCTTCCGAGGAGGTATTCGCAGCATCTTGACCCGTAAAGATTCCAGGAGATTATGGTGGTAAGAGCAAACAGGGCAAGAGCGATTGCAATTATAAAGCTGGAAAAACCCTGCGGAAATACGGTTGAATAGGCTGCAACAGAAAGGACCTGGTTCGTTCCCGTTCCGTATGTGATCTCCGTACCTGAAATGAGTATAGTCAGAGCTGTCAGTGTGCAAATGACTATCGTATCCATAAAGACCTCGAACATTCCGTAAAGGCCCTGCTTCACGGGGTTGTCCGTATCAGCAGCTGCATGAGCTATAGGCGCTGAACCGAGACCGGCTTCATTGGAGAAAAGTCCTCTCGCGCAGCCTTTCTTTATCGCCGTGGAGATTGTAATACCGAGTCCCCCGCCGACGACTGCCTGGGGAGCAAAGGCTGCCTTAAAGATCATCGCAAACACTCTGCCTATTGAGCTTATATGTGCAAAGATAACTACAAGACATGCAACTATATATATTACAGACATGACAGGTACAAGTCTCTCTGTCACCTGCCCTATCCTTTTGATCCCTCCTATGGAGACAAGGGCGACTATGACAGCTACAACAACGCCTGTAATAATAGCGACCATGTTGGTATTGACATTAGGAGATACCACCGCAGCTGCGGAGTTGACGGAAGAGGCAATTGAGTTGATCTGCGCGATATTTCCGATCCCAAAGGATGCTACCACAGCCAGTATCGAAAAGACCGCTCCGAGCCATTTCCAGTTCTTTCCGAGACCGTTTTTAATATAGTACATCGGTCCGCCTACCCAGTCTCCGTTTGCATTCCTCTCACGGAAATTGATCGCCAGCACGACCTCCGAGAACTTGGTCGCCATGCCGAGAAGAGCAGCGACCCACATCCAGAAAACAGCACCGGGTCCGCCGAGCGCGATTGCTCCGGCAACGCCCGCTATATTGCCAGTACCGACAGTTGCCGCCAGTGCGGTGCAAACGGCCTGAAACGGCGTAACAGCGCCTTTATCATCGGTCTTTTTGGCCTTTCCGATCGCCCCGATGGTGTTTTTCATCATATGGCCGAAGTGCCCGAACTGGGCAAACTTTATGCCTATGCTGAGAACCAGGCCCGCTCCGAGTATCAGAATGATCGTCGGCCAGCCCCAGGCTATGGCGTTTACCTTCTGGTCAAAGTTGTAAAGCCAGTCATAGAAACTCATTTTTCTGCCTCCCAAAATAAAAATGGAAATTGCCCAAAGCAACTCCCAAGCACAACAAAACAGCATAATGAATAACAACTATGCCATCCGTCCTTTTGCCTGAGAGATTAGCTTTAAAGCTTTGCCCCTTCGGCCCCCTTTTAAAAGGGCTTCTCCGGATCACCGTCCCCCCGCTGTCTGTTTTCCTGAGAGTATTACTCCTTCGGCAAGGAAAATCCTACTTTCCAACGGGATTCAACCGATATAATAAAGAAATTATACACAGTTAACATAAAAATGCAAGCATTTTTTAACTGTTTAACTGTGTATAATTTCAAGTTAGATTTAATGGTCTACTGTTTGTAATGATGTGCGTCCTGGAGGACCATTTCCTTGACTTTCAGCAGTCTTACCTTAGTTGCATTCTCGTTTTCCTCGAGCTTCATACTGATATATTTGATATTCGTCTCAAGCTCCGGGATCATTACATACTCAAGAGCATTGACCCTTCTCCTGGTCTTTTCTATCTCCTCGGCGAGAAGCTGCATTGTCTTTTCGACCTGGGCAAGCTCAAGCATGTCGTTGAACACAACGGCAAGCTTCTCCAGAGCGTCATCCAGTTCTCCGCTTGTCTGCGCAAATCCGTAGGGATAAATCTCGGAAGGATCATCGTTTTTGGTGCGAAACGAGTATATCGGCACATTGACGCTCATTATATTCTTATAGGTCATTCCGAGCTCCACGCTCTGTCTCGGATACATGAGCGACTGCTCGAGCATCTCTGGCGACATTATGGAGCTTGCGACCTGAAGCGATGAGTAAGCGCCTGTAAGACCTTCTTCGACCTTGGTCCTGAGTTCCTTATTACGCTTAATGATATCCATGAACTGGCGCATCAGTTCATCTCTCTTGTCCTTTAAAAGCTTATGACCCCGGCGGGCAGTTTTAAGACGCCCTTTGAGCTGGTTTAAGACCATTCTGGTCGGGGTTATTGTGGTGCTCGCCAATCTAAGTCACCTACGCTTTCGGCATATATTTCTCGATCATCTCTGGTTTGATACGTTTAAGCTCCGTTCTGGGAAGCATTGAGAGGAGCTGCCAGCCTATATTAAGGGTCTCCTCTATGGAGCGGTTCGTATTGTTACCCTGGGATACATAGATCTTTTCGAAATCGTCTGCAAAACGGGCAAAGATCTTGTCGTCATCGCTGAGTGCCGCTTCACCAAGAATCGTCATCAGTTCCTTGGCGTCCTTGCCTCTCGAGTAGGCTGCAAAGAGCTGGTTCATCGTTCCCGCGTGGTCTTCTCTGGTCTTGCCTACACCGATACCCTTGTCTTTAAGACGTGAAAGTGAAGGCAGAACATCGATGGGAGGAACAAGGCCCTTGCGGAAAAGGTCACGGCTGAGTATGATCTGGCCTTCAGTGATATACCCTGTCAGGTCAGGGATCGGGTGGGTCTTGTCGTCTTCAGGCATCGTAAGTATAGGAATCATTGTTATCGAGCCCTTCTTGCCCTGGCGGCGACCTGCCCTTTCATACATTGTTGCAAGGTCGGTATAGAGGTAACCGGGATATCCGCGACGGCCGGGAACTTCCTTCTTTGCAGCGGAAACCTCACGGAGAGCCTCGGCATAGTTCGTAATATCCGTAATGATGACGAGGACCTGCATGTCCTTTTCGAATGCCAGATACTCGGCAGCGGTGAGCGCCATACGCGGAGTGGAGATACGCTCAACTGCAGGGTCATTTGCCAGGTTTGAGAAAACAACCGTTCTGTCGATGGCACCCGTTCTTCTGAAGTCGTTAATAAAGTATTCGGACTCTTCGAATGTGATACCGACTGCCGCGAATACAACAGCAAAAGTCTCGTTATCTCCGAGAACTCTCGCCTGTCTGGCTATCTGAGCAGCCAGCGGCGCGTGGGGAAGGCCCGAGCCAGAGAAGATCGGGAGCTTCTGGCCTCGGACCAGGGTATTCAGTCCGTCTATGGCCGAAACTCCGGTCTGGATAAACTCAGCAGGATACGCGCGGGCTGCCGGGTTCATCGGAAGTCCGTTGATATCTTTGTGTTCTTCTGCGAGTATCTCGGGGCCGCCGTCTATCGGCTCGCCCATTCCGTTGAAAACACGGCCGAGCATATCTTCTGATACTCCGAGCTCAAGCGGATGCCCGAGGAATCTCACCTTGGATTCTGCAAGGTTAATGCCCTGAGCGTTCTCAAACAGCTGAACGACTGCTCTGTCACCCTCGACCTCGAGGACTTTACATCTTCTCTTCTCACCGTTCTGGAGCTCTATCTCGGCAAGTTCATCGAATGTAACGCCTTCAACATGCTCAACGACCATCAGAGGGCTTGCGATCTCTTTTATTGTTTTGTACTCTTTAATCATTCGTCTTCACCTCCGGCTGCCGCTTCGTCAATCTGTGCCTTCATTTCGGCAACGATTGCGTCATACTCATCTTCGAATCTGTCCTGAGGGATCATCTTCGCGCGTCCGATCTTCTCCTTAGCGCCGATCTTGAACAGCCTGTCTATTTCCGCTCCCTTGACGAGAGCCTCTCTGGCATATTCATCATACTTCAGAATGGTATCCAGAAGCCTGTACTGCTTTGCATATGAGGAATATGCATCGTCATCTACAAACGCGTTCTGCTGCAGGAAGTCTTCTCTGACCATCTTGGCAGTTTCCATTGTGAGTCTGTCATTGGCTGAAAGCGCATCCTGACCGACAAGCCTTACTATTTCAAGCAGCTCGCTCTCTTCCTGGAGAATGGACATAGCCTTGTTCCTGTTTTCCATATAGGCTGGTCCGAACTGATCTTCATACCAGGCGCCAAGGTTATCCAGGTAAAGCGAATAGGATGTCAGCCAGTTAATAGCCGGGAAGTGTCTTGCGTATGCAAGGGAAGAATCCAGTGCCCAGAAGACCTTGACTATTCTCATGGTTGCCTGGGAAACAGGCTCTGAGATATCGCCGCCCGGAGGAGAGACAGCGCCGATCGCGGTTACGGAGCCTTTTCTCTCATCGGAGCCCATGCATTCGACAACACCGGCTCTCTCATAGAACTGTGCAATTCTGGATGCGAGATACGCGGGGTAGCCTTCTTCACCGGGCATCTCCTCGAGACGGCCGGACATCTCACGCAGAGCTTCCGCCCAGCGGGACGTGGAGTCTGCCAGAACTGCGACATCATAGCCCATATCGCGGAAATACTCTGCGATCGTAATACCTGTGTAGATGGAAGCCTCACGGGCAGCAACAGGCATATCCGAAGTGTTCGCTATAAGGACCGTCCTCTTCATCAGAGGCTCACCGTTTCTCGGGTCCTTGAGTTCAGGGAACTCCATCAGAACGTCGGTCATCTCATTGCCACGCTCACCGCAGCCTATATATACGACTATGTCGACATCTGACCATTTTGCCAGCTGGTGCTGGACAACAGTCTTTCCGCTTCCGAAGGGGCCGGGAACTGCAGCGGTGCCGCCCTTTGCTATCGGGAAGAGTGTATCTATTATTCTCTGCCCCGAGTTCATAGGACGCGCGGGCACATATTTTTTGAGGTAAGGCCTTGCGATACGGACAGGCCAGCGCTGGATCATGGTAAGTTCGTGCTCTTTGCCGTCCTTATCTCTGATAACGGCAATTACATCATCAACAACATGCTCGCCGCTCCCGATACTGACCAGTTCACCCTCGATCCCGTTCGGAACCATAATCTTATGGTTTATGGCCGACGTCTCCTGGACCGTTCCCAGGACATCTCCGGCAGCCAGTTTGTCTCCCGCGCTTGCGACCGGCACAAAATCCCACAGCTTCGTTCTGTTGAGGGCAGGGACCTCGGTACCTCTTGCTATCGTTTCGCCTGCAATAGCTCTGATCTCAGGGAGCGGCCTCTGGATTCCGTCATAGATATTATCCAGCATGCCCGGCCCGAGTTCGACAGACATCGGCATTCCTGTAGTCTCAACTTCCGCGCCCGGTCCGAGTCCGGATGTCTCTTCGTAGACCTGAATGGATGCGCTGTCTCCCGTCATATTAAGGATCTCGCCGATAAGTCTCTGGCGGCCGACACGCACAACGTCCGATACGTTAGCGTCTGCAAGGCCTTCAGCGACAACCAGCGGTCCCGAAACTTTAGTTACTTTTCCGCTCATTTGGTTCTCCTCTTTATTCGTCAAGAATATTTGTGCCGACGGCACGCTCGACAGCTGCCCTCAGAGCATTCATGCCGAGCCCTGTAGAACCCTCTCTGCCCGGTATTAAAATGATGGCAGGAGTGGGAACATCTTTGAATTTGTCGATCTCGCGGCCGAGTTCCCGCGTGAGGTTTTCCTCTATATAGATGATGGCATATTCACTGCCCTCACCTGTCGCGGATCTCAGTACTTTCCGCGCTTCATCCGCTCCTGATACCGGAAAAACATCCAGTCCGAGAGCCTTGAAGCCCATAACCGTTTCTCTGCCGCCGATTACAGCTATTTTAAGCATAGAAATCACGCAGCCTTTCTTTTAAAGTATCGGCACCGATCCCGGCAAGTCTGCCCGTTAGGATCATTCCGGCTGCTGTCATCTCAGACTCGCAGGCAGCCAGATACGACGCCGGGACTTCTATCCCGTAAGGAACAAGCTTCGTGTTTTTTATGTAAGCAGTGACAGCATTGTCGCAGGCAGACTCGAACTCTGTCAAAGTTCCTCCCTGCATTGCATCAGCTCCGAGCCTTGCCGCTTTCTCGAGGTAAGATGATTTGTAAAGCGCGGCAAGAGCATCTCCGCTTTCAGATGCGTTCAACACTCTACCCTCATCGGTTTTCCCGCCGGAGATCAGGGCAGTTTTCAGAAATTCCCTGTCCTTATTCATACGAACAGTTCTGACAGCCGTTCTCAGGTTGGCGCTGTCGATCAGGATCTCGGCATATCCTTTGAGAAAACTGCTTTCAAGCTTTTCGGCCGTTTCCTTTATCTCGGCATAATATGCCTTGTCCAGAACGAAATCAGCCAGCTGCGGGTTTGCAGTTCTTGAAAGGACCGACTTGGCGTTCTCGAGCACTTCTCCGATCTTGCCGGGAAGCTCAGAAAAAAGGCCCTCACTGTATTCGTTTACGAACTGCGTCGGACTGATACTTCCGCAGGGACTCATAACCGGAAGCGGATCTGCTCCGGTCGCTTCTGCTTTCAGGACAGTCTTGGCATTGTGGCAGTCGTATTTTGCTCTGAAAACACTTACAAGCTCCGGATCCGGGACCTCGAGCTCAAGCGAGTCAAACAGCTCTTTGCGGTGTTCCTGTATGGCCGAATTGATCTCACCGGCATTGAGGCCGGACATATCCCCATAACCGCATTCCGAAAGGATCTTGCACGCGTCTTCAAACGACGGAGCGTCGATCATCCTCTCAGCCTTTTCCGCGTTGAGAAGCTTAGTCTCTTTTGCCCTGAGTGAAGCAGATAAACTTATATATTTTTCCTTTTTTCCTGCCAAATTACTCAACTCCGCTCTTAAAAAGTACAGCGGCAACTTTCGGAGACATATCCTGTTTCAGCATATCGATCAGTGTCTCCACAGTACAGTTGACTGCGACTCCGGCTCTTTTGAGCACGAAACCGCCTGCAAAGCTGCCTGTTTCGTCGGAAACGTGAAGGCCTGCTTCTTTCCCCGCAGAGCTCAGCGCACTGTTTGCAGCCTCAACGACTTTTGAAGCCAGTGCCCTGTCTCTGGAATTGAAGACGACTTCTTCAGTTCCCTCGGCCGATCCGGCCATAAGCTTTGCCAGCAATTGCACATATTCGCCCTCAGGAAGATTTGAAAGCTTTTCTTTCGCCTTTTCAAATACCTTGCCGACCATTTCCTGTTTAATGGCAAGAACATCCTTCTTGGCTTCCATGCGTGCCAGACGCTCGGCGCTCTCCTCAGCGCTTTCGCACTCTCTGGTGCTCTGCGCCGTTTTTTCCCTGTAGGCTGCCTCAGCTTTTTCGGCATAAGAGGCTGCGATCTCCTCACATTTGACTTTGGCTGCCGCGAGTATGGCTGCTGACTTGTTTTCGGCCTCAGATTCTATATGGCTTATAATTTTCTCTGTGCCTATCATACAAGCAACCTCTAAAATCTCAGATTCCGTTGAGCATGAGGAAGCTTGCGAGCAGGCAGAGGATCGCGTAGAACTCTACAGTGATACAGAGGATCATACCCTTGGACCAGTCGTTTTCTTTCTTGGCAAGGATGTTGACTGATGCGGCTGCGACCTTGCCCTGAGCAATTGCGGATACGAGACCGCCAATGGCTATCGGCAATGTGGCGCCGAAGATCTGGCAACCCTGTGCAAATGTCATTGAGGGGCCGATCCCGGTTACCTTGTTGAATGCAAGGAAGAAAATGACGAATCCGTAAAGTCCCTGCGTGCCAGGGATAACCTGAAGGATCATCGCCTTACCGAATTTGCCCGGCTCTTCGGAAACCAGTCCTGCGCCGGCCTGTCCTGCAAGTCCTGTGCCGAGTGCTGAGCCGATACAGGCAAGTGCGCCTGCGAGGGCGGCTCCGAGTATACCTATAGCATACCCTCCGATTGCATTAAGAAATTCCATGTTAATTCCTCCAAAATATAAATAAATATTTTTTTATAATTACTGTTGCGCTACATTATAATATTTAGTCCTGAAAGCCAGAGGCTCGAATCTCTTTCCTCCGTCCTGATAGAACTTCCCAAAGAATTCCAGGCACTGGAGTCTCAGGTCATGGACAAAGCATCCGAGAATATTGAGGCCGAAGTTGAGCGCGTGCCCTACCACAAATATAAGCAGCGCGGCAATAACTCCGATCACTGTGCCAACGGGCCCTTTCGCGCCCTTCAGAGGCATTGTGGCGAGATTATTGAAGACCTGGCCTATAACGCTTCCTGCAAGCATCAGAGCCATAATACGCGAATAAGACAGTATATCTCCGAACCATCCTGTGGCCTGGTTGTAGATCTCACCTATCGGTGCCGTGATCTTTGAGAAGCCCTTTGCGTTCCTTGTGGAGCCGTAAAGCAGCAGGACAACACCCGCGGCCATTATAACAAGCGGAACCATATTCGGGATATTGACACCGAGCATCTTCACGCCGTAAACAAGCGCGCCAAGAAGGATTATCCACTGTGCCCCCTCAGAGAATATTGCATCTTTAAGATTTCCCTTTTTCGCCTGCATATAAAAGTTTACAGCCATGCCGGCATTGAGGTGGAACAATCCCAGAACCATCGCTCCGATCAGCACATACAGACTGTCTGTCAGCGGGTTGAACAAAGCCGGAAGTCCTTTCCAAGTGCTTGCAGGGTTAATAATATGCACAAGCTGGTACGGGAAATCGCCGAAAAATCCGCCCGAAAGCACTCCGGCGATCGTTGTCGAGATCCCGCAGTACAGAAGAAGTCTGCAGAAAGACCTTGTACCTCCGCGCGGTTTCATTTTCTTCATTGCAACTATGGCCGCAATGATCATAATGATCCCATAGCCGATATCCGCAAACATCAGTCCGAAGAACAAAATGAAAAACGGCGCCATTACCGGGTTTGCATCCACGCTCCCGTACGCGGGAAGCGAATACATGTTGGTCACCATATTCATGGAGTCCGTAACAGCGTTGTTGTCGAGCCTGACCGGAACATCCGCATATTCATCCTCAGTCGGCTCCAGAGTTTCATACGCACAGGAATACTTATCCAGCAACGAAATAACTTCCGCCTCACTCTGTTCGGGCATCCAGCCCTCAAGGCAGAGGAAGTTCTCAGTCCCGACCATCTTGTCCTCCGCCTCGGCGACCGCTATCTCGGATCCGAGTACATCGGAGGCAAGCTTCAGATTGTCGGTATAATCGGTTGCCCGTTTGAGCTCTTCGGTGAGCTTCTCTTTTTCGGCTCCGCACTTTTCGAGCTCATTTTTTAGAGAAAGAGCGTTTTCTCTGGCTGTTCCTTCCATACCGTCCGTGGGAGAAGCCGTAAAGCCGCATTTGTGCGCGGCATCCAGCAGCTCCTGGAAATCTTCCTTCAGGCCGATCAGGACCGTATAATGCTGCTCCTCATCGCTTGATACCTCGAAAAGCTCGTTGTATTGAGAAACTTCGTTGAGTGCGGACTGAACATCTGCCAGAGCTGCCGAAGAGGGAATGCATCCGAGTGCGGCGCTGCAGGTCTCCGTCTCCTTGAAGCCGAGATCCATATTCAGGGAATCCCAGGGTTTCAGTGCCTCCAGAAGGCCGTTTATCCGGCTCTCGTCAGAGCTTATCTTCTTGAGGCTTTCTTCGATCTCAACTATCCTTGCACTTTTCTCCCTGTAGAAATCAAGCTTGGAGGTGTCGAGAAGCTCTTTGGCGGATACCTCGGGTTTGGCCGAAAGAAGAGCACTCTTTTTCGGGAAATGCCTTTTCAGAATATCCAGGGCCTGAAGCATCTGGTTATAAACAGATCTCTTCGCGGTTACCTGGGCATCTTCCCTCTTGAGTATCTCCTCAAGGCCTGTGCCCTGCAAACCTGCCTCCGCCTCGCTTACCTGGACGCAGCCAAGGACCATCAATTCTTTCAGAAGCTCTTCAACGGAAGAACGGACTGCCACAATGCGGATCTTTTTCATTTTCGCAATAGCCATCAGCCGTTCACGATCCTTTCAACTATCAATTCCGCTGCTTCATCAAGCTTTGCTTCCGCCTGCTCCCGAAGCTCTGAGCGTATCTTCTCCGCATCCGCAAGAATACCGCCCGTTTTTTCATCACTTCTCCTGCCGCTCTCGGCTTTAAGCACCGCGGCTTCCTCAGCAGCCTTCTCCAGAGCAGCCTTCACGGTAGCCTTGCCGTCTTCTTCTGCTTTGGCTATGAGCTGTTTTGCAGCGGTTTCGGCATCGGCCGTCTTTTTCTTCGCCAAAGCCTCAGCATCCGTGATCATATTCACTGCTTCAAAGGACAATTGACGCACCCCCTTTACCAGTTTTAAATAACGACTTATTTTATTCCAAGTCTGTTAAAATTTCAACAGCTAATAACGTGAGCACATGTTAAAAATTCCGAAAACCGTATCTGTCATACATTTTATATATATTATCCATATTTTTCATGTCTGAGTCTGCGTTTTCGCCGATAAAACGAGTCCGTCACATACAGAATACGGAATCTGAAAAGCCGCGAAAACACATAAACTTCTTGTTTTTTTGACCGGCCGTGGTATATTCTTCATATAAATCGGAGGTATTCGGAGCAGATGGTATATTCCACATATCAGTTCATACTGGTATTTTTGCCAATTGTATTATTGGTTTATTTCGGCCTGTCGAGGCTTACTGATGCAAGGATACAGAAGGTATTCCTGGTTCTTGCGTCTTTATTCTTCTACGGGTATTACAACTGGACTTATCTGCCCATCATCATCTCATCGATCGCGGCAAACTATCTGGTCGCGATACTCATGCAACGCGCGAAGCGCAAAAAACCGCTTCTGATCCTCGGGATCCTGTTCAATATAGGACTTATCGGCTATTTCAAGTATTACGATTTCTTCATTTCGAATGTCAACGCCCTGTTCAGAACTTCACTCTTCCTGCGCAACATCGCTCTCCCGCTCGGTATAAGCTTTTTCACGTTCCAGCAGCTCTCATTCCTCATCTCGGTATACAAAGGAGAGGAAAAGGTGGAGGATCTTCTCGATTACTCTGTATTCGTGACATTTTTCCCGCAGCTGGTAGCCGGGCCTATAGTCCTGTACAGTGAGATGATCCCTCAGTTCAAGGACAGCTCCCGCAGGTACTTTAATACTGAGAACTTCTGTCAGGGCCTATATCTTTTCGCGATAGGCGCATTTAAAAAAGCCGTCATCGCAGACACCGTTTCCCTGTTCGTCGACAACGGCTTTGCCATGTCCGGTCTCGGCCTCGCCGCGGGCTGGGTCACATCCTTAAGCTATACATTCCAGATATACTTCGATTTTTCAGGCTATTCGGACATGGCCATCGGGCTCGGGAAAATGTTCAACATAAACATACCCCAGAACTTCGATCTCCCGTACAGATCGAAGAGCATCTCCGAGTTTTGGAGGAGATGGCACATGACTCTGGGCCGCGCGCTGAGCACCTATGTTTATTTCCCGCTCGGCGGAAGCAGGAACGGCCTTGCACGGACCTGCTTCAATCTCATGCTCACCTTCCTGGTCAGCGGAATATGGCATGGAGCCGCGTGGACATTTATCCTCTGGGGCGTACTGCACGGTGCCTTTGCCGTCCTGGAGAGGATCTTCAAGAATGCCCTGGATAAGATCCCGGACCTTATAAGGAAAGTGATCACCTTCCTGATCGTCAATGCTTTGTGGGTCCTTTTCAGAGCAGAGTCCTTCGAAGAGGCGCTCAGCGTATACAGGGGCATGCTGAACTTCGGTAACCTCGGACTTTCCCAGCTTCAGGAGATCGCCTTTGACACTCTGGTGAATTTCCCGGGGGTCATAGACATCGTTTACGTTCTGGGAATACTGCTCGCACTCTTTCTTGTAATCATCTTCGGAAAAGGCAGCATGGAACTCAACAGGGACTTCGAATTGAACACAAAAACTTCCGTTGCCTCCGCCCTGTGCCTGATGATCTCATTCATCTGCATGTCCAAGGGCACAGTATTCATCTATTTCAATTTCTGAGGAAGGAGGGCATAAATGACAAAAAAGAAATGGCTTGTAATCGTCATAAGCACTGCAGTTGTCTTTTTGCTGATCGCAGGCCTCCTTACATACGTGGTCGATCCGTTTTTCCAGTTCCGCTCAAGAGACGAACAGTATATGATACATCAGACATATTGTTCGCCGGGTCTTATAAAGACCTATGACTATGATACCATCCTGATCGGATCCTCCATGAGCCAGAATTTCGATATGGATCTGTTCAGATCAGAGCTTGGCTGCAACCCGCTCAAGATCGGTATAGGCGGGATGTCTGAAGACGATCAGGTAGAGTATATACAGCTTGCAAACAGGATCGGAAAAGCGGATACGTACTATCTGTGCATAGATATTTCCGGATATGCTGCCCACTCAAGTCCGAAAACGATAAAGTATCTCATGAAAGACGATCCCCTGTCGCGTATACAGTATGCTCTCTCCTACGAATCCTGGTTCAGATTCCTCCCTGTGGATCTCGCCTTTACGGCAGTTACAAAAACAGGACGCCCGCTTCCGGCTTCATATGAAAACAGGATAAAGATCGACCGGCTCGGATACTGGGGAGACCAGTATGAGTATGGTGAGGATATCGTGCTCGAAGGCAGAGAAAGCGGAGCCTTCAGAGTCTCGGATATCGACACCGAGGATCTTTATAACAGGATGAAGGCGGGAATAGACGACTATTTTTCCAAACTGGACCTGACCAATGCGAACTACATCTTCTATTTTCCTCCTTACTCGTCGCTTTTCTGGGCAGATGCCCAGAGCCTCGGATATTTCGATGCCTGCCTTGATGCTGCGGAGTATTTTGTTGAGAGAGCCGGTGAATACGGAGCTGTCGTATTCGATTTCCAGGCTGAGGATTTTACAAAAGATCTGAATATATACAGGGATACCACGCACTACGTTCCGGAGATAAACGATCTGATGACAAGATGCTTCGCATCGGGCGAGAATATCGTAACACCTTCAAACTATGCCCTGCACAGGGAGAAGATAATACAGAACACTGAGGAGTTCAAAAACGACTATTCCTTTCTTTTCGCACCGTGACCGAAGCCGAATACTTACACCTTGATAATTAAAAAATTTTAAGTTATACTCTATTAGCATTATTAAGCAGCTATCTTAGCTTGGAGGATATATATGGACGAAACCAAGATCAGGAGGAGGTCAGGAGACCGCAAGGACGGGAGGCTTATCCGTTCTCTGCCCGGATTCGGAAACTTCATTCCCTTTATTATGAAGGACAGGAACGACGCCCTTGTCCAGTATGAGGAGAGCATTGAGATCTCTGTTGTGGACAAATGGCTGAGGGCACAGCGTGTCAACGGATATAAGGGAATAGGCTTCCTGCATTTCATGATAGCGGCATATATCAGATGTGTCGCCATGTTCCCCGGAATAAACCGCTTTATAGCCGGCAGAAGGGTCTTTGCCCGTTACGGGATCGACATAGTCATGACAGTAAAAAAAGAACTATCGCTCAATGCCGAGGAAACTACGATCAAGGTCCATTTCCAGCCTACCGACACGATATACGACGTATACCGGAAGATGAATGAACAGATAGCTGAGATCAAGGCCAATGAGGACGACAACGGGACCGAAGATTTCGCAAACGCCATCACAAGGCTTCCGCGCTTTCTTCTGAGCTTCGCCATCTGGGTCCTGAAGGTCATGGACTTCTTCGGTATCCTTCCCGACGCCTGGACCGAGGTCAGCCCCTTCCACGGCTCGATGATCATCACGGACATGGGATCTCTCAGAATGGGCCCCGTATACCACCACATATACAACTTCGGCACTTTGCCGGCTTTCATAGCCATAGGCTCGAAATACCACAAGTATGAGGTCAACAAAAAAGCCCAGGTTGAGGACCACAAGTATATAGACGCCAAATACGTTATCGACGAGCGTATCTGTGACGGTCATTACTACGCCACGTTCTTCCAGGCCATGCGCTATCTGGCAAAGCACCCCGAGGTCCTCGAGACTCCGCCGAGCAAGGTGAACAGGGACATCCTGTAAAATAGATTTCATCAAAAAAGACAAAGGCAATTTCTCTGCCTTTGTCTTTTTTTACTTCTCCGGATAGAGCTCTTCGATCTCGCGCTCCAGCGAATCCGGCATGCTTCTCGGGCCCCTTACATAACGGACATCGTGACTTCTGAGCATTTCGCGGTCTATCGGAACGCCATCATATTTTTTGAGCATCCTAAGCTTCATTATCTTCTTCATACGGACATTTTCGTCCCCGTACTCATAGGGGATATCGGTCTCGACAGCCTTGCACTTGTATCTTATCGAGGAAAACGGAGCTGCCATGTATATATAGACCGTATCTCCCGGCTTTATATTGCTGCTCTGCTTCCAGATAAAATCTTTGTCAGGGTCTTTTTCAATCACGGCATCGAGATCGTAATACTTCGGGTTCGCGGCTACCAGCCAGGTGCGGATCCGCTCTTTTTTGCTTAGGTTTTCCGGTCTCTTTCCCGTGTTACTGTAGCTGATGTCTATGAGCGCACATATGTCCGAAAGCCCGACACTTCCGTCGAGCAGTACCGTTATCCAGTTTTCTTTGCTGAGATGGTAGGCAGGCAGATATCCGTCATTGCCTCTCAGAAGATCCGCGAGCATGGGTCCGGTCTTCAGATCGATGATATCGGTCTTTCCTTCACCTTCTAGTCCGAGCTTACCGGAGGAGATATCCATTATGATCGCAAACCACTTTCCGGAGTCTTTTCGCCTGAACACACAGTAGTTCCTGTAGCTCTTCCACGGATATTCCGCCTCTGCTCCGTACTGGGCGGATATATATGATATTATTTCATTTCTGAGTGACATCGCTCTGTATCTCCGCTCCGTTTCCCATCAGCTTTTTAAGCTTTTCTTCATCCACATACAGCACCTTCCCTCCCGGAGGATCTATTCTGTAGTTTCCGAATACGATCCAGAGAGCGTCACAGGGCTTGCCGGGCATTCTCGCCCTTCCGTCGGTGAAGATGATCTTGTTCTCGACCCGGTTTGTAAAAGCTCCGATCGCCGCGTTGAAATCAGTGCCTCCCCCGCCCGGAAACTCAAGAGCGTCAATATCCGACTCATCACGTATCTCATTGAAGCCGTAAAACTTCGTATCGAAGCAGCCGACTCTGAGGCTTGAGAGCATGAGGATGTTTTTGCACTCGCGAAGAAAGCTCTTGAGCAGCACCTCGTCCACAGAGCCGCTGGTATCCAGAACGACTTCGGTCTCGGGCCAGGGTATTTCCTCCAATCTGGCATTGACGACCCCTTCCTCTATCTCGGCGTTTTCAAAGGACCAGTCGACATTGTATTTGACAGCCTCGTGCAGCAGCCTTCTCCATTCGAAAAACGGCCTCGCGCGCCCGACAGAAAAGCGCCTGCGAAGTTCTTCCCCGTCACCGCTGCCGTATCCGCCGGAAGAGCTCGCGAGAGAGTTCCTGAGCTCCTCGAGTTGTTTCCTGCGCTCGATCTCGTTTTCCTTAAAGGCCTCCTTCTCGCCGAGAGCCGAGCATCTGTCTACAGCCTCCGATACAGGGTCCTGACTCTCTTCGGAAGAGGGCATGCTTCCCTGTTCCTGCCGTTTTTTCAAAGCCTCTTCCCAGAGCTCATGGCTGTCATGACCGGCTCCCCGCTTGTCCTTCCCTGCGGAGTTTCCCTGCATCTGACCGCCTTTTTCCCTGTTCTTCTCCTGGCTTGCTTCTCCTTTTGATCTGCTGCCCCCCTGACTTTTCTGAAACAGAGCGTCTTTTTTCGTCTCGGGCGCTTCGCTTCCCGAAGGATCGGTGTCGTCTTTCTCCTCCGACAGATCGCCGGCCAGCAGCAGATAGAAGCTTTCAGCGTCGTAATCGAGAGCCTCAGGCATATCCACTGCTCCTTCTGTCAGGGGCAGGCCGTCGCTTTCAAGGTAGGCGTTGACTACAGCGTCCGTCGCAAGATCCCAGAGATCCGGATCCTTGCCGGCGCTCCTGAACACATGGTCGAAGGCTATATGGCAGACCTCGTGGGCAAGCACGAAAAGCTTCCCTTCATCCGAAAGAGAAGCAAGATATCCGGGATTATAGAAGATATCCCTCCCGTCAGTGGCGGAAGAGAGGATATCTTCGTTTTCAATGAATCTCGCTCCGGCAGTAATGCTCCCGAAGAAGGGGTATCTGACCAGAAGCCGCTTTCTGAGCTTCTCCACTAAGCGTTCTCCCCGGAGCCGCTCTCGATAAGGCGGATCTCCGCTATTTTTTCAAGCCGTTTCTCATCCCCCGCTGCCCACATGGATTCAAATGCTGCTCTGGGCTCCGGGCCTATGAGCTTCATAAACTCCCTGACTTTGTCGAAATCGCTGTCGTCGACGCAGGAGAGACTCACAGCCGTTGCAAACTTCTGGGAGGTGTCCATCTCCATGTCCTCCTGAGTGTAGTTCCCGCCAAGCACGTCATCAACAGTCAGGACCCGCTGTCTGGCGAAAGCAACGAAATCTTCAGTCAGCTCCCCGCCTATCAGAGAGCGGAGCATTTCCGGCTGTTTCGCCGAGTATAGCAGCTTCGAGGCCATCTCCCACTTGCGGGGATCGGCATTCGGCAGATCGCCCGTGAACGGCGTTCTCAGGACTTCATCACCTCTTCCGGACTTGCAGGCGATATAGGCAAAAACGGCAGGATGGATCTTCGGATGTTTTTCGGGCCGGACATTGTCCAGGCGCTTATAGCTGCTCTCGGGCGTCGAGGCCCACCTGAGCCAGCTTTTCGCCGTAGTATTGATATAGACATGGGCAAAGCGGTTGAAAAGCGGCTCGGCCATACGGTTTGCTGCCAGCGAGTCGTTCAGGTCGTTGCCCGCGGCAGCTATCCTGGCGTTTTCCGGAAGCAGCCATTTCCCGTTTACCTCTTTTTCAAGGATTATATTGAAGGCCATGCCCTGGATCGAGGGCAGAGCATTTGTCAGCTCGTCGAAAAAGACGATATGTAGCTTATCCGGCTCCGACTCGCATTTTTCCTTGAGCTTTACGTACCAGGCGGGAGGAATATCCGTCATCTCGCCGGTCTGCGCATTGTATACGCTCTTGCCGTTTAGGCTGTCCGGCGTAGCGTTTCTCAGATAGATGATGACGCAGTCCGGGTCCAGCTGCTTGACCCTCGCGGACTTGCCCTCGCTCGATCTTCCGTGCAGGAAGACGGCGACATCGCTCTGTATCGCGCCCCTGATGATATCCTCTTCCGTAACTTTATCGAAACTGAAACCGTAAGGATTCAGTCTGGGCAGCGGAGCTTTCTCAGTCCCGGTCCCGGCGGAGAGGCTCTCCCCTGCCGTTTCCTTTACTGAAGCAAAGGCCTCGGCTGAGAAGCAGCGGTCGAGAAAGAGCCTGAGATCCGAGATCTCGTAATTGTATTTCTGGCTTCTGACATGTCTGTCCCTGTGCCTGAAAGGAATGCCGGAAACCAGGATCTGTTTCGATACCAGCTTTCCCGTCATCTCGTCTTCAAGCCAGACAACGCTCTCTGTCTCGATCCAGACCGTATCCCCGTCTATGTACTCACAGCCGTTGGAGAGCGTAAAGGGCAGGCCGCTGTAGCAGGAATTGGCCTTAATCCTTACAAATCTTCTGCCTTCAAATTCATACTCCTCAATTTTGGAAAGAGAGACTCTGGTCAGAAAATCATCATGTCTCACAGTGTCCGTGCTGTATGTATAGCCTGTAGGGGCGAGCTTTCCGCTCCCGAACTTCTCCTCCAGTGTCTCATGAAGCGCGGGAGATACAGCGGACTGCGGATATTCGCCGAAACGGATCTCCTTTATACCCGACGCGTTTATCTCTGCTTTCCTGTATGGGGCAGGCACGGACGACAGCTCGAGCACCGGACGGATCCCGCCCGTTCTGAACTGAAAGTTCATCGTGCTTTTATAGCCGTTGCTCAGCGCCACCACGCCCGAGTCGCGCAGATTGTCGAAGCGCAGCCAGTAATAGCCTGTCCTGTGCTTGAGCTCCGTCCCCTCGGAGGTGAAGTCGATCCCCGAGACCGAGGCGCCGAGCGCTATCGCGAAGTCTGTCGGAGCGGCTTTGGTCCCGTATTTCGAGAATATCCCGAGCGGTGTTTCAAACAATTCTTTTTCCGAAAGAAGATAAGTTTTCATGCAGCTTACCGTCTCTTTATATTATTGACCGTTTCCGGTGTTTTCTGTATCCATGGTCCACGCGATGCCTCTTGCAAGCCTTGTGTACGGCTCTGTGAGGTGGTCTCCGGGGCTGATCTCAAAAACGGAGCGCGCTCCGCGCTTTCCTCACTCTGCGGAGATCTCCCCGGTCACTTTTTCGAAGAAAGCGTTTCCTGTCTCCGACTCGCTGTCCCCGAGTGAGAAATAGGCGCTTTCCGGCCTTTTCAGGAAGGCGTGCGAGAGAAAATATCCCGGGAAGCCGGGGTACCACAGGACCGCCGAACAGCAGACGATCGAGTCGAAGCTCCTCGAGAGAAATGGCGCCGAGGCAGCGAAAAGTCCCGCCATCGAGTATCCGCAGAGGACCCTCTTCACCTTTCCGGCTCCCAGGAGCTTCTCCGCTTCCGGGATCACGGAGTCCTCAAAGATCCGCATGGTAAAAGGCGCTTTTCCCATATCCTTCGACACAGCCTCCGTTATTCCCGGAGAGCGCGCAGGCCAGGGCGAGAGTGCCCTGTCCCAGTCGGTGATATGCACCGTGACCAGGTGAAAGGGAGGACAGTCAAGCTTCCTGCAGGAGGAGAGCAGCTCTTCCCCGCCGCCGGCAATATCGGGCAGATATACGACCGGGGCCCGTTCCGACTCAGAAGGATATACGCTGACCGTATATATACCGGCCCTGAACTCTTCAGTTTTCCGTGTCCCGTCTTTCATTTCCGAAACTCCTGTACACCCGTCGGCCGAATTCCGATATATCATAGCATTCATTTATCCCGTAAGCAAATATAATCTTATACGTCAGAAATACCAAGGAGGACTGAACGCTTCAGTCCTCCCTGCTTTGCTCTTTACTGATCCCTGTCACTTTTCGATAAATCTCACGGCAGTTCCGTAAGCTATCACTTCAGCCGCTCCCTGCATGATCTGAGAGGAGCCGTATCTGACTCCTACTATCGCGTCGGCAGACAGTGCCTCCGCTTCATCGACCATGCGCTTTGTGGCGATCTGCCTGGCTTCGGTCAGCATCTCGGTGTAGCCGGTGATCTCACCTCCGACCAGGGTCTTCATACCCGCCATGAAGTCTTTTCCGAAGTTTTTTGTCTGTACGACCGTTCCCTTCACGATCCCGAGTACTTCAAATTCTCTGCCGGGGATCGTATCAATACTTACGAGCGTCATCGAGTTCTCCTCCTTTTATTTCTTTAATTCTCTGTCTGAGCGCGATTATAACTCCCGCCGCGACCGCCGCGGGGATAAGCAGAATAAAGATAAGCACGGGGACAGGGAGAGGATCCTGACTGTTCCCCCAGAGTATTATGATCACATAAGCTGCCATGATGGCCAGAAATACAGCCGCCGCGATGATCGCCCCGCGTCTGCTTTTGCTTACGTCGGTCCTGTTTGCATTCATGAACTGTGCTCCTCCTTCTTCGAGTTTCTTCATTGTTTCAAAATATCCGTCGGTCTTAAGCTCATCAAAGGCGGAGGCACCGGATGAGATCTCCGCGCACATCTCCTGCATCCTCTTCATATCGTCCTGCCTGTGCTTGAGAAAGATCTCCTGATCCTCCATACACTTTTTCAGGCTCAGCTTCCCTTCCGTCATCTCCCGGATCTTTTCGCAGGGGACATCGAGACTTCGGAGCAGCTTTACGCGTTTGAGCTGTTCAACGTCGGAGAGCGTGTACTCGCGGTAGCCGTTTCCCGGATCCCTGCCCGGTCTGATCAGCCCCTGCTCTTCATAGAAGCGGATATTCTTTTTTGTGATTCCGGCAAGCTCCTCAGCCTGGTTGATCTTCATATCAAGCTCCTTTTCACGGGTGCAGCGCTTATTTCTGAAACGAGAATAAGCCTTCCATAAGGTGGAATGTCAAGGGAAAAATTGAAATATTTTTTAAAAAATAAAAAAAGCTCTGAAACGTGTCCAAAGCTTTTTATATTTCGGGGTATTCAGTTGAAAAGAATGGCTCTCGCGATGCTGAAATAGACAAGAAGCGACAGCGCGTCGACTATCGTCGTAATGAAGGGGCTTGCCATAACGGCCGGGTCGAAGCCGAGCTTTTTCGCAAACAAAGGAAGTGTGGAACCGACCACCTTGGCTATTACAACTGTAATCGCCATCGCGAAGCAGACAACGAAGGCCATCGTGACCGTGATATCCGTGTTCCCGAGGAGGAGTCTGTCGAAGATCATTATCTTCGCGAAGCACAGAGCCGAGAGCGCGAAACCGCAGAGCACGGCGGTCCTGATCTCCTTCCACACGACTCCCGGGAGATCAGAGAAATCGATCTCTCCAAGGCTCAGCGCACGGATGACCGTAACGGAGGACTGGGAGCCGGAGTTGCCTCCGGTGTCCATAAGCATAGGTATGAATGCCGTGAGCACGACCTGGGCTGCCAGAGCGTTTTCAAAGCTTGTGATGATCAGCCCGGTAAAGGTGGCCGACACCATCAGAAGAGCCAGCCACGGGATCCTGTGCTTGAAAAGATCCCAGGGGTTGGAGCGCAGGTAGGTCTTCTCGGAAGGAAGCATACCGGCCATCTTTTCGATATCTTCCGTGGTCTCTTCGACGATAACGTCCATCGCGTCGTCGAAGGTTACGATACCGACCATGAGGCCGCCCGTATCGACTACGGGAAGCGCCACGAAATTGTATTTCGAGAGGGTCTGGGCAACTTCCTCCTGGTCGCTGTGGGTACTGACCGCGATGATGTTCTCGTCCATGATCTCCGAGACGGGCGTATCATCGTCGATACAGGTAAGCAGATCCTTGACGGAAACTGTCCCGAGGATCTTTCTGTCAAGAGTGACGTAACAGGTGTATATTGTCTCCTTGTTTATCGCGGTCCTGCGGATCCTCGTGATCGCTTCGGATACGGTCATCGAGGGCCTCAGGGAGACATACTCGGTGGTCATGATCGAGCCTGCGGAGTTCTCGGGGTACTGCAGGATCTCGTTGATCTCTTTCCTCATCTGGGGATCTGCCTGCGAGAGGATCCTTTTGACCACATTCGCGGGCATCTCTTCGACCAGATCGGCTGCGTCGTCAACGTAGAGCTCGTTGACGACTTCGTTAAGTTCGGTATCCGAGAAGCCCCGGATCAGAAGCTCCTGCCACTCGGGCTCGAGCTCCGCGAAAGTCTCCGCCGCCGTCTCCTTGGGCAGCAGACGGAACAGAAGCGGCATTCGCTGCTCATCGAGCTCCTCAAAGACAGCCGCGATATCCGCGGGCTCCATTGTGATCAGGATATCCTTGAGGGTCGGATACTTTTTTTCATCGAGGAGCGCTTTGATCGTCTTCTCGACGGTTACATTGTGTACTGCCATCGGTTTTCCTCCTCTTTACGGAAATATTCCGGATTTGGAAGCCCGACACGCAGAGCAAAACCTTATCGACAGATGCGGAAACGCACGGATCGTGGTTTTCCGCGCCTACTTCGGTCTGCCGTCGTGCCGGTACTACTTCCACTGTCCATGACGTTTCCTCCTTTTAAAAATAATTATTTGGCTTTGTAAGAATACCACTCCGTGACTGATGTTTCAAGCAGTTTCGTGTTGATTTTTTTCGGAAATATCTCATCGGACGATATGCCTGCTGCCAGGAGATTTCGTATTTACATCAATACACGGAAAGTGGTAAAATAACCGGGTACCTGTATGAGCAGTACTTACTTTACAGTTTCCCAATAAAAGAAGGAGGACAAATATGAAGAATTACCGGATGACAGCGATCATTCTGGCTCTGATCATGATGCTGAGTCTGGCGGCCTGCGGTTCCGCCCAGGCCTCTGCTCAGGGGCAGGAAACAGCCCCTGCCGGGACCGAAGCGCAGAGTGCTCCCGCCGAGCCCGTCGCGCCCGAAGTGCCCGCCGAACTGTCAGACACGGACGCGCAGCTCGAGCTCATCTGCGATAACATGGATAAAATGCTGCAGCCGGCCGGAGAGCTGCCCTGGTTCTATACCGTCACCGATCTCGACCGCGACGGCTGCCTTGAACTGATCGCGGCCTCCCAGCATCCGCAGGACCGCTCCACGAACCTGAAGATCTGGGAAGTCAGCAGTGACCGCGACGCGCTTACGGAGTGCAGCGTTGAAAAGGACGAGGAAGAATCTTTCCCCGACATCATGAGCGACAGCATGGATACCTTCCATACCGCGGACGACACGTGGAACTATTTGTTCTACGACAACGTCGTTATCTCTGACACGGAAGTATATACCAGCAAGAGTGCCTTCAGCATGAAGGACGACGTAATCAGCTATGAGGCATTTGCGGTAGAGCACACGCTCGTCGAAAACGGCGTGCGGACGACCACGCACACGGACATTGAGGGCGTCGAGATCACTCCCGAGCAGTACAACGCCTCAGGCGTGCAAGCTTTTGAAGGCGCTGAGAGAAGCAGCGTCAGCTTTGAGTGGCTCACTGCCGACGAGGCTAAGGATATCGCGCGCCTGACCGAAAGCTATCAGGTCTTCACCGGCCTTAAAAAGGCCACCGAGCACTTCCCCGTACCGAAGCCCGCGGCGCTGGATGCCCCGGAAGCCACGGCATCGCCCGCGCCTACCGCGACACCCGCTCCGACCGCTACCCCCGCGCCTGCCGCGACCCCCGTACCGACAGAGGCCCCCGCGCCGCAGCCGATATATCTGGAGATCACCAAGAACCCGACCAGCGAGCCGTACAAGACGACAGGCGGCACCGCGCTGTTTATCGCCAGCGCAAATGTCTTCGACTACGTATCCTGGATGATGGTCTCTCCGCAGGGCCTGGAATACACGCCCGCGCAGTTTTCGGCCATGTTCCCGCAAGTCTCCATCTCCGGCTACTACGGGACAACACTCTCCCTCGGGAATCTGACCGCCGATGTCAGCGGCTGGGGCGCCTACTGCACCTTCTACTATAAAGGAATGACCGCCCGTACCACCACCGCTTACGTCTATGTCACCGCTCCCAAGCCCGAACCCAAGTCCGGCGTCAAATACGGCAGCGTCCTCGAGACAAAGTACGCCTATGTCAGTATCTGGCTGGATGAAGGCTACAGCGTCATCGCCGAGTGGAGAGTCATCGACCTGGACGGCGACATCTATATCGGCGCGCCTGCCACTGTATACTGGGACGGAGATCCCAACAATGTGACCTACTGCGTGATCACAGGCAGCCGGCCCCAGCCGCAACCTGTCTACGGTTCCATGAGCGGCTACGCGCATGAGGGCGGCGGCGGATACGCCATCGACCTGGTAAACGGCACCCAAGTCTTTGTCGACGCATGGAACTGCAAAGTCGAAGGGAAATTCTACGACGGATGCGACGCCATTGTCTATTATATCGATTACCCGAGCAATTCGAATGTTTACAAGGCAGAGATCTACGGCAATATGGGCCTGCTGATCCCCGAAGAGGATCAGGGCGGCTGGGCCGGCTCGCATTACTACGACTCCATGGACGGCTACGAAGAGGATCAGGGCGGCTGGGCAGGCTCGCATTACTATGACTTCATGGAAAGCGAGACAGGCAACTACGTCGACGGTATGCCGACCCATTTCGGCTACAACTCAGACGGAAGCCATTACGAGGCCATCTGGTGCCCGGACTGCGGGGCTGAGGTCTCCCTCGCTATGGAGAGATGTCCTGCCTGCGGACGCTCTTTCATATAACGAACCTCTGAGTTTTATCTTGACACAGGAGTTATGTTCTTCTATAATTAGTTTAACGAGCAACCTATATTATCTCATTCCTGTCTTGGGGGGGCGGCGTCTTTATTTGCGCCGCTCCTTTTTTGTCGTTCTGCGGAGCAAAGGATCTTTTTAATTTACACACTTTTTAATTAATTGCCAATTGAATTATTTGAATCCCGAACGCTTTGCGGCGCAAGGGATTCGAATATAAACACTTTATACACTTTTTATTGGCATCATATTTTTTGCTTTTCCGGGTCAGATAATGGCGTAAAGCAGTCAGATATATTGAATGATGAGGTCGGGACTGAAATGTTATTCTGAGCCTGCGAAGAATCCGTTTATCTCCCTCGTTCTTCTGAAGATGACAGCGCCCTCAAAGAAGGCGCCTGGTATATGAGAATTATGCTTCTAACTTAGTATTTTGCAGAAAAATTCAATTTCCAGATCAATTTTCAAAATTCAGACCCGCTGCGCCGCAACGGGTCTTAGTTTTTTACATGTTTTTCTAAGGTATTTATTATAACATAAGATTCATTCTGAAATAATTAAGGTGGTCAGACCTCTGAATTATTCACTGCGGAAACTGAAGGTCGAAGAGCATCCAAAAGTCCTCGTTATCATCCGCAAAGCGATAATACTTCCCGTCGGCAAAGACAACACCGCAGCTGTCTTCTGCGGGACAGCAGGAGATCTTGCTGCCGTCTGAGCGCGTCAGCGTGAGGACACTGCCGAATGGGCAGCCCGTGCCGCCAGGCAGAGGCTCGGCGTTTTTCAGCCAGCTTTCAAGCATGTTCAGACTTTCTTTGGAGAATTCTTCAGTCAACACACAGTCCCCTCCAGTCGTATGAAGACTGGCTGTCGTCAATCCGGAAGCCTTTTCCGGTGCGTAGGCTTCCGCGCCCTCCGAATCGACGATCAGACGGAAGACGGCCCTGTATACACTTTCTTCGCTGGCGCCCTCCGAAGCAATATAGCGTCCCTGCGGACCGTAAACCTCGATCACGCAGTAATAAGTGCCCTGCGCAAGCCAGTTGACGGCGGTGTCGCCGTACCAGTCTTCCCGCAGCGGACGGTACTGTTCGTCATAGATCTGTAGCCCGCTCTTGCGTGCATAACTGTCAAACCGAACCGTAAAATCGTCCGCAAGAGTTACCTCAGATATATTTTCCGGATGCGTCAAGGCAGCCTGAAGCGGAGGGCCGTCTGCGACGAGCCAGCCGTTATCTCTCCAGATCTTCTCGTACAGCAGGTACAGGGAAGGCTGTTTCGTTTTACCGTTGCTGGTAACGGTGATTGAACGGGTATGCGCGCCGGATAGGAACGCGTAAATGTCCTGATTCAGAATATCGATATAGAGGCCGGGGCCAGCCCGGAACTCGCCGTTTTCATCGGCAATCAACAACAGGACGTGCTCGGGCGGGCCGTCCAACTCCCCGTCATAAGCTTCAAGGCAATATGTGTCATCGATCGGAAAGCGCCAGATCAGCTGACTCGACCCGATCTCCTTGCCTTCAAAGGCCAGCAGGTCTGCCCATGTTAAGTCCATGCCCTTGTTCGCCAGCATGTAAACATCGTCCAGCGTCATGCGGTGTGTTGTTGTTCCTTCCTGCTGCCTAGGCAGCGGCTCGAGTGTGGGCAATGCCGTTTCCTGCATCGGAGGAGGCGTCGGTTCGCTCTTTTGGCTTACAGCGGGATTTGCGGCAAAGCACACGACCAGCACAAGGCAGCCGAGGAGAGAGGCGAGAATGATCCAAAACGCGGGCTTTTTATAGTTCAGCACCGCTCTCACACGGTTTTTCACGTCGGTTTCGCCAAAGGCCACGGGGCAAGCGGCCAAAATGTGGCGGGCACTGCAATTTAGGAGTGTCTGAGAATAGGCGGTGCGTTCATTGTGCCCGAGCTTGCGGATGACCTTCTCATCACAGGCAAATTCAATGTCCCTGCCAAGCATCACATAGGCTAGCCAGCAGAAGGGATTGAACCAATGGACGCTGAGAATCAGAAAGCCCAATGGCTTCCAAAGATGATCGAAGCGGTTAAGGTGTGCACGCTCGTGGGCAAGGACATATCGTTTTTCTTCCCCACTCAAGGAGGAGGGAAGATAGATCACCGGACGGAGAACACCGAGGATAAAGGGACTCGTCACCTCATCACAAACACGGATATTTTCTCTTTGAGGCAGAGAAACAGCTACTTTTTTCCGCAAAAGCAGTGTGCTGATCACCGCGTACAGCAACATGGCGCTGAAGCCCAGCAGATAGAACAATACCAGCGGTGGAAGATAGACGTCACGGCTGCGCTGAGTGACGGCAAAAGATGTGCCTGGGATATTTGAGATGGTCTCGGCGCTTGTCTGCGGCCGCTCGATCTGAACGGTATCCACCTCGAGCAGCGGCTTTTCGCTGCTTTCGGTGGGGCGGAAGACCTCTACCTCGCCGCTCTCACTGACGATAGAGGGCGTTGCTCGGAAGGCGGAAACCGGCGAAGCGAAACTGATTGGGCAAACAAGCCGGATGGCCACCAACGCCCACATGGCACAGATGATCCATCGCGGTGCCTTTTTGAGTAGAGCGCGCAACACGACCACGGCGAGGATCAGTACGCTCCCCGCCGCGCTCATGTTCAGCAGCTTTATCAGCAGTGCGTTCATGTCACTTACCCTCCCGGTAGGCATCGATCAGCTTCTGAATCTCGTCGACTTCGCCCGCGGACAAGGGCTTGCGGGAGGCAAAGGCCGCCAGAAAGGCCGGGAGCGACCCGGCAAAGGTTTCCGCCACGAAGCGTTCGCTCTGAGCTGCGGCAAATTCCTCTCGAGTGACGAGCGCCGTCACCGTCCCATCCACGTTCTGAAAGATGCCCCGCTCGCAGAGCTTTTTAAGCACCGTGTAGGTCGTGGATTTCTTCCAGTCCAATTCCTTCGCGCACAACCGCACCAAATCAGTTGAATTAATCGGTGCGTTGTCCCAAATAAGAGCGGCAAAGCGGGCTTCTACTGCGCCGAGTTTCTTTTCTTCCATATCTATTCCTCTTATAAAGGTCTATCAGCTATCGACCTCGCAGATAGTCTATCATTGATAGACCTGTCTGTCAAGCCCCGGATTCATATAACTCGGAAATCCGCTCTATTCAGTTATCTCGTTTCCGTCCATTGTCCGAAATATAATAATTCAGAGGGTCAGACCCCCTGAATTATGCTTATATATCGTTCTACGGAACAGTTTATTAAGAAAATGATGTTTTTCGGTTATTTTTTTTACAAAAAAATACAATTTACAATTCATCATTACATCTTTAAACCATTGCAGCGCATCGGATACGAATAAAAACACTTTATGCACTTATTTCATAAAGTGTTTTTTTGATATGTAGTTCATATGTATTCAAGAGAGCATACATCAGAATAAAGTGTATAAAGTGTATATATTCTGAAAGTCTTGCATTTCAACGGTTTCAAAAAGTGCGTAAAATATTCTCCAATCAGTTTTTGAAGTGCATATATTCAATACCTCAGCCTTTCCAAGGTTACTTCATGAAGGTAATCATCATATTTTGAATAGTGCACGCACCAGTCACTGAATCTGTTTACGCTGAATACTGTGAGTTCTTTTTCAGTGCCGGGAAAACTGATCCTTACGGCTTCTATTATATCTTTCAGTTCCTTTTTTTTGAATGTGCTTTTGACTGATTCCGGAAACACACAGAATAGTGTTGTATATCCCGCAGAAACGCTAAGGTCTATCTTAATTCCCTCACCATAATAATTTACACCTCTTATATTTTTTTCTACTGTCAAATTTTTCCCTTTCTGAAAAGGCTTCAGATAGTCTCTTTCGGATTTCTTCAGGAAACGCATACATGCCTCCCGAAATACCGGCATGGCTATGGCATCATCTATATCATCTCTAATGATCTTATTAAGCTTTTCCTTATCAGCGATCTGATAATTCCGGTTCTTATAAATGTACCTGAACCAAGAAGTAATATATGTGTTTGAGCAGTAATACAATGAAGTGTTTTTCTTGTCTTTTTCTCTGACAGGAACAACAAAACCGTTATTAATCAGAGCTTCAAGACAGTTTCCGCAATTGTTGTACGGCAGATCGGTGTCCTTTGCTATTTCGCTCAGTCTGTGGTTTCCTTTGGAGATACTGTAAAGGATCGGATAATAGCTTTCGGGTGTTCGGAATGATTTTTCCAGAAGATCCGGCAGATATGATGAATAAAGAGAATCATACCTTAATAACATATCCAGGGCATGATCATAATCCGAGTTTTCATCGATATCCCGAATGAACATATATGTTCCGCCGGTGAGTGCATATAATCGGAGGATATCCGGTCTTCGCATCCCTGGTAAAGCATAGAAATAATCAGAAAGCTGCATTCCGCCGGACCAATTATCCTGACCTTTGAGAGGATTCGGATCCGACACCGCTTCGCATGTGCGAAAGAAGCTTCCTATTTTAGTCATTTTTTTAAATGTATTCAGGCATTTTTGCCTGACAGATACATCGTTCCCGCTTATTATCAGTAAAGTACGGCGATTCCCCCGCTGTGAGATATACTTTTCAGCAGTTTCTTCCCAAGTATCGGAAATTAAGCTGCTTTCAAGGAAATTCTTTTTAAAGAAATCCAAAGCCTCTGCTTCAGTCAGATTATCCGTCGAAAATATAAAGACATTTCTGTGCTCAGAGATAAGCTTAATTATACAGTCGTTCATCAGACAGATATCATTGAAATACTGTCTGATACTATTGCTATAATCTTTAACATGATTTGACGGAAAGGTATCAGTCCAGGCCTGTAAGACAGCACGGACTTTTTCATCAACATATCTCATTATTTATCCTATCATAATATGATAACTGTAGCTGGCATTGTTTATTATAAACAATGTCAGCTATTTTTTCAAAAAAATATTCCTTTATTACCAGCATTTTAGCTGTTGTTCACAAAAAATTAACATTTAGGCCCGTTAAGTAATGCCGTATTTCTGCATGGTAATTGAGGGGGATAAAACATCTGTTAATTTGTTAATCCACATAGCTATGGAATTGAAATATCGTGAAAGGAATTTAATGAAAGGAAGAAAATGAACCATCAAATCAAAAATCTGCCTGGAGAGCTTCGGGAAAAAGGGAGTTTCTGTACCTGGCGCTATGAGACGCGAGGTGACAAAAAGACCAAAGTCCCCTACGACCCGAAAAGCGGAAACAATGCCAGATCCAATGATATCGGAACGTTCTCCGATCTCGATACCGCCCTATCGGTGAAGGACAAATACGACGGACTGGGTTTCGGAGTATTCGGGGAATTTTCGGGAATAGATATAGACCATTGTCTGGACGAGAACGGTCACTTGTCGTCCCTTGCCTTCGATATCATCAAGACAATGGACTGTTATTCCGAACTGAGCCCTTCCGGAACAGGCGTGCATATCTATTTCAAGACAAAGGGTTTCTTCTATGACAAGGAAAAATACTACATCAAATCCCCCAAAGATATAGAGGTATATATCGCGGGGTGTACTAACAAGTATCTCACCTGTACCGGAAAAGTCCTGTCATCGTTCTCCACGGACTTCGGTTACAGGGATGAACAGCTTAAGACAGTACTTGAGACGTATATGAAAAGAGAAGAGGGAAATGAGAACGCTGATGATTTGAGAACGCTCCGCTCTGAGAAGGACGTGGGTTCCGGTCTGTCTGACGACGAAATAATCACCAGGATCGGAAACGATCCTCTCTGGAACGGGGACTGGGAAGGCTCCTACGCTTCGCACTCGGAGGCGGACCTCGCTCTCTGCTGCAAGCTCGCCTTCTGGACGGGAAAAGACGAAGAGAGAATGGATTCCCTCTTCAGAGTTTCCGGCCTTATGAGGTCGAAATGGGACGAGATGCACGGTGCTCTGACATACGGGGACAAAGCGATAAGAAGAGCATGTTCGTTCTGTACAGATGTATATTCCGTTGATTCCCCCATCCGTCCACCGTCAGTAAGCAAAGGAAAAGCATCCGAAAACGCTGATACGGTATTCGGAGAGATCGTACCGCTGAAAAGCTCGGAGGCGGAGCTTCCGGAATTTCCGATACATGCTCTGCCGAAAGACGCCTTTTATTACTGCAAAGCGGTGGCGGAGAACACCCAGACCGATCCGGCCATGGCAGCGATGTTCTGCCTTACATCCATGGCGCTGGCAAACCAGAACAAATATATGGTAGAGGTAAAACCCGGCTGGACAGAG
>CADCKQ010000001.1 GCA_902802045.1 Oscillospiraceae bacterium | reverse complement strand
GCTGCTTCCTCATCGGAAACAGCTTACTTTTTCGTTCTGTTTTGTTCAATTTTCAAGGTACATCGCGCTCCCTCTTGAGAGGCGAGCTTGATTAATATACCACGGGGAAGGTTTGATGTCAACACTTTTTTTCAAAAATTGAAAAATTTTTTTAAATTGCCTCAATGCATTGATATTACTGGGTTTTTTCGGCTGTTCCCGCTGTATATTTATTATTTGTACGCCGTGCCGGTGGCAAAAATCCGGCAAATTTCCGCGAAGAAAAAGACGCCCGCGGCGCGGACGTCCTTTGTTAAATCTGATCCGGCTTCAGCTCAGGTCTGCGGCGTTGAGCTTGCCGTACACGACATATCGGGCGTTGTCGAACTCGTATGTGCAGGTGCAGAGCCCGATTATCTTGTCCCCCGCGTTTATCTCCACGTCGGAGCTTATGGCGGACTTTGCCTTCAGGTTTTCGCAGTACATGACGAACTGCTCGTCGCTGGCGAAATCGAAATAGAGCCTGTCTGTGCCGCCGTTGTAGTACACTCCCGCAAAGACCTCGAGGTTGTAGTCTCCAGCAGGGGTATATATTCTAATATAAGGATGCTCGTCGGTATATTTCTGGTCCTTATAAAACATCAGATTCTGGAACATGGACCCGTCCGCCATGTGGTGCCCGTATATGACGGTGCAGTCCGAGCCGAGATCCGGCAGATTCATGCAGTCCGTAAACAGAGTTCCCGCTACGCTGTAGCTCCCGTCAGGCGCGTGGTGCAGATAATAGTCGTTGTCCGTGGCGGACATTACCGGGTAGTTGATCTGCGTGCCCTCCGCTTCGATCCACATGCATATATCCGGATACCTCGCTTTCAGCTGCGCGAAATCCTTCGCGCTCTGCCTTACGGTATCCCAGGGAGCAGGCGTGGGCGTGGGTTCCGGAGTCGGAGTGGGCTCGGGGCTCGGAGTCGGCTCCGGGGTCGCGACAATTTCCTGCTCTGTGTGCGCCTCCGGTACGGGGGTTTCGACCGCCTTGAGCACTTCCTTTTTTCCCCTGCCCTGCAAAAAAATCAAACCCGCTATCGCGCACACCAGGACGGCGAGCGCGACGGCGAGTATTTTTATAAGTCTGTCGGTATTTTTCATCTCTGCCGACGATCCCCGTTATTCTACGGAGATCATATAATAGTACACGGGCTGTCCTCCGGAGATCGTCTTGACGTCTGCTTCCGGGAAATTGCCTTCGATTATCTTCGCGGCCTCTTCAGCGTCGGCTTCATTTACATCGCAGCCGTAATATACGGTTATATATTCCGGACCGAACTCGTCGATAGCCCAGCTGAGCTCCTTGAAGAGGGTCGTTATGTTGGTGTAGCTTCCGAGCAGGGCTCCGTCAAGCAGGGCGAGAAATTCTCCCGCGTGGATGTTGTGCCCGTCGTAGTCGGAGTTTCTCGCGGCATAGGTCACCATTGCCGTGTGGACGGTATCCATGGATTCCGTCATGACGTTCTTCAGCTCCTCTTCATCCAGGTCGGGGTTGAAGTTCAGCAGAGCCGTTATCCCCTGCGGGACCGTCTTGGACGGGAGCACCACGACCTTTTTCTCGGTCAGAGGTACGCACTGCTCGGCGGCCATGATTATGTTCTTGTTGTTCGGGAACACGAAGACGACCTCCGACGGGGTCTTGTTGATCTCTTTTAATATGTCCTCGGTGGACGGGTTCATCGTCTGGCCTCCGGTGACGATTCCGTCGGCGCCGAGCTCTCTGAACAGGGCTTCCATGCCTTCGCCCGCGCAGACGGTAACGATCCCGTACTGCTTCTCGGGAGCTGCGATCTCAGGCTCGGCCTCCTTCGCCTCAGGAGCCGCCTCGGTCATTGCCGTGTGCTGAAGCTTCATGTTCTCTATCTTGACGGATACAAAGTGCCCGTATGTAACAGCCTCCGTGAGCACTCTGCCCGGGTCGTTCGTATGCACATGCACCTTTATGACGTCTTCATCGCTCACAACGACTATGCTGTCGCCTATCGGATCGAGGAAGGCTCTGAGAAGGGACGCCGATTTGTCGTTCTCTCTTTCGACTATAAACTCGGTGCAATAGGTAAAGCGTATGTCTGACGTTTCAAATTCGGAAAAGACGTTGCCGGTCTTCTCTGCGGCAGGTTCTTCAGGGATATCGTCCGTTGAGAGCACTTCGCCTCTCAGAGACGCCAGCATGGCCTTTAATATGACCATAAAGCCCTGTCCGCCCGCGTCCACGACTCCGGCTTTTTTCAGGACCGGGTTCAGGTTAACTGTATTTGCAAGCGCGTCATCGCCCGCGGCGATCGCGCTGATGAAGACCTCCTCCAGCGAGTGCTGCTTCTTTGCGGCCGTTGTGGCCGCCTCAGCTGCCAGACGGGAGACCGTAAGGATCGTGCCCTCTGCAGGCTTCATGACTGCCTTGTATGCAGCCTCAACGCCGTCGGTGAGAGCTGCCGCGAATCCCGCCGCGTCTGCAGTCTCCATTCCCTTCATGCGTTTCGAGATCCCCCTGAAAAGCAGGGAGAGTATAACTCCGGAATTTCCTCTTGCGCCTCTGAGCATCGCCGAGGCTGTTGTCTTTGCCGCTTCTCCGACCGTTTGCGCGTCCTTGGCGCGGAGATCCTTTGCGGCGTTTCCTATCGTCATGCCCATGTTTGTTCCCGTATCTCCGTCAGGAACCGGGAAAACATTGAGCTCGTTTATTTTCTGAACATCCTTCTGCAGAGCGGCATCGGCGCAGAGGATCATCTCCTTGAAGGCCGACGCGTCAATATAATCTTTCAAAGCAAAAAGTCCTCCGAATTCAGGCGATAATGTTATCTATAAATACATCCACGCTCTTAACGCTGATTCCCGTGGACTTTTCAAGCTTGTACTTGACTTCGTTTATGATCTGGTGGCAGACCGCGCTGATATTTACTCCGTAGTCGACTCCGATGTGCAGATCCAGCGAGACGGATTCGTCCTCATAGTACCGGACGTAGACGCCTTTGCTCATGCTGTCGCGCTTTAAAAGCTGGTGCCTGCTCCCGTCTGATGATATGCTGACCATTCCTTTGACTCCGAAGCAGGAAGTGGCTGCATCGCCCGCAAGCCTTGAGAAGACCTCATTGTTGACGGTGATCATGCCTCTGTCGTTTTTTATGTTCATCATCGGCAGAATCCTCCTTTAAAAACAGGTATTACATTATATGCTGAATGGTTTTTTTAGTCAAGGAAAAAAGGCTTGACTTAAATCGGCTTCCGTGGTATATTAACTCCCGCAATTGAATACCGCGGGGTAGAGCAGCTGGTAGCTCGTCGGGCTCATAACCCGGAGGTCGTTGGTTCAAATCCTTCCCCCGCAACCATCAAAGAAACTCAGTAATTTCAATGCTTTAGGGCATTTTTTGCTGAGTTCTTTTTATGTCTATTTTTGGCCTGATTTGGAGAAATGTGCAGCTGCGGAGAAATATGTCCGCATGCGGGATTTGCATTTTCAGCCTCAACGCATTTATAATACACATCAGAACTGTTCTCAGCGATTTGGACTAAACGTATTTCAAAAGAACATGCGCGGTTCTGTGGGAGGCGTATTGACATGAGAGTTATGACAAAACGGATCATTATGAGCATTTCCGGCGTTGTGCTTTGCGGTATGAGCGTCGGGATGTTCAAGCACGCCGCGTTAGGCGTAGATCCCTTTCAGGCGCTCATGAGCGGGCTTGCCGCCGTGATCCCTATACGTTTTGGGACGCTGTATGTGATCGTCAACATTCTGCTCCTGAGCTTTCCGCTCTTGTTGGACCGGCATAAGATCGGCCTTGCGACCTTTATCAATCTTTTCCTGCTGGGTTATGTTGTAGAGTTTTCCCAATCCCTGTGCGCGCGGCTTTTTCCCGCTCTCGGACTCGGCGGCCGCGCGATCCTCCTCGCGGCGGCGCTTGTGCCCCTGGCCCTCGCTTCCTCTCTCTACTTCACGGCGGATCTGGGGGTCTCCACTTACGACGCCGTCGCTCTGGTTTGGAGCGAGCGGCAGAGCAGGATCGCTTTCCCTCTCTGCCGTATTCTGACGGACAGCGCGTGTGTGCTTGCGGGCAGCGTACTCTGCCTGCTTTCCGGCATGAATTACCCGCAGCTCTTCGGATCAGTCGGCGTTGCCACTGTCATCACGGCCTTTTTCATGGGCCCTCTGATCGAGTTTTTCAACAAAACCGTTTCCCGGCCACTGCTGGGCGCGGGAAACGAAAAGAACAGGAAATGATCGACTTGCAGAATCAGGAATAACTTGTTACAATTATTCAAAGAATACTTCCGCGCGGAGCGCGGAACTAACAGGAGGAAACAATGGAAGAGAGAATCAGCGGCAGAAAACCAAATTACGGCTTCTTCAGCAGACTGACTTATGGAGTGGGAGAGATCTTCGGGGGCGGATGTTTCGTTATTATCAACGCGTTCTTCCTTGTCTTCCTGACAGACGCTCTCGGCATGAACCCTGTCCTTGCGGGCACGATCCCCATGATCGGCAAGATCTGGGATGCGATCACCGACCCCATCATGGGCAACATCGTCGAGAGGACCAGGTCGAAATACGGGCCGAAGCGCTTCTACATCCTGGTGGGCAGCATCGCCTCCGCCGTCACCTTCGTGCTCATGTGGATCAATATCCACTCGCCGTCGATGACCGCGAACTATGTCTTCTACCTCGTGATGTACTGCCTGTTCAACACGGGCTTCACGGTACTGAGCGTGCCCTATAACGGATTGCTTCCGGACATGATGGACGACTACGCGGTGCGTGCCAGATTTTCCAACATGCGTATGGTGTTCTCGACGCTCGGCGCCGCCATCTGCGGACTCGTTCCGGGCATGCTCATCAAGCAGACTTACGATCCCTCGCAGTACATGAGCTGCATGCTCCTGTTCGGCGCGCTCTTCTTCGTGGTCTCGATCACCGTGTTCTTCGGCACCTGGGAGAAGCAGAAGGAGCCCGTCAAAATGACGCTCCTTGAGAGCTTCACGCAGGCGGCCAGCGTGTTCAGGAGCCGCTCGTTCCTGATTTTCCTGGGACTCTACCTCTTCGGACAGGGCGGCATGGACTTTATTTCCGGCATGGCGGTCTACTATGTACAGCATGCGCTCGGCGCGTATCCCGCATATTACATCCCGATCCTGGCGGTGCTGATGGTGGCCCAGCTCGTCGGCATGCTCATCTTTGGGCCGGTCATGAGCAAGACGTCCAAAAAGCTGGCGATCCTCATCGCCGCTCCCGTAAGACTGGTCGGCGTACTGGGGCTTCTGGCCTTCTCGCATCACGGGGCTCCGCTCATCCCGATCCTGGCGCTCGCGGCTCTCATCGGACTCGGCAACGCCGGCTCTCTCACGGGAATCTTCGCCATCATGGCCGATATGACGGACGTCGATGAGCTGATCACGTCGATCCGCAGACCGGGCATCGTGTCCAGCATGGCCACCTTTATCAGGAAAATCGCTTCCGGCCTTTCGGTGGCGATCATCGGCTTTATGCTCACGGCCGTGCACTATAATGAGACGCTTGCCAACGCAGGCCACGAGCAAACCGCTGCGACACAGCATGGCATCGGGATCTGCTTCGTACTGGCTCCCGCCATCATGTCGGCTCTGCTGCTCGTATGCGCGGTGCTCTTCCCCGTGACCGACAAGGAGTTCAAGATGGTCCAGAAAGACGTCGCCAGGCGCAAGGGAACGGAGCAGAGCGAGGCGAGCGAGGAAGAGAAGGCGGCCCTCAGAAAGGTCACCGGCTTTGACTATGAGGATCTTTGGAACCCGCTGAACGCCACTCTGAAGAAAAAAGGCTGAACATTAAAACAAACGAACCCGGACTCTTGCCCTTTTGGGCGTACTTGCACACTAAAACAAGCCATTTTTGTAAAATGGCTTGTTTTCATTGGCCGGAACTGTCAACAAGTTAATTTTGAAAGGGATTGTCAAAATTATATCTTTTCTTGAAAAGAGCAAAACATACTATATAGTATTATTTTGGCTGTGAATTGGCCAAAGCGGGAAAAAGGGAATTTATATAAATGGAAAGCAAGAAAAACCTGATGACGCATGTCGCGCAATATATTGTCGACAGACGAAAGCTGATTCTGATCGTGTTCATTGTCCTCGCACTTATCAGCGTGTACACAAGTACGCTTGTCGTTACCAATGACAGTCTTGAGCACTTTCTGCCTGCCGACACGGAGACCCGGCTTGGCCTTGACATCATGGACCGGGAATTTGTTACTTACGATACGGCTCAGGTTGTTGTGAGGAATATTTCTCTCGATCAGGCCAGAGCCATTGCGGACGAGCTTGCCGGTATCGAGAACGTAAAAGAAGTCAAATTCGATGACAGCTCCGATCACTATAAAGAGCTGTCAGCACTCTTTGATGTAACTTTTAACGGTGCAAGTGACGACCCTTCGAGCAAGACCGCGCTCAATGAGATCGAAGACCTGCTGTCCCCCTATGACCTTTACGTCAACACTAAAGTCGGCAACCCGCTGAAGGTGATCATTGACAATGAGATGGTCATCGTCGACATTATCGCCTTCGTCATCATCATTCTGGTGCTGCTGCTTACCTCACGCACTTATGGTGAGATCCCGGTACTTCTGCTTACTTTCGGAGCGGCTGCATTGCTGAACATAGGCACCAATTTCCTCATGGGCGAGATTTCCTTTGTAACAGACTCTATCGCACTTGTACTGCAGCTTGCGCTGGCAATCGACTATGCTATCATCCTTTGCCACCGCTTCACCGAAGAACAGGCCGACAAAGCCCCCCGGGAGGCGGCGATCGCTGCGCTGAGTAAGGCTATCCCGGAGATCGCCGGCAGCAGTCTGACCACGATCTCCGGTCTGCTTGCATTGACGTTCATGCAGTACAGGCTTGGAGCAGATATGGGCTTTGTCCTGATCAAGGCAGTCCTGATCAGTCTTCTCTCCGTCTTCTGCCTGATGCCGGGACTGCTGGTGACGTTCTCAGGCCTGATCGATCGTACAGCTCACCGCAAGTTCCTGCCTGATGTCCCGTTCCTGGGCAAATTTGCCTATCGGACTCGCAAGGTTGTGCCCTTCCTGTTTGCCGCTCTGCTGATCGGAGCATACTTCTGCTCCAGCCGCGCGCACTATGTCTATGACCAGTACAGCGTGGAATCGATTCGCAAAAATGAGATCCAGCTGGCCAAAGAGAAAATCCGCACGACCTTCGGCACTCCGAATACCTTTGCTATAATCATCCCAGCCGGAGACAACGACAGTGAAAAGGAAATCGTTTCAGAGGTCAAGGATCTGCGCCACACGCTGTCTGTCACCGGACTTTCTGACATCGATGCGATCGGCGATTACAAACTTCTTGATGAAGTTACGCCCCGCCAGTTTGCCGAACTGCTGGACATCGATATCGAGGTTGCGGAGCTTGCTTACGGAAGTTATGCGCTGGAGCACAACGAATACGGAAAAGCTATAACAGGGATGGACAGTTACCGCATTGCATTGCTGGATATCTTCGACTACCTGCTGGAGAGCCGCGAGGATGTTACCCTCAATCTTGACCAGGAGACACAGGACAAGATCGACGAAATGAAAGAAGAGCTTGACGACGGCAAGCTGCAGCTTCTCAGTGATGACTGGAGCCGCATTGTCATCGATTCGGATGTCCCCTATGAAGAGGCTGAGAGTTATGAATATTTAAGCGCTTTACGCGGCATTGTGGCGCGTTATTACGACGAAAGCTATATCATCGGCGATACGACAAGCTGCAGTGACCTCAAGTCCTCATTTGAAAACGATAATACTGTCATTACAATTCTGGAGATCGTATTTGTCACGCTGATTCTGATTTTCACATTTCATTCAGTAGGCTTGCCTCTTCTTCTGATCGTTGTAATACAGGGAAGCATTCTGATCAACTTCTCCTCGCCGTTTTTGCATAATAAAAACCTGTTCTTCCTGACCTATCTGATTATCAGCGCGATCCAGATGGGCGCCAACATCGACTATGCCATCGTGATTTCCGACCGGTATCTCGAATCACGCAGATATATGGAGCCGAAGGAGGCCATTACCGATGCGCTGAACAAGGCATTTCCGACAATTGTAACCTCCGGTACGATGATGGCCGCTGCCGGTGTTGTTATCGCGCTTGTTGCCTCGAACGAAACGATCTCCGCTATCGGTGTATATCTTGGAAAGGGCACGCTGATATCAATATTTCTTGTTACCTGTGTCCTGCCGCAGATCCTGCTTCTCGGAGACGGAGTGATCAGCAAGACAAGCTTTACCACCCAAATCGGCACTATGTTCAGTCATGCCGGATCAGTCCGCCTCGACGGCCATGTTCGCGGCTATGTCAGCGGGTATATCGATGCGGAGGTCCGAGGCAGGTTTAATGGCGAGGTCAACGTTCATATGGATATCGATACTACTGCATCCGAAGAGAGCCCGGAGGGGCTTTCAACATCCAGAGAGGAGGCGGAGAAGCCATGAAACACAAAACGAATTACTGGTCTGCCGCAGCAGCGTTCTTTTGCACCGTAACAGTGCTTTTATCGCTGCTTCCCTCTGCGGTTTTCGCGGACTATCCTTCCCAGGAAGAGGGAGAAGAGATCGTCGAGGAAGTTCCTTCCAATGAAGGAAAACTCATCATCGGGAACGCAGACGGTTCAGCCGGAGAAAACGAGGGAAAGCGTATCGTACTCTCCACTGCCGAGGATTTTCAAGCTTTTTCGCTCAACTGCCGGAACAACGTCTGGTCCATCGGTCTGACCGTGTATCTTGACGCGGACATCGACTTTGAAGGCCGTTCGATCATGCCTGTTCCCTCCTTCTCCGGAACATTCCTTGGAAACGGACACACAATCAAAAACTTTTACTGCGGTTCCAACGGCTCACATCAGGGGCTGTTCCGCTATCTTGAAGAGGGTGGTCGGATCGCTGATCTGAATGTCATGGGCACGATCACGCCCGGCGGCAGCCAGAGCAGTATCGGCGGGATCGTCGGCACCAGTCGCGGTACCATTTTGAACTGCACGTTCTCCGGCACTGTGAACGGCCTGATTTCCGTAGGCGGTATTGTGGGTGAAAATCTTGGCATCATCAGTGACTGCGAATCCTCCGGCAGCATCAGCGGAAAGCACTTTGCCGGCGGTATTGCCGGTTACAACGACGGAACAATCCGCGAATGCACCAACAAGGCCGAGGTCAATATTGAAGTTCGCGACGAAGCGATTGATATTGAAACGCTCGACATCCGCGACATCATCGGTATCAATCTCGTTTCGTCAGAAGATAAGGACACCGTTTCCGACATTGGCGGAATTGCAGGCATAAGTCTGGGTCTTGTCGATTCCTGCATCAACGAGGGAACAGTCGGCTATCAGCATTATGGGTACAATGTTGGCGGGATTGCCGGCCGCCAGTCCGGATATCTTGAACAGTGTGTCAACAACGGAACTGTTTTCGGCCGCAAGGATGTCGGCGGTATCGTGGGACAGATGGAACCCTATCTGATTCTGGATGATTCTGCGAGTCTTGTTGATGAGATCGAGGCCTTGCAGGCATCCATGAACGAAGCGATGGGAAACATGAGCGCGGCGTCCGCAGGTCTGGGATCGTCCGCACAACAGGTATCCGAAAGCGGCACAAACATTGCCGGTTATTATACCGACAAGGCGATCGACAACGGCTCCGGTGCGGCGGAGGAAAGAGAAAAACAGGCCCACCGAGAGGATTTCAATGACGCCGCTTCCAGTGCAGGCAGTGCGGTCAGCGATGCAGCCGGTTCGCTGGGGGACGACACGATCAACAATGTTGTTAACGGCAATATATCTGACAGTGACAAAGATGCGCTCATAAATGCGGGCGGCGATCTGGCTGCCGATGGAGGCGCCGATCTCCTCAACCGCCTGGATCTTCTCAACCAGCAACGGGAGGCAGAGCTTGCCGCGATGGAGGCTGAAAATGCCCGTATGCGGGCAGAATTTGCCTCACTTTCAGCCGGACTGAACAACATGGGCCGCACGATCCACAACACGCTGTCCGGTCTCGCAGGAGACATGCGCAGTGTAAACGCGCATTACAGCAACATTTTGACCATGTTCACAAACGCCCTGTCCGGGAATATGCAGCTGCGCGTAATGGAGGACATTTCTGACCTGGATACCGACGAAGATATGAACGGCAAGGTTCTTTCCTGCATGAACAACGGCGAGATTAACGGCGACACCAATGTCGGCGGCATAACTGGATCGATGGGAGTGGAAGCGGAGTTCGACATGGAAGGAATACTGTCGGCCAATATTACCGACAGTATTCAAATCTCAACAGACTCTTATTTTGCACGCTGTGTCACTCGCAAGTGTATCAACAACGGCGCTGTTATGGCGAAAAAGGACTACAACGGCGGTATTTGCGGACTGGCGGAACTTGGAGTAATTTCCTCATCTGAGAACTATGGTGACGTCAGCGCCAGCGGAGAATATGTCGGCGGTATTGTTGGTCAGTCCAAATCCATCGTAACGGACAGCTATTCCATGTGTTCGCTTGATGGCGGAGAATACGTCGGAGGAATCTCCGGACAGGGCAAACGTGTAATTTCCTGTAGTTCGATCGTGGATATGGATGAATCCATAGCCTACAGCGGAGCGATATGCGGCTGGGCAGACAATGAGGATGAGGATCTGTTCATCTATAACAATACCTTTGTCAGTGATACGCTTGGCGGAATTGACGGCATCAGCTATGACGAGGCTGCCGAGCCTGTAAGCTATCGTGAATTGTATGAAATGGAAGGAGTGCCTGAGCGCTTCCGCTCACTGCGTGTCAGCTTCAGGGCAGAAGGCCTGATAATCCGCGAGCTGTCCGTTCCCTATGGAGGAAGCGTCCTGCCGGAGGAAATCCCGCAGGTTCCCGAGGTCAGCGGATACAGCGGCTTTTGGCCGGAAACCGATCTCACGGATCTCACTTCTTCCGTAACGATTGATGCGGTCTATCTTGACCGGCTGACCGGTCTTTCCGCGGAGTATAGCCGCGAGGGAACTCCGCTGTCGGTCGTGATCGTCGAAGGCCTCTTTGAACCGGAATCATCCGTATCGGTCAGCGACTGGAGTAATAATGTAGTTCCGGCAGAGCATTATAAACTATGTGAGGCACTGAAGGTGAATATCGCCAGCCGGGTGGCGGATCTGGAGTCTCACTCCATTCATTATCTCGTTCCGGAGACATCCTTTTTCCAAGGCAATCCTGTTCTCTGCGTAAGAGGCAAAAACGGGCTTGAAGTTCGGGAATACAAGATTGATGGCAGCTACCTTGTTTTTGATTCGACCGGGTCAGAAATCTGCTTCTGTGTGTTGGTTTCGGAATGGAATCCGACAGTGCTGATTATTGGCGCAAGCGCAATTGTCCTGCTGCTCGCGATTATCGTGCTTGTATTGGTAAGGACGCACAGAAAGCTCCGAAGCGCTACGGCTGCAAACGCTCCTGCCGGCGAAACCGAAGCGGATGAAAAAACGGAAAACGAGGCGGAACCGGCAGAGGAGCCGCAAGGCGATCCGGCAGATAACGAGAGCGAAGCTCCCGGAAAGGAAGATGCAGATCAAGCATAATAACCGGCCCTTAACAGAGCATAGCTGCTCCTTAACAAAATATCCAACCGACCATCTCGCTTTGTTATATTTCTAAGGAATATAATTCTATTGTCCTGATGCATAAAAGAACGGCAATTTTGATAGAATTGCCGTTCTTTTCTTTATATGTCTGTTTTTGGCCTGATTTATTGATATTTCCAAATAAGATCACAGCTTCGAGTCCTCCAGCAGGTCATACAAGGCATCCTGCGCCAGTACGCCGCGTTTCAAGTCAGGCGGCAATTCACCCCGCTCATCTGCCTCATAGTCCTCCCGCCACTCCCCGGAGCTGTAGTAGGCGTCCAGAAGGCGGAGTTTCTCCGGATTGCGAGAGACAGATGCTTCGTTAAACAGTCGTTCGTACTTCTCCACCCGCTCGATTCGGTCCAAGCGATAGAAGCGGCGATATGTCTTGCCATTCCTCTCAACGATTTCATTCCACATTTCTGCCGGACGCACCCACAGGCCGCCTTCTCCGTAGATGGCGCGATAGACCACCAACGGCTCTTCCGTCTCTGAGTGCCTTGCGACCCCGACCACCTCATACATATTGCCCTTGAAGTGACGGTAGCGTCCGGGCTGTATAGTCTGCACAGCCTTTTCAAATGTCATCTCTTCTGCTCCTTTGCAATTTCTCAATGTGCATTTTATTCGAATATCAGAAGAAAAGCAAGTTGTGTCCACCTGCGGAAAAAGGTGTTCTCAAAACCTTCACATCTTCTTTTTTGGTCAGCGTGAGAACCGGCCCATCTTCAAACGCTGTCAGCTTTCGGGCGCACAACAGCCTGTTCGGGCTGGATTGCAAAGCCCCTGTGTGATATAATTTTTGTACAAATTGCAACGATCGACCGAAAAAGGAGGAATAGCCGTGGAACACACGCAATGGTACAAGGACCGGGTCTTTTATCAGATCTGGCCGCGCAGCTTCAAAGACGGCGACGGCGACGGCATGGGCGACCTCTGGGGCGTCTATGAAAAGCTGGATTACATCAAATCTCTCGGCGTCGGCGGGATCTGGTTCTCGCCGCTGTATCCCTCGCCGGGGGTGGACTGCGGCTACGATATCTCGGATTATATGGACATAGCCCCGGAATACGGCGGCATGGAGGCCTTTGAAAAGGTGCTGGAGGGCGCGCACGACCGGGACATCAAGGTGATCATGGATCTGGTGGTGAACCACACCAGCAGTCAGCATGAGTGGTTCCAGAAGAGCCGTCGCCGCATCGAGCCCTACACGGACTATTATATCTGGCGGCCCGCGCGCCCGGACGGCGGACTGCCCAACAACTGGGACAGTCTTTTCGAGGGCAAGGCCTGGCAGTATGACGAGCTGCGCGGCGAATACTACCTGCACCTCTTCGCTGTCGAGCAGCCGGACCTGAACATGGACAACCCCCTCGTGCGGGAGGAAGTGAAGAAAATCCTCCGCTTCTGGCTGGACAAGGGCGTAGACGGCTTCCGCGAGGACGTGATCACCTTCATCTCCAAGGCCGAGGGTCTGCCCGACGACCGGCTGATGCCCGCGTCCCGCGGCCTTCTCCAGTACAACAACGGCCCGCACCTGCTGGAGTACCTGACCGAGTTCTACAACGGCGCGCTCGCGGATTACGACTGCATGACCCTGGCTGAGGGACCCATGGTGAACGTGAAGAAGGCGCTGGAATACATCGAGGAAAAGCCCGGCAAGGTCATCGACATGATCATCCAGTTCGAGTGCATGAGCGCCGATTGCATCGCCAGCGACTACATCCACACGCCCTTTTCTCTGCGCCGGCTCAAGCGAGCCTGGACGAAGTGGCAGAAGGGGCTGGAGGGGAAGGCATGGAACATGCTTTATCTGGAAAACCATGACCATCCCCGTGTCATATCCCGCTACGGCAGCGAAAAATACCGCGTCCTGAGCGGCAAGACTCTGGCCGCGGCGTATCTGTTCCAAAAGGGCACGCCCTTCGTGTATCAGGGCCAGGAAATCGGCATGACCAACTGGTACCCCTCCGATCCGGAGATGTACGAGGACGTGCAGACCCGCTGGCAGTACTTCAACAAGGCGACGAAGCGATCCCCGGAGAAGCGGCTGAAGCGCTTGTGGGCAGCCTCGCGAGACTCCGCCCGCACGCCTGTCCAGTGGACGGACGGCCCCAAGGCCGGCTTCACCGAAGGCGAGCCCTGGTTCTACCTGAACGACAATTACAGGGAGGTCAACGTCGCTGCAGCAGAGGCCGATCCCGACTCGCTCCTCCACTTCTACCGCCGGTCCATCGCCCTGCGCCAGTCGCTGCCGGTCGTGCGCAGCGGCTCGTATCGGGAATTCGACGCGACCTCCGGCAGACGCTACGTCTACGCGCGCGAAGGAGCGGGCCAGCGCTTGCTGGTCGCCTGCGCGTTCAGCGAGGCGGAACAGCGCTTCCGCGCTCCGGCTGGCTTTGACCTGAGCGCGGCGAAGCTCGTACTGCAAAACTATCCCGACGCGCCCGAGGGAAGGCTGCGGCCCTATGAGTGCCGCGTATATCTCTGGGACTAAGTGCAAACGGAATCACACAAAACAAGGAAAGGGCTTTACGATGGATAGCTGGTACACCTCCAAAAAAGAGCGGAGTTTCTACGGTCTCTATTTCATGGGTCAGAACGCGGTCTACACCTTCACTTACATGTTCCTCGCGACCTATCTGCTGCTATGCGGCCTGGACGCGGTCGCCACCGCAGGCGTTCTGCTGCTGGTCAAGGTCTGGGATGCCGTCAACGACTGCCTCTTCGGCGGACTGATCGACAAGTTCCGTTTCAGGAAGGGGCGCTTTATGCCCTGGCTGAGGATCTCGCTGCCGCTGATCATCCTGACGACGGCTCTGCTGTTCCACATCCCGCAGAGTCTGGGGCTCAACCAGAAGCTCGTCTTCTTCGCGGTCGCCTACATCCTGTGGGACACCGCCTACACGTTATGCGACGTGCCGGTCTTCGGTCTCGTCACGACCATGACGGACATCCAGGACGAGCGCACCTCGCTGATGACGACGGGCCGCATCTGGGCTAATATCGGCGTGCTGGTCGCGATGATGATCGGCTACCTCCTGCCCAGTGAGGCGATCGGCCTATCCTTCTCCAACTCCGCGCTGATCGTCTGCGCGATCGCGCTCGGGACCATGTTCTGGCTCTGCTTCCGAGCGAAGGAGCACGTGCAGAGCGAGGAGCGCACGGAGGAATACACGCTGCGGAGCATGTTCCGCTATCTGGTCCACAATCGGTATCTGTTCATCTATTACGGCGGCATGCTGCTGTTTCAGGGCCTCAACACGGCGACCACCGTGCTGCAGTTTGCCTGTTTCTATCTCTTCAAGAATGCAACGATCGCCACGGTGATCGCGGCGCTGGCCTTCGTGCCTTCGGTCATCGTCGCCTTCTTCATGCCGAAGATTCTGAAGAAGTGGGACAAGTTCCGCGTCTTTTATCTCAGCGCCGTCGTGTACGCCGCGCTGTCCGTCGTGATCTGGCTCGTCGGACCGCTGCTCGTCCCGCAGCTCGTACTGCTGACGCTGCGCGGCTTCGTCTTCGGCGCGATCACGGTGCTGGAGTTCATGTTCACGCCCGACTGCGCCGAGTACGGCCAGTACACCACCGGCATCGAGGCCAGGGGCATCACCTTCGCCATCCAGACCTTCACGATGAAGCTGGTGAGCGCGCTGGCCTCCGTCGTCGCGATTGCGGTCCTCGGGCTCTTCGGCTGGCAAAGCGTCGCAGCCGAGAGCTTCGCGGAGCTCGCGGCGCTCAATGTCGCGCAGACCGATACGGCGCTCAAGGCGCTTTGGGCTGTGTTCACGCTGCTGCCCGCGATCGGCGCGGTGCTCGCGGTCCTGACCTGGCGCAAATATGACCTCAAGACCAGCGATGTCGGGCTGATGGCCAGGTTCAACAACGGAGAGATCGACCTCGAGAGCTGTGAAGCCGGACTTTCGCACCCCTATCCGCGCACGGTGAAGTGAGGGCGCTCCGGATTTGCACGCGCCTCCCTTTGGAGGCAATATAAACGCCGTATTGTATGATTAACGGTGTCCCGAAATATAAAAGAACTCAGTAATTTCAATGCTTTAGGGCATTTTTTACTGAGTTCTTTTATACCTTTTTACGGCAGATCTTTTATTTTTGTTCTCCGTTTTCGCCGAGATAATCAAAGATCAGCATTGTGATATCGTCAAACTGCTCCGCGCCTTCGGCAAAGCGGTCGATATCCTTCTGAAGCTGATGAAGAATGTCCTGCAGCGGGGCTTCCGGATCCTGATTCAGCGAGAAAAGCATACGGTCTGTCCCGAATAGCTCATCCTTCTGATTGTTGGCTTCCGGAACTCCATCAGTGTAGACAAAGATCCGATCTCCGGGATTCAGCTTGAACTCACGTTCTTTAAACTTCGTTCCGTCCATGACAGCAAGAGGAAGTGAATGCTGATATCGCTGAAGTTCAAAATTGCCGTCTGCTCTTCGGACAACCGAATGCTCATGCCCTGCGTTAATGGAGATGCCCTTCCCGGTCTCAATGTCAACGATGGCCATCCAGACTGTGACAAAGAAGTCCGCTGTGTTGTTAGCACAGAGCTGGTTGTTGACATCCCGAAAGATCTCTCCGAGCGTTCCTCCGAGCATGGTGCGGTTTTTAATCGCGCTCTTTGCAATCACCATGAACAGGGCGGCAGGCACACCCTTGCCGGAAACATCCGCTATTACCAGGGCGATGTGCGTCTTGTCCACCATAAAGAAATCGTAGAAATCTCCGCCTACCTCTTTTGCGGGACGCATGGTCGCGTATATGTTAAACTCGCCGATTTGAGGAAAGGGCGGAAAGATGTTCGGCAGCATATCGGCCTGTATCTTTTTTGCAATGTTCAGCTCCGCGCCGATGCGTTCCTTTTCCGTTGTTATCCTTTGAATCTCCAGGAGATGAGAATCGATTTCCTCCGTCATTGCGGAAACGCCCCTGGCGAGATCTCCGATTTCATTTTTATAATGGATCTCGCTGAGCTGAGCCCGAACCTTTTCGCTGTTCTTTGTTTCAGCATATTCCTGAACGTTCTCCTTGATCTTTTTCAGCGGTTTGAAAGCAAAAAAGAAGACATAGATCAGGTAAAACGCTGAGAGCAGGAACTGCAGCGCCGTATTGTAGGTGACGTTTGGAAGCAGCTGGTTTTCAACATCAGAGCGGATCGAAGCGATTTCGAAAGTCATGCCGGTGATGACGTTCATCTCATTGATTCTGAAAAGATAGCGATACCGGTCTGCATAATCCTGTGAATAAACGAAGCGGTCGTTCTGTACTTTGAGATTCCGGAAGGTCTCCGCCTGGTCGGGAGTGACCTGTACCTGTTTCCCCAATATGTAGGCATCATCAAAACCGGTTCCCCGCGCTCTTGTTCCGTCAGAGGCAGTAAGCAGGAAGGTGCCGTCTGCGTAGTTGTCATCCACCGCGACAATATAAAGGAAACTGGCGGCATAAGACCGTTTCATATCATTCAAGCGGCGCATCCAGTGGTTGTAGATGATTTCAGCAAAGATTTTCTGCTCCTCTGCAGACAGCTTGTTAAGCTGATCCGCCGTCGCCCCCGTCAGTGTCAGACCGGGCTGACCTCTCAGAAACTCCGCCTCCTTGATGTCCGTTTTCTCGGAACTGTCATATTCCAGATCCAACCCGTCCGAGCTGTGCACAAGCAGATAGTCGAACACCCATTCGTAAGCCTGGTATTCTTTCATGGATTTCTCGACATCCGCAAGGATCCCGGAGGACAGAGCGTCCCTTTCCCGGAGTACGTTTTTATCCGCGATTCTCTTCATGATCGTCCCGGACAGGAGCGCTGTCATTGTCAGACCGATCAGAAAGAAAATCGTGATTTGTGTGAAAAGCGCGTTCTTTTTCATAAGCTTCACCTTCAGGATCATTTCAAGTGCTTATTCAGCAGATATCCGTTAACCGGACCGTCAGCACATTCAGGCCGAGCAGATTCTGATAATCCACTTCCTCGGCAAGGCCGAACACCATGCGGATCCCTATGTTGGCCAGGGGATCCTCGGAATCGGGTTTTGTTATCTCATACAACTCCTTTGGATTGAAGGGGATGCAGTCATCCTTGATGATAAGGATGACTCCGTTTTCCCGGAGCACGATGCGAACTTCAATGGAATGTGCTCTCTTATCCGCATGAAATCCGTGCTGGACGATATTTCCTCCCATTTCTTCTATGCACAGGCCGGCATGCATACTGAGCTTCAGGGGAAGATCGTGGGCAAGACAAAATTCTTCAACCTGTCCGGAGCTCTTCATGACTTCGTCCATGTTGTGCAGAGTCATTACCAGATGCTCGCTTCGGCCGAACTCAGGTTTCAGCAAAAGCCACTCATCCGCGTTCCCCGGCCATTTTTTTGAACGGATCAGAATATACGCCAGGGTTATGGAAGCGGTGATCAATAGCGATACTGCAAAGGCTGTCCATACGCCAAGCGCACCGAATCTCGGCGCAAGGAGAGCAGCCGGAATGACCACGCCGAAAAAGCCGTCAGAAAGAGAGACCAGATTGTCATAAAGGTGGTGCCCCGCCGCTTGCGCATAACTGCTGTATACGATGCATGTTAGCATGAGAGGGATGAAGCATCCGTAAATCACTATAAGCTGTCTGGTCAGGCGGAAGACGTTGCTGGCGCGGTCCGGGAAGAAGATACCGGCCAAAAGCGGGGCCAGCAGCACCACAGCAAGTGTCAGCACCAGTACAAACGCGATCACCTTTGTGAAAACGATCTTCATCAGTTGTTTCAATCCCTCGCGGTTCTCCTCGCCTATAAACACACTTGAGAGCATCCGCACCGTCGCCCCTGTCCCGATCGCCACAGCCAGTATCAGACTGCATATCATATTAAATGCAGAGAGCGCGGAGAGTCCGTCCTCCCCCGCATAAGTGAGCAGAAGCCGGTTGAGTGCAAGGCTTCGCGCCGCCAGGCATCCTACCAGTAAGGCAGAGGGAAATCCGATCCTCGCGATTTTCGGCAGTTCCCTCAAGTCGATGAGCTTCAGATTCGGCTTCAGTTGTGCTCTGTTTGTCAGATAATACCCCGCGGTAATAATAAAATACACCCAGTTGCTTACGGAGGTAGCCAGCGCAAGACCGAAGGCGCCCATTTTCCACTCGATCACAAGCAGCAGGTCAAACCATGCATTACTGAGAATCATTGCAAGGATCCCCAAACGGCCGCGTCTTTCCTGCCGCTCGAGCAGCAGGAAAGCTGCAAACTGCTGTCCCAGCAGTTGCGGCAGGATGCCGATGCCGTATCCTTTCACGTAGCCGGCGAGATCACCGGCCAGATTCGCATCTGCACCCAGAAGTATGGCAATTCCGCGGGGAGCAGCAAAACTGAGTATCGTGAGTAAAGCGCCCGCCAGAAAGGCCACCGATATGCTTAGAGAACAGACGCCTCTTGTTCTTTCGAGATTTCCGGCGCCAAGATATCTTCCGCAGAGAACTGCGGTTCCGCTCAGCAGGAGGCCGCCGATCGCCTCCAAAATGCGCAACACAGTGTAATACAATCCGATGACGCCAACCGCGGCCGGATCGATAAAGCGCGCCGCCACGACGCCGTCGATGATGGCGTTGATCGATTCCATGGCCACCAGTCCCACTTGGACCGGCAACAGCCGGAAGAAAAGCGCTGAAAGGATTTCGTCGTCACGCCTTCGTTTTCCGATCAGCATTATGTGATTCTCTCCGTATTAATTATTTCCATTTCTTCCAGTCCTTACGGAATGTATACCGAGCAGTCTTCCGGTGCAGCGCATCCCATTACTTCTGCACCGATTCCGTGTTTTTTCAGTAGCGCAACAAAGGTATCCGCATAGGCTGATGTATTGTCGCGCTGGTGGAATGTAAACCAGAAACTGCCGTTCATAGGGTGGAACACCACCATCAGCGGTGCAGACAATACCGTGGTATGCATATACATTTCGCGTACAAATCGGCTCAGGTCTCCCCATTGCGTATTTCCGGGATAGGTCACACACATAGTTTCCGGGTTACGTATAAACTGCTCTACCGATCTCTTTGAGGCTGCCCGCCGTTCTTCCACGCTGGGCAGATGCTCCAGTTCTTCAGCAAAGTCAATATTCCATTTGATTCTGCACAGCATGTTTTCTTCCGAGCTCTGGAGAAAAAGCGATCCTCTGCTCGCCGTGAACTGCCTGTCCATCGGAAGTCTTTCGGTCTTTTCATCATACCGGAGCATCAGGGGTGTAAGCTGGTCGTGGTAATTATTCTCTCCCAGTAGTACGTTTCTGAGCGAATGGGGAATAGCTGCAGCAACAGGGAGACCATCCCGTTCAGGAAACAGATGCTTTATCATCTCTTTCAGGAACCATGCTGTCAAAACGATTGGTGAACCGTCCTTAGTCTTGAAAAGGCTAAGAAACTCCTTGCCGTCTGCCCGGACATAATAATCGAGCCGTCCCGGGCCCTGAGCATATCGCATATCGGGAACGAAGACCGGGACAGGTTCCAGTGTATAGAAAGGTTGCAAATCATCGGGCAGCACCAGCGTCTGATAGGGATCCTCCGTCTCATTCGTAAGAAACGGTTCGCCGGGAAGGTTTACGCCTTCCCGACTGAGCGCCGGATCGGCGGTCTTTACAAGGTAAAGGTACAAAACCGTCTTGACCCAGGGGATGAAGCCTCTTGCATCACAAAGATTATGATAGATATAAAACCATATCTTATCGTCCTGATAGGAGGCCGCCAGGTAATGGCCGTTCGTTTGTTCGCTGCCAAGACAGACCGGATCCTGCCCCTGGAATACGGGAACCGGAGAGTCGTTGTGAAAGAAGCTGTACTCTTCACCGTGCCGCTCCACCCGTATACAGAAGTAAGGATAACGGGCAATCGATTCCTGAACCGCATGGCAGAGCATCTGACCGTCTATCGGGCGATCCATCCTGAAACAGAATCGAATGACATTGGGAAAGTCTTCCCAAGTCCGGTACAGAAAATTGGTTTTCAAAAGATTCTGCTTCATTGCTTGCCTCCCTTCCGATAACGGTTGTGAACTCGCTCGCCAAATAATATCATAAGCCCCGTGAAAACACAATTACCGACTTTCTCCAAAGCTGACACAATATCCTTTTCATCATCGCAGATCAGAATTGTTGCCATCTTTTTTCACCTCGCGTGTATTGTACCCGAAATATGTTTAAGATCCAATACGGTAAAAGATTAAGAATAGTTTAAGGTGCAAGGTCCTCCTCTGTGCATCGAACACCTTATTGAAAAACGTGTTCGCGGAGATTATAATTCACAGAGGTATAATTCCACGTTAAATCAATCTGCAAGGAGAACCAGATGAAGCGCTTTTTTATAGCGGTATGTCTCTTTTCATTATTGTTTCTGACTGCATGCGGGTCAGCTTCCCGGGGAGAGAACCCGGCAGCAGTTTCCGGCGAGCCTGAAGAAACTGCAGCACCGGCAGTGGAAGAACCCGGTCCTGTTGAAATCGCACCCGGCGCAGCAGACCTGGATCAGCAGAACTCTTCCGGCAGCTTTACAGGCGTGGCGGGGACAGCGTTTTTTGTGCCGGAGGGCTTTATTCAGTTGGATGAAAGTCCGAATATCGGATATCAGTACACCTTTTGGCATCCGGAACATGAGATCAGGATCGTGGTCAATGAGATCACTCCGGGCAGCATTCCGGAAGACGCCTATGAGACGGACTGCAATATTGCAGCGAACAATCCGGATGTAACTTATTTCAATAAGGGAGAAAACTGGTTCGTACAGAGCGGCTATAACAATAACGGAGACGAGATCTTTTATTCAAAGGAGAGTTCGACCGACAACGGCTTGAAGTCCTTCTGGATCACTTACCCGACCGCCAAAAGAGAATTCGGCGATCCGATCTCGGCGGAATTTGAAAAGAACTGTCACTTCTGATTTGTGACAGGATCTGCCTGACTTCCTTTGATGAAACACGGACAGGAAAAAGCCCTTCACGGAAGGACTTTTTTCTTAAAATAATTCCAATATTGTAACAGGAGGCTGCCATGCTATCTGATAACATTACCAGACGCGCCGACGGAGTGCTTTGCTTCGCGGGGCATTCCGTTCCCGATCTCGCGGAAAAATACGGGACTCCGCTCTATCTTATGGACGAAGAACGTATCCGCCATAACTGCCGCCTGTATACCAAGGCTTTCAAGCAGGCTTTCGGCGAAAACGCGCTCCCGCTCTACGCCGGAAAAGCAGCTTCTTTCAAACAGATTATAAGGGTCGTCATGTCCGAAGGAATGGGCCTTGACGCCGTTTCTCCCGGAGAGATCCACACTGCGCTCAGCGTCGGATTCCCAGAAGAGAAGATCTTCTTTCACGGCGACGGCAAGACAGACGAGGATATCCGTTACGCGATAAGCAAAAACATAGGTTATTTTATCGTTGACAATCCTGAGGAGCTCCTCGCAGTCAACAGAGAAGCGGCCTCTCAGAAGAAAAAACAGAAGGTCCTTCTCCGGGTTACGCCCGGGATAGACCCTCACACATATAAGGCAGTTAATACCGGTACTGTAGACGTCAAATTCGGTGTTCCGATGGAGACCGGGCAGGCATTCGCCTTTACAGAGGAAGCTCTCAGATGCAGCTCCCTGGAGTTCTGCGGCCTTCACTGCCATGTCGGTTCAGAGGTCTTCGACGAGACCGTCTTCGAAGATGTCATAGATGTCATGACCGATTTCATGGCTGAACTGTCCGTAAAGCTGGGGCTCAAGACACGGATGCTGAATGTCGGAGGAGGATACGGCGTGCGTTATCTGGACACCGACAAGCATATAGACATTCCAGAGCGCATCGGGAGTGTTGCCTCTCACCTCAAGGAGCGCTGCAAACAGCTTTCTCTTGAACTTCCCTTCTTCCTGATGGAGCCCGGGAGAAGCATCGTCGCTGACGCCGGAATGACGGTCTATACCGTAAGCTCCGTAAAGCGTATCCCCGGATACAAATACTATGCCATTGTAGACGGAGGAATGGCGGACAACCCCCGTTACTGTCTTTACGGCGCTCCCTATACCGTTCTCTGTGCAGACAGAGAGAGCCGGTTCTTTGCCGTTTTCGATCTTGCGGGACGCTGCTGTGAAAGCGGAGATATCGTTCAACCCTCTGTCAAGCTCCCTGTCGATATCTCCCGGGGAGATCACATCGCTGTCTGTACGACCGGCGCCTACAATTACTCCATGGCTTCCAACTATAACCGCCTCGGGCGCCCTGCGCTTGTCATGCTGACAGATAACGATTCCTATACAGCGGTCCGCCGTGAGACAGTTGAGGACGTCTGTTCTCTCGATATTTAAAATATGATATTCCGCTGCCTTATTCCGGAATCAGGCAGGCCCATTCTCTTCATGCATCATCTCCGACAGGTCCGCGCCGCTGATGCGGGACAGTTCTTCCAGGAACTGCTTCTTGTTCCATTCGCCTAGCCGTATCCACAGGCGTACGCTGTCAAACAGGCAGTCTGCAGAAAACTGCGGATACAGCTGGCTGATTTCCTCATCGGAAAACGTATAAGAGGTCTTCCCGTCTCTGCAGAATCCGCCTTTCTCGGCAAGAGAAAAAGCGAGGAACGAGCGGAAATACGGGCAAATATCGGAAACCCCTGCCCTGCACATATGATAATATATGCGGAAAAAGCTTTCCAGGGACGTGATAAGGCTGCGTATGTTGTGATTTTTCACTAATGCTGCGCCGGCTTCCTGCGTACCGGAAGTATCCGGTTCCGAAGCAAAGATCTCCACGATCGTTTCCTCCTGTTCCTTCAGGAATTCGGCGTACTCTTCTGTCCTCCAGTTCCAGTTCCCGATCAGATCGTGTACGATGTTCTTGAAATCCGGACAGTTGAGGACTGTATAGGCAACGGTCTTCTCTCTCACAGACCGGATAAAGTCCTCCATATTGGGATTCGCAAAGTACTCTCTGTTGGCAATGATGATCGTACTGAAATTCTTGTTCTCACAGTAATCGTTGATGCAGCCCAGCAATTCAGCGCTGTTCAACGTGGTGCGATCAACGTCGTCGAACACCAGCACAACTCTTTTTTCTTTTTTTGTTATGTGATCCTCCACGACCGGCGAGACCACAATGTAGTCCAGCGTATTCATCAGCGTATTGCTCAAACTCCCGGCACGAGGATTGATTATCTGCAGTACGGAATTGCCGGCTTTGGCAAAATTACGCCATTTTTTCTATCTGATCCGGATGCCTGCTGAATTTGGTGAAGAGCGGGCTCAGCGCATAAAGCCATTGCTTCTTAACAGCATCGTGCAGGGCGCCAATGCTATTAATGCCGAACAGCGAAACCCGGACAATGCAATGAGTATCCTCCAGCGCTTCCCTCAGTTCCCGCTCGATGAGATAGGTCTTCCCGCAACCGCTCTCTCCGATAAGGACCAGCGAGCCGATCGGATCTTCTATCCTGCAATAATGGATCAGTTCATCCAGTGTACCCATATTTCAGCGTCCTCCTGCAGTCCATTCCAAAAAAAGTTCTGATAATATTTTATCGGCAACAGTGAAATAATGCAAGAAAAAGGCAATTGAAACAAACATATCAGGCTCTCCGGCGGGAACTGCCGACAAAAAGCATGACCCCCGCGAGCAGAAATATCTTCGGAAAACAACCCCCGGGGGAGCTTGCAGGCGCGTAAATCGATGCTATACTGAACACATCCGTTTATTTTGAAGTAGGAAGGTGTTATTATGCATATGGCAGACGCGCTGCTGGCTCCTGCTGTCGCAGCAACAATGTATGTAGCCTCCGGCACTGCCGCCGGCGTTTCGATCCACAAACTGAGAAAAGACGATGAACCGCAAAAGCTGCCCACCATGGCAGTTACCGCCGCTCTGGTCTTTGCGGGACAGATGATCAACTATACTATCCCCGGCACCGGTTCTTCCGGTCATATGTGCGGCGGCATGCTGCTCTCCGCGCTTCTCGGCCCGCAAGCGGGCTTTCTGTCCATGATAGTGATACTGGCGATCCAATGCCTGTTCTTTGCAGACGGAGGATTGATGGCGCTGGGGGCAAATATATGGAACATGGCCTTTTACGGCTGCTTTGTCGGTTATTATCTGATCTGGCGGCCGATCATGCGTAGCCATTGGTTTGGAGAAGGCAAGAACGCCCAGCGCTCACGTATCATTGCCGCCTCCATCATCGGCTGCATCGTTACTCTTCAGCTCGGTGCCTTCTCTGTCGTACTTGAGACCACGCTCTCCGGCATTACCGAGCTGCCTTTTGGCGCGTTCGTTGCACTGATGCTTCCCATACATCTTGCAATAGGCCTTATCGAGGGTCTTATAACTGCCGCGGTGCTTGTTTTTGTATTTGATTCCAGGCCCGAGCTCCTGCGTGATGTCGCAGACGAAGGACAGGAGATGCCTGCCAAACGCTCCCTTAAAGCCGTGATCGCGATCCTTGCGGTCCTGGCTCTAGTCGTAGGCGGCGGACTTAGCCTCCTGGCCAGCTCCAACCCCGACGGCCTTGAATGGGCGCTCTTCGGAAACGCCGAAAAAGGCTACAGCGAGAATATGGGTCTTGACGAGGATGATTTCGGTGTGGCCAGCGTTACAGCGGATAAAGCAGGTGCGATCCAGGAAAAGACTTCTTTCCTTCCGGACTACGCCTTTGCCGACAATGACACGCCTGTCGGCACCACGGTCTCAGGCATCGTGGGTTCAGTCATGGTGGCCGGCGTGGCGCTTCTGATCTGCCTTGCGGGCGGTTTCTTCCGAAAAAACAAAAAGTCGTAAGTATCCGTAAACATTATCCGAAGGGGCAGCAGTGCTGCCCCTTTTTAGACTTTTCTCAAATAAGGAACAACTGTATGAACAAAATGGAAAAGGCCCTGCATGAGCTCGGCGAGATGGATGATCTCACAGCCATGGATTCTCCGATCCACCGCCTCAGTCCCCTGGCCAAACTTTTAACTGCGATAATTTATATAATAGTAGTTGTGTCTTTCCGCAAATACGACCTGAGCGGACTTGCCGTAATGCTTCTGTTTCCGGTTATATTGTTTCAGATAAGCGGTGTTCCGGTACGCACATGCTTTTACAAGCTGCGGATCGTTCTTCCTCTGGTTATGGCTGTGGGGCTTTTCAATCCTTTATATGACCGGGCACCGCTGCTGACCCTGGGTTCGCTGCCCGTGTCAGGCGGCGTTGTGTCAATGCTGAGCCTGATGCTCAAAGGTCTCCTGTGCCTTATGGCTTCGTTCCTGCTGATCGCCACAACGCCGATCGACAGTCTATGTGCTGCGTTGCGCAAGCTGCATCTGCCCTCAACGCTCGTCACTCTCCTGCTGCTTACTTATCGCTATGTCGGTGTAATGACTGAGGAGCTGGCTGTGATGACTGACGCCTACCACCTGCGTGCACCTGGGCAAAAGGGCATCCATGTGTCAGCCTGGGGGAGTTTCCTGGGGCAGCTTCTCCTGCGCAGCATGGATCGCGCTCAGGAGCTGTACGGAAGCATGCTGCTTCGGGGTTATCACGGACATTTCCATTACGCGCCTGGCCGTCGCTTCGGACTTTGGGACGCGCTGTATACTGCCGGCTCTTCCGCCGTGTTCCTGCTGCTTCGGTTTGTCAATGCAGCGGAGCTTCTCGGAAGACTTGTTGTGAGGTGAGAAATATGATAGAATTCCAGCATGTCAGTTTTTCCTATGAGAAGGAGCGGAGCGTTCTGGAAGATCTCTCCTTCCGCATAGGACCCGGGGAGAGCGTCGGACTGATCGGTGCCAACGGCGCCGGCAAATCCACCGTTATGAAACTGGCGCTTGGTCTGCTCAGCGGTGAAGGTCGGATCCTTGCTGACGGTATCGAAGTCAGCAGGGCGAATCTTGCCGATGTGAGGCGCAGGATCGGATTTGTGCTCCAGAATTCCGACAACCAGATGTTCATGCCAACAGTCTATGAAGACATGATATTTGCACCGCTGAACTACGGCCTCAGCCGTGAGGAAGCGGAACAGCGGGTAGACAAGGCGCTCGGGCAGCTGGGACTTCAGGAGCTGAAATACCGTCATAACCACCGCATCTCCGGCGGAGAGAAACGTATGGCAGCAATTGCCACGATCCTCGCCATGGAGCCTGATGTGATATTGATGGACGAACCGAGTTCTGCGCTTGATCCCTATAACCGCCGTATCGTTATCAATACGATCCGCGGCCTGAAACAGACCAAGCTGATCGCCTCTCACGATCTGGACATGATCCTGGACACCTGCGAGCGGGTTATTCTCCTTGATCGTGGCCGCATAGTCGCAGACGGACCTGCAGACGAGATACTTCGCGATCGGGAACTGCTTGAAGCCCATCGTATGGAATTGCCGTTCTGCCTGGCGGGGGAGGCTGAAGAAAAAGATCCCGGATCCGGTCTTTGAGCTCCATTATGAAAATGGAGGAAATGTTTTTATGGCTGTTGAAATTAAAACCGTAGTCGCAGATTCTTTCTCCATGGACTATTTCTGTTTCGGCAAAGGAGATCAGCCGCTGGTCATCCTGCCGGGCCTGAGCATTCAAAGCGTTATGGGCGCAGCTGACGCCATCGCACAGGCATACCGCTCTCTCGAAGACATTTTCACCATTTATGTTTTTGACAGGCGCAGGAACCTTCCCGCTTCTTATACCATCCGTGAAATGGCGCGGGATACAGCTGAGGCTTTTCAGTCTCTCGGGCTGAAAAACGTCTGTCTTTTCGGTGCCTCCCAGGGCGGAATGATCGCCCTGGTCATAGCCGCAGAACACCCTGACCTGGTAAAGAAAATGGTTCTGGGTTCCTCCTCTGCGCATGTGAAGGAAGCTCAATACCGTGTCCTGGAAAAATGGCAGCAGCTGGCAAAAGAAAAAGACAGGGTCGGGCTGTATCTGGAGTTCGGGCGTGAGATATATCCGCCGGAAGTATACGAACAATACCGCGATACCCTGATCGATGCGGCAAAAAGCGTAACGGATGAGGATCTTGAAAGATTTATAATCCTGATCGAAGGCACAAAAGGCTTCAACGCTGTGGAAGACCTGGAAAGAATACAGTGCCCGGTCATGGCAGTAGGCGCCTATGAAGACAGCGTCCTTGACTCTGACGCGACGATGGAGATCGCAGAAAATCTGGATCGCCGTCCGGACTTCAGGCTGTACATGTACATCGGCTACGGGCATGCCGCGTTTGATACGGCGCCGGATTACCGCGAGAGGATGCTGAGATTCTTTCTGTCATAAAACGGATCTTTTCAGATCAAAATAAGGATCTGCAGAGTTTTCTGCAGATCCTTTCCTTTTTGCGTCTGTTGAGATGCCCTTTCAACTGTCTACGCCAAGGCATCGATCATTTCAAGCAGCTCCATGAAAAACGGGCGTATATTATTGTGCTTTGTCATTCCGCCCTGCAGTGACATGTGGTCGCCGCGGTATGTCGGCACGACATACCAGATCCCCAGCAGGAGCTCTTCTTCCGAATAGACGGCGCTGGGCGCTCCTGCTGGAGCCATCGCCGATACGGTGTTGACCAGCCCGTGGACAAACACATAATCGAATTCACTGTGCTGCACCGTCCGGATTTCAGCTGCGCCGAAGGCGGCCAGCAGCAGAAGGATCATGCACAGCAAAAGGCATACAGTTCTCTTTCCTATACTCATTTTTTCCCTTTATCCGGAATCGGAGGTCTTCGGATCCGCTTAAATGATATTTTGTTTATTATACCCGGATGCGGATTATGCAGTCAATTGTGTAAATAATACACTAAAGGCAGGGACAAGTCCCTGCCTTTATACTTTATGTTTATATGCTTTCTGCAGTTTATTCCCTGTATCTGTCGAGACAGGCGAAACACTCCTCCATCATTTTGTCCATGATCTCCTTTACAGGGAGGACATCATGGAGAATGCCTGTGACCTGTCCTATCGTCAGTACTCCGTCGTCGAGGTTTCCGGTGTCGAAAGCCGTCTTAAGGCGCCTGCCGGAGGCCAGAGGTGCAATCTCCTCAAAGGGCGCGCCGTTTTTTTCAAGCTCGGAGACTTTGACCGCAAGTCCGTTGTTCAGCACACGCGTCGTGTTTGCAAAGCGCCGCAGCACCAGCGTCGTGCTCATCTCGTCGGCATGCATGGCAACTGCCTCCTTACCGGCACGCAGTGCGGGAGCTTCTTCAGAGAGGAAAAATCGCGTGCCTACCGTCGCTCCCTCACAGCCGAGCATCAGCGCTGCCGCAAGTCCGCGCCCGTCGCCCACTCCGCCGCAGGCGATCACGGGGATATCCAATGCATCAGCAGCCGCGGGCCAGAGCACCATTGAGCCGATATCGTTCTCTCCGACATGGCCGGCCGCCTCTGTGCCGTCCATGATTACTGCATCACAGCCGATGGCCTGTGCCTTGAGCGCGTGTCTGACGATCGTGCATTTATGAATTACCGTCATCCCTGCGTCTTTAAAATAAGGCATAAATTGCTCCGGAGCACGGCCTGAAGTCTCCATGATGCGGATACCTTCCTCGATACAGACTTTGACATAGGCAGGGTAGTCCGGAGGCGCCAGCGAGGGCATCAGTGTCAGGTTGACTGCGAAGGGCTTGTCTGTCAGCTCCTTGCATTTGCGGATCTCTGCACGCAGATCCTCAGCGGTCCGGAAGGTTGCTGAGGACATCACCCCCAGGCCGCCGGCGTTTGAAACGGCAGATACCAGTTCGGCCTTAGCCAGCCACTGCATCGCGCCTGAGAGGATCGGGCGTTCGATCCCGAGCATTTCGGTTATTCTTGTATTCAGCTTTCTTTCCATATTCTCCTCACTCTCTGATATGGCGGATACGCAGCCCCTGAGCCTCCGCATTGCGGATCAGCTCTTCGCGAAAATCCGGGTGCGCTATCGAGATCAGTTCCTCTGCACGCTCCCACGTCGTCTTCGCGCGCAGATCCGCTATTCCGTATTCGGTTATAACGAACTGATTGAAGCTGCGGGGAACAGTCACTATCTGACACGGGCCAAGGTGAGGCAGTATACGTGAGCGCACGGCGCCGTCCCTGTCCGTATATGTTGAAGACAGACAGACGAGGCCTTTTCCTCCTTTTGAGCGCGCTGCTGCCTGGATAAAGTCCAGCTGCCCGCCGGTTCCGGAGATCTGCCTTGTACCCGAGCTCTCCGATGCAACCTGGCCGTACAGATCCACCTCGATGGCATTGTTCAGACATACCATGTTGTCATTGCGTGCAATGATATACGGGTCGTTGGTATAGTCCACCGGCGCAAGCAGACAGTCGGGATTGCCGTCGAGAAAATCATAGAGTTTCTTTGTGCCCATAGCAAAAGTGTAGACTATCTTCCCGGGATCGGTGGTCTTGTATTTGCCGCTGATACAGCCTCCCTCAGCCATAGCGACGTAGGCGTCGCACAGCATCTCCGTATGAACGCCGATATCCCGCAGTCCCGAGCGGGCGATCAGCTCGCCCACAGCGTTCGGCATCGCCCCGATGCCCAGCTGAAGACAGGCTCCGTTATCTACAAAGCTCACTACCAGCCCAGCGATCTTCTCATCTACCTCTGTCGGAGGCGGTGTCGGCGCTTCAATAAGAGGACGGTTCGGGCCTTGGACAAAGCAATCGATCTGTGATTCATGGATCCGGCTGCTCCTGTCGCAAAAGGTTCTCGGCACGCTCCCGTTGACCTCTGCGATGACATGGTGCGCATGTTCGATATAAGTCGGTGTAATAGATGAAGAAGTGCCCAGACTGACAAAGCCTTCCTCGTCCGGGGGCCCCACCATCAGCATTGCGACGTCGATCTGTCCGATCAGACCTCTGCGTATCGTTTCCGGTCCGGCGTGGTAATTCATCGGCACATAGCGGCACAGTCCTGCGTCACAAAGCTTTCGGCTGGCAGGAGAAAAGTGCCAGTCGTTATACATCAGGTGCTCCAGCTTCGGATCCGCCAGCACCGCTTTGGGCGGGAACAGACAGGTGGTGGAGCGCAGGGTGATGTCATGCAATTGGGGCACACGCGCAGCAAAAGCTGCATCGAGCGTCATTGACGCCATTGCGAACTCCCCGTAGACGACCTGATCTCCGTCTCGGACGACTGCTACAGCCTCTTCAGCGCTTTTGAATTTTGACTCGTAGTCTTCTCTCCAGTTCAATTCCGTTTCCTCCGCTGAGCAGAATCCGCAACGGACTCTGCTTTTCTGTTCATTTTCCGCTGAATTCCGGTCTGCGCCGCTCCAGCGCAGCCGAGAGTCCTTCACGGCAGTCGTCCGTCTGAGAGGCGAAGATCTGGCTGATCGCCTCGTAATCGCGGTTCTGTTCGAAACTTGTCGAAACAGCGTTTCGCAATACGCGCTTCTGCAGCATCAGCGCCAGTGCGGGGCCCTTTGCTATTCTGCCTGCTGTCTTGGCGGCAGCCGGCAGAAGCTGCTCATGCGGCACGACGTCGTTGACCAGGCCAAGCTCCTTGAGCTCATCTGCACCAAGTGTTTTGGCTGAAAACAGGATCTCGCAGGCCTTGTTATATCCGACGCGCTGCGTCAGGAACCAGCATGTGCCGCTGTCAGGGCAGAAGCCGAGACCCGTGAAGGAAAAGCCGAACTGCGCCCGATCTGAGGCGATCAGAATATCGCATGCCATTGCCAACGCAATTCCCGCGCCGAAGGCAGGGCCGTTTATTGCAGCGATAACGGGTTTTTTCACATTATACAGCAACCTGACCATATCGGCAGTAGAATCCACGTCATATATGGCGCGCTTGCGATCGAGGTTCATCGCCGCCAGTTCCGAGAGATTGCCTCCGGAGGTGAAGCCGCGGCCTTCACCGGTAACAACTATCGCGCGTACATCATCGTCTTCTTCAGCCGTACGTATCGCTTCGTTGATCTCATGTACAAATTCCGTCGTAAAGGAATTGAGAGTCTCGGGCCGGTTGAGCGTCAGCCATGCCACGCCTTCTTCCACCCGGTAGAGAGGTGTTCTGTCGTTTTCGTCCATCTCCCTCTCCTTGCTTACAGCATCGCAACCTTGGCCCGGAGTGTTGCCTCTGCCTCTGCCACAGTATCCTCGATGATCGCTTTGCAGGATTTGATCTCGTGAATGCGGCCTATGCTCTGGCCGAACAGGAAAGCCGCGCCTTCCGTGTCGCCGTCACGCAGAGCGGCCAACAGCTTTTTGCCCGATACGGCGCGCACGATCTCCGAGGGTTCAGCGCCGGCTCTTTCAAGCTCGTTGACTTTTTTCAGCACGCTGTTCTTCACCCCGCGCGCCTGCAGTGTCGTATGGCAGAACAGGTCTGTATCCGTTTCATTCAGCTGGATGATCCAGTTTTTGATATTTTCATGTACCCAGCACTCCTCAGAGGCAAGGAAGCGTGTGGCCATCATGATGCCGTCCGCTCCGAGACAGAGTGCCGCAGCCATCGATTTTCCGTCTACCATACCACCCGTCGCCAGTATTGGGATTTTTACGCTCTCCGCCACCTTCGGCAGCAGTACAGAGGTCGCCACATTGTCGGAAAGCGGGTGTCCGCCCTCCTCAACGCCCGCAACGATCACCGCATCATAGCCGAGTCTCTCGATCTTCATCGCATGGCGAACCGCGCCGACCTTGTGTGTAATTTTCACGCCTGCAGCGTGAAGCATAGGGATAAAGTCTGTTGCAAAGAGGCCGGAGACTTCAATATTGGTCACTTTTTCCTCCGCACAGACGCGGAAAAAGTCCATAAATGTCTCCTCTGTGATCCTGAAGCTTTTCATCAGCGTGATGTTCACCCCGAAGGGCTTGTCTGTGATAGATTTTACTTCCCGGATCGCCTCACGCAGCGCATCGCCGCTGGTATACTGATCCGCAGTGATGCACCCGAGGCCGCCTGCCTCGGAAATTGCGGCGCAGAGCCTGGCATCCGTGACCCAGAGCATGCCGCCGCAGATGATCGGATATTCAATGCCGAACAATTCTGTTATCCTGGTTTTCATGTCTCCCCCTCCTGTGATCAGATCAATTCAAATATTCCTGCAGCGCCCATGCCGCCGCCGATACACATTGAAACAAGCCCGCGCTCCCGGCCGCGGCGGCGCAGTTCGCCGATGAGCTTGATAGTGAGATATGCGCCTGTGCAGCCGAGCGGATGACCAAATGCTATGCCTCCGCCGTTGACATTGACGATCTCCGGATCAAGGCCAAGTATATCGATACAGGCCAGCGACTGGGAGGCGAATGCTTCGTTGAGCTCAATAAGCTCAATATCCTTCAGTGTCATGCCTGCGATGTCCAAGGCGCGCGGAATGGCTTCCGTCGGTCCGATGCCCATATAGCCGGGGTGTACGCCCCGGACTGCAAAGGAGACAAAGCGGGCGATCGGTGTAAGCCCCTGCTCGCGGGCAAATTCCTCTTCCATCAGCACAACAAAGGCCGCAGCATCATTCATTTGCGATGAGTTGCCCGCCGTCACGCTGCCGCCCATACGGAACAGCGGTTTCAGTTTGGCGAGTCCTTCCATGGTCGTATCGGGGCGAACACACTCATCGGTATCGAATACAAATGTCTCCCAGCCCGGAGCCCCGTTTTCATTTTTCTTCGGGCGCTTGGCCATAACCGGAATGATCTCGTCCTTGAATTTGCCTGCACGAATGGCTTCAGCTGCTCTTCGGTGGCTTTCACAGGCGAAAGCATCCTGCCGCTCACGGGAGATCCCGTATTTTTCCGCCACGTTCTCAGCAGTGATGCCCATCGTATCAAAATTGTCCGGATAGCTTCCGAAGCTCGCGCTGTCCGGTATGATAGCCACACGGTGCATCTGGACCTTGCTCATATTCTCCAGGCCTCCGGCAACTATACATTTCGCCTGTCCGGCCATGATGGCGTTCGCTGCACTGGCGATCGACTGCAGTCCGGAGGAGCAGAAACGGTTCACGGTCTGGCCGGCAGTGGTAATGGGGAACCCGGAACTGTCGGCCAAAAGACGTCCGATATTCAGCCCCTGCTCCGCCTCCGGGATCGCGCAGCCGCAGATCAGATCTTCTGCCAGAGCGGGATCAAAACCTGGGTTTCTCTCAAGGATACCCTTCAGCACCTGAGACCCGAAGTCTGCACAGCCTGTATAGCGCAAACTTCCGCGAATAGCCTTGGCGATCGCGCTGCGACCGAAGGCAACGATAACCGCATTTTTTCTTTCCATTTACACCCCTCCTTAATTCCGCACGGGCTTGCCCGTCTGGACCATGCCCTTAATGCGCTCGAGTGTTTTTTCATTATGACAGAGCTCCATGAACGACTTGCGTTCGAGAAGCATAATATCCTCCTCGCAGATCTGCTCTCCGGCAAGTGCATCCCCACCGCTGAATATGCGTGCAAGTTTTTCGACTATCACCGCATCATAGGGTGTCATCATCCGTCCCTGGAGCATGACATTCACAGTGGCCATCAGGTGAGTATATCCGCTTTCGCCGGCTGCAGTCACAGTGCCTTTGACCGGCGGGCGCCAATACGCGTCGGCGAGGCGCAGCGCTATGCCCTTTGCCTGCTCGAGAAGCGAGTCCGCTTTGGCGATGATAAAGTCGCCCTTGCGCAGATAAAGGCTCTTTTGTGCGTCCTCCGCACTCATACTGTATTTCGCCTGTGCGATCGGAAGCACCAGCGCGTCTATTTCCTGTATGATCCTGGCCATCTGGCCGTATTCCAGGCCTTCCGTCGCGCGGAAGAGCAGTTCGGCGCAGCCTCCTCCGGATGGAACCAGACCGACTCCCATCTCGACAAGGCCTGCGTACAGCTCCTGATGTGCGACAACACATCCGGCATGAAGCATCAATTCCGCGCTGCCGCCGAGTGCCTGCCCCTTAGCTGCCACTACGACCGGTTTTTTGAGGTATTTCAGGCGGAGATTTGCTTTCTGGAAATCTTCCACACCTTTTTCCAGCATATCGAATTGCCCTGACTCGATGGCAGCTGCGACTTCATAAAGATTAGCTCCTGCGCCAAGGTTCGGCCCCGGATTGCATACGACCATTGCCTTGAACGCTCCGCTCTTCTCTACCTCTTCAGCCGCCTCAAGCATCAGTCTGGCAGCGGGGATCGTATATGTGTTTGCCTTGGTCCTGAGTGAGAACAGCGCCACGCCGTCCCCGAGATCGCACAGTGCAGCATCGCTGTTCTCCAGTATGACTCCCTTATTATCTGTCAGCTGCAGATAGGATGAAGCCTGACGTGCTGTGCCGGCATAGAAACTGCCGTCACGTCCGATCTTGTCCTTTGCCCAGGCAGGAGGCTCGAGCCCCTGAGCTTCCATCAGTTCCAGGATCTCCTTTGCGCCAAGCATATCACAGAGCTCAAAGGGTCCTTTTATCCAATTGTAGCCGCCCCTCATGGCAGCATCTATATCCCGGAAATCGTAGCTGATATCATCTGCAGCCTTCATTGCAAGCCACATCGGCTCAAGCACGACTCGGCGCAGGAACGGAGTCTCGGGGAAATCGCCGAAAAGCAAGCCGCGCAGACGCTCTGCCTTGTCCCGGACCGGAGCGAGAGACTCGACCTTCACCCGCTCAAGCGGGACATAGTCGGTCTTTTCATAATCCCAGACGAACCGCTCGGTCCCCTTTGCTCCCTTCTTCTTCATATAGAATCCCGCCCCGGCTTTGTTGCCGAGAAATCCTCTGCCGGCAATGTCATAAAGCACAGCAGGGCGGTTGCGGAAAGGCTTCTCATAATCGGGAATATCCGCCCCTGCCATATAGTCCACGGTATGCACGCTGATATCGAGCCCGACGAGATCCAGAAGTTTGAAAGCTCCCTGTTTGGGGCGGAATATCAGATCGCCCGTCAGAGCGTCTGCTTTCGCAAAACCGTAGCCTCCTTCCGTCGTCGCGTTCATGATCGAGGTAAGTGCCATAGAGCCGATCCGGTTGGCAATAAAGCCGGGCTCGTCTTTGCAGCGGATCGGCGTCTTGCCGAAACGGTCGTTTATGAGTCCGTGCACGGCAGATAGGATCTCTTCATCTGTATCAGAGTTGGGTATGAGCTCGACAAGATCCATATAGCGAACAGGATTGAAGAAGTGGATGCCAAGGAATCTGCTCCGTCTGTCCTTATCCATGCCTTCTGCTATCGACGAAATGGATATGTTCGACGTGTTCGTGCCGACTATGGTATCGGCTGAGGAATTGTCAAAGATGAATTGTGCTGTGCTTTGCTTGACGGCAAGGTTTTCCGCCACGGCCTCGATTACCAGGTCGCATCCGGAAAGAAGCGAGGCATCCTGCTGCATGTCTGCACAAACTACCCCGGCGCGAATACGTGCTTCATCCGAGCCTTTCATCTCCCCGCTCTTAAGAATTGCGGCAATGGCATTTTGGGCCCGCTCGCGCCCGCTCTCTTCCGCCTTTCCCCGGACCATCAGAATCACATCCAGACCCGCACGTGCACCACAGGCGGCGATTGCAGCACCCATAGTCCCCGCTCCCACGACTGCCAATTTTCTTATGCTTTTTCCCATATATGCAAAATACTCCTTTCCGTGTTCAGATCGTACATCAATTCATGCCGGCAGCCCAACAGAAGCTCCTGCGAGAATCCATAGCTGCAAGCGCTTCACATCACCTGGGCCGACCAGCTGTCTCAGTATACCATATCCCATTTTTTATTTCAAGGATCTTTTGTGCATTTTTACTATTGCTGTATAATTATCGCCCACAATTTTCTTGCATTTTTGTGCAAGTTGGTATATACTTGGTTCTGCATGGCACAGTCGTCTAGACTGCTTGCGGCAATATGTCTAAATAGTATGCAAAAGGAGGGCGTCCGGCTTGTGGTCGGACCAAGCAGCGGGATATGCAGATCGGTGTGATTGAAGTTCCTACTCGAAAGGCGCTGCTCGTCCAGAAAATTGAAGAGCAGATCCTCTCGGGCCAGCTTCGCGTGGGCGACAGTCTGCCCTCTGAACGCCAGCTGCAGGAAGAGACTCACATCAGCAAGACTATGATCCATGCTGCGCTCGTAGAGCTTGAACAGAAAGGGTTCCTGGAGATCACACCGCGCAGGGGAGCTGTCGTGGCCAATTATGCGGAATCCGGCACGATGGAGACGCTGAACGCCCGCATCCGTCTCAACGGCGGCAATATGACGAAAAAACAGGCCAGGAGTTTTATGGAGGCACGCATCGCCATAGAGGGAACTGCCCTTCGCCTCCTTGCCCGGCAGCATACGGATGAAGATCTCGCCTATCTGGAAGCGATCATTGCCCGTGCTGACGCTCTGCTTGAAAGAGATATACCTGACGACAATGCGCTTGCGGACACACTCTTCTGTTATCACAGGGGGATCTGTCTGCGGAGCGGAAACGAGTTCTTCCCTCTCCTTCTCAATGAATTCCGTCCCATTATTATGGGGTTTTGGCTGCGTTCGATAGCGGTATTCGGCGCTGCTTCCAATGTACATCTGGCCAAACGCTATCTCGAACTGATCCGCGCCGGAGACGCCGAAGGCGCTTTCCACCGGCTCGAACGCAGCGTAAATGAGTATCTCAGCTGCCTCAATGAGCAGTAACGGTTAATAGATCAATTAAAGGAGGAAAAACAAAAAAATGGCAGAACTGGACTATCTGAAACAATTGGATGAGGTTGCGCTGAAAAACGCCGAATTGGCGCGCAGCCAGTACGACCCGGAGATCCCGGAGAAGATCGAGTATGAGGACAAGCCCTGCAAATGGTGGTTCAATCATTGGGCGGAAAAGAACCCCGCAAAACCTTATGCAGTGCTCGGCAAGCTCGTTCTCCCATACGGCTACTGCAATGACGTTGCCCGCCGTCTTGCAAACGCTTTTCTGGATCTCGGCGTCAAAAAGGGAGACCGTGTTGCGATCATGGCCCCGAACGTGCCGCAGTACCTGCTGGCTATGCACGCAGTATGGAAGATAGGCGCAATTGAAGTTCCCGCGAACCCGCTCTACACCGTACCTGAACTGACAGGTCAGTTCAACGACAGCGGTGCAGAAACTGTCGTCGTCATGGCAGCCTTCGCTCCCAAAGCGATCGCTATGCTTCAGAATCCCGACTGTGCTGTCAAGCGCGTCATCGCCTTCCAGCTTCCCTCAGGCGCTGTCGAGCTGCCTCAGGTCGACGGTCTGTATGACTTCAACCAGCTTGTCGGCACACATCCGAATACTGAGCCGGACATCGAGATCGGTATGGACGATCCGATCCGTCTGCAGTACACCGGCGGTACCACCGGTATTCCCAAGGGCTGTGTGCTGACCAACAAAATGGTATACACGATGGGCTACCGCACGGCATTGTGGACGACACGCAGCTACACGATCGTCGGAAAAGACGAAATCGTCACGCTGGCTGCGATCCCGCTCAATCATGTCTACGGTTTCAACGCCAATGTCGGTATCACACTGACCAACGGAGGCACGATCATCGTCGTTCCGCAGCCCAAGCCGGACGCTCTGCTCGCCGAGATCGTCGAAAACAAGCCCAATATCTTCGCGGCTGTTCCGGCAATGCTCATCGGTCTGCTCAACACACCGCAGGTACAGGCCGGCGAAGCGGATATCACTTCGCTTAAGGGCGTGTTCTGCGGCTCTGCTCCCTGCCCGGTTGCTGTCATGGAGCAGCTTGAGGCCAAGACCGGAGCGACTATAGTCGAGGGCTACGGCATGTCCGAGACCTCGAACATTCTGACGATCAACCCGATGCATGTCCGCAAGCCCGGCTCTGTCGGCGTTGCTGTACCTGATACGGATCTGGTCGTTGTTGACGCTGTCGACGGCAAGACTCCTGTGCCTCTGGGCGAGACCGGCGAACTCATCTGCCGCGGCCCGCAGGTCATGAAGAAATACTGGGAGAACCCCGAGGCCACTGAGGCAACGATCCGGAACGGCTGGCTCTACACCGCTGACATTGTGCTTATGGACGAAGACGGCTTCATCTTTATAAAGGACCGCAAGAAGGATATGATTATCGTCAACGGTTTCAATGTCTTCCCGCGTGAGATCGACGAGGCCATGTTTGCCAACCCGAAGGTCAAGGAAGCCTGTGCAGTCGGAATCACTCACCCGAAGAAGGGTGAAGCTCCCGTGCTCTACACGGTTCTCAAGGAAGGTGAGGAAATGACTGCTGAGGAAGCCGAGCAGTATCTGCGCAAGTCCCTCGCACCTTACAAGATCCCCATCGCCTATGAGTTCATTTCCGAGCTGCCCCGTACAGCAGCAGGCAAGGCGGACCGCAAGGCTCTGAGTGCAATGTACAAGGAAAAACTCGGTCTGTGATCTCGCCGCGGTGTTTTCTTCTCAACCGGAGCAATTATTATAATCGGAGGATAATTCATGTTTGAAGGAAAATACTTTCTCTTTTCTCTGGAAAAGGGCGTAGGTGTCCTGACTCTGAACCGTCCGCCCTACAACATATTCGAAGCGGGCTTCTATGTGGAGCTCGGAGAGGTCGAGGATCATATTGCCGCTCAGGAGGGGATCCGCTGTCTTGTCATCAACGCAAACGGCAAGTGCTTTTCGGCGGGTATTGACCTGAACTATCTGCAGGGTGTGAGCTCTGCCTATGTGCTTGAGAAGCTGCCCTGGCTTCAGAGGATCTACGGCTTCTGGCAGGAGCAGAATTACCCTGTCATAGCCGCCGTACAGGGGCTCTGCACCGGCTCGGGCATGGAATTTATACTCGGCGCCGACATCCGGATCGCCGCAGAGGGTGCCCGTTTCTCCCTGCCTGAAGTTCAATTGGGCCTTTCACCGGATATGGGAGGCACCTCACGTCTCACGCGCCTGGTAGGTATGGGTCAGGCAAAACGTCTGATCATCGCGGGCGAAGAGATCGACGCACAGGAGGCATTGCGCATAGGTCTTGTCGAAGTTGTTGTCCCGCTTGAGGAATTGAACGAACGTGCCATGAAGATGGCCAAAACCATTGCGCGCAGCCCTGCCGCTGCCGTTCGCTTTGCCAAGAAGGGCGTCAATCTTACGGACGAAGGCGGCCTCTACGCCGGCCGGATCTTTGAACAGGCCCAGTCAACCTACTGTTGCGGAACCGAGGACCTTCAGAATGCCATCGCGGCCTACAAGGCGATGCTCGCTGCCCGCAGCAAAAAGTAAGATCTGTTCCCTGGCGCTCCCCCAGATCAGCCGGAACGCCCGGGAATACAAATAATAAATAAAAAAGGAGGAATGCAATTATGCCCAAATATGACATAGTGGTCGTGGGCGCCGGCAACTCCGGCATGTCTGCAGCACTGCAATGCCAGCTGGCCGGAAAAAAGACACTGCTGATCGAAAAGCACAATCTCCCCGGCGGCGCAGCCAGCAGCTTTGTCCGCGGCCGCTTTGAGGTTGAGCCGTCCCTTCACGAGATCTGCGACTACGGCCCGGACGACAATCCCGGCGATGTGCGGCGGATCCTTGAAGGCTATGGCGTTTTTCTAAAATGGTATGAATGCAAAGACTGCTTCCGCGTGATCTCCAAGTACTCAGACGGGAGTCCGATGGATGTAACCATGCCTGCCGGGATCCCCAATTTCATCGACAAGATGGAAGAATACGTTCCCGGATCACGCGAGAAGATGACGCAGCTCTTCGATCTGTTCCAGGAGGTGCTCGACGGTATAGCATACATAACCGCATCGAAGGGCCACGCCGATTCGAAGGTGCTTCAATCCGACTATCCGAACATGTTGAGGACCGGTGCCTACAGCACGCAGAAGGTCTTCGACGCACTCAAGCTGCCGAAAAAGTGCCAGGATATCCTCTCGACCTATTGGAGCTACCTGGGTGTGGATATGGAGCATCTGGCCTTTATCCACTACGCGGCGATGGTGCACAAATATGTGCAGCGCAGCGCCTACATTCCGGCACACACCTCGCATGAATTCTCCACGGCAATGATCGAGCGTTTCCGTGAGCTCGGCGGCGAAGTCTGGTTCAACTGCCGCGCAGAGGAGTTCCTCTTCAACGGCGACAGGCTCTGCGGTGTGCGCACCAATCTTGGCGATATCGAGTGCGACTATGCTCTGGCCAACATCAACCCGGATATCATTTACGGTCGTATGATGCCCAAAGAACTGGTTCCCGAGCGTGAAAAGAAACTCTCCGCGGCCCGCGGAAGGATCATGGGCGGACGCATGTACACAGCCTACTTCTGCTGTGACGCCTCGCCCGAGGAGCTCGGCATCACCGATTACAGCTACTTCTTGCCCAGTACCGCCAATTCCGTCGAGGAGTACAAGCGCATACAGGGCGGCATGAAGACAAATGATTATTCCATTTTCCTGTGCTACAACATCGTAAACCCCGAATTCTCACCCAAGGGAACCTGTGTCTGCTCCTTCACGACCTTCGGCAACCCGGACGAATGGGGCGAACTTAAGCAGGAAGATTATTTCAAATTCAAGAACGAGGGCGCCAAAAAGATGCTGCGCAACCTCAAGGAGAAGACCGGCATAGATCTTGCAGGCCATATTGAAGAGATGGAGGTTGCCTCTCCGTGGACCTTTGCCCGTTATCTCGGCTCGCCTGAAGGTTCGGCCTACGGGTATGAGGCCCGTGACTGGGACGGTATGATGGCCCGTATGATGATGATCTCATCCGACTATCCGATAAAAGGCTTAAGGCCTATCGGCGCTGCCGGCCCGCGCAGCGACGGTTATTCCGCCACTATCATCTGCGGACAGCTGATGGCTTTCAACGCTCTCAAAGATCTGAAAGAATGGAGTGAAGGAGGTGAAAGCAATGTCTGATCTGAATGTTAAAGTCGGCCTGATCGGCAAACTTGATATGCTCAAGTTCAAAAACATGGGCAAAGTGCGCGAAAACATGATACAGTCTTCGCCCGCAAATGAGATAAGCGGTGTTTTCCCGATCAATGAGAACGCGAAAGCTTTGCATCCGGATTATCTCGAGCTTGTGATCGACCGCATAATCGACCGCGGTGAGGCCCAGGCCAAAACTTTCGTGCTGAAACGCGCCGACGGCGCTCCCCTGCCGTATTTCCGCGCCGGGCAGTATATCTCGCTGAAACTGCCGATCGACGGAAGCTTTGTCTCCCGCTCCTACTCTCTCTGCTCCTCTCCGAAAGAGGCGCTTAACGGGTTGTATTCCATTACTGTCCGCGCTAATCCGGGCGGCTTTGTCGCAGACCGTCTGCTTGAAGAAAAGAAACCGGGCGACACGATCATTTCCTCTTCTCCGCAGGGATTCTTCTACTATGAAGACCTGCGCGACTGCAAAAATGTAATCGGCCTCGCCGGCGGCTCAGGCATTACGCCCTTCCTGTCAATGGCGCGCGCGCTGGCTGACGGGATCGAGGACTTTTCGCTGACTCTGCTCTTCGGCTCTCGTGATGAGGACAACATCCTCTTCCGCGGCGAGCTGGATGAGCTTGCCCGCATCTGCCCGAAATTCAAGGTCATCCATGTCCTCTCCGAAGAGGAGAAAGCCGGCTTTGAGCACGGCTTCATAACAGCAGAGCTTATCCGCAAGTATGCTCCCGAGGGCGAAGAATTCTCCGTATTTCTCTGCGGCCCTGAGGCGATGTACAAGTTCCTCCGTCCCGAGATCGAAAAACTCGGTCTTCCGGAAAGACTGTTCCGCCGCAAGCTCATCGACGTCACCAAAACGCCCTGGGAATGTGAGGGCTATCCCGCAGATATCAAAGGAAAAGAGTTTACTTTTGTCGTCAGACAGGGACCTCAGGAATGGACTATCCCGGCATCTGCCGACGAGCCGGTACTCGTCGCCATTGAGCGTGCGGGCATCAAAGCTCCTTCCCGCTGCCGGGCGGGCGAGTGCGGCTGGTGCCGCTCCCGTCTCCTTTCCGGCACGGTCTTCATTCCCCAGGAAAACGAGATGCGCCGCTGGGCGGATGTGCACTACGGTTATATCCACCCGTGCTGCAGCTTCCCGACAAGCGATCTGACACTGGAGATCCCCGGCGAGTTCTTCTGATCCTTCCGTTCGAAAATGACCCGGCCTGAAACGGGGCATTTTCGGGATCGGAACAACTGAAACAATATCGGCATAGTCGGTCAGATATGACAGACTATGCCGATTTCCCTGATTCTTTCTGAGAAAAATGTTATAATCGATCGTGGTCCGGCCGATCCCGCGCCCGGACGGCCGAAAGGAGGCGCCATGTTTGAATATGCCGCGATTCCGGAAAGAAGTTTCCCGGACATCGGAAAATACGACATTCTCGGAAGCGATGAAAAGCTTGTAGATCTTGAGAATCTCGGCTTCGAGATCCTCTCCGTATACTATGCCAGACTGCTTCCGGGTGCGACATACGAGGCATATGCCAGAGAGAGTGTTGCAGATATGCTTATAAAAGCGCAGGACTTACTTCCGAAAGGATACAGCCTTGTCATTCTGGACGCCTGGAGACCGATCTCTGTCCAGCAGGCGCTCTGGGACGAATTCAGGCGTATCGTTTCCGAAGGTGAGTCCGGCCTTGGGGAAGAAGAACTGGACTTTAAAACGAGCTTTTTTGTGAGCAAACCGTCTTATGATATTTACAGCCCGTCGGTACACAACACGGGCGGGGCTGTAGATCTGACTCTCCGCGACTCCGACGGACATATTCTGAACATGGGCACCGGATTTGACGATTTTCGCGAAACGGCCAACACCGCGTATTATGAAAAACCGGGCTTGAATGAAGAGATCCGCAACAACAGAAGGCTTCTTTACCACACCATGCTCAATGCGGGATTTTCAAATCTGCCGACAGAATGGTGGCACTATGATTACGGGACGAAGTTCTGGGCATACTTTACCGGCAATACGGCGCTGTACGAGGGAATTCTTGAAAGATAAACAATGGGTTTTTTTAACCGTTCTTTTATAATGATCTGTCGATGCTGATCCCGGCGCCGAGCTTCTCTTTCGAGCAGAGGGCGTTCATTTCCTCCATGGAGATCTGTTCCGCTCCCAGAGAAACAAGATAACCGATATAATCCTCTTCTTCATAACGCAGCGGAGCGTCTTCGCTCCAGCCTCCGGAGACGGCGATCTTTACATCGCCGTCTTTTATATATTCATATACCAGAAGCCCGGATTCATACGGTATGGCATGCTCATCTTCCCAATTCGAATCGCCGGTAAGATCGAATTCTATGCTTTCCGCAAAGGATCCGTAATATTCGTTCTGTCTGTATTCTTCTGTCCCGAAACCTTTGCCGTCAAACGAGACGATCCTGTACCCGTGAGCTCCGGCTCCGGAGGAGCCTCCGTTTTCGAGATATCCCCCGTCATAAAGTACGGAATTAGTGCGATATCCGTCCTCATAAGAATAGTTGAGGCCGAGGTTTTCGCCGTCAAAGCTTATTATGCCGATCCAGTTCATAAAAGCCGGATCAACGCTCTCAAATTTAATAATAAGCTCCTCAGTGCCGTCATTTCCGAAATCGAAGAAAGTGTATTTTACAGCCGGTTCGCTCATTTCATACTCTGCGATCGCGGATCTCATCTCCCCGATCGTGTATGTACCGAACGCCAGCCCGTCCTGATTGTATTCCTGATCGTCATCCCTGAAGCATTCGGCTGTCGTAACGGATGATCTTCCGCTCAGGAACTCCATGTACGCGGTCTCGGCTCCGGTATTCGCGTCTTCTGTTTTTTCCGCCGCTTTTCCGCAACCCGAAAGCAGGAGGACCAGCGCAAGCAGCAATACGGTTTTTTTCATTTTATATCTCCAGTCTCATTGGTATTGTGATTTCCCGTTCTCATATTCCGATCTGAGGATCGAATACCAGGCTTCATCTATGATCCCCTGATTGTTTACGCCCGCCTGCCGCCGCAATCCGTCGTACTTCATTCCGCTTTTTATCATGACTTTGCCGGAATTCGGATTGTTCGTATCATGGCAGGCTCTGACACACCTTACATGGACCTGGTCAAACAGAAAAGCGATAACGGCGCTAAGCGCTTCCGGGGTAATGCCGTTGTGCCACCATTTTCTTCCGATGCAGTAGCCGACATCAAACGACTCTGTCTGCTCATCGATCCTTACAACGCTGATACTGCCTACGGGTTCTTTGATCTCCTTCAGTTCGATCGCCCACTGGTAAAACGCCGGATCCTTCAGCTGTTCTGTCCAGTCCGCAATGACATGCTCCGAGACTTCCACGCTGCTGTGCGCGGGCCATGTCAGATACTTTGTAACCTCGGGATCGGAGGCCCAGTTCCTGTACATCGGTCCCGCGTCGTCCGCTTTAAACGGCCGCAGCACAAGGCGCTCCGTTTCGATCGTCTTTGTTCCTTTATGTTCCATGATCTTCCCCTGTCACTACTTTTTCCCGATTTTCAAGGTTCTCAGGTACTCTTTCTGCTCATCCGTTATCCTGAAGCTCTCTATGCTTTTCTGAATAGTCTTGTTATGGGTCCAGGTATCCAGCTTATTCCCTTCCAGATACGGGATTACGGAATCATACTGTTTGGCAAGCGCCGTGGCAAAATACCAGGCTCTCATCATATTGACATAGTATTCTTCCGATCTTGCTCCGGCCACCATCTCCGGATATTCGGGAGAAAAATTGCCGTCAAGGAAGTGCTGCATAAGCATTCCTATGGCAAAACGGACAGTATAGACATGTTCCGATCCGATCCATTTCCGTATATACGGAAGCAGTTTTTGCGGCTTATTCTTGAATGCCTTCGGTGAAAGCTGGTCGCAGGTGGCCCAATTGTCTATGAACGGGAGAAACGCTTCCGTTTCGGCAATGCATTTATCGAAATCCTTCTCCTGCGAGATCACAAATGCATGGAGCTGGTCTTCATCAAAGTACCGGTGCGGAAGCTCTCTGAGAAACGACTCTGTTTCCTCCTCCCTGAACAGATCCTTCGCAAAGGCCCGAAGTTCGGGAGTTCTCACTCCTATTATACGATCCTTCCCAACTGTCGGAAGGATCTTCACCTGCAAGGCGGCATATTTCTCATCCCGCATTTGAAAAAGCTTCCCGACTATCCCGCTTTTTTCCATATCGATCCTCCTTTTTCAGGGTCATTACTTTATAAAGCCGGTTTTATTCCAGCTCAAGCCGCATAAGCACAAGTTCCTGCCAGAGCGTGATTCTGGAACGGAACCCTTTGGGATTTCTTCCGTATTCCTTAAATCCGACGCTTTCATAAAGAGAGATCGCCGCCCTGTTTTCAGATACGACCTCAAGTTCCATCTGTGAATAGCCTGCCTCCTTAGCGCAACCGATACAGGCTTCCGTCAGTGCTCTTCCGATTCCGAGATGCCAGTATGCCTTTTCAACGCTTATCCCGAATTCTGCCCTGTGGCGGATCTTCTCTTTCGCGCCAACACGGTTTATCCCTGCGCTCCCGACGGCTTTCCCGTCAACAAAAGCAAGGATCTCTATCCCTTTGTCATCATTTTCCAGTCCTTCAAGGAACTTTTGTTCTTCTTCTGTTGTATGCCCGTTCTCCTCAGGATAAGTCAGGAGATAATCTGTCTCTTCGTGAGTACGTATAAAAGTCCCAAGCAGAGCTTCGGCGTCTGCCGGGCCGGCGCTCCTCAGAAGGCAGCTCTTACCGTTTTTCAGTATTAAATTGCGTTCATATTTCATTTTTATATATTTTTATCCGTCATTGCCGTTTTCTTTATGTATGATTTTCGCTTTGGAGTATGCAGCATACAGTATGGCCGCGATAATCCAGGCGCAAACAATAGTCAGTATACCTGTCTCACTTACATAGTACATCATATTGTCGCCGCGGGTAATGATCCCGAATACCGACTGATCGTAGGCATTGTGCGCAGCATGCAGGAAGGCAGCAGGCCAAACACTGCCGCTTTTTATGGCGAGAAGGCCTGCTATAACGCCGACCGGGAAGATACAGAGGACAAAAGCGATAAGCCTGTACCATAAAACGGAATCGTCCATATATCCTCCCCAGATGAGTAGCGGGAAATGCCAGAGGCACCAGATAAGCCCTGACAGGAGCAATGCTTTTTTTAGCCCGAAGCGTTCCAAAAGGGCCGGCAGCATGAATCCTCTCCAGCCGAGTTCTTCTCCTGTTGCAGTGAGCAGACCGATAATGACGCTGACGATCGTATACAGCACCAGGTCTTTCATTATCAGAGAAAAGGCGACGCCGGTATATGCAAAATTATCAGGGTATATATGCCAGTAGACCATATATGGTATGAGAAGATAAATAAGAGGTATGATTATTCCCAAAACAATATAAAGCACATTGCACTTTCTTATTCCTATCCCGGAAAACAGCTTTCTTATCGTAATAGCTTCGTTCTTCTCTTTTATTGAAATAATTGCAGCAATAATGGCCGACAAGGCAGGGATCCACATAAGTACCGCAACGAGCCACCCGGGCGCTCCAAGACAATATGCCGCTTCTGTTCCTGCCGACAAAATGATGACAAGTATAAAGAATACTTTGACTGCCTTTTTCCCATAGAAGAAGCTATCTTCTTCCATCAGTTTGTCTTTCATCTTCTTACCTCTTAATTGATGGTTTTCATTTGTTTGTTCACTGTAATTCCGAAAATCTCTTGGCGCCGTTTTTCTTAAGCCAGGCAAGCATTCCCGCGGCGGATCTCAGTGTAGTACTCTTGCCTGCGCCGTTATGTCCGATAAAACCGTATATCTCACCCGGTGCTATGTGAAGGGTCAGATCGTCTACCGCAGTCTTATCCCCGAATGTTTTTGTAAGATGATTGATTTTCAGCATCGATATATCCTCCGATCATTTTTCGCAATCTGCGCGGTATGTTTCAATAAAATGCCGGGCAAAAGCCCCGATCTGTTCCGTGATCTCCGGTTCCCTGTCCCGCTCCCTGTCGCACTGATGGATCAGGACCGTTATCGGGGCAGTGTAGGCAAGTGCCAAAAGCTCCGGATCATCCCGTTTCAGGAGGCCGTCTTCGATCATGTTTCTGAAGATCTCGGAAAACATTCTTTTTGTACCGTTAAGAAAATATTCCGAAGCAAGTTCGGATGCCTGCCCGCCCCTGAACTGCTCCGTCATAAGCAGCCGCCTCGTGAGGATTATTCTGGGGTCGTGAATGGTAAATCCGACAAGCTGCATTGTAAGCTCAAGAAGTTCCCCGCAGGTTTCCGGAATTTGCGGATGATGGTCAAAATTCGCGTTGTAATAGTTCCTGATCCTGTCGATCATGGCATTCCAGATATCCTCTTTACTGTTATAATGCTTATAGAGCGCGGATTTGCTCAGCCCCAGATTCGCTGCCAGATCCCGCAGATTCGTGCCGTTGTATCCGTTTTCCGCGAAGCATTTCAATGCCTCGTCCAGTATCCTGTCCTTTGTCGTAACTTCCATTATACTCTCCGATCATACTTGAGGTGACCATTTGGACACCTGATATTATAGAAACCGCCCGGTCACCTGTCAAGCATATTATTATCCGGTCTTCCTCTTAATGCCGCCGCGTCGCTGACGCTCTCTTGAACATATTGCTATTTGCTTATGCAGAGGTATAATGGTAACAGCAGTTGAGTGAAACATATAACAAAAACGGAGGTAAAGATCATGGAAGCCCTTGAAAAGATCTGTAAGTTTATTGACGACGCGGGTACATACTATCTGGCGACCGTTGAGGGAGACCAGCCCAGAGTAAGGCCGTTTGGCACCATTTTGCTCTATGACGGAAAGCTCTACATCCAGACCGGCAAGGTCAAAGCCGTCTCGAGGCAGATCGCCGCCAACCCCAGAGTCGAGCTCTGCGCTTTCACCGGCGGCAAGTGGCTGCGCCTCTCCGGGATCCTCGAAGAGGACGATAACCGCGATGTAAAGGTCGCAATGCTCGAGAAGCTGCCGAGTCTTAAGGGAATGTACAGCCCTGACGACGGCAATATGCAGATGCTGTACTTCAGATCCGGCAAGGCTGTTTTCAGCTCCTTCACTGAAGCTCCTGAAGAACTGGTATTTTAAACAGGGCCGTATGGGAGGCCATCAATATGCCGGATATTTCTGATCGCCTGTATTCATCATTCCGTCCCATGAGGCGCGGAAAACAGGCTTTAACTCAGGAGGAATGTATCGATCTCCTGAAAACCGAGACCAGAGGCGTTCTGTCCGTTCTGGGAGACAACGGTTATCCCTACGGGATCCCCATCAATCATTATTACTGCGAGGAAGACGGAAGGCTGTATTTTCACGGAGGAAATATCGGGCACCGCGTCGATGCCATAAAAAAAGATCCCAAAGTCTCTTTCTGTGTCTTCGGCCGGGACGAAAAGCGGGACGGAGACTGGGCGTACTATGTTAAGAGCGTTGTAGTGTTCGGAAAAGCGCAGATCATTGAAGACCGCGATAAAACGGCTTTTGTCAGCCGTCTGATCTCAAGCAAATTCCCCGCAACAGATGAATATGTGGAACACGAGATCTCCAAATTCGGAAGCAGTACCCTCTGTTTTTCCATACAGATCGAATCCATGACCGGCAAGCTGGTTCATGAAGCCTGACCCGCTTGTTTCTGGCCTGAATACCGGCATGGATTGACGCTTCTTTTCCTGAGTTGGCATCAGAAATGCATAATAACACAGGCACTTCGTATAACACGAAGTGCCTGCTTTTTACGCGTCACGCGTGACAGGAGAGCTGAAAATCAGAAAGTATTGATTTTGCTGGGTTTGTGACACGTGTGACACGTGTGACGGGAAAACAGATATATGCCTTAAACGCACTTTTGAGGTGTATTCAGATACGCGTCACTCGCGTCACACGTGTACACAGGCATTGAAAACACTAGAGTTCTTCCGTCATGATTTCTATTGCTCGTGACGCGTATTTTGTATTCTTCCAAAAGGCGCTCTGCATTCTTCAGAATATGCTTGGCAAGGGCGCTCGGGTTCTTGTCCGTCTCCATCACGGAGCGAAGCTCCGTAGCAGTCCCCTCCCATGAGCCGTCGAAGGCCTTGATGACTTCCGCCAGTTCTTCAAGAGTCTCATCCGGCGGCTTTCTCCAGAGCTCGTCATCCTCGCTAACAAGCTCCCAGGTGAGAGTCTCAAGGTTGCGCTTCAGATTAAATCTCTTTTCCGCGCTGTCGCGCCCCGCGAAGTCAAGCATGGCATTGAGATCGTTCCTCTCCTCCTTGTGCAGGAGAAACGCTCCGTCGGCCGAACCCATGATACCAGTTGAGCCGGATATCATATCGAAGATATCATTGGCCGTGCTCTTCCTCGTATGGTGAACGAGTATAAGGCAGATCCGGTATCTGTCCGCGAAAGCCTTCAGCTGCGACATGGTATCATAGTCTCCTGAATAACTGCCTGCAGATCTTCTTACCTTCTGCAGCGTGTCTATGATCACGAGCCGGAGGTCGCTGCGGCGTCTGCGGAATTGCACGAGCTGCTTTATAAGTTCTCCCTCCACATCCCCTGAGCGGGTCGCTATCTCCAGCTTATCCGAGGGATTCACTCCGAACATCCTCGTATATCTCGCTCTCACCCTGTGGAGATCATCCTCGAGTGCGAGATACAGAACTGTACCCGGATCTTTCACCTCATGTCCCCACATGGGAGTTCCCGTGCTCACATGAAACGCGAGCTGATAGGCAAGGAGCGATTTGCCGCTCTTTGAAGCGCCGGCAAGGATATAGGTTCCCGGGTCCAGTATCCCTTCTATGACGGGGAGCCTTTCCTTATAGGGCAGATCGAAGAGAGTCTGCATGTTCACCGGATTCATATCCGAGTCGTGTGCGACGGCCTTTATCTTTTCGCTTATATCGTTTGCAAGGCGGTCTTCAATGAATTCCCTGTCGTTTTCGCGCCCCGGCGGAGCAGATATTGATAAAAGCCTGTCCGGGTCCCTGCCTGCGGCTGCCCTTCTGTTGAGAAAGCTGATATAGCTCTCGCCGGGCTCCTGAACGATCTCTCCGGCGCTGTTCTCCGGGATCTCTTTCTGACCGTCCGCTGCTGAAGCATCCTCTGTTGCCGGTACATGTTTTTTAAATAAGTTCATTTTTCTTTTTAACCTCAATACAATCATAACATTATTAAAAGCGGGCCGCTTCTTTTGAGCTCGAGTCAATTATAAACAGCAGGAGATATAAATCAACAGTCCGGCTTGCGCATATAGTACCACAGATGGTACAATAGCTTCGATTGAGGCATATCTGATTAATAATACATCCTTATTTTTCAATCGTTTTGAATTATCGATTTTATTTTTAGGTGTTGCAATGGAAAAGAACGATAAAGCCAGAGCCGTGCTTGTATATCAGATCCTGCGCGATGAATCCGGCGAAGAGAACAGGCTGAGTTTGAAAGACATCATCGGAAAGATAGAGAAGAAGGGCATTTCCGCTGAGCGCAGAGCCGTTACCAGAGATATCGCTATGCTCAGGGAAAAAGGCCTCTGCAGGGTCTGCGACGATACAGACTGGCGTACCAAGCGCTACTGGTACGAGGACCGCGATCCCCTGACCGATACAGAGATGAACATCATAACCGATGCTATTCACGCATCAGCGTTTCTGGACGAGAAGAGCTCCGAAAAGATCATCGCAAAAATAGGCCGTCTTGCCGGCAGAAGAGTACAGCAGGCAATGGAAAAACGGCGCGTGGAGTTCAACAAAACAAAGCACAAAAACCCGTCAACGCTCCCGAATACGACGGTCATAAACAGCGCGATCTCAAATAACCATACTCTGATGTTCAACTATTTCAAGCTGGACGAAAACGGAAAAAGAGATTACGCGCACGACAAGAAATACTATGAAGCAGAGCCGATCGCCCTGATATTCAATGACGACAACTATTACTTAAGAGCAATAGACCTGACCGACGCAACCTTTACGGTAAAGAATTTCCGCGTCGACAGGCTGGAAAACGTCAGCGAGACGCTGGAAGAAATAAGCGCCCGGGCAAAGACCGAGCGCCTTGGTGTTGCGAGCTATACGAGAAGGTCCTTCAAAATGTTCGGCGGGGACAGGTACACGGCAGAGCTTCATTTTACGAAAGACGCCGTAAACTATATCTACGACCAGTTCGGAGAAAAGACCCCGATCTCAAAAGTCAGAGGAAAAGAAGGCCTCTATTCGGCAACAGTGGAGGTCGAGAGCTCCCCGAACTTCTTTGCCTGGCTCTTCACCTACGGCGATAAGATCGACATCGCATACCCGACCGTCTTGAGATCGGAATACCAGGAACGGGTTGAGGAAGTCCTCGAAATGCTTAAGGAAAAAGCGAAATAAAAAGCCCCGATCCGCGACAGGAATATTAAAGAACAGGCGCGTTTGACCGTGCCTGTTCTTTTTTTGCTTTTATTAAACAATTCTTTTATTGCAGCGCGACTGCTTGCGCGGCAGCTTCAACTGCAGCTCTCGCGGTCTCCTCCAGGTCCTTCCCGTCGAGATCCGCGAGGATTATTGCCGCCATGGCGGCGTCACCGGCTCCGTTTGTGTTGCCGCTGACGACCTCAGGACAGGGAACCCGGCAGGAATTCCCGACCTCGGCCGCGTACATGCCGTCTGTTCCGAGAGAGATGAAAACTCTCCCTATCCCGCTCTCGAGCAGGGCGTTTGCCGCTTCTTCCGGCGTGTCTCTGCCCGTCAGCTTTTCGGCCTCTGCCATATTCGGCTTTAAGGCTCTCAAAGCAAGGCCTTTGAGTTTAAGACATTTGGCAACAGAGACAGAGTCCGCGTATATCGGTCTTTTCGCTCTCTCCGCAATATATTCGAGCGTATCGCGGCGGAGATTCGCGTCTGCGACGAGGGCGTCACTTCTGTTGATCTCCGACATCTTATCCCGCAGGTACTCCGGAGTGATAAGCTCCGTGACCCGCATGTCGTTGACGGCAGTGTACATGTCTCCGTTTTCATCAGTCACATACAGATATCGCGATGTCGGCAGGCTGCCTGTTACCAGAGTGTCCGTAATATCGATGCCTGCCGCGCGGGCAGCCAGCATGAGCGTTCCTCCGTCCGAGTCGTCTCCAAGCGCGCTCACCAGAGAAACCGTTGTTCCTCTTTCGGCAAGATTTTTTGCTATGTTGAAGCCGACGCCTCCCGCGCTGCGTGAGATCGTTCCTATATTGGAATCCCTCAGCCTCAAGCTTTCGGACGGTCTTCCCCCGATATCAAGGTTGATCCCGCCTATTACGCTTATTTTATATGCCATATATTGTCCCTGTACTGTCCTATCGCGCGGTCAGCCGCGAAAATACCGCTCTTCGCGACATTCATTATCGCTATTCTTCCAGTCTCGGAGCTGTCCTTTATGCGTTCGTAGAGAGCTGTCTGGCAGTTGACATAGCTTCTGAAATCCGCTATCAGCATGTAATTGTCTCCGCCGTAGAGGAGCATGGACGCGAGATCGGAGTAATTCTTTCCGTCCGAGAAGCCCGCGCTCATGCGGTCGAGGACTCTTCTGAGCTCACCGTCTTTTCTGACATATTCCTGAGGATTGTATCCCGCGTTCTTCAGTACCGCTATTTCTTCCGTCCTGAGTCCGAAGAGGAACATATTCTCGTCACCAAGCAGCTCATACATCTCGACGTTGGCTCCGTCCAGCGTGCCTATGGTAACGGCACCGTTCATCATGAGCTTCATGCATCCGGTTCCGGAGGCCTCTTTCCCGGCTGTGGAGATCTGCTCGGATATCTGTGCTCCGGGTATCATCGCCTCGGCTGCAGATACTCTGTAGTTTTCCACAAAATATACGCTGAGTCTGCCCTTGCAGAGCGGATCGTTGTTTATGTCTTTTGCCAGCGAGAGCAGAAGTTCTATTATTCTCTTGGCTGTCCGGTAGCCTGCCGCGGATTTGGCTCCGAAGACGAAGGTCCTCGGCACGAAGTCCGCGTTCGGATCGTCGTGCAGGATCTGCTGCAGACGGATTATGCTCATGGCGCAGAGCAGCTGTCTCTTGTATTCATGCAGACGCTTTATCTGCACATCCATGACCATAGAGGGGTCCAATGAGAAGTTGTCGTTTCTCTTTGCAAATTCGGCAAATCTCAGCTTGTTCTCATATTTGATGGCATTCATTTTCTGCCGGACGCTCTCGTCGTTTTCAAAAGCGGCAAGCCCTGCCAGCTCTTCCGGTCTTGTCAGATAGCTGTTGCCTCCGAGCAGCTCGCATACCAGAGAATTCAGGCCGGGATTTATCTGGGCGAGCCATCTTCTGTGGTCTATTCCGTTTGTTACATAGGTGAACTTTTCCGGCTCGAGAGAACAGATGTCTCTGAAGAGATCGCGCTTTAATATGTCACCGTGAAGCCTGGAAACGCCGTTGACGGTATGGCAGGCAGCCAGACACATATTTGCCATGTAGACCTGTCCGCCGTTGATGATCATATTGCGTCCGACAGCTTCCGTATTTCCGAACTTGGAAACAAGATAGCTGCACCATCTCTTATTGATCTCACACATGATCTCCCAGATCCTCGGCAGGAGCGACTGCACCAGTTCCTGAGGCCATTTCTCAAGGGCTTCCGACATGACGGTGTGATTCGTATACGCGACCGCCTTCGTCACCTGCTCCCAGGCATCATCCCAGCGCATCCCGTGCTCGTCCAGGAAGATCCTCATCAGTTCGGGAATGATAAGAGTGGGGTGGGTATCGTTGATCTGAATAGCGTGATGCTCGGAGAAATTTCTGACATCTCCCCATTTTTCAATATGGCGCTTTACTATGTTCTGTGCAGTTGCAGAGACGAAAAAGTACTGCTGTTTAAGCCTCAGCGTCTTGCCTTCTATATGCTCGTCGGCGGGGTAGAGAACTTTCGTTATCACCTCGGCCATTGTTCTCTGTTCCATGCTCTCGACATATTTGCCCTCGGAGAACAGATACATGTCAAGCTGGTTGGCGCTCCTGGCATCCCAGAGTCTGAGCTTATTTATCTTGCTTCCTCCGTAACCGGCTATGAGCATATCTCTCGGAACTGCCATAACGGCGGTATAGCCCTTGTGTTCGGCATGATAGTAACCGTATTCGTCCCAATAAGGCACTATCTGTCCGCCGAAACGCACTTCGACCGCCTCGTCATATCTCGGGACAAGCCAGCTTTCAGCGGCTACGCGCCAGTTGTCCGCGACCTCGGTCTGCTTCCCGTCTTTAAACTTCTGCTTGAATATCCCGAGTTCATAGCATATGGAATATCCGGTGCTTTCAAGCCCCAGAGTGGACATGCTGTCCATATAACAGGCGGCAAGTCTTCCGAGGCCTCCGTTGCCGAGCCCCGCGTCGGGTTCAGCTTCAAAGATGTCCGTCGCGTTTCTGCCCAGATCTTCTATCGCTCCCCTGAGCTGATCTCCGATCCCGAGGTTAAACGCGTTTTTCATAAGGCTTCTGCCCATCAGAAATTCCATGGAAAGGTAATGGACTTCCTTTTCTGCCGGGTGTGCCTCTTCATCTATTGCGATCACTCTGCTCATTACTTCGCGCAGCACCATCGCGCAGGCCATGAAGAACTGTTCGTCCGTGGCTTTTTCGCTTGTTGCTCCGAAATACGCGCACAGTTTGTCTTCTATCGCGCTCCTGAGTTCATCTCTTGAAATCTGTTCAGTCAATCTTCCGTTGATCCTTTCTTTATATTTCAGCGCCCTTCGGTATTACCAGCGGGAGCTTCGGGCTGCCTTTCAGGGCAGTCCCGGGAGCAAACTTTACATATTTGTCTGCAACTATGCACTCGAGTTCCGAATTTTCCCCGACTTCCGTGCCTCTGAAGAGAACGCAGTTTTTGAGTTTTGCGCCCTTTGCTATCCTGACGCCGGAATGAAGTATGCAGTTTTCGATCTCCCCTTCGATGATGCAGTTGTCTGCGACCAGACAGTTCCTGCTCTTTGCTTCCGCTCCGTAATAGGAGGAAACGCCTTCAAGCCCCGAAGTGCGGACAGGTCTGTCTCCGGGAAAAACGGATCTTCTGTTTTCCGGTGCCAGTATATCCGTTGCAGCCTTGAAATACTCGCCTTTCGTCGTAATGAAGGCGGCATAGCCGTTGTGGATATAGACGTTGAGCTTTCCTCCGTTATTCAGATACTCAAAGAGCGCCTCCGCGTGGAACCTGTATACGTTTGTTTGCTGCTTGGTTTTCATCATGGAAAGCAGCAGCTCTTTGGAGAGGATGTATGCCTCAAGCGATGCTATTCCTTCTCCTTTTTCCGTCTGATTCAAAAGAAGCCTGTTGCTGCTGTTTCCGTCTTCATTGAGTATGTATCTGTATCTGACTCCGCCCTGCGCTTTCGGGGAACAGATGGCGGTGATGGCGGCTCCGGACTGCTCATGGCAGGCTGTTGCCGCTTCGAGGTCTATATTGGCACAGAGATTGCCCTGCATGAGTATTACATTGTCTTCTTTGATATCTTCGATATACGTGGAGACAGCGTTCAGCGCTTCCATAGTCCCGACATAATCGCCGCTGTGATACTCGGGAAGCCCGAAAGGCGGCAGAAGCTTAAGTCCGCCGTTCTTTCTTGTCATATCCCACGCTTTGCCGCTGGCGCAGTGATCCATTAAGCTCTGGTAGTCTCTCTGCATTATGACACCGGCATTTCTGATCCCGGCGTTGCGAAGAGAAGAGAGCGAAAAATCTATCAGCCTGTACCTTGCACAGAACGGAACGGACGCGCTCGTCCTCTCCTTAACAAGCTCACCCATTTCGGGAGCAGCGGAGTATGCAAATATTATTCCGTGATAATCAGCCATTTTCTTACCTCCCTATCTTTACGCGTAGATCATTGCAGAGGCCGGTACGACCTGCCCCGCTTCTACCTTTGCGCCCGGTCCTACAGTTGCAACGGTCCATTCCTCACTGCCGTCCGGTTCGTTCCCGACTTTTGCGCCTTCGCCTATCCTGACGTTCTCGCCCAGCATTGCGTACTCGACTGTTGCCCCGTCAGCGACCTCGGCGCCCGGCATCAGTACGCTGTAGAGCACCCTGGCGCCCTTGCCGACTTTTACTCCCTGCGACAGTATGCTGTTTTCGACCCTGCCTTCTATCTCACAGCCTTCTGTTACGATGCTGTGGATGATCTCGCTTTCCTCGCCGGCATAGTGGGGAGGAAGCGTCTGGCTCCGGCTGTTTATCGGCCATGAGGGGTCGTAAAGGTTTATTCTGTCGGAGGAGAGCATATCCATGTTGGCGTCCCAAAGGCTGATAATAGTACCGACGTCTCTCCAGTAGCCCTCAAACCTGTATGCGAACATCCTCTCCCCGGCTTTGAGCATCTTCGGAATAATGTTCTTTCCGAAATCCTTGGCCGAATCCGGGTCCTTCTCATCTTCGATCAGATACTGCTTTAGTTTCTGCCAGTTGAAGATATAAATGCCCATTGAAGCAAGGTCGCTCTTCGGCTGCTTGGGTTTCTCTTCAAACTCCGTGATCCTGTCCGAAGCGTCGACACTCATTATTCCCATTCTGGTCGCTTCCTGCATGGAGACCTGCTGGACTGCAATTGTGCAGGCTGCTCCGTTTTCGGTATGGGCATCCAGCATCTTTTCATAATCCATCTTGTAGATGTGATCTCCCGAAAGTATCAGGACGTTTTCGGGATCATACAATTCAATAAACTCTATGTTCTGGTAAATGGCGTTTGCCGTGCCTGCAAACCAGGACCCCTGCTCGTGGGCACCCAGATACGGCGGAAGAATATAAACTCCTCCGTCCGATACGTCAAGATCCCAAGGCTCGCCTGTGCCTATATAGCTGTTCAGCCTGAGCGGTTTATACTGGGTCAGAACGCCGACGGTGTCTATCCCGGAGTTTGCACAGTTTGAAAGCGGAAAATCTATTATCCTGTATTTTCCGCCAAACGGCACGCTCGGTTTTGCTGCATCCTGGGTCAGTGCATAAAGCCTCGAGCCCTGACCTCCGGCCAGGAGCATCGCTATGCATTTCTTTTTCATTGGCTTCCTCCGTTGTATTTATTCATTGTTTTTTCTGCGCCTTCGGTAATATAAGAGACCGCAGCCTCTGCCGCTCTGGCGGAAGCGGCACCGAGAAGCTCGGCGTCCGCGTTTTTCAGAGCGGTCAGTGCCCAGTCTTTCATATCATATTCGGGATTCGGAGGTTCTCCGACTCCGATACGTATTCTCGGGAAATTCTCTGTCCCGAGCTCCGCGATTATATTCTTCAGTCCGTTGTGCCCGCCGGCAGAGCCTTTGGTCCTCACCCTTATGCTTCCGAGCGCAAGATGCATTTCATCCGAAAGCACTATTATATGCTCGGCCGGCACCTTGTAGTATCGTGCCGCTTTTGCGACCGATTCTCCGGAGAGGTTCATATAGGTCTGAGGCTTGAGCAGCAGGACTTTTTCCCCGTTTATCTCAGTTTTTGCCGTCAATGCCCTGAAAGCCGCCCTGGTTATCCTGACGCCAAGCATTTTCCCGAGGGCATCGCCTGCCATAAAGCCGGCGTTATGCCTTGTTCCGGAATACTTTATTCCGGGATTGCCGAGAAATGCTATGATCCAGCCCGGCTTTCCCGCTTTTGCTGCCTCGATCTTCACCGTATACCGTTATATCATTCGTCAAAAAGCGTTGAGATCGACTCTTCTTCGTAGATCTTCTTTATGGCGTCCGCAAAGATCGGAGCTGTTGTCAGGTATCTGATCTTTTCGGATCTCTCCCTGTCTTGCGGGTAGGGGATGGTGTCGAGCAGCAGCAATTCGTTGATGCAGCTGTCGTTTATCCTCTGTATGGCAGGGCCCGAGAGCACTCCGTGAGTCGCGCAGGCAAACACCTCTTCCGCTCCCGCGTTTTTAATGGCAGCGGCTGCTCCGGTAAGGGAACCGGCAGTGTCGACGATGTCGTCGAGCAAGATGCATTTCTTGCCCTTAACCGAACCGATTATGTTCATGACTTCGCTCTGGTTTGCTCTTTCGCGGCGCTTGTCGACGATAGCCATTCCGACCCCGAGCTTCACGGAGAACGCTCTCGCCCTTGCCACCGAACCGACATCCGGGGAGACGACCAGATAATCGTCATTTCCCTTGCCGAAGCGTTTTATGTAGTGTTTTGCAAAAATATACGATCCCATCATATTATCGACCGGGATATCGAAAAAGCCCTGGATCTGTGCCGCGTGCAGGTCCATCGTCAGGACCCTGTCCGCGCCGGCGGCAGTAATGAGGTTTGCCACGAGTTTCGCCGAGATCGGATCTCTGGATTTCGCTTTTCTGTCCTGTCTTGCATATCCGAAATACGGAATGACCGCCGTGATACGCCCTGCTGACGCTCTGCGCATCGCGTCGATCATAATGAGAAGTTCCATAAGATTGTCGTTTACGTGCGAACAGGTAGACTGGACTATGAACACATCCTTGCCTCTGACCGGTTCATGCACCGAAATGCTGCATTCGCCGTCGGAAAATTGGGAAACGGTCGCGTCTCCGAGAGTCTTGTATAGATGCGCGCAGATCCCCTCTGCGAGTTCCGGGTTGGAGTTTCCTGCGAAGACCTTGATTTCTTTTCCGTGAGAAAGCATTTATTATTTTCTCCTCTTTTTTATTATGCCCTTCAGCACACAATCGTGCATTTTCATTATAATAGCACACCTTCCTTTTTTCAATTGATTATTTACTTTTCCGCCGCTTTTCGGTATAATACTGCGGCTATGATAATTTCGGAGCAAAAAGATGCTTGAATTTGAAGAATATAAAGTAAAACTGAACAATATTAAGCCTTCTCTGGACGATCTGAGCGCGGCGCTGAATCTTGAGGCCGCCAAAAAGGAGATCGAAGAACTTGAGGCCGCCTCCGAACGCGAGGGCTTCTGGAACGATGTGGAAAGATCCCGCAAGGTCCAGATGCGTCTCAAGTCCCTGAAAAACAAAACAGACAACTACAAAAAGCTCTGTTCTGCCTGGGACGATCTCTATACGATGTGCGAAATGGCGATCGAAGAGAATGACGACAGCATGCTTCCGGAGCTCGAAGAGGAATTCGAACAATTCTCCGAATCCATGGATTCCACCAGGCTGAGCACACTTTTGACCGGTGAATACGACTCGAACAACGCGATCCTCACCTTCCATGCGGGAGCCGGCGGGACAGAGGCTCAGGACTGGGCTTCAATGCTCTACCGCATGTACAACATGTGGGCTGACAGGCACGGTTACAAAGTCACCGTCATGGATTATCTCGACGGAGATGAGGCCGGCATTAAAAGCGCTACAATAAAGATCGAAGGCGAAAACGCCTACGGTTTTCTCCGCTCCGAGCACGGAATACACCGGCTTGTCCGGATCTCCCCCTTCGATGCCGCAGGAAGACGTCATACCTCCTTTGCCGCTATCGAGGTAATGCCTGAGATCTCGGATGACGGCGAGATCGAGCTTCGCGATGAGGATATCAAGATGGATGTCTACCGCTCCTCCGGAGCAGGCGGACAGAAAGTCAACAAGACCTCCTCTGCCGTAAGACTTACGCATATTCCGACGGGAATAGTTGTCTCCAGTCAGGTCGAGCGCAGCCATTTCCAGAATCTTGAAAACTGCAAAGCAATGCTCAGAGCCCGCCTCGCTGAGATCAAAGAGCGCGAGCATCTCGAGAAGATCTCGGATATAAAAGGCGTGCAGATGAAGATAGAATGGGGCAGCCAGATAAGATCGTACGTGTTTATGCCCTACCAGCTCGTTAAAGACCACAGGACCGATTATGAAAACGGAAACATCGGCAATGTCATGGACGGGGATCTCGACGGATTCATAAACGCCTATCTCGCGATGAAGGCCGCCGGGAAAGACTGATAAGCCTTATAATAAAAATATAAATTTCTAAGGAAGTTATAAGATATGAGCGCATCAACCGAAAAAAAATTAAGAGCAGAAAACAGGGCAGCCGGAACCGACAAAAAGATGCTGGCCCTCCAGGAAGAGGAAAAGAAAAAGAAGAAAAGCAAGACCAGATGGACCTGGGGAACCATCGGCGTTGTCATTCTGATCATCGCGATCTTATTCTTCTCCTCAAACATTTTCTACAGATCCACAACGGCTTTGACGATAGGTGATAAAAGCTACGGCCCCGATGACGTAACATACCACTACGCAAACCAGTATTACAATTTCTACTCGACGTACGGCTCCTACGCAAGTCTCTTCGGACTTGACGCGACCTACGGCATTTCCGGTCTCGGAAGCCAGCAATATGCCGGAGGTGAAGAAGGCTATACATGGAAAGACTATTTCCTCGATGCAGCCAGATCGGAGATGGCCCAGCTTAAGGCGCTCTGCGACTATGCCGGTGAAAACGGAATAGCCCTCGAAGAGGATGACCTTGAAGCTCTCAACACTTCACTTAAAGATCTTGAGGCTTCTGCCAAAGAAAACGGCTACGCAAACGCAAAGAAATATCTCAAGGCAGCATACGGCGATCTGGTCACTCTCGACACGGTTGAAGAAGCAAACACCGAGTCCGCGCTTGCAAACAAAGCCATTTCATCCTATCGCGATTCGCTTGAATATACCGATGAAGAGCTCGAAGATTACTATGTATCTCTTAACGGAAGCTCGGATCTTTTCACATATGCTTACTACTATATAGCGGCCGAGACCGTAGAGAGCACAGATGCCGACGGAAACACAACGACGGCAGCAAGCGAGGAGACGCTTACCGCCGCAAAGGCCAGTGCCAAAGCGATAGTTGCGGCATTCGAAGCTGACGAAAACAAATATGACAGCATCGAGGCAAAACTCAATGCCGCCATTGCATCCGTCGTCGCTCCTGCAGACGGGGAAGAACAGGCCGTCTGCACATATTCGAAAGATGCCTTGGGCTCTTCCCTCGGTTCTTCCTACAGCTCCTGGCTGATGGAAGAAGGCCGCGCGGAAGGCGACATTGAAGTTCTCGAATATACTGATTACGGTTATTACGTCGTTGTCTTCGAAAGCAGAAACGACAATTCCTCCGACGCGGACGGTGACGGGACGATCGACCGCCTCGCGATCGCAAAGGGACAGCTGACTGATACCGCCGTTTCGGAGTGGATCGGAACGCTCTCCGCAAACTATGAGGCAGCAGACGGTTTCGGTATGAGATTTGTCGGATAATCAAACTGATCAAAAAAGCACCGGGCTCTCCTTTTCGGAGTGCCCGGATTTTTTTGTTTCACGTCAAACTATATCCGATATTTTGAAATCTCTGAATCCTTCGGAGTACCTGACTTCTGAATTGTCAAACTCTTCCTGGATCCTGTCGCTTATTTCTTTCGAGGCACACATCATGCGTCCGGTTGCTGAAGAAGATCCTGCTATAAGTGCATCGGGATCAAGCGGAAGTCTCATGATCACGTGATAGCCGTATGTGCTTTTTACCGGATCCGATATCTCATATTCGTCAAGGGCTTTTGCTGCTTCCTCGAATTCTTTTACCATGACGCCATCCTTAAAGGTATAGCCATGCGGATTGGTTGCTTTCCCGGAATCCTCATCATACTGCTCCTTGAGCTCTTCGAACAGCGCAACAAGCTTTTCGCTGTCGCCTTCTGCGGCTTTGAGCTGTTCGCTCAGCTCTTTTGCCTGAGCTTCCTTCTCCTGCTGCTTCGCCTCGTCCAGTTCCTCACGGGTCGTCATATCCATAGTCAGCAGAAGGATATGGTTTGCGTTTATATATCCGTTTTCTTCCAGATAAGATACAGCCTGCTCATCCGTTATTTTTTCGCAATTCTCTCCGTAAGCAAGCGTAAGAATATTCTGAACCAGATACTGGGCGTCCACGAGCTTTTTAAATGTATCCAGCGTCACATACTTCTGTTCTTTGAGATACTTTGCAAGATCCTCTTCTGTGGCGCCCTCTCCGCAAACCGAAGCGGTATAAGCAGCGAGGGTTTCGTCGATCGACTGCCTGATCTCGTCCGTAAGTTCGATTCCGTTTTTGCTGCAGTAGCCTGTGACGGCATACATGTTCTTAACATACTCTTCGGCATTTAACCGTATATACTCATCCCAGGTCGTATCTTCACCTTCAGAGACGGCTGCGCTGAGATCCGTCATTCCGTAGTATTCCGCCTCCTGCATGCACTGAGAGAGATTCTGGAAGTATTCATCCCATGATATGTCCTCGCCGTTTACCGTCATAACTGTCTCTTCCGGCTCATGCGTTCTGTACAGGGCATTATAATCAAAGAGCGTTTCGCTTTCCGTGCTCTCTGTGCTCTCTGCATTTTCGGTATTCTCAGCAGCTTCTGTTCCGGAGATCTCACCGCTTTCTGCAGGAACAGACGGTTTTTGCGTAACTGCATAAGTGATTATGCCTCCGAAGGCAATTACTGCCACAAGCAGAATAATGAGGAATCTTTTCATTCTTTTTCCAAGCTCCTTACGAATTTTCTGGCCTGATCCGTGATCCGGCTTCTTGATATTATCTTAAGAGATACCGTCGGCTTATCGCCGGGCTCCGCTTTCAGTATACCTTTATACTCTTCCCTCGAACACAGGTCAAGAAGTGTTTGCACATCCAGGTCTTTCATAACAAATATGAGTCTTCCGTTTTTCTGGGAAATATCGGTGATCCCGGCTCTTCCGGCTTCTCCCCTGAGAAGTGCGACCTGTATCAGAGTATTGACCCCCGGAGGCGGGTCTCCGAAGCGGTCTATAAGCTCGTCCGTCAGATCGTCCGCCTGTTCCTCCGTCCGGATCAGGGCAATTCTCCGGTATATATCCATTCTCTGTTCCTGCGCGGGAATATAGCTGTCCGGAATCGATGCCGCAACCGCCAGGTCCGCGGAACAGTCTGCTCTCGGCGCCGCGGGAACGCCTCTGGCTTCAAGCACCGCTTCTTCAAGAAGCTTCATATACATATCGTATCCCACTTCATGCATATGCCCGCTCTGCTCCGCTCCGAGAAGGTTTCCGGCTCCTCTTATCTCGAGGTCCCTCATCGCTATCTTTATCCCGCTCCCGAACTCTGCAAAGTCCCTGATGGCGCTGAGTCTCTTTTCGGCTATCTCAGTCAGGACCTTATCTCTGCGAAAGGTCAGATACGCGGAGGCTCTTCTGGAGGATCTTCCGACCCTGCCTCTTATCTGATGCAGCTGGGCAAGGCCCAGGCGGTCAGCATCTTCAATGATCAGCGTATTTACATTGGGGATATCGATCCCCGCCTCAATTATCGTCGTACAGACAAGCACCTGTACCTCACCGGCAGAGACCGCTTCCATTACTGTCTGAAGCTCGGCTTTGTCCATTCTGCCGTGGGCAACGGCGATCGTCGTTCCTTCAGGCAGAAGCGGCTCCAGTTTTTTTGCGGTGCGCTCTATATCGTCTATGCGGTTATGCAGATAATAGACCTGTCCGCCTCTCAGGAGTTCTCTTGTTATCGCCTCCGCTACGACCTCCCAATCGTGCTCAAGAACAAAGGTTGAAACAGGAAGGCGGTCTCCGGGCGGTTCTTCTATCATGGACATATCCCTGATTCCCGCAAGTGCCATGTTCAGCGTTCTCGGGATAGGTGTCGCTGAAAGCGTCAGCACATCCACCCCCTGCGACAGTTCTTTTATATGTTCCTTGTGCGTGACGCCGAATCTCTGTTCTTCATCGACTACCAGAAGCCCGAGGTCCTTAAATCTGACGTCCTTGGACAAAAGCCTGTGAGTTCCTACTACAAGATCGCACTTTCCGCTCTCCAGGTCCCTTAAAACGGATGCCGGCGATGCCGTAAATCTGCTCAGCACCTCAACGGTCACCGGAAAGCCGAAAAACCTCGAAACGGCAGTCTGGTAATGCTGCTGGGCAAGAACTGTTGTCGGAACCAGAATGGCGGCCTGTTTTCCGGAGAGCACACATTTCATACAGGCTCTCAAAGCCACCTCTGTCTTTCCGTAGCCTACGTCTCCGCAGAGAAGTCTGTCCATGGGAACAGGCGTTTCCATGTCCTTTTTTATCTCGGCCGTGCATCTCAGCTGGTCATCTGTCTCCGTATATCCGAAATTTCCTTCGAACTCATACTGCCACTCGGTATCAGGCAGAAAAGCATATCCCGGCTTTCTGAGCCTGCCCGCATACAGCGTGATCAGCTTGTCCGCCATATCTCTGGCGGATTTTTTGGCGCGTATCCTTGTCTTTGCCCATTCGGCAGATCCGAGCTTTGACAGTTTTATCTGGCTGTCTTCACCGGCGCCGGTATATTTTGTAACGAGATCCAGCGAGGTCGCGGGAACATACAGGACATCCTTATCCCGGTAGTTTATCTTTATATAGTCTTTTTCGCCGCCCTCGGCAGCCATTTTTACGATCCCGTCGAATCTTCCTATCCCGTAGTTTTCGTGAACGACATAGTCTCCTGCGCTGAGGTCGGTATATGCCTCTATCCTGACCCTGTCCTTCGGAAGCGCTTTCTTTGTTCCCGCCCTTCTTATATGCGTAGAATTTCTCCGGATAAGCTGGCTGTCTGTTAAAATGGCAAGTTTTATCCCTGGATACTCTGTTCCCGAGGAAACGGAGCCTGTCGTTATGATGCTCCTGCCGCTTTCGGGAAGCGCTTTCAGGGAACGGCTGACCGGTATGTCGAGATCGCGGGCTGCAAAAAATCCTCTTAATGACTCCGCGCGTCTTTCATCGGCCGTAAGAATAACGGTCCCGTAGCCCTGTTTCATATACGATCTGACATCATCTGCTGCCTGTTGGGCATTTCCGGCATATCCGGGAAGCTGACGGGCTGTGATTCCCGTAAGCGTTTTGGGCGCTATGAGAGGATTTCCCGTCGTAAAGGAATCGGCCATATACAGCGGAAAATCCTCGGAAATATCTTTAAATATGCTCAAAGGCGCCGTTTTCTTTTCTTTTCCGCAATCCTTAATATAAGCTTTTGCAAAATCCCCGCATCTTTTGGGCTGGTCTATGAACACAAAGGCGTTTTCCGGTATATAGCTGACTGCACACGCAAACGGAATATCATTTCTTGTATTGCCGTTTTTTTCTTTCGGTGACTCTGAGGCGGGCAAAACGGTAAAACTTTCGACCCGCTCTTTTCTTCTCTGGTCGGAGACGTCGAAAAAGCCCATGCTGTCTATCTCATCGCCCCAGAATTCAAGCCTCAGGGGATCTTCGCTCCCGGGAGAAAAAATATCAAGGATGCCGCCTCTTCTTGCAAACTGTCCGCTTCCTTCGACCATATCCGTTTTTGTATAGCCGCCGGTATAGAGAAGCTCTTCGAGTTCCTCGGGAGAAAAAGTCCCGCCCTCTTCAAGCACCGCGACAGAATTTTCAAGCTCATACTGCGGGATACATTTCTGTATCAGCCCTGCTGCAGAGGCTACCGTTATATTGCATTGCCTGTTTAAAAGCGCCCAGAATGTCTCTATCCTGTTTCTTTCGCTTTCCCTTGATACGGCTTCCGCTTTGAAATCCGGTTCCTCGCGAAGCCCCAGCACCGGTGCAGGAATGCCGAGAAAGGCGCTCAGATCTCCTGAAAAGCTTTCGGCTGTCGTGTCATCCGGGCAGATGACGAAGAGCGGTCTTTCTTCGCCGCCGCTGTTCAGTGTTTCGTACAGTGCTGCAGCCAGATGTACCCTGTTTATATGCGAAAGCCCTGAAACGAGCGCGGGAAGCCCCCCTCTCTCGACAAGAGAGGGGAGCTCCTCGATTTCTTTGTTTTTAAGTATCGATAATACTAATGCTTCGCTGTTCACACTTTACTCTTCACTTGCAAGGCTTTGCGCTTCGCACAGTTTTGCATAAGCTCCGCCTTTTTGCATGAGCTCCTCATGCGTACCCGTCTCGGTTATCTGCTCTCCTTCGACCACAGCTATTACATCTGCGTTTCTGATCGTGGAAAGTCTGTGGGCAACCGTTATCGTCGTTCTTCCGACCGAGAGTTCATCAAGGCTTTTCTGTATTTTCTGCTCCGTAACGGTGTCGAGCGCCGATGTCGCCTCATCGAGGATCAGGATCTTTGGATTTTTCAGGAACACTCTGGCAATGGATATTCTCTGCTTCTGTCCTCCGGAGAGCATGACGCCTCTTTCGCCTATATATGAATCGTATCCGTCCGGAAACTCCATGATCTCACTGTGGATCTCGGCTCTGACTGCCGCCCGGACGATCTCCTCGTCTGTCGCATCCGGTCTTCCGTATCTTATGTTTTCCCTTATCGTTCCGGCAAACATAAACACATCCTGCTGTATCATTCCGATATTGCGCCGCAGGGAATTCTGCGTAAGCTCTCTTACGTCGTGCCCGTCGACCTTCACCGAGCCGGAACTGACATCGTAAAATCTCGGGATCAGCTGGCAGAATGTCGTCTTGCCGCCGCCGGAGGGCCCGACGAGAGCAAATTTCTGCCCCGGCTTTATACTGATGTTTATATCGGTCAGGACCGGTATGCCGTTTGAATAGGAAAAGCATACATTTTCAAAGCTTACTTCACCCTTTGCGCTTTGAAGCTCCTGCGCATCTTCGGCGTCTTTTATGCCCGGTTCGGTCCTCATGATCTCCAGAAATCTCGTAAATCCTGCCGTTCCGTCCATATACTGCTCGGCAAACTGGGCAAGCTTTCGGGCGGGAGAGGAAAAAGTCGACACATAGAGCGAAAAGGTCAGAAGCGTAATATAATCCATCTTTCCGGCCATGATAAGCGCGCCTCCGACAGTTATGACTATAACCTGAAGGATCCCGAGCGTAAAGTCCATTCCGCTGTTGAAAAGGCCCATTGCCTTATAATACTCGACCTTGGCGGTTTTAAATATTCCGTTTGCCGTATCGAACTTTTTGGTCTCCTCTTCTTCGTTTGAGAAGGCCTTGGCTGTACGTATTCCGGAGATCCCGCTCTCTATGGTCGAATACATCTCAGCCGTCTTCCGTTTGACCTCGATATTGGCATTTTTCATCCTTATCCTCTGGGAAAGCGCAAACCAGAAAAGGAGCGGTATGACTGCAGCCAGAACCAAAGTCAGGCGCCACTCTATGAAAAACATGACGACCAGAGCCCCTATTATGGTTATCCCGCAAATGAGGACATTTTCAGGTCCGTGATGGGCAAGCTCCGTTATCGAAAAAAGATCCGTGGTCGCTCTTGAAAGCAGGGCTCCCGTCCTGTTTTTGTCGTAAAAGCTGCAGCTCAGTGTCTGCAGATGGGTGAAGATATCCCGCCTCATCTCCGCTTCGACAAGAACTCCCATTTTGTGCCCGAGGATCGTGACGATATAGTATAAAAGGGCCTTGATAAAATAAGCGCAGACAGCGATCGCCATGACTGCAAAGAATGCCTTGTACATCTTCTCCGGAAGAAAAGTGGTCATGGACTTTCTCGAAATAATAGGAAAGACAAGGTCTATGACTGAGGCAAAAAAAGCACAGAACATGTCTATGGCGAAGAGCTTTTTCTGCTTCGCCACATAAGACATGAATATTCTGAATGCGCTCTGGGTATAATCGGTCTTCATACTGCCTTTTCCCGTGCTTCGACGGCGAGCGCGTCACAGCGGTTGTTGTATTCGTTCTCTGAATGCCCCTTTACCCAGTTATATGTCATTTCATGGGCAGAAACGAGGTCGAGGAGCTTTTCCCAGAGGTCCGGATTCAAAGCAGGTTTTTTGTCCGCCCTCTTCCAGCCTTTTTTTCTCCAGCTCTCTGCCCATCCCTGAGAAAGAGCGTCGATCACGTATTTTGAATCCGAATAAAGCTCCACCTCACAGCTCTCCTTCAAAAGTTCCAGAGCCGAGATGACTGCAGTGAGCTCCATACGGTTATTCGTTGTCATCTTCTCCCCGCCGGAGATCTCTTTTTCGGTATCTTTATACCTCAGTATCGCTCCCCAGCCTCCGGGCCCGGGGTTCCCGCTGCAGGCGCCGTCTGTGTATATAATTACCTTTTTCATTCTTTCTTCAGGAAACAGCTCAGATCTCTGCTTCCGCGTCGTTTTGAGCCTCTTCTTCGTCGGGGCTGTCTGCCTTCTCGGTCTTTGTTATAGAGATGACCTTTACGCCCTCATCCATACGCATAAGGATAACGCCCTGACTGGCTCTGCCGTATACAGGGATCTTGGACGCTTCAAGCCTTATTATCAGTCCGTTATCGGCAATAAGGAGCAGATCATCGTCTCCCGATATGATCTCCATGGACACGATCTTCCCGGTCTTTTCGGTGCAGAGATGTGCTCTGTTTCCGTAGCCGCCTCTGCCCTGGGCCTTCCACTCGTCCAGAGAGGTCCTCTTTCCGAAGCCCTTTTCCGTGACCGTGAGAATGCTGTCGCCTTCCGAAAGCGCCCCTGCACCGACCACGTAGTCGCCTTCTCTGAGCCTGATTCCTCTGACGCCGGCTGCGCTTCTTCCCATAGCTCTCGCATCCGTTTCTTTTATGCAGATTCCTGCTCCGTCGTGAGTGGCTATGAATATCTCGTCATTTCCGCTTGTGGGTATGACAGCTATCAGCTCATCTCCTTCATCGAGAGTAATGGCGCGTATCCCTGTTTTTCTTATATTGCCTATAGCTGACTGGGCAAGCCTCTTTACAGTTCCTTTCCTTGTGACAAAGAACAGATATGCGTCCTCTTCGGCACTCCTGCCCTTTATCATGGCGCTTACTTTTTCGGAGGTCTCCTCGCTGTTGTCGATGTTTATAAGATTTACTATATTGCTTCCTCTGGCCTGTCTTCCGGCCTCCGGAACCGAATATCCCTTCTTCACATAGGCTCTGCCTTCCGTAGTAAAGAAGATGATATTGTCATGGGTCGAGGCGGTGAAGACTGTTTTTACAAAGTCCTCCTCCCTCGTAGACATCGCCTTTATACCTTTGCCTCCGCGGCCCTGAGCTCTGTACTCGCTCAGAGGCAGACGCTTGATATAACCGTTGTTTGTGAGAGTATAGACACATGTCTTCTCCTCTATGAGATCCTCTATGTCTATCTCGTCCTCAACATCCTGGATCTCGGTGAGTCGCGCGTCGCCGTATTTGTCGCGCAAAGCGGCGAGTTCGTCTTTTAATACAGACTTGATCCTGTTTTCGTCCGCAAGAAGCTCCTTGTAGTATTCTATCCTTTCCTCAAGCTCCTTCGCCTCAGCAAACAGCTTTTCCCGGTTGAGTCTCTGAAGCTGGATAAGCCTCATGTCGCAGATGGCCTGGGCCTGAACATCGCTCAGTGAAAATCTCGCCATCAGATTTGCTTTGGCGTCATCGTAGGAGTTCCTGATTATTCTGATGACTTCGTCTATATTTTCCTGGGCGATAATGAGACCTGCCAGAAGATGTGCTCTCTCCTCGGCTTTCCTGAGATCGAATTTCGTCCTGCGAACTATAATATCCTCCTGGAAGCTGAGATATTCATCCAGCGCATGGCGGAGCGAGAGTATCTTGGGCTGGCTCTGATTATTGACCAGTGCCAGCATATTTATGCTGAAACTGCTCTGAAGAGCGGTCTGGGCCAGCAGTCTGTTCAGAACTACCTGCGGGTTCGCGTCTCTCTTGAGCTCGATAACGATACGCATACCGTTTCTGTCGGTCTCGTCGCGAAGATCCGAGATGCCCTCAAGTCTCTTTTCGTTTACCTGATCAGCAATACTCTTTATAAGCTGGCGCTTGTTGACCTGGTAGGGGAGCTCGTTAACTATTATTCTGGTCCTGCCGTTCGCGTATTCCTCAAACTCCGTTCTGGCCCTGACGATTACCTTGCCTCTGCCGGTGGCGTATGCCTGCCTGATCCCGCTTCTGCCCATGATTATGCCTTTTGTCGGAAAATCAGGGCCTTTGACGTGCTGCATGAGATCGCTCAGAGTCGCGTCCGGATTATCAAGTATGCATATACAGGCGTTTATAACCTCCGTGAGGTTGTGAGGCGGGATATTAGTGGCCATTCCGACGGCGATTCCGCTCGAGCCGTTGCAGAGCAGGTTCGGAAATCTCGAGGGAAGGACTCTGGGTTCTTTTCGGGACTCGTCAAAGTTCGGATCCCAGTCTACCGTCTCCTTACCAATGTCTCTGAGCATCTCGTCAGAGATCTTTGAGAGCCTCGCCTCCGTATAACGGTAGGCCGCAGGGGGGTCTCCGTCAACAGATCCGAAGTTTCCGTGCCCGTCTATGAGCATATAGCGCATGGAGAAATTCTGTGCCATACGGACCATCGCGTCGTATACGCTGGCGTCTCCGTGAGGATGATAGCGGCCCAGAACGTCGCCGACGCAGGTCGCGGACTTTTTGAAGGGTTTGTCCGCTGTAAGGCCGTCCTCATAGAGTGTATAGAGTATGCGTCTGTGAACAGGCTTCAGTCCGTCTCTGGCGTCCGGAAGCGCTCTTCCGACGATTACGCTCATCGCGTAGTCTATATAGCTTTTCTGCATTTCTCCGACGAGGTCGGATTCGGTAATGACCTGATCGGGAAACAGTATATCCTCAGGCTTGTAGTCTCTTTTATGCTGTGCCATTTATTTAAGCTCCAATTTATTAAATATCCAGATTAACGACATATTTTGCATTCTGCTCTATCCATTCGCGCCTCGGGTCCACTTCTTCGCCCATCAGAAGGGTGAATATCTGATCCGCGGCTACGGCATCCTCGAGCGTTATGCGTCTTAAAGACCTCTTCTCCGGATCCATGGTGGTCTCCCAGAGCTCATGCGGATCCATTTCGCCGAGCCCTTTGAAGCGGGAGATATCTATCTTCGCATCGGGGTTGTCGCCTCTCATCTCCGCAGAGACAGCATCTCTCTCTTCATCCGAATAGGCAACTCTCTGGTTTTTGCCCCTTATAAGCTTATACAGCGGCGGAACCGCAGAATATACATAGCCTTTTTCTATCAGAGGTCTCATATATCGGAAGAAGAAGGTCAGAAGCAGCGTCCTTATATGGGAGCCGTCCACATCGGCATCCGCCATGATGATTATCTTGTGATATCTGAGCTTATCTATATTGAATTCTTCTCCGATGCCGCAGCCCAGAGCTACGATCATCGGTCTCAGCTTGTCATTGCCGTATATCTTGTCCGCTCTTGCTTTCTCAACATTGAGCATCTTGCCCCACATAGCAAGAATAGCCTGGAATCTGGAATCCCTGCCCTGGATAGCAGAGCCTGCAGCGCTGTCGCCCTCGACTATATATATCTCACAGAGGGACGGATCTTTTTCATTGCAGTCCTGGAGCTTTTCGGGCATCTGACCGCTCTCGAGGCCTGTTTTGCGGCGAACGGTCTCTCTCGCTTTTCTCGCGGCTTCTCTCGCTCTGGAGGCCGTAAGGGTCTTGTCCATGATGAGTTTGGCGACAGTCGGGTTTTCCTCGAGAAACTGTGAGAATCTGTCTGCAACGACGCTGTCCACAAGCGATCTCATTTCGGCGTTTCCGAGCTTTGCCTTTGTCTGTCCTTCAAACTGAGGCTCCGTGAGCTTTACGGAAATGACTGCCGTAAGGCCTTCTCTGCAGTCCTCTCCGGAGAGTTTTTCTTCGCCTTTCAGATATCCGTTTTTAACGCCGTAGGCGTTGATCACTCTTGTCAGAGCTGTCTTAAAGCCGGTTTCATGCATTCCTCCTTCAGGAGTGTGGATATTGTTTGCAAACGAGACCAGCATCTCATTGTAGCTGTCGTTATACTGCATGGCGATCTCGGCGACGGAATCGCTTCTCACGTCCTTCATGTAGATAACGCCGCTGTGCAGGGGAGTCTTGTTTCTGTTGATGTATTCAACGAATTCCCTGATGCCGCCCTCATAGCACATCTCGTCGTACTGCTCTTTGCCCGGCCTCAGATCTCTGGTGGATATCTTTAATCCTGCATTTAAAAAGGCCTGTTCGCGCATTCTGGTGTGAAGGATATCATAGTCATATACGGTGTCATCGAACATCTCTCCGTCCGGCTTGAACCTGACGACAGTTCCTGTCCTGTCCGTTTCTCCGACCACTTTTATGTGCTCGGTGATATCTCCGCGGGAGAACTTCATCTCATAAATTTTCCCGTCCTTGTGCACCTGAACCTCGAGCCACTCGGAAAGTGCGTTTACAACACTGGCACCGACGCCGTGAAGGCCGCCCGATACCTTATATCCGCCGTTTCCGAATTTTCCGCCCGCGTGAAGAACGGTAAAGACGACCTCCAGCGCGGATTTTCCCGTCTGTGCCTGGATATCCACGGGGATTCCGCGCCCGTTGTCGCTCACCCTGATTATATCTCCGTCTTCTATTACGACCTCTATTGTGTCGCAGTAGCCTGCCAGCGCCTCGTCTATGGAGTTGTCAACTATCTCGTATACGAGATGGTGCAGACCCGAGGACGAGGTCGACCCGATATACATTCCCGGACGTTTTCTAACAGCTTCCAGGCCTTCCAGCACCTGGATCTGCGAAGCGTCATATTCCTGTGTTACTTTTTCTGTAAGTTCTGCCATGTTTCTTTCTCCTGGTCAAACCGCACGCAGTACGGTTTTTGTATTGCTCTGGCACAGGATAACTTCCGTGCCTTTATTTTCATTGCATAATACAAATGTCTTTGGGATATCCTCCGCGGCATTAACCACTTCTCCTCTCGATTCGGAGGCTCTCAAAAAGCCGCGCGTTATATAGGATTGTGAGGTGATATCAAGATCGAATACCCCGACTATTTCTTTTTCATCCCTGAACGTATTGCTTCCAAGTCTTATGATCATTTTTTACTTTATCCTGCCGTCGCTTACAAAGATAACTTTGCCGCCCGTCCTGGCAGATATGTTTTCGTCCTCACAGCAGGTAATAAGCGTCTGGCCTCCTCCGAGTCTGTTCAGGACAAATTCCTGCCTTTTTGCGTCAAGCTCGGACAGAACATCGTCCAGCAATAAAACAGGATATTCTCCGGTTTCCGCTTTAAGTATCTCTCTTTCCGCAAGCTTTACGGAAAGCGCAGCTGTTCTTGTCTGTCCCTGCGACGCGAAGCTTCTGGCGTTTTTCCCGTTTACGGTAAATTCAAGATCATCCTTGTGCGCGCCCGTCAGAACCTGCCCGCTGTCTATTTCGTTCTGTCTGTGTCTCTCCTGATGTTCAAGGATCTCATAATAGATATCCTTCACTCCGGCCAGGGGATCCGATACTGTGCTCATAGTTTTGTACTCGATATTGAGTTCTTCCGTTCCGGAGGAGAAATCTCTGTGCACGGGTGCTGCCGCTTCATTCAGTCTCTTGGTATATGCTGCCCTGTATCTCACCAGATATGCGGAAGTCCTGCAGAGTCCCTCCGAAAACTCATCCAGAGTCTCAAGAAGTGAAGGCTTTTCTCTCCAGTCTTTCAATATTCTCGTCTTATTCTCATAGAGTTTGTTGAACTGCGAGAGATATGCCGCATATTGAGGCTTGATCTGGGAGATCGCGTTGTCAAGAAGCTTTCTTCTTCCCGCAGCCCCTTCTTTTATGATATTCAGGTCCTCAGGGCAGAACAAAACAACATTCAGAGTTTCGCAAAGCTCTGAAGCTGTTTTTTTCACTCCGTTGACAAGGATCCTTTTCGGCTTTCCGGAGCTTATATCTATTGATATGTTCTGCTGTCTTCCGTGGCTCTCTATATCTGCGAGAATATTTGCAGATGAATAGTCAAAGCCCAGAAGTTCTCTGTCAAAACGGGTCCTGAAGCTTTTTCCTGTTGAGAGAAGACATACCGCTTCCAGAAGATTGGTTTTTCCCTGGGCATTTTCCCCGCAGATAACGTTCGTCTCTCCTGAAAATTCCGCCGTTTCCCATCCGTAATTTCGAAATCCGTTTAATGCAAGTTTTTTTATCTTCATGAATTATCCGACCGAAACCGTTTTTCCCAGATATTCTATCTCGTCTCCCGGCCTTATTTTCTTTCCCCGCATAGTACAGACTTCGCCGTTTACTTTTACTTTTCCGCCGATTATCTCCTGCTTTGCCTCTCCGCCGGAGGAACAAAGGGCTGCGTATTTTAAAAGAGCTTCAAGTTTTATATATTCTGTTTCTATTTTTATTTTTTCCATTATTATGCGTGCAGCCTTACAGGAAGGACCATATAAGTGAATTTTTCTTCTCCTTCAGCCGGAACTATCACACAGGGAGAGGATGCCGTATTCACACAAAGCTTTATTTCTTCGCCTTCTGCAGCTTTTAAGGCATCCTTTAAGTATCTGTCATTGAAACCGATAAGCAGGTCCTCGCCGTTTCCCTCGCAAATGCAGACATCCTCTGCCTTTCCGAGCGGTGTCACACAGTTGCAGCTGATCATTCCGTCTCCGAATATGACTCTCACCGGAGTCTTGTTTTTCTCATCGACAATAAGGGAAACTCTGTCAACTGTAGATAAAAACTCGCTTCTGGAAATTTTGATTTCGTATTTGAATGTAGCGGGAATTGCTTTTTTGTAGTTTAAAAAATCTCCTTCGAGTCTTCTGGTTATAACTACAGTATCTCCTATCTTAAACTCGATATGCTTGTCACCGACCGAAATCTCAACTTCATCTGAAGTATCAGCGCATATTCTCTCTATATCCGCAAGCGCGCTTCCGGGCACTATAAATGTGCAGTTTTCCATAGCAGCTTCTTCCGGAATTTCGGTCCTCTTGGCAAGGCGGTATCCGTCGACTGAAACAAGAGTCAGTTTTCCGTCTTCTATTTCAAACAGAGTTCCCGTATATACTGGTCTGACATCAGTCTCCGCAATTGCAAATATTGTTTCATTTATCATGCTCTTCAGTATTTTCTGCGGAAGAGATACTCTATTCAATCCTTCAACTTTCTGTATTTCAGGATATTCTGCGCTCTCAATGCCTATTATGTCATATTTGCTTCTTCCGCATCTGACGGAGACTTTGCAGTCTTCCGCACAATCGAAAGAAACGATCCCGTCAGGAAGACGTCTCAGCATCTCATTTAAAAATTTTGCCTCTATTACGACTGAGCCCGCTTCTTCCACATCTGCCGCAATATTGGTAAATATGCCTTCTTTTAGATCATATCCGGTTACCGTCACACCGGCTCCGGCGCTGATCAAAAGTCCCTCCAGAGCGGGGATCGGGCTTTTTGACGCTGCAGCTCTGGATGCAGTTTGACATGCATTCTGTATGAGGTACTTCTCGCATTTGAATTTCATTTTTATTTCTCCCGTATATAAATAATTATTTTTTATTCAGAAGTATTAAGCAGTAGAGAATTTTTTTGTTGAAAAGTTTATTGATCCGTTGGTACACAAGAATTTTTCTTTGTAGAAGAAATGTTTGAATTTTTATAATTTTCTACACAAAAAAATCAGATTTCTGTTTTCAACATAATATAAACAAACAATAAACAGAGAAAATGTTGAAATTATTCCGGGGAGTTTATGTTTGCCGTTATATCTCTTATTATATTCATGAGCTCGGTGTCTTTTCTGCTCATATCCTCCACATTTCTTATGGAGGTGAGGACAGTCGCGTGGTTTCTTCCTGAAAACTCTTTTCCTATATCCTGAAGAGAGAGATTTGTAAGAGTCCTTATAAGATACATGGATATCTGTCTCGGCTGGGAGCACTTTTTGCTCTGATTTTTGCCGATGAGATCTTCCTCGCTCACGTTGAAGAATTTCGCCGTCTCCTGAATTATTTTCTTCGGCTGGGGTATATAATCCTCGTTCTTTATTACGTCCGCTATGGCGCGTTTCACGGCCTCCAGATCGATTTCTGTGTTCAGTATGGCCTTATATGCCGTGAGTTTCTTAATGACACCTTCCAGCTGCCTTATATTGGCTTTTACATTGTCTGCGATGTAATTGACTGCCTCTTCGGAAATAATAAGACCGAACTGAGCTGCCTTGTTTTTTATTATTGCAACTCTTGTCTCATAATCGGGCGGCTCGATATCCGCGAGAAGTCCGCCTTCAAAGCGGGTCCTGAGACGGTCGTCAAGCGCGGCCATATCTTTGGGAGGTCTGTCGGAAGTAATGACTATCTGATGTCCGGCTTCATAAATGTTGTTGAAGGTATGGAAAAATTCCTCCTGGGTCTGGGGCTTTCCCGCAATGAACTGTATATCGTCTATCAGAAACAGATCGGCGTTTCTGTATTTTGTTCTGAAATCCTCAGCGGTCCCTTCTCTTATTGATTTGATGAGCTCGTTTGTAAACTGGTCGCCTTTTATATAGACTATTTTTTTATTGGGATATCTGTCGTGTATTGTGGCCCCGATGGACAGCAAAAGGTGTGTCTTTCCGAGCCCGGAATTGCCGTAAATAAGAAGGGGATTGTATGTTATATCGTCGTTGTTGGCGACAGCTTCAGCAGCTGCATGAGCAAATTTGTTCGAGGGACCTACGACAAATCTGTCGAATGTGTATCCGGCGATCTCGGGAAGTTCATTGTCCCGTCTTTTCTGGTCGGTGTATGCACGCATCTCGGCTTCAGAACACAGAATGACGACCTCGAATTCCGTCGAGAACAGATTGTAGAGAGCTTTTTTGATCTGGGGCAGGAATCTCTCATTCAGTATTCCCTTTTTGAACTCGCTGGGAGTGTGCAGAACGAGCTTGCAGTCGTCCAGCTCGACCGGGGTACAGTCCAGAAACCAGGTGTTGATCGTGGTGGGGGAAAGTTCCTCGGAAAGGATCTTTATTATCTCGGACCAGATATCATTAAGAGAGTTCATTTTTTCACCTTCAAACGGGCAGAATTAAACAATTAATAATACCACAAACCCGTCTGATAATCAACAGTATTTTATATTTATAATATAGTAGATAATTTGAAATAAAAACAATAAAAATACCCCGGAAAAAACCGGGGTATTTCGAAGCAAAGGGATCTTATTTTTTCGGAACCAGGACTTCTTTTCCTCCCATATACGGGCGGAGGACTTCGGGAATCGTAACAGACCCGTCTTCCTGCAGATGATTCTCCAGAAATGCTATGAGCATTCTCGGGGGCGCAACGACGGTGTTGTTCAGCGTATGAGGCAGATACATCTTTCCGTCCTCGCCTTTTACGCGCATTTTGAGTCTTCTGGCCTGCGCGTCTCCCAGATTGGAGCAGGAGCATACCTCAAAGTATTTCTGCTGTCTCGGGGACCATGCCTCTATGTCACAGGATTTGACCTTCAGGTCTGCCAGGTCTCCGGAGCAGCACTCGAGCTGCCTCACCGGGATCTCCATGCTCCTGAAAAGCTCGACGCTGAAGCGCCACATCTTTTCATACCAGGCCATGGAATCCTCCGGTCTGCAGATGACGATCATCTCCTGCTTTTCGAACTGGTGTATACGGTATACGCCTCTCTCTTCTATCCCGTGGGCGCCCTTTTCCTTTCTGAAGCAGGGAGAATATGAGGTCAATGTGAGGGGGAGCCGGTCCTCGGATAAGATCTGGTCTATAAACCTTCCTATCATGGAATGCTCGGAGGTGCCGATCAGATAGAGGTCCTCACCCTCTATCTTGTACATCATGGCGTCCATCTCGGTCTGGCTCATGACTCCCTCGACGACGTTGCCGTGTATCATGAAGGGGGGTATGCAGTAAGTGAAGCCCTTGTCTATCATGAAATCCCTGGCATAGGCCAGAACGGCGCTGTGAAGTCTCGCAATATCTCCGGTCAGGTAATAGAAGCCGTTGCCCGAAACTCTTCCGGCAGCGTCCATGTCTATTCCGTCGAGAGATTCCATTATCTCCGTGTGGTAGGGGATCTCGAAACCGGGAACGTAGGGCTCTCCGAATCTCTGTACCTCGACATTGCAGCTGTCATCAGGCCCGATGGGAACGGAGGGGTCTATCATGTTCGGGATCTGCAGCATTATTCTGCGGATCTTTTCGGCCAGCTCGGTCTCCAGAGCCTCGAGGCCTTCAAGCCGTTCGTTTATGGCGACGACATCGGCTTTCACCTTCTCGGCTTCATCCTTTTTGGAGGGGTCCTTTTTCGACTGGCCCATCAAAACGCCGATCTGCTTTGAAAGGCTGTTGCGCTTTGAGCGGAGCTCGCTGGCTTCGGTTATGGCCGCCCTGTTCTGCGCGTCCAGCGCTATGACCTCATCCACAAGAGGCAGCTTTGCCTCCTGGAATTTTTTCTTAATGTTTTCTTTTACCGCGTCCGGGTTCTCGCGAATAAATCTGATGTCTAACATTTGTTTATTATCTCCCTGTAATCAGTTTAGAGCTTTCCTATTTTTTTGAGTTCTTCGATAAGAGCTTCTCTGTCGTCCGGGCCGTAAAAAGTAAGTTCTATCTTTCCGGTCTTTTTTCCGTCATACAATACGACTTTTCTTCCGAGAATATCACTCAAGGCGTCTGAAACATATTTGGCATAATCAGGTGAATCGTTTTTGGTCTCTGTCTCTTTTTCTTTTGCGGGTTTTAAGGTCTCGGCCGCCATTTTTTCCGCGTGTCTTACGGAATATCCTTTATTTATAATGGCGTTTGCAAGCTCCTGCTGTTTTTTCACATCCTTGACAGGAAGAAGAGCTCTGGCGTGTCCCGCGCTGAGCTGTCCTTTTTCGACAAGTTCCGAGATCTCCGAAGAGAGCGAGAGAAGTCGGATGGCGTTCGTTATCGCTGGTCTGGACCTTCCGATACGCTTTGCGACCTCGTCCTGGGTCATCCCGTATTCTTCTATAAGACTTTTGTATCCCTTGGCTTCTTCAATGGGATTCAGGTCCTCACGCTGGAGATTTTCGACCAGCGCAAGCTCGCTTGCCAGCCGGTCATCTGCCTCGATGATCCGGACAGGAACTTCCTTGAGTCCCGCCAGACGGGCAGCCCTCCATCTTCTCTCTCCCGCTATGATCTCATAGAAACCGTCCTCCATCGAGCGGACTGTTATGGGTGTTATTATCCCGTACAGTTTAATGGACTCGGAGAGAGTATTCAGAGATTCATCACTGAAATAGACTCTCGGCTGGGTCGCGCGCGGAGAGACCTTGTCTATCGGAAGCATAAGATCGCTTGTCTGGTTCTCCTGCTCATATACATCTTCTCCGAAAAGGGCTCCGAGACCGGTACCGAGGCCTCTTTTTTCATTTTTTGCCATTATTTTGCTCCTTCACAGCGTTTGACGACTTCTTTTGCCAAAGCTCTGTATGCCCGGCTTCCCTTGCCTATCCGGTCGTATACAACTCCGGGTTCTCCGTGGCTCGGCGCCTCAGAGAGGCGTACGCTCCTCGGAATGACCGTCTTGTAGACCTTGTCGCCAAAATAGTTTTTGATCTCATTTGCCACCTGATTTGTCAGGTTCATCCTCGGATCGAACATCGTGAGGACTATCCCCTCCACTTCAAGGCGTTTGTTCAGGAATTTGTTGCACATCTTTATGCTGTTTACAAGATCCGTTATCCCTTCGAGCGCGTAATACTCGCACTGCATCGGAATGATAACGCTGTCTGCGCAGGTAAGCGCGTTGACGGTGAGCAGCTCAAGGCTCGGCGGACAGTCGAGGAAGATATAATCGTAGTCCATATAGAGCTTTAAAAGCGCGTCCTTGAGGACAAACTCCCGCTTCTCACGCTGTGTGAGCTCAAGCCCTGCAGCCGCGAGATCTCTTCCCGCGGGGATGACATCCCCGTGCCTGGTCTTTACGACGCAGTCGCGGATCTCCTCTCCGGAGACGAGGACATCGAAGAGATTGGGCCTCCTGTTTTTGTCGATACCCATTCCGCTTCCCGCATTGCCCTGGGGGTCACAGTCGACCAGGAGCGTCTTTTTCCCGAGATCGCTCACAGACGCGCACAGGTTCACAGCCGTGGTCGTCTTGCCGACCCCGCCCTTCTGGTTGGCCACTGCAATTATCTTCGCCATACGCGCCTCCTTAATAAAAACAAATAATTATACCAATAATATATACTATTTTCAACGTTAAAATGTTTCACGTGAAACGTATATTTTGAAAACGCTTTTGGTTTCACGTGAAACATCGAAAAAAGTTCTTGCTTTTCAATACTTTGTTTGCTATAATCTCACAGCAAACTTGAGAAAAGGCATTATTTCCGAAAAGGAGGTGGCAACAAATGGCGAATATAAAATCTTCTGCAAAGAGAGATCTCAAATCCAAGCAGCAGAGAGCAGACAACAGAGCCGACATGACCGAGCTCAAGACAAAGATCAAGAAGTTTGATGCAGCAGTCGCGGAAGGCAACAGGGAAGCAGCTGCTGATGCATATAAAACGGCAGTCAAGGCTGTAGACAAAGCGGCAGGAACGAACCTGATCCACAAGAACAACGCAGCCCACAAGAAATCCGCAATGGCAAAAAAACTGAACGAAGTTCAGGAGTAATATTATCGAATTATAATGGGGACGGAGCTTGCCGTCCCCATTATTTCAGGTTGAAATCCCTTGTTAATAATGCTACAATATTTTAGCGCGAAAAATAAAAAACAAATTTATATATGGAGATGAAAGAATGAAAAGAGCCTTCAAAAGCATGGACGGCAACAATGCTGCCGCTCATGTATCCTACGCGTTTACCGAAGTAGCCGCTATCTACCCGATCACTCCTTCCAGCCCGATGGCAGACTTTGTCGATCAGTGGTCTGCTCAGGGCAGAAAGAACCTTTTCGGCAGCACCGTCAAGGTCCAGGAGATGCAGGCAGAGTCCGGCGCGGCTGGCGCGGTGCACGGATCTCTTAACGCCGGCGCTCTGACGACGACCTATACGGCGTCCCAGGGCCTGCTTCTGATGGTCCCGAATATGTACAAGATCGCAGGCGAGCTTCTCCCCGGAGTCTTCCACGTATCGGCCCGTGCCCTTGCAAGCCACACACTTTCCATTTTCGGCGACCACAGCGACGTTATGGCCTGCCGTCAGACAGGCTTTGCTATGCTCTGCGAGAGCAACGTCCAGGAGATCATGGACCTCTCCCCGGTTGCCCATCTTGCGGCCATCAAGGGCAGAGTCCCGTTCTTAAACTTCTTCGACGGCTTCAGGACCTCCCACGAGATCCAGAAAGTCGAAGTCTGGGATTACGAGGACCTCAAGGACATGCTCGACATGGACGCTGTCGAGGCCTTCAGAGCGAGAGCCCTGAATCCGAACCACCCGACAATGCGCGGCTCCCACGAGAACGGAGACATCTTCTTCCAGAACAGAGAAGCCTCGAACCCGTACTATGAAGCGGTTCCCGGCATCGTTGAAGAGTACATGGGCAAGATCAACGAGAAGCTCGGAACGGACTACAAGCTCTTCAACTACTACGGAGCTCCCGACGCGGAGCGCGTCATCGTCGCAATGGGATCCATCTGTGACGTGGCTGAGGAAGTCATCGACTACCTGACAGCCAGAGGCGAGAAGGTCGGCCTTGTCAAGGTCAGACTGTTCAGGCCCTTCTGCCCGGACAAACTCATCGAAGCTATTCCCGCGACGGCGAAATCCATTGCGGTACTCGACCGCACGAAGGAACCGGGCGCGCAGGGCGAACCGCTCTACCTCGACGTTGTCACGGCTCTCACGAACGCCGGAAAGAATATTAAGGTCATCGGCGGCCGCTACGGCCTGGGATCCAAGGATACGCCTCCCGCGAGCGTCTTTGCCGTATACGACGAGCTGAAGAAAGAAGATCCGAAGCGCCAGTTCACGGTCGGCATCAACGACGACGTGACCAATATGTCCCTCGAGCTGCCCGATGCTCCCTCCACCTCCGCTGAAGGCACGATCGAGTGCAAGTTCTGGGGCCTCGGCGGCGACGGAACCGTCGGCGCGAACAAGAACTCCATCAAGATCATCGGCGACCACACGGACAAATACGTTCAGGCCTACTTCCAGTACGACTCCAAGAAGACGGGCGGCGTCACGATCTCCCACCTGAGATTCGGCGACAAGCCCATCAAGAGCCCCTACTATATAAATAAGGCTGATTTCGTCGCCTGCCACGTTCCTTCCTACATTACGGGCGGCTTCCCGATAGTCCGCGACGTAAAGCCCGGCGGAGCCTTCCTGATCAACTCACAGTGGAGCTTTGAAGAGCTCGAGCACCACCTCGACGCCGCTTCCAAGCGCTACATTGCCAACAACAACGTACAGCTCTACATGATCAACGCCATTGACCTGGCGCGCAAGATCGGTATGGGCAAGAGAACGAATACCATCCTCCAGTCCGCGTTCTTCACTCTCGCCAAGGTCCTCCCGCAGGAGACGGCCATCGGCTACATGAAGGATGCTGCTCTCCACAGCTACCTCAAGAAGGGCCAGGACGTGGTCGACATGAACTATGCGGCCATCGACGCTGGCGCAACAGCCTTTGAGAAGGTCAATGTTCCCGAGAGCTGGAAGAACGCCGTCGATACGAAAGAGCCCGAAAAGCTCACCGGCCGCGAGAAGGTCGTCGAGCAGGTCAAGAAGATCCTCGTTCCCGTCGACAAGATGGACGGCGATTCGCTGCCTGTTTCCGCCTTCACGAACCACGCTGACGGAACCTTCGAGCTCGGTGCCGCGGCATACGAGAAGCGCGGGATCGCAGTCACGGTTCCCGAGTGGAACGCCGAGAAGTGCATACAGTGCAACCAGTGCGCCTTCGTCTGCCCGCACGCGACGATACGTCCCTTCGCTCTCACAGAGGAAGAGGCAGCAGCCGCTCCCGAGGGAACAAAGCTGGCAGAGATCAAGGCCGGCAAGGGCAAGGGCATATACAAGTTCGCAATGGCCGTATCTCCTTTGGACTGCATGGGATGCGCTGTCTGCGTAGGCGAGTGCCCCGCGGGCGCGATCGAGATGAAGCCGCTTGAGAGCCAGCTCGCTGAGCAGCCCGTCTTCGATTACATGGTATCCTCCGTCTCCGAGAAGAAGGATATGTTCCAGGATACGAACGTCAAGTTCAGCCAGTTCGCACAGCCCTACCTCGAGTTCAGCGGTTCCTGCGCGGGCTGCGCCGAGACCTCTTATGCAAGACTCGTGACCCAGCTCTTCGGCGATCACATGATGATCTCCAACGCGACAGGATGCTCCTCCATCTGGGGCGGCCCGGGAGCGACTTCCCCGTACACAGTCAACAAGGAAGGCAAAGGCCCCGCATGGGCAAACTCCCTGTTTGAAGACAACGCGGAGCACGGCCTCGGCATGTATCTCGGCCAGAAGAAGATCAGAGACGTTCTGAGAGAGAAGACAGAGGCTCTCCTCGCAGTCGAATGGGCAGACGCAGACCTCAAGGCTGCGGCTCAGGCCTGGCTCGATACATATGACGACGGCAAGCTCAACCAGGAGCCCGCAAAAGCATACATCAAGGCTCTTGAAGAGGCCGTATGCGACGGATGCGATTGCGACGCCTGCAAGCTCGCGCGCGAGATACTCAAAGAGAAAGCCTACCTCAACAAGAAGTCCATGTGGATATTCGGCGGCGACGGCTGGGCCTACGACATAGGCTACGGCGGAGTCGACCATGTCCTGGCCTCCGGCGAGGATGTCAACGTATTCGTATTCAACACGGAAGTCTACTCCAACACCGGCGGACAGGCCTCGAAGGCCTCCAACATCGGCCAGGTCGCACAGTTCGCTTCCGCGGGCAAGGAGATCAAATCCAAGTCCCTGGCTGAGATGGCCATGACCTACGGCTATGTCTATGTCGCGCAGATCGCGGAGGGCTCCAACAAGGTCCAGGCACTCAAGGCGATAGCAGAAGCCGAAGCCCACAAGGGCCCCTCGCTCATCATCGCCTACTCGCCCTGCGAGATGCACTCCATCAAGGGCGGCATGACGAACTCCCAGAAAGAGATGAAGAAGGCGGTCGACTGCGGCTACTGGAACCTCTTCCGCTACAACCCGGATTCCGAGACACCGTTCACGCTCGACTCCAAGGAGCCGGCAGGCGGCTATCAGGAATTCCTCGCGAACGAAGCCCGTTACTCGAGGCTTACGAGAGAGTTCCCGGACAGAGCCACTGACCTCTTCGAGAAATCCGAGGAAAACGCGAAGGCACGCTACGAACACCTCCTCAAACTCAAGGCCTTGTACGAATAAAATATCATACCGCAATAAAACGACGGAGCCGCGAAAGCGGCTCCGTTTTTTGCAATATTTTTGTTAACATAATTTTACCGAAATTTTAGAAAAAAGAGGGCGATGAAGTCTTGCAAAACCTTGACAAATAATGTATACTACACTCTGTATTACTATAGCAGTAGTGCATCTTTGCGTGCCTTTTTTGGCAACCAGATGCAGCCATATTTTTTAGGTATTATTAGATGCACTCAATTCCTTCAAGGGGGACAAAGATATGTTGAAAGAGACCAAACGGACACTGGCACTCGTGCTGGCGCTCATCATGATGTTCGGGACCTTCTCGGGCTCACTGGGCACGGCCGCGTATGCCGACGAGCCGGAAACGGAAGAAATAATTCTTCCTGCAGAAGAAGCTGAAGCGGAGGAGCTGCCGGAAAAAGAGCCGGTCAAGTATCCTGCGTTCAGGCAGAGCGCTTTTATCGACTGGGACTTTGAATCCGAGATCGCAGCGAGAGCTGAAAAGGGAGACAAATATGTCGATGAAGGCAAAGGCCTGCATCTGACGCTCTCGGCGCCCGAGGGAGTATTCCCCGAGGGGTCCGAGCTGAAGGTCGCACTCAGAGATTACGCAGATGTCAATCTCGCCGTATCGAAAGAGAGAGAGGCCGGATACAACGTAAGGGAGAAGTACTGCTTCCAGGTGGGCGTCTACGGAGCCGACGGCGAGACTTACATAAGCCCGAACACCAGCGGCGACACAGTCCCCGTTACAGTGAGCATTACGATCGACGAGCTTCCGGATGCGGCAAGGTACAGCAAGGTATCGCTGTACAGGACCTCCAATCTGGAAGGCCGAAAAACGGACAAGCTGTATTCGGAAGAGGAGCTCGAAGGCAACACTGTAACAGCCGAGGCCTACGGACTCGGATACTGGACGCTGGAGTTCGAGTATCTTCTCAGCTACCGTCTTACGGTGAATGAGGAAGTCCTCCTTAAGGATATATGCGATTACCACCACCTCTCGGGGACCCCGTCACAGGTGATCTCCAAAGCGCCCGGGCTCTTTGCCGTGACGCAGAACGAGAGCGGGGAATATGTCGTCAAGGCTCTGAGCGCTTTCGGCGGAGCAGAGCTTGAGCTGTGGTACGACGGAGTGAAATACTCCGTAATGCTCGACGCTGTCCCCGGCGCTGCCCCCGCTGAAGAAGAGGAAGCGGAAGAGGCTGAAGAGGCGGAAGAAACCGAGGAAGAAGCCGAGGAGCCTGAAGAAGGTTGCCTTATTACATTTATGGCCTCTGAAGGCGGCAAGGTGGCCTTTGCTCCGGAGACCGGCGCTGAAGCCGAGCTCAAGGATGGCCTCGAACAGAGAATAAAAGCAACATCCGATCTGAAGGATGTCATCGCAGTGGCCGATGAGGGATATACCTTCAAGGGCTGGATGTATAAAGGCGAAAAATTCCATGAGGGAGAAACATTCACTTGGGCAAATGTCCCCATGCTCGAGGACTCCGGATTTGTCGCCGCGTTCGTAAAGACATATTATGAAGAAACGACCGAAAGCGGCGTCACCGTCAGCGTGACGGCGCCTGTCGGCGCCTTCCCCGAAGGCACCGTGATGAAGGTCAGGGACGTAGAGGCTGACGATGAAGTTCTCGACGCGGTCAAGAGCGCTGTTGCGGACGGATCTGTTGTCCGCAAGGTCCAGGCCGTCGATATAAGCTTCTGGGCAGGCGGAATGGAGATAGAGCCGAACGGAAAGATACAGGTGAAGATCACATCGGATCTTATCCGCGAAGCCTCGACTCCTCAGATAGTCCACGTCCCCGACGCGGAAGATGCAGACGGCGAAGCGAAGGTCATGGCGACCGATCCCGTTGCGGAGAATTCCGACGAGATGAGCTTCGAATCCGACAAGTTCTCTACATATGTTGTCGCGGAAGTTCTGGAGACAGAGCATATCGACGCTTACGGCAATGTCTATGATGTAACGGTCACATATACTGCCGATGCCAAGGTCCCCGAAGGCTCAAGAGTAGTTGTCAAAGAGTTTGCCGAGGACACTGAAGAATATTTCAATGCACGCAATGCAGTTATTGCAGCCAAGCAGGCTAAAGGCGAAGAGATTGATCAGGAAGAGTTCAAGATTGCTGTTCTGGATATCTCCATAGAAGATCCTGACGGTGTTAAGATCGAGCCTGCCGATTCCGTGCATGTGGATCTGAAGATAAAGAGCCTCCCGGATGTCAAGTCTGTAGCGGCTGTAGCAAATACCCTTGAAGTCCAGCATCTGGATGAGAGCGAAGGCGGTATCGAGGTCGAGACCGTCGCCACACCGAATCAGGTCGAAGTATCAGATTCCGCTATAACTGCAGAATTTGATATCGACAGCTTCTCGACGTTTGCTCTGACATGGGGCAGCGGTTCTGCAACCATTCACTACGGGCAAATGGTAGACGGATCATTTGAAGAATTCGAAGAAGATAAAGTTGCATTTCTTGATACAACAGCAGCAAGCGTAAGCTTGGCAAATACTTTTGACGGATACAGCTGTTACGGCGCTTATTACAAGGAGTCTGAATCTGCTCTGTCCAGCGGCGATATTGACATGAATCTTTACAAGACTGAGACCGGATGGGATATGATCCGGCTGGTCAGTGATGAAGACGGAGTTGTTTCAGAGGTGAGGACACCGATCGCTGATGGCAGTCACATTTATGTCATCTATGGCGCAAAGATGGCCCCGACACCAAGTCAAGGTTCTGAAGATGAAGGCAAAGGCCCGGTCACCGAGAAGAACGTCACGGTCAATGATGACGGAACAGCAACCATCACATTGGATATCAATGCTCCTGAATATGAAAGCACGACCAAGGTTGGTGCAAACGTCATTGTTATCCTTGATACGACCCGAAGCATGAGTTATGGCATGAATAGCGAACAGACTCCGGCAGATTGGCATAATAACCGTATGGAAGCTGCCCGAGCTGCGCTCATAACGCTGGTCGATACGCTGAACATGGATACGAATGAGATCAATTTTGCGCTGGCGGAGTTCAACCTGGTCGGTTCTACACACAGTTGGGGAACAGACGTCAACTGGACGCAAAACGATGATACGATCCATGCCTATATTGACAGCCGCGACACCTTGAATTATACGACCTCTACATCCGGAACCAACTGGGAGATCGGTCTCCGGCAGGGCCAGTCGCTGGTTCAGACTGCCAGGACCGACGATGACATGAAGAACAACAAGACCTATGTCATCTTCGTAACGGACGGCGATCCGAACAGATGGGAAGGTTACAACTATGGCAACAATGATTTCAGCCACAATACAGAGGCTGTTCAGCATGCGCAGGACGAGGCAAATGCGATTTCAGCGACCCAGAACGTAGACCTGTACGGCGTGTTCTGCGGCACCAGCTCCGGAGAAGCCAGGTTGAGAACTCTGATCACTACTGCAGCGGGTAAAGAGACCATCAGTGCTGGCAGTGCTGAAGATATCAAACAGGCATTTCAGAACATTGCACAGACCATCGTATCAGAACTCGGATCTTCGGAGGTCTCGATTGATGACGGTATTCCTCAGCTTGCAAATATCAGCGCTGCAGTTAGCGGCACTGCCGGCGGATATGAGTACTATACAGCGACACTTGACGAGGGTGAGACAGTAGACGATCTTACAGATGCTGACTTTTCACCGTGGAGCGGCGCGCCCGGCGCATCGTTCAGTGAAGATAACGGTGTTACTTGGGACCTGAGTTCTGTCGATCAGCTTGACGGCAATACGGTGTATCGTATCCGCTTTAAAGTTTGGCCCAGTCAGGAAGCTTATGACATCATTGCCAACTTGAACAATGGTACCGTATCTTGGGATTCGCTGGATGATTCGATCAAGGCCCAGATTAATAAAAATGGAAACACGTATTCTTTAAAGACGAATACACATCTCAACCAGTCCTATTCCTTCAACGGGCATTCCTACACGGATCCTGTGGTATTTGAAGAAGCGGCTTTGCCGTTGGTGTCCTATACGATGAACGTCAACAAGTTCTGGGATGACTCCATCAACCCCAGAAACAGGACAGATAAGGTAGACTTCTATCTGAAGGTCGGAGATCTGTATTATCAGAAAGACGGCACCTTTGCAAATTCCAAGGCTAATGCTTACATTCTGGAGACTTCAAAGGATACAACGCCTGCGTGGTACGATTCTGTTCAGATAGCCCCCGGCTTTGCCACATTGAATTCAGATAATACATTGGACGTCAAAGAGGTCGGCCACAAGTATGTTTTGGAGGAGATTCCTTCAACGGATCCTAATTATGAAGGTTATTCTCAGGAATTCACCTCTCAGACCGTTCGCCCGATGGTTATCAACGGAACGCTGACGAACCTGGTCCTGGTGGATGAAGATAACCCCAAACCCGACGGTAGAGATACCTACACAATCGACGGCGAGACCTATTTTGTGAACGGAACAACCACCGCTTCGCTGACCGGTACCAACCACAAGACGGCGGAGCTTGACATCACCAAGGCGATCGACGGTAGCAAGTCAGACAAGACGGAAGACCAGCTGAACGCGGAGACCTTCACCTATGAGGTCACATTCACTGTACCGGATGGAACTGATGAGACGACTATAAATGGTATAAACTACTGGATATATGTGCCGGCTACCGATGGTTGGACGCTCCCTGAATATAATACCGGAAATCCGGGCGCGGGTTATGAACCGTATGGATACGCAGCTGCTGTCGAGTATACTGGTGACCTTGGTCCGGACGAGAATCACCCGACTACAGCATCCGGGACGACAGTAACGGCAACGGTTACCATTACCCGCGATCAGGTTATCCGCTTTACGAACCTGCCCACCGGGACGACCTACAAGATCGTTGAGACCCAGGCTAACGGCGCAGCCTTGAACAGTCAGGGCTACACGATTAAAAGCGTCAAGTTCACTAAAGGCACGGCAAGCAAGACGACGATCGATAATGATACCATTACCGGTGAGATCGAAGCTTACAACACCCGTTACTATAACCAGTTCACCAACCAGCTTTCTTCAGTTGATCAGGAGATCAAGGTAAAGAAGGTAGCCGAAGGCTATACGATCGGCAATGAGGAGTATACATTCACAATTTCCGCCGATGAAGGCACTCCGATGCCCGAAGAAACAACGGTTACTATAAATAAAGATACGCCGGATCTGACGGCCTCCTTTGGAAGCATCCGCTTTACTGCGGCCGGAACATACACCTATACCATTACCGAGACCAACGCCGGTCAAGTTGTCGGCAGCATAACCTATGGCGAGGCGCAGACCGTTACGGTCACGGTCGAATTGGTAGACGGCAAGCTTGCAGTTACTGAGGTTACAGACAGCGGCCTTGCTACGGTAACGAATACCGAAGAGAAGGTCGAGATACCTGTAGACAAGACATGGGTAAATGCAGACGGCAGCACGACATGGCCTTCAGGAGTGACGGTAACGGTCAACCTGATGAACGGTACTACGCAGGTAGCGACGACGACGTAACGGTCAACCTGATGAACGGTACTACGCAGGTAGCGACGACGACGCTGAGCGCAACTACCCCGAGCTACACGTTTGAGAGTCTGCCGAAGTATGATTCGACCGGCAAAGAGATCGCATACACACTGGAAGAAGTAGAAGTGACCGGCTACACGAGTGAGATCACCGGAGACGCAACGAACGGCTACAAGATCAAGAACACGCAGGATACGACGAAAGTACCTGTAGACAAGACATGGGTAAATGCAGACGGCAGCACGACATGGCCTTCAGGAGTGACCGTCTACACTGTAGAAGAAGCAGAGATCACCGGCTACACCGGAGAGATCACTGAGAATGAAGACGGCAGCGTTTCGATCAAGAACACGCAGGATACGACGGAAGTACCTGTAGACAAGACGTTTGTGAACGCAGACGGCAGCGGCACATGGCCTGACGGACTGGAAGTAACAGTAAATCTGCTTGCAGATGACGAACAGGTCGCCACAGCAACACTGACAGCGTCACAGACGAGCTACACATTTGAGGATCTGCCGATATACAAGTATAGCGGCGGAACAGCGACAGAGATCGTCTCGTCTACACTGTAGAAGAAGCAGAGATCACCGGCTACACCGGAGAGATCACTGAGAATGAAGACGGCAGCGTTTCGATCAAGAACACGCAGGATACGACAGAAGTACCTGTAGAGAAAGCATGGAAGAATGCCGATGGCAGCACGACATGGCCTGAAGGAGTAGCAGTAACGGTCATCCTGCTTGCAGACGGAGAAAGCACAGGCAAGTCGGTCAAACTTACCGCAAGCAATCCGAGCGACACCTTTGAGAATCTGCCGATGTATAAGTATGAAGGCGGTACAGCAAGCGAGATCGAATACACGGTAAAAGAGACGAACATAACTGGAAGCGGCGTCTACAAATCTGAAATTACAGGCACAGCTGAAGACGGCTACACTATCACGAATACACAGGCTACTGTAAAAATACCGGTTCCTGTTATTAAGACGATTAGCAAGACGAATGCGGCGAAGGGTGAGGTAACATTCACATTCGAACTGACAGGCAGCGATCCTCTGCCCGAAACGACGACGGTTGAGATCTCGTTGGAGGGCAGCAAGAAGGGCTCTGCAGAAGCAAGCTTTGGTGAGATCGAGTTTACGATACCTGGTACCTATACCTACACGATAACCGAGACGAAACTGCCGAAGGAATGGAAGACAGACGGAGCAGCAAGCGGTACAGTGACGGTGACCGTAACAAACAACGGTGACGGAACCATGTCTGCAAGCATAAGCAAGACAGTCGAAATCAAGAACCAGTATCAGAAGCAGGGTCACATACCGGGGACGGATGACAACACGAACCTCGACAAGTGGGGCATCGGCGCGGCAATATGCCTGGCAGGCTTCGCGGGAGTGGAACTGATCGATGCGATCGTTAAGAAACGCAAAAAAGAAGAAGACGAAGCCAAATAATCAGCAATTGATCAAAACTAAATAACACAGCAAAAGGGCCCGGGAAATTCCCGGGCCCTTGGTTTTATATATGTTTCGAAGTTCCGGTGACAGGTCGTTATTTGTGACCTGTCACTCCTCAAACGCCCTGTTTTCAATGCCCGGTGACAGGTGACAGGTCAAATGCACATATACCCTTCGTAATTTATATATTTTCGGTTATACAACACAGGGTATGTCGTCAAAATCACCTGTCACCTGTCACCAATTCAGTAATACCAGCACTTTAAAAGGTGACAGGTCCGAAAAACGGACCTGTCACCCTGGTGTCATATATAAAACGAATAATTGATAGGTTGGATCAGCTGATCCTTCTTGCGGCGACGATGAATCTTCCGTCATCATCGTGATAGCTGCAGGTGGAGAGGATCAGTATCTGCTCTCCGAACTCGGGCTCGATGCCGGTCTTATAGAGGGAATTGTTCCTGAGCCAGAGCGAGAGCTGGCCATATGTAAATTCTGAAATGTCGCCGACCGAGTAATAATACTTGAACCCTTCATAGGACTGGTCATAGATCTCGGTCTTTGCCGCAGCAAATATCTCATAGGTGCGGATCTCGTCTGTGGTGGTAAAAGTAAACTGCGGGTTTTCTTTCCAGAATGCTTCATCCATATAGTTGTCGAGAGTCGCGAACATGGAACCGTTCAGCATGTGGTGCGCGTATATGATGAACGCGCTGCTGTCGATATCGCATTTCTCGCCGATAAACGGTGTTCCGCTGTCGAAATAGGTCTTGTCGAAGCCCCGTCTCAGGTAAAATTCGGGATCCTCCGGAGTATGCATTACCGGGTAGTCGATATTGGTGTTAGGCACATTCAGCCATCCGGCGAAATCGGGATTCTGTTCCTTCAGGGCGAGATACGGTTTAAAATACTCCGGATCCACGGCGTATTCCGCTTCGGATTCAGGCGCCGAGGCATCCGTCTTGACGGGGGCCGCGGAAACAGGATTATTGTGTATGGCCTCAGCCAGGGCCTTGAAGGAGGATTCCTCTTTCTGCCCGTTCATGTATATTTTTACGAACATGACGCCGGTGATCAGGAAAGAAACCCCGAAAACACAAAGCAGTATGTTTTTGATTAAGCGCCAGCGTTGCGCTTTTGTTTTTTTGACGGTTTTTTCTTCCATTGCAGGTACCTCCTGTGAGGATATTATAACATAATAATTATATAGTAAAATGAAGTGATTGGCAATAGGTGATGATTGTCACAACTTTGTTAACATAATTTCAGATGTTTTACGAAAAAGAGAGCAAAAGGGCTTGTAAAAATGCTGTTGGTTTGGTACTATAAACTGTCGCATAATATATGGGGCTGATTTTATCGCACGTTTCCGGAGGTAAGATGAACAGCAAAGATTTAAAGAGGATGACCAGAGCGGAGCTTCTGGAAGTGCTGCTCACCCAGAGCCGGAGGATCAGAGAACTCGAGGAAGAGCTCGAAGAGACAAAAGCAAAGCTTGAAGACCGGGAAATACGCATAGAGAAAGCAGGGAGCCTTTCAGAAGCTGCTCTTGAACTGTCCGGGGTCTTCAAAGCGGCAGACGACGCGGCACATCTTTATCTTTACAACGTAAAGAAACTGATCCGGCAGCAAGCCGAGAAACAGGGTCACAAATTACCCCCTGATGAGGAGCTTTCCGGCAAGAAAAATGACTAAAAGCAGCAGCAAAAAGCCCAGAAATACAGAGCTTCCCGAGCCTGAGGCCCTGGAGCAGGAACTCAAAAGAGTGAGGTACCGCTCCAGATACGGCAGAGTCCTTAAAAGCACGGTCTATACCCTGGTAGTTGTCGCGGCATTCGCGGTACTGGTCGCAGTCCTGTTTTTGCCGGTACTGAGAATATACGGATCCTCGATGACTCCCACGTTAAACGAAGGCGAGATAGTCGTTTCTGTCAAGAACAACGGCGTAAAGCAGGGAGATGTCGTCGGAGTCTATTTTGGAAGCAAGCTCCTGGTAAAGAGGGTCATTGCCACCGAACACCAGTGGGTGGATATAGATAAAGACGGAAACGTATATGTAGACGGTAATCTTCTCAACGAGCCCTATGTCAGGGAAAAGGCTTTTGGCGAGTGCGATATAGACCTCCCTTATCAGGTGCCCGACGAATCGGTTTTCGTAATGGGAGATCACAGACTCACCTCGGTGGACAGCCGGAGCTCTTCGGTAGGAGCTGTCCTCATGGAGGATGTGGCAGGAAAGATAATCTTCCGGGTCTGGCCGCTGAGCGAGATCGGGAAAGTAAACATACTAGAATAGACTTACTGCCGAATTGATCAAACAGATATTTTCTACATTATTAAATATAATGAATTTCACAGCAAAATCACGTTCGAAATGTGAGGGTGTCCAATGAAGGAACAACGGACTTCGACACAAATTGCACAGTTCTTCAGGAGCAACAGAAGGAAACGCAACTGGCGTAAAGTGGTCACATCTATGGCCGCTGTTGTCGTGTTCTGCGTTACCTACGCGCTGATCCTTCCGGCCATTACGATGGAAGCAAAACCCGTCTGCGCCCTGGAGGAGCATACCCATACAGAGGATTGCTATGAAATTGTTCGTACTCTTGTGTGTGAGAATACTGCTGAAGATCATGTTCACACGGAGGAGTGCTGGAAGGTCGAACAAAAGCTCATCTGCGGTAAAAATGAACATATCCATACAGACGCCTGCTATGCAAGAGAGACGGAACCGGAATCGACACCCCTGCCTGAAGCCGAGCCTTTAAAAGCTCCTGTTCAGGAGCCGGTAGTCCGCAGCGTATTCTGTGAAATTGAGAACGGTTCTGTTTTCGTTGAAGGCAAAGCTCCTGCCGGAACACCGGAAGAACTCGTGCTCAAGGTAGCGACGCTTGAAGATAAAGATACGGAAGCAGAGCGCACTGCTCTCGGCGCGGCGGGAGTCGATCTCAGCGCCGAAGGAACGCGCGCCTGGTTCTTTATGCCTCAGGTTTCACATGCTGACACACAGGTCACGTTAAGCGGGCCGGTCAGCGTGCGCCTGAGAATTAACGGCGTTTCTGCCGCCAACGATCCTCATGTATATGTGTTCTCCGCCGGCAATGCTGCAGTTAAAGAGATCGTCCTGGGAGAGGACGATGTCATAAGCTTTACTGCAGACGTTCTAGGACGTACAGCGCTTGTTTATAAAGTAGCACCTGCCCCGGAGCTGACCCCGGAAGCGACAGCAGAACCTACGCCTGAAGTAACACCGGAGCCGACAGCCGAACCAACACCTGAAGTAACTCCGGAACCGACAGCCGATCCCGTACCCGAAGCAACACCCGTGCCTACGGAAGCACCTGCCGGGACACCGGTCCCGACAGAAGCCCCCGCTGTTGTTGAGGAAGAAGCCGAAACTTCCGAATACAGTTTTACCTTTGAAGACCCCTCGGCATATCTTTCGAATATACTCAAGCTCTCCGGAGCAAAACTCAAAGGAGAGTACGCGGAGATCTCGGTCGAGCCCGCGGGACTCGTATATCTGGATAAGCGCGACGAACAGATAAAGACAGGCCTCTTCGGCCTGAAGAAGCTTGGCGAGGAACAGCTGCTCACTGCAGTCACCGCCTTCGACAAGGCAACCCTTATTCTTAAAAATGAAAACGAAAAGGTCCGTATAGACCTCCATAACCCGAAGACGGAAGCAGACTTTGTCCCATTCACCGGCGAAGCCAACGGAATATCCGTCTGTGTACAGGCACCGGCCGGCGCCCTCCCCGAGGGAACCGAGATGCTGGTCCTGCCGGTTAATGACGAGACTATACTCAATATGGCCAAGGGAGCGGTCGAAGGCGAAGTAAAGAATATCGTTGCCGTAGATATAAGCTTCTGGAATGACGGCAAGGAGATCGAGCCGATACTCCCCGTTCAGGTAAAGCTCAGTTCCGACTTTATACGCGAAGCCTCTGACCTCCAGATCGTTCACGTACCGGATAAGGGCCCTGCCGGAACCCTTGATACAACACCGGCAGAAGACTCCAAGGAAATAACTTTCGTCTCTAAAGACTTCTCTGTTTATGCAATTGTAGGAAGCAATACAGTCGCCAGAAGACAGTATAATTTCCTCAATGCCGACAATACTCCATATATATTTGAAAATGCTGCAGGCGCAAGCGTTACCAGCCAGACAATTAAGGACGGGGAATATCTGGAGGAAGTCGGTATCCCTTCGTTCACTAATCAGCAGACATTTGACGGCTGGTATCTGTATGATGAAGAGACCGGAGAATATGGAGAAAAAGTGCTGTTCGGGGAAGGAAATGAAATATCTTTTGATTCGACAGATGTCCCCGGGCAGACAGCGGAATATACTGTAAAAGCTAAAATTGCAGATGTCATTTATATTACTTTCTATGAAGATTCCGCAGGACATGTAGTTCTTCAAAGAATTCAGATGGAAAAAGATGAAAACGGCGAGGTAAGCTATGATTTAAGCTTACAGCGCGTTGCAGCCCCAGAGGCAAATCTTGCTTTCATCGGCTGGAATGAATCTGCCGGAGCTAACGACGATGAACGTATTGCAATTGAAGATACAAATGTTACTCTGACGGAAAATAAGAGTTATTATCCGGTTTATAAAGCTGCCCACTGGATCACTTTCTACAGTGCGCCTGCAGGCAGCGGAGCAACTTATGTCGCGCCAGCATATGTCCTGAACGGACAGACTGCTTCGGATAAGAGACCGGCTGATGCGGCCATGAAGTGGACCGGTTATGAGTTCATCGATTGGTACACAACAGAGCAAGGCGAAGATCCTGAAGCCGGGACTGTATTCAATTTCAATCAGGAATTAACAGAAGATGTAACGATTTATGCTCATTGGAGAGATGCGTCTGCAAAATATACAGTTGTCTACTGGTATCAGAAGGTAACTGATGACGTTAATGCCGCTGATTCAGAAAAGAATTATGATTTTGGCGAGGCAATAGAGCATACAGTAACAAAAGGCGATATTATCAGTCTTAATGATGTAGATACATCAAGTTTTGAAAAAGAAGGTTTTTCGCTGAACACCAATTTGAGTACAAGCTCAGTAACGGTTGAGGCTGATGGAACTTCTGTAATTAACGTTTATTATGACAGAAATATCTATACACTGGCATTTACGGTAAGCGGTAATTATTATCAGGATTATGTGATTTCCAACGATGATAATGGAACCCAGTATGCATATGTCGATGGGGAATATGTCCAATTGACAAGAGTTACCCACACATCCACGGAATACTTCTTATCAGAGAATCAGAATGGCAACAATGAATTTACCGGTGATGTATTTTCTGATCAGAACGGGACTGCGGCTACAAGACCATATGATACAAGCAAGACATATTATCGCCGGAGAGGCATATTTATAATTGGATACTATCAGTATTATCAGCTTTATTGGCGCAGCAGGACAGTAACGGAATACAGCTGGGAGCTTAATGGTGAGCCGTATCTCGGAACCAGATATAAATATCAAAATACACAGAATCACATTATAAGGCGTATTACTGCTCTATATGAGCAGCCGGTAAGCAGTTATTTCCCAATAACGAGTGAGACGGATGGGACATCTTATAATGGTTATCAGTGGAGCGATACCGGCAATCCCCAAGTATACGATTATGTTTTGCAGACCGTTGAGGTCATGCCGGCGGCAAATGTAACATTCACCGGGACATATAGAGGAACTGCAAAGACGATTTACTACTATGTAGAGATTATAAAAGGAGAAGATATTACCGGTCTTACAACAAGAACTTTTAATAATAAAACTTATAAACTGTATAAGACAATCCAACATAACTTTAATTTCCTTACTTATGAAGAAGAATATCATCCGATTGAAGGATATGAGCGCAATCACAACTGGGCCCAGCCGGCATTCGGGAATAATAATCAAGCAAGTATAGGCAATGGTAATATCAATTATCTTTATTACAACAGAAATTCATATTCTCTTGAGTTTATTGATTCCAAGACGAACGACTCATTGGGAACCGAGAGCGTTCAATTTGAAGAATCATTAAGTTCTTATGAACCGTCGACAGAACCCGAATCATCGTTACCCGGCTATAAATTCAAAGGATGGTTTAAGGATTCTGCCTGCACAGAGCCGTTTGATTTTTCAGAAAAGATGCCTGCGTCGAATGTTCCTGTATATGCCGGATGGGAGGAAATCTGGTATCGTGTAGAAGTCGATCCGAACGGTGGTCAGCTCAGTACGGGTGAATCCACGTTCTTCTGGCTGAGTTACGGACAAACCATTGAAGAATACGGAGATATCACAAGAGATTATATTGAAGATCCGAGCGGAACCTTCTATTACCATTATCACCCCTACTCTGTAGTCAGTGAAGACGATTATAATGCGAGTGATTACTACAGCAAATGGGATCGCTGCGCGACATACGACGAAGTCACTACAACAAACCATTATACATATAATCCTGAAACAGGAAGTTATGAGCTGGATGGAGCACAGGTCGAAGATGTGCTTACAGAAGACATGGCAACAAAATACATATATGAGAAGGGTGCTTATGCCCTTGTCGGATGGTACAGGGTTAACGCAGACGGAAGCCTCGGAGGAGTATATAACTTTGGCACACAGATTACTGAACCGATTACGATCAGAGCTGTTTGGCGCAGAACAGGCGAATATTCCGTAAAATATCTGGTAGACGGTTATGAAGGTTTAGCTGACGGGTCGGTAAACACAGAAAATGTTGTACCTGGAAAGCAAGGAGAGACAGCGCCTACGGACGATAACAGTTATGCAGACAACTCCGATACTGCATTTCTTAGCAGGATAGATCCTCCAAACGGTTATATTTTCACCGGCTGGTATTATAACGGTAATGTATGTGATCCCGGCGACGTTTTTAAAGTAATGGCGGAACTGGCTTCAGCTGAAGGCGACGAAAAGACAGTATATATACGCCCTGTCTATACAAAGATCGAAAATGTTCCTGTTACAGTTTCAAATCTGACGTGGATGCCGAATACAGTGGCGCTTGATTCCGCTGGGACTGAGGCGGTGCCAATACCTTCCGGTGTTGAACTGACTGTTGATACGGATCTTGTTGATTCGATAGTTCTTCGGGATGGAGATGTTTATCATATACTGCATGCAAGTGTTGATTACGATCAGAATGAAAAAACAATAACTTATTCTGATATTCCTCTAAATGAAGATGAGCCGATTGTTCCGGCAGGTGTATATGATTATCGCGGATATAAGTTCCTGGGCTGGGCAAAATCGGCAGATGCGACAATTGATCAGCTGTTCCTAAAATATGAAAATAATAAATACTATGCCAAAGTCGAAGGAAACTGGGTAGAAGCAACAGCAATTGCCGCAGATGAAAACGACCCGATCGATACGATGTATGCAATCTGGCAAGTAAAAACATATCAGGTAAAGATCGTCAAAATCATTGAAGGGACAGAAGAAGATAAGACCAATTTAACATTCTCGTTCTCAGATACAAATCTACCGGAAACAAGCTTTGTTCTGGGAGATAACGGGACAAAGATTTTTAAAAATGTTGAATACGGTACAGCGTTTACGCTTACAGAAGATATAAGCGGAGATGCTGCGGCATTTACCCCTTCTGTATCATGCACAGTAACAGATGATGATGGTACAAAAACAACAACGAGCACCGAAAACGGCGCCGAATATACTGTTACCGGCAACATAGAAATAACATATACCAACACCAGAAACGAGCAACCGGTAGGCTTCAAGAAGGTGGATGTGGATCATACGGACACCGTTCTTTCGGGTGCAGAGTTCACAATGACAGACGGAACGAATACCTACACGCTAGTGTCCACAGACGGAACCTTCTATGCGATGTCCGGTGAGATTGAAATTCAGAACCTTCCCGTAGGTACATATACGATCACAGAGACTAAGGCTCCTGCCGGGTACAATCTGATGACGGGAACAGTCGAACTTCATGTTGAAAAAGACAGAGTGTACTGGATCCAGACTGACAACAATGCAGGTGCTTCTCAGGAGGCAGAGGTTGATGCTAATGACAACTATGTTGTTGTTATTACCAACACCGCAGGAGTTGAACTTCCGATGACAGGCGGAATCGGAACACACATTTATACATTGAGCGGCCTTGCGCTTATGGCAGGCGCTTTGATGTACGGCTTCAGGATGAGGCGCAGAGAAAGGAGGAATGAATAAGCCTCCGATCTCGACGAAATCAAGACGCCGGATCTGAAACCGCAATAAATAAGTAAATAAGCCGGAGAAAGTCAGTTTATGTCGAGAAAAGACTTCCGAAGGCACTAAATGCCGGCTGTGGCAGGCCTGATGGTCATAACAGCAAAAGACGGAACTGCCCGAAAGGGCGAACTGAAAAACGCCCGAAAGGGGCAGAAAAAACAAAAAGGAGAAAGACAAATGAAGAAATTCTTAGCAATCGTTCTTATCGCCGTCATGATGATGGCAATGGGTACAGTCGCATTTGCCGAGGCACAAGGTCAAGGCACATTGACAGTGTCAAATGCGACAAAAGGGCAGACTTATACTGCATACAAAGTATTCAATGCCGTCTATTCAGACACAAGCGACATTTCAAAAGGTGTAGTTTATACGGTTCCAAGCACATTGGAAGCCCAGGTATCGGAACCTTTCTCTGTTGGTACCGCCGTTGCCTCCAACGGGGAAAAAATAGTCTCTCTTGCTTCAGGGACAACGGAGACCGCTGTATTGGCATGGGTAAAAAGTAATTATACTAAATTTGATTCCACAGGAACTGCGCTTGTCTATAGCGATTCAGCTGGAACAGCGTCAGCAACATTGGATTATGGCTATTACTATGTAACATCAGGGCTTGGTTCTGTCGTTACAATAGATTCGCTTAATGCCGCAGTATCAATAGTAGATAAAAACGCTTCTGCCCCTGATGGCCCGACAAAGCTTATAACTGCAGAGGACTCTTCCATTATTGCAGGTCTTGATAAGACAAACGTAACATTAACAAGCAACGATGCCGCAGTTGATTCTGTTGAGACTTTCAAAGTAACCTTTAATGCTGTTAACTGGGTACAGGCCGCAGATGATGATACTGCTGCGGACAGCGCAACACCCAATAACAATACTAAGGTCACAAATTGGGTATTAACAGATACTCCTGTAGGACTTAATATTGATTCAACTACCGTAGCAATCACGGTTAACGGTACTGCTCTTGCAAGCACTGCTTTTTCGGTCTCCGGTGGCGGGACAGCAGCTCTTAATATTACAATTCCCTGGACCAATGACGGCGGAGCATCTCTTTATGCAGCTTCGACTGCAGGCAGCGCTCTGATCCCTGTTGTTGTTACTTATAACGCCACAGTCACGGACGCTGCGGCAATAGCAGCTGCAACAAATACCGTTGTTGTGAAATACAACACGGACACTCCGCTGGGAACAGCCACTACAACCACAAACACATATAAATTCCAGCTTGACAAGACAAAAAATGCAGAAAAAGATTATGCTGAATTAACCGGCGCCAAGTTCCAGCTTTATGCGAGCGACGGGACTACACTTTTAAAATTTGCCGTAAACGGTACTACTTACACATATGATGCTGAAGGCAAAGTTGATACTATAGATATGACTTCAAACGCTAAAGTTGTTATTCAGGGCCTTGATAAAGCAGGATATGTTCTTAAAGAAACCCAGGCTCCGAGCGGCTATAATAAGGCAGAAGATGTTACAATAGCAGATACAGCACTTGTAATTGCTACCGGAACTATAACTGACAATACAGGTGTTGATTCTGATACAGGTGTTGTCACGGTCGTTAATGAAGCCGGTACCGAGCTGCCCTCAACCGGTGGCATAGGCACAACAATATTCTACATTGTCGGTTCTATCCTTGTTCTCGGCGCAGCGGTCATTCTCATCACACGCCGCAGAATGAACCACGAGTAATACGGCAACAGATAAACCAGACTTATTCACATATTTCCCGACGGGAGCCCTTTAAGGGCTCCCGGGAGGGGGACTACGGAGACAGCACCAAGGAGAATCCTGCGCATGAAGAAGAAAAGTAAACAGAGGTCTTCTGCCGGGACGACGATCATTCTGATCCTGGTTCTGATCGCAGGCTTGTCCCTGCTGCTGTATCCGACGGTCGCGGACAAATGGAACGAAAGACATTCCACGAGAGTCATCAGTTCCTACTCTCAGGCTCTTGAAGATATGTCCAATGAGGAGCTTGTAAAAGAGTACGAAAGGGCTGTTGAATATAACTCGCACATCAAAGACAGAAACAACATTTATGTCCTCTCCGATGAGGAGAGGGAGGAGTACGAATCCCTTCTGGACATTAAGGGCATTGGGATCATGGGATATATCGAAGTGCCGAGCCTTGATATTCTCCTTCCCATCTATCACGGAACGGGCGAATCGGCTCTTCAGGTCGGCGTGGGACATCTTGACTGGAGCAGTCTTCCCGTAGGCGGAGAAGGGACCCACTGTCTGCTTTCGGGGCACAGAGGTCTTCCCAGCGCCAGGCTCTTTACGGACCTGGATAAGCTCAAGGAAGGAGAGCTCTTCACCCTGACTGTTCTGGATGAGGTCCTGACATATGAGGTCGACCGGATCAGGATCGTCGAGCCTACGGATATAACCCAGCTTCAGATCGAAGAAGACAAAGACTACTGTACTCTGATAACATGCACCCCATACGGCATCAACACGCACAGACTTCTGGTCCGCGGGCACAGAGTCGAGACGGAAGAAGTTCACAAGGTCCGCATTATATCTGAGGCAGTTATGATAGAGCCTTTGCTGGTAGCCCCGATAGTGGCGTTTCCGTTTTTGCTGGCATTGCTGCTTCTCGTTATTTTCGGAAAACCCAGAAAGAGATCTCAAATCGATGAGACTTGGGAGGAATTGTAAACATGCAGACCCTTAAAAAAATCATAAGCGTCGCGCTGATACTTATGCTCATGCTTTCCTTGAGCATAACAGCTGTTGCTGAGCAGCCTGATTATGAAGCAGACAAAACCGGCACCCTGACTCTGCATATCAGCTCAGCAATAGATGTCAGTATGGGCGGAACGCTTGAGATCTATAAAGCCGCGACAGCAGATATTAGTTCCGGCAGGCGCGTCTTTAACCCGACTTCGGACTTCTCCGGCGCGGACTGTACTATCACAGACAACGCTGATCTCACAGTTGAGCTCCTGGGCAAGATGTCCTCATCTGCCGCCCCTGTTAAGACTTCTGCGATAGGGAGTGACGGCAGTGTCGTGTTCAGCGGACTTGAGCCCGGGCTTTATCTGGTGAAGTCCGCCATAGACAGCTATGTCATGGTCAACCCGTTTGCCGTCGATATGCCCCACGGAACAGAGACAGGTTGGGAATACAATATCGAACTGGACGGAAAAGGAGTTGCTCTTCCGAGGATCGATCCGCCGATCAAAAAGATCGTTCAAAACGGGAAAAGTTCAGATACTTTCAGCTTTATGATGGAAGCGGTAAACGGCGGCCCGATGCCAGATCCTGCAAAGTTTAAGGAAGTCAATGCCCCGGAAGTAACCGCCACTGCAACAGCCTCCGGAAGCAAGATGGTCGTGACCGGAGTCAAGGCAAGTGAAGCAGGCGGAATTATCGAATTCGGCTGGATATATTTCACGGAAGCAGATGTCGGGAAGACATATATCTATAAAATTACGGAGACAGCTGTTCCCTACGGATATACCTGTGACAAGACAAACGGATATACGGTCACGGTCAGAGTCCATAAGGACAGCGCCGGAAATGTCGTCGCGGACAAGACCTGTTCGGACGGTGTAGACGCAAGCGACTGGCACACCGGAAGCACCAAGAACCCCATGGTATTCACAAATACAAAAAAGACCAGCCCTTCTCCCAGACCCAGACCTCCGTTCGGCCCTGGAGGAAAGCTTCCTCAGACGGGTATGCTCTGGTGGCCTGTAGCAGTTCTGGGCATAGCCGGATTGCTGTTAATAATTGTAGGAATATGCATACGCACAAAGAAAGAAGAGAACTGATTTGAAGAGCCGGAAGTTTTTCGGAGATCTCAGTATAATTATCGGGCTGCTGCTTATTGCAACGGCCCTCTTTCTCATTGCCCGGAATATCCGGGACGAGATGAATGCCGGCAAGGCCTCCGCTGAGGATGTCATGGAGCTCATAGCACTTATGCCCGATGAGGCGACTGTTGCAGAGTACGAGCCGGGCTATGAGAAGGATCTGGAGGTAATAGAGGTGATCCCGCCGGATCCTATGAAGGTCGAGGTCATAAATGGCTATAAGTATATAGGCGTCATTGAGATTCCCGAATATGAGCTTTCTCTGCCTGTGAGACAGGAGTGCAATGAGGAGAATCTGAACAGTTGCCCCTGCTTATACAGCGGAAATGTCCACAATGATACTATGACCCTCTGCGCACACAACTTCGATACACAGTTCGGGCTTTTGCGGGACGCGCCGGCAGGTACCAAAATCTATTTCTCAACAGTTGACGGAGTTATCTACAAATACGAGGTCATAGGCCAGGAGATAATCGGCGCGCAGGATATCAAGGGGATGACAGACCCCTCACTCGACTGGGATCTGACACTTTTCACATGCACGACTGGCGGACAGATGAGAGTGGCTGTCCGCTGCGCGAGGGTAAGCGGATAGACCTGTACTTAACGCGAAAATAATCAAAGGACCCGGGAACATCCCGGGTCCTTTATATATAGGATCAGTAATTTCTTCTGTAATTCTTCTTTTTCTTTTTCCCGCGTCTGTCGGAGAAGGAGAAGATCCCGATAAACAGCAAAAGCACCGTCGCGACCGCGGCTCCCAGGATAAACATGGGTATGCCGGAGAAAATGCTTTTGGCGCCGGTTTCCGTTTTCTCATCCGCGGCTGCGGTAACCTCTTCCGATTCGGGATCGGGAGTGGAGATCGCCCAGTCATTTTCCTCCTTGGGCTGCGGTGTAGGAACAGGAGTGGGAGAAGGAGAAGGCGTCGGCTCGGGAGTCTCCGCGGGTTCCGGAGTGGGAACGGGTGTCGGCGCCGGAATGTTGGCGGGGACGTCGGCGATGGCAGGGTCATCCTTTACCGTGATGGTGGCGGGATCTGAAGTGACTGTCTGGCCTGCGGCATTTGTATACTGCGCCCTTACGCGCCAGCCGTTCATCGAATAGGGTACGTTTTCTATCGTCATAAGCTCGTCTCCGGTCCCGTCCCATGTGCGGTGTGCGTCGAGCTTTACTCCGGGGAAAGCGGCCTCGATCTCGGTATGCTTCAGTCTTGTGCCTCCGTCGGGAGAGCTGAAGATCCAGGTGCAGGTCTCATAGGTTCCGCAGATGGACATGAAATAGATCGTGCTTCCCTCAAGACAGTTTTCGCTCTGCGGCTGTCTGTAGACCTGGAAGTTCGGAGGCAGCGGAGTGGGAGAAGGAGTGACGACGACCTCTTCGGCGCTTTCCGCAAATGAAAGCGTGAAGCTGGAGAAGAGGAGGATCGCGCATAACAATAAGGCGGCAGTTCTAATGTATTTCATCTGTACTTTATCCCCGGTCTGTAGAATTCGAAAATAACGGCATCGCGCTTTGCTTCGCTTTTCGCGTCATGGCTCGTCCAGCCGACCTTCATGGCTCCGAGCAATTCCGAAAGGCGCACGCTAAATGGTCTCGGACCTATCTTATATGCTATGAACTGGGGCCTCGAGAGGAAATTGAGAAGACAATGGGAAAGGGCAAAACCGAGAGCAGGGCCCTGATCTTTGTATTCGTCGGCAGGAGCTGAAAGCTGCCCTCTCAAAAGCTTCGGTGCGTGGAACCTGAACCATGCGACTATCGTCGGGTCAAAGCTCTCTATACAGATATCGCCCTTATAATTCTTAATGAGTGCGAGGGTCTTCCTGCACAGTTCTTTATTCCGCGGGCCTGTTTTCAGCTCACAGATTATAGGGGCTTTGCCGCCCATGACGGAGAGGACTTCTTCAAAGAGCGGGATCGTCTCGGATGTTCCGCAGAGACGCATCTCTCTGAGCTCCGCGAGCGTATAGTCCCATATCTTCCCTTCTTTGCCGCAGACGCGCTTTAAGTCGTCGTCGTGGAAAACACATACATATCCGTCTTTCGAGAGCTGAACATCGAGTTCTACTCCGTAGCCCGCGGAAACGGCGGCTTTAAATGCCGCCAGAGAATTTTCGGGTGTTTTCTTGTCCCTTGAATGAAGCCCTCTGTGGGCATAATTTTTGTAGAGGAAGGGCTCCTTTTTCTTTTTTGAGGCATAGCCCGGACCGGTCAAAAATACCGCTGCAGCAGCCGCTGAAGCAGCTGCAATGCCTGCGCCGGCAAGGATTTTAAGAGTGTTGGAAGATTTTGAATTCATATATTTTCATCTCTTTTTAAAGACTTTCCCCTTTCAGGGGAGTATATTGTACAACAAATTGACTCAGTGGTCAAATTGATGTAGAATGTTCACAGATTATTAAAAAAGAGAGGCTTTTCTGTATGGAACTCAAACTTAATTACAAGCGGACATTCCAGATAGGCTTTGCCTTTTTCGGGATACTTCTGCTCTGGCAGGTATACGACTCCTGGTGTCCGACATTTCTCACGGATATCTTCGCAAGACGCATGTACGGGATCTCCTCGGCCGAGCTCAAAGCCGGCGATCCGGAGAAGATACTGAGTGTTCAGTGGCTGGTAGGAATAATCATGGCCTGCGACAACCTGGCTGCCCTGATACTGCTGCCTATATTCGGGAATCTCTCGGATAAGACGGTCACGCCTATAGGCAAGCGCATGCCCTATATTCTGACGGGCACATTCGTATCCGCGATAGCATTCCCCTTCATTCCGCTGCTGTTCCACTACAACCACATTGTAGGAATGGTCATCGTGATGGGTATAGTTCTGATGTTCATGATGATGTACCGCAACCCCGCTGTAGCCCTCATGCCGGATATAACTCCGAAGCCTCTCAGAGCAAAGGCCAACGGAATAATCAACATCATGGGCTATTTCGGCGGAGCCTTTGCGACGGTCCTCGGAATATTCCTGAAGCTCAGCGACTATATTAACGCCCCGGACGCGGCCCGTAAGCTCTGGATAATCGAGATACCCTTCATAGTCGCTTCCATACTGATGGTAATATCGGCGCTCGTTCTCTTTGCAAAGATAAAAGAGAATGATGTTGCCGAGGCTATAAAGGCCGAGATGGAAGAGGGCGAGCGGCTTGCAGCCGTTGCAACGCCTATCGACGACGACAAGCCGATGTCCGAAGAAAACAGAAAGATGCTCCTCGCGATACTCGGAGCGGAGTTTCTCTGGTTTATGGCGGACAACGCGATCGGCACATATATAGGCAACTACGTTATCTATTATCTCAACTCCGCTTCCTCCGCCACGATGATCCTGACGATCGTCGGAGGTCTTGCCTCGGTCATCGGCTTCGCAATTGCGGGCGGCATAGCGGACAAGATCGGCAGAAAATGGACCATCACGGCAGGCCTGGGATTCACATTTATAGGGCTCATAATAATGTGTTTTGTAGGGCCGACCGGAAACGTCACCGGAGCTCACGGAGAATTCTCATTCCCGACGATACTCTTTGTCGTATGGGCTATTAAAGGCTTTGGAATGGCGCTGGTGCACAACTGCAGCTTCCCGATGGTCGTAGAGCTCTGCTCCTCCAAGAAGATAGGAAAGTTTACGGGCTTCTACTACACGGCCTCCATGAGTGCCCAGACTGTGACGCCTGTGCTTATAGGTTTCATCTTTGACAAGGCCAGGATCTGGCGTATCCTTCCGATCTACTCCTCCGTTCTTATTCTCGGAGCTTTCATGGTGTTCTACTTCCTGGTAAAGAACATCAAATCCCAAAAGGTCGAAAATACAACCGGACTGGAAGCTCTCGGCGGAGACGACTGAAGCCTACGAAAAGAACTGCATTATTATCATTATTAATATTTGTGGTACTCCGTGTCTTCTGTGCAGCTGCATATGCGGAAGGCACGGATACCCTTGCGCCTGTTATTTCGGGCATTGAAGACGGAAGAACTTACTGTTATCTTCCGTCTTTTGCCGTTTCTGATGATGGAGACGGGGATGTTACAGTTTACTTAAACGGCACTGAGCTGACCCCTTACCATGACAGGTATGACATTAATACGGCAGGAAGATGCGAAATAAAAGCCGCAGATGAAGCCGGGAACGAAGAAACAGTCACTGTATATGTTAAGGATACGCATACATATGAAAGCGGGAACCCGGCCTCCGTCGTCTGGATATGGGACGGGAACAATGACGCGCATCTGACACTTATCTGTATATACTGCGGACATTCAATGATGCCGGATGTCAGTGTGAGCAAAACAGGCGGAAACAGATATGACATATATACTGCCACTGCAACAGGAGACGACCGGAATACTTACATCGACACAAAAACGATAGAGGCGCAGACTGCTCAGACCCCCGTTCCTCCAACTGCAGCGCCGGAGCCTTCCGCAACCGCAACACTGATCCCGCAGATAACAGTTGCTCCGGAACCCGCGCCGGTCTGGACAGATGAACTGTGGTTTGACGGGGAGTATTTTGAGAGCAGCTATGAGTTTACGGATGCAGGCGAAAGCACAGCGGCTTCTTCTCCCGAGTCCTCCGTTTCTCCGGAGCCGGGCACCGAGCCCGAGGAAGAGAACAGTTTCACGCTCAGCCCGCCTCCAAAAGGGAATCTGATTATTAAAACGGGAAACGCTCAGCAAAAAGAAGGAGCAGCGCGGGAGGAAAAGCCGGAACAGGGCTTTGGTTTAGAGTTCAGGGAGGCAAATATACGGACTTTAAAGTGTCTGGCTCTCGCCCTGGCGGTCTGTATCTGCATAGTTATAGTTATTAAGATAAATATCGGCGAAAAAACACAGAAAAAGTCGGAAAAATCGGCAAAAAACGATTGACTGATGCGGTTCTGCGTGATATATTATGTTTTACCTGTCGCCTGAGAGGTATGTTTTTGCGCGCAAAAACGCGAAGCTCCGGGCGGATTAGGGAGGCAATGCCCGAAAGCAAACGGGTAAATAATAATAGGAGGTGCCGATAATATGGCTGCAGACGCACGAGTCAAAATTACACTCAGATGCGAAGAATGCAAGCAGAGGAACTACAATACGGTCAAGAACAAGAAGAACACTTCGAACCGTCTTGAGAGAATGAAGTATTGTCCTTTCTGCAGAAAACACACCAAGCATGTCGAAGCGAAATAAGTTCTTGAAGGAGACAGAAAATGGCAGAGGAAAAGAAAAATAACGTTCCCGTAAAGACCACTACCGCCGCCGTCAAGAAAGATGAATCAAAGCCCGGTTTCTTCAAGAGGATCGGCAAATGGTTCAGAGAGATGAAGTCAGAGCTCAAGAAAGTCGTATGGCCGACAGGCAAACAGCTTGTTAAGAACTCCGGAATCGCACTCGGAGTTATGGTCGTCTCAGGAATAGCCATCTGGGGATTCGACGAGCTCGCGCAGCTTCTGATCAAAGCGCTTCTGACACTGGCAGGTTAAGATAATGGCTGATCTTAAATGGTATGTGGTCCACACATACTCGGGATATGAAAAAGCCGTTGCGGACGCTGTACTGAAAGCAGCGGAAAACCGCAAAATGCAGGACAGGATAGTCGATGTAAATATTCCCACAGAGACCGTCACCGAGCATACGGACAACGGAGAGAGATCCTACGAGAGAAAGATCTTCCCCGGCTACGTGCTTGTCAAGATGGAGATGGCGGATGACACCTGGCATCTGGTCCGCAACGTTCGCGGCGCAACAGGATTCGTAGGAAGCGGCGGAAAAGCGATTCCTCTTACGGATCAGGAAATCTACGATCTCGGTGTTGAGCACCGGGAGATCCTCGTCGGATTTGAAGTCGGCGACAGCGTTAAGGTCATGGACGGACCGCTGGCCGGTTTCATAGGAACCGTCGAGGAACTGGACCCCGAGAAGGACATGGTCCGCGTCGTGGTCTCAATGTTCGGCAGAGAGACTCCGGTAGATCTGGAGATCGATCAGGTCGAACCACTTAAAGATTAAAAGAAAGAGGTGCTGAAAATTGGCACAGAAAGTTATAGGATACGTCAGATTCCAGGTTCCTGCCGGTAAGGCAACCCCGGCTCCCCCTGTAGGCCCGGCACTCGGCCAGTACGGCGTCAATATCGGGCAGTTCACAAAGGATTTCAATGAGCGCACCAAAGGCGATATGGGAATGATGATCCCTGTCGTCATCACGGTCTATGCAGACCACAGTTTCACGTTTATCACCAAGACTCCCCCCGCGGCTCTTCTCATCAAGAAGGCCTGCGGTATTGAGACGGCTTCCGGTGTCCCCCAGAGAGACAAGGTCGCTACGATCTCCAAAGAAGATGTACGCAAGATAGCCGAGCAGAAGATGAAAGACCTCAACTGCACGGATATCGAATCGGCAATGAGCATGATAGCCGGCACCTGCCGCTCCATGGGCGTTGTCGTCGGCGAGTAAGGGGGTAAGAAAATGTTCAGAGGTAAAAATTACAAAGAGAGCGCAAAGCTCATAGACAGAGCCAATCTCTATGATTCTCTCGATGCTTTCGCCCTGGTATGCCAGGCAAGCAAAGCAAAATTCGATGAGACTGTCGAGCTCCATGTCAAGCTCGGCGTTGACGGAAGACACGCAGACCAGCAGGTCCGCGGCGCGATAGTTCTTCCGAACGGAACGGGCAAGCAGGTAAAGGTCCTTGTTTTCTGCAAGGAAGACAAGATTGAGGAATGCCTCGCAGCAGGAGCAGATTTCGCAGGCGGCATGGAATATGTCGAAAAGATCCAGAAAGAGAACTGGTTTGAATTCGACACGGTTATCGCTTCCCCTGATATGATGGGAACCGTCGGCCGTCTCGGTAAGATTCTCGGACCGAAAGGCCTCATGCCTTCGCCGAAAGCCGGAACAGTCACTCCGAACCTCAAGCAGGCAATTCAGGAGGCTAAAGCCGGTAAGATCGAGTACAGACTCGACAAGACCAACATCATCCACTGCCCCATCGGCAAGGTAAGCTTCGGCCCCGAAAAGCTCAACGAGAACTACACCACACTGATGGCTGCTATCATCAAGGCAAAGCCCTCGACAGCAAAGGGTCAGTACATCAGATCCTGCACAACGGCCTCCACAATGGGCCCCGGCGTCAAGATCAACGCCCAGAAACAGCTGTAATTAAGCAATTAAAAAGACTGTGACATTCATTTTGTCACAGTCTTTTATTGTTGTTTTGATGAAATTATTCTTCCATCTTTACGGCGGTGTTGAGAGCTGTTTCGATCATCTGCGAGAAACCGGTCTGTCTCTCCTCCGGTGAAAGCTCCCCTGATTTATAGAGGTGATCCGAGATGGAGCAGATGCAGAGCGCTCTCTTTCCGCAGGCGGCTGCATTCATATACAGAGCGGCAGATTCCATCTCAACTGCGAGAACACCCATAGATCTCCAGATATCGTTTCTCTTGCTGCCTGCAGGCAGGTAGAAATTATCCGAGGAGAGAATATTGCCGACTTTGAATTTCGCGCCGAGCTCCTTCGCGCTCTCGACTGCTGCGGAAAGAAGCTTGAAATCCGCGACCGGAGCGAAGGTTCCGGGAAGTTCAAACGCTGAGCCGTAGTTCGTATCCGTGCAGGCGCCTTCCGCGATCACAAGGTCGAGCAGATTCAGATCATCAACCATGGCGCCTGCGGAGCCGACTCTTATGATGCTCTCCACATCGTAGAATTTATAAAGCTCCCAGCTGTAGATGCCGATCGCGGGCATGCCCATGCCTGAGGCCATGACCGAGACTTTAGTCCCCTTCCATGTGCCTGTATAGCCCTGAACGCCGCGCACGTTGTTGACAAGAACAGGGTCTGTAAGGAAGTTTTCGGCTATGAATTTGGATCTTAAAGGATCTCCCGGCATTAAAACGGCCTTTGCGAAATCGCCTATTTTGGCGCTGTTGTGAGGTGTTGACATTTCAATTCTCCTTTTTGTCTTTCAGATGTGCGTTTATGCGCTCAAGCACCATATCCATCGCCACCTTGTTGTGCCCGCCTTCGGGGATGATGACATCCGCATATTTCTTGCTGGGCTCCACAAACTGCTCGTGCATGGGCTTGACGGTATTCAAATACTGGTTCACCACGCTGTCTAAGCTCCTGCCCCGGTCCCTTACGTCTCTTATTATTCGCCTGAGTATACGGACATCGGCGTCACAGTCGACGAAGATCTTTATATCCATCAGATCCCGAAGTTCTCTGTTTTCAAAGATCAGGATGCCTTCGACTATGACGACCTTTGTCGGATATACGGTTATGGTTTTTTCGGACCTGTCGTGTATGGAATAATCATAGACGGGGCATTCTATGGGCTTTCCTTCACGCAGTGCCTTAAGGTCTGAGATCATGAGCTCAGTGTCGAAGGAATTCGGATGGTCATAGTTTAATTTCGATCTCTCTTCGTAACTGAGATTGTGATGCGCTTTGTAGTAGTTGTCGTGGTAGACGACCGAGACGTTTCCGCCGAAGCGTTTCATGATCTTTCTGGTGATCGTTGTCTTGCCGCTGCCGGTACCCCCGGCTATCCCGATAATAATTATGTCATCAGCCATAAAAAATCCTCCGGAGACTTGCTTATTGAGATTTTATCACGGCAGAGGCTTCAATGCAAATTGACTTTTATCCGCCATTAATTATAATTGTATTAAAATCTGAATGCAAAAAACGGGGAAGACATATATGGCCAAATTGTATTTCAAATACGGGGCGATGGGCTCGTCCAAATCCGCGCAGGCGCTGATAACCCAGTTCAACTATGAGGAGCTGGGGATGACGGTCTGGCTCATAAAACCGAGCACGGACACCAGAGACGGAGCGGATGTTATTAAAAGCCGTATAGGGCTTGAGCGGAAGGCGACGGTCATCACGCCTGACCTGGATATCAAGGAAGAGTATTCGAAGCATATCAGAACGGATGTGATCATAGCCGATGAATCCCAGTTCTTTACGCCCGAGCAGATAGACCAGCTCAGGGATATCGTCGACGAGCAGGATGTGCCGGTCCTCTGCTTCGGACTGAGGACAGACTTCCTCACGCACTTTTTCCCCGGAGCTGAGCGGCTCATGGAGCTTGCGGATTCGATAACGGAGATAAAGACTGTCTGTTCCTGCGGCAGAAAGGCGACGGTCAACGCCAGGATCGATGCCGAAGGGCGGATCGTGACCGAGGGCAGTCAGGTCATGCTCGGAGGAAACGACAGTTATATGGCCATGTGCCACAAATGCTGGAAAGAGAAGATAAAGGAACAGGAAATGATGAAAAAGCAATCCTCGCTGTTTTAAGGGAAAGGAATATTTATGCCGGGCGGAATGAGAGGCTCAATGGGCCCAAGAGGATTTCTGACTGAAGAAGAGAAATCCAATATGCCGAAGGTCACAAAGGAACTGCTTGTAAGGATATTGTCCTACCTGAAGCCCTACTGGCTGCAGTTTCTGTTTGTGTTCATAGCGATACTGCTTTCGGCAACTGTCGGTCTGCTCCCCTCTATAATCACGGGAAAGATCGTAGATCAGGCTTTGGTCGGGAAAGATATGGCGCTGCTGATAAAGCTGCTTGTGGCCGCTTTTGCCGCGCTTACCGTGAGCCAGGCGATCGGCGTGCTTGAGAGCTATATCAACGCGTGGATTTCACAGAGGATCATCTTCGACATGAAAAACCAGATGTACAATCATCTGCAGTATATGCCCCACTCCTTCTTTACGACTGAGAAGCAGGGCGACATCATAACGAGGATGAATACCGACATAAGCGGTGTCAGCAATGTTATATCCGGGACTCTCTCAAGGATAGTCAGCAACATAGCGACTGTCATAACAACGCTTATCGCGCTGTTTTCAATGAGCGCGCCTCTTGCTCTGGTCGGTATCGTCGTGATTCCCCTTCTGATACTGCCGACAAAGACTGCCGGCAAGACAAGATGGAAGCTGCTCACCGAGAGCCAGGCCAAAAATGACGAACTCAATCAGGTCATAAACGAGACCCTCTCGGTCTCGGGCTCGATGCTTGTAAAGATCTTTACGCGCGAGAAGCAGGAATACGAAAATTTCGTAAAAGTTAATAAAGAAGTCACGGACATTTCGCTCAAGGAACAGAGAAGCGGCAAATGGTTCGGTATGCTGATGGGCATGTTTACTCAGGTGGGGCCTCTTCTCATATACTTCGCAGGCGGGTATTTCATAATAAGCAAGATGGATTCATCGCTCACAGTCGGTACCATAACTGCAACGGTCGCTCTGATAAACAGACTCTACAGACCGGTTGAATCGCTTCTGAATCTGCAGGTGGACTTCACCAGGTCGCTCGCGCTCTTTACCAGGATCTTTGATTACTTTGACAGGGAGAACACCATCGTCTCGCCTGAAAACGGCCTCAAACCCGATGTGACCGATCAGCCGATCGTTTATGATCACGTTAAGTTTTCATACACTCCGGATAAGGAGCTCCTGAAAGACATAAACTTCACGGTTCCGGGCGGAAAAATGTACGCGATAGTCGGCCCCTCGGGTTCCGGGAAATCGACAGTCGTAAATCTGATCCCGAGACTATATGATGTTGTCGGAGGAAAGGTCACAGTTGCAGGGACAGATGTAAGGGACTTTGATCTCGAATATCTGCGCAAGTGTATAGGGGTCGTCACGCAGGAGACCTATCTGTTTAACGGGACCATTCTGGAAAATCTGCGCTATGCAAAAGATGATGCCACGGAAGCAGAGATAGAGGAAGCCTGCAGGATTGCGAATATCCACGACTTTATAGTCGCACAGCCGGACGGATACAACACAGAGGTCGGAAACAGGGGTCTCAAGCTTTCGGGCGGAGAAAAACAGAGGATATCCATTGCAAGGGTCATTCTCAAGGACCCGAAGATCCTTATCCTGGACGAGGCGACCTCCGCGCTGGATTCGATATCGGAAAACTCTATACAGGATGCTCTGGAAGCGATGATGAAGGGCAGAACGAGTATAGTTATCGCGCACAGGCTCTCGACGATCCTGAAGGCGGACTGCATTCTTGTCGTAAAAGACGGAATCATTGCCGAGCAGGGGACCCACGAGGAGCTTCTCGCGATGAACGGGACCTACAGAGAGCTTTATGAGACGCAGTTCCGCAAGGCGATAGAATATGAAAGCGGCAATCGCGGCGATGAACTCGATATAGAATCGCTCTCCTCGGAATACAAGGTCAAGCGTATAACGAGATCGGATATCTCCGATGTATATGATCTCGCCAAGGCAAATACCAAATACTACAGCTACATGAATACCGAACCTTCGCCTGACAGCCTTACGGAGGTAATAAGCGAGGTGCCGGACGGGGCAGGAGAGACGGACAAGTTCTTTGTGGGATTCTATGATAAAGATGATAAGCTCACGGCAGTAATGGATCTCATTACAGGATATCCCGAGAAGGATGACGCGTTTATAGGCTGGTTCATGGTGGATGCTGAGCTCCAGGGGAAAGGCATCGGCTCACAGATCTTCGCGGATGTGAGGGCAGCCATGAAAGCCCAAAACTATGATAAGCTCTCCCTCGAGTGTGCCTCGTGCAACGAAGAAGCGATCGATTTCTGGAGCTCGCAGGGCTTCGGGATCACCGGAAAAGAAAAAGACCGCGGAGATTACACCGCGGTCACGATGGAAAAAGATATCTGAGAGGGAGTTGCCTCAATCGGGCTTGAAGCCCTCGCCATGGACTTCAGTCGAGTCCGTCACATAGGTAAAGGCTGAAGGATCTGTCTGCTTTATGAGGCGAAGAGTCTGGGCCAGCACATTGCGCCTCGTGACGCTTATAATGAGCTGCTTGCTGTCCCCCGTATAGCCGCCCCTCGCCGCGATCGCCGTAGTGCCGCGGTCTGTATAAGTGTTGAGGACTTTGGATATTTCATCTCCTTTATCCGTAACGATATAGATAACTTTCGCGTAATCGACGCCCTGGCCGAGGGCGTCGATCACTTTTGAGGAGACATAAATGCTTATGGTCGAGTACAGAGCAACTTCGATCTCCTTGAAAATAAAGACAGCTATCAGGACCACGGTCGCATCCACAATGAGAAGAAGAGTGCCGAGAGCGCCGTTGGGGAAGAGCTTTTTCAGAAGCAGTGCTATGAGATCAGTACCTCCGGTGCTTATGCCGCGCAGAAACAGGATCCCGACCCCGAGACCGCTCAAGGCTCCGCCTGCAACAGATGCCAGAAGCTCGTTGTTGGTATATGCCGGGAGGATACGGTCCGTGAGCTCTATAAATACGGAAAGAAGAGCGGTGGAGACAATAGTCATCGAGACGGATTTAATGCCCAGATCTTTCCATGCCCAGAGCAATAAAGGCACATTAAGTATAAATGTAAGCACGCTGATCTTTACCGGAAGGATCTGAGCAAGAGCTGTGGCAAGACCGGTAATCCCGCCCGGAGCTATGTCGTTCGGCACAGTGAACATGCTCAAAGCTGCCGCAACAAGGAAGCTCCCCGCTACGGCAAAAATGATGTCTATAATAATACCTTTTTTTCCTGTTGCAAAAAGAATACTGTTCATATCATTGCACTCATCCCGCAAATACAAGTTCGTGATTCAGTATCCCCTTACCGAGCCCGAAAAACTCGCGCATGGCGTAGTGGATAAACCCGTAAGGAGTGGACTTCGCGGGAATACCGTAAAATTCATACCCGGGGTAGTTTCCCGCGATCAGAAGAGCTCTGTACACATGAAAATCATTGGTGACTATGCCGACAGTTTCAGTATTATCAGGCAGAAGATTCGTGCTGTAGTCCAGATTTTCAGAGGTGTTTGTGGAGCTGTCCTCGAGAATTATTCTGTCCTCGGATATACCAAGGGAAAGGAGTTGCTGCTTTATACAGAGAGCTTCGCTGATCTCCTCACCGCTTCCCTGCCCTCCGGAGGCGATGCAGACAGTCTCGGGGTTTTCACTTAAGTAGACAGCAGCTCTTTCAGTCCTCTGGACAAGGGCTCCGGATGGAACGAGTCCGTTGACGCGGGCGCCGAGCACTATTATCGCGTCGAGCCCGTCGGGAGCCTTTTCAAAAGCGCCTGAGACGATAAAGCATTCGGCAAAAAGAAAAACGGCAAGACAGATCACGACTGTGACACGAAATGCTATTATGAGTTTTCTGTTCGCCGGAGCCTTGCCGGAGGCAATGGATTTTTTAACAATAAAGTATCTCGCGATGCAGAATGTGCCGAGAAGCGGCCAGACCCACAGAAATGACTGGCCGAAGCGCACGGCAAATCCCATCCCGAGATAGTAGAGCCAGCAGAGTATGCCAAAGACGAGAAGGAAGGAATTAAAAACTTTACTGTATTTCATTTCAGAGATTCGAAATGACTTTTTAAAGCCAGGAAGCTTTCTTCGCTCAGGTCATGCTCGATCTTGCAGGCATCTTCTTTCGCAGTCTTCTCATCTACGCCGAGATATATGAAGAAGCGGGTGAGCACTTTTTCGCGTGTATATATTTTGTTTGCGATCTCCATGCCCGCCGGAGTAAGCTTAATAAAATTGTTCTCGTCCATGGTCAGATAACCGCCTTCGCGAAGGCGCTTTACGGCATAGGAAACGCTGGGTTTTGTAACTCCCAGGTGGTTGGCGATATCGATGGAGCGGATATATCCGTGCTTTTCCTGAAGCACGAGCATAGCTTCAAGATAGTCTTCGGCAGATTCGTATATATTCATTGCCCACAGGTTCCTTTCATTCCACGGTATATTAAATATAAACTAACATAAAACAGTCAGTTTTTCAAGGAAACGCGATTTTATTCACAGACAATACAAAAAGAAGAGAGTTATTTGCAGTAAAACCCTTCACATGTTATAATAATTTAATTATGGGACAGATTACGGCAAAAAAGATAATAAGCGATATGGTATTCGGAATCAGGGATTCTCTGGATACCGGGAAATATACCGGTGAGATGAATGTTCTGCAGGAGGATCATTTCCGCCGGGAATCTCTTACAGCGGAAGCTGTAAGAACGCTTGTTGCTGCTTTCTTAGTTGCGGTCATACAGCTCGCTTTAATAATAAGCGATTCTTTGACAGGGTTTTATCTGACCGTAAGAAGCGCGGATATGAACAAAGCGGCGGAGATAATACTTCTTACAGTATCTGTCGCGGAGATGATAGCATTAGGCCACATGCTTTCAAAAAAGGAGACAAAGAGCGAGAGCCTTGAGCTTTGCTGTGAGATATATTATGCGGTCTTTGCGGTCGGATTGACGCTTTTCTTTGTGAGTGATTCTTTGAGGTCCGTATTTTCATATGCTTTGATAGCAGCTGCAGTAATGTATGGGGTCATCGTATTTTATGATAAGCAGATGAGCAAGGCAGGACTCTGGTATTTCGCCGCTTTAAGCACAGTGTGCCTTCTCTTTGTCACGAACAGGGCCCTGGGCCCCGGTTATACCGCTGTATATTTCGCGGTTCTTGCCGCTGCGGGGCTTGCAGCCAGATATCTTCGTACACGCGCTGCAAAGAATTTCATGATAAATGAAAAGCTTGCCCTTGCAGGCATGACTGACGGGCTCACCGGGATTCCCAACAGGAACGCTTTGGATAAATATTTCTCCGATTTCCCTGATTGTGAAGGGGGATATTTCGTGGCCGTTTCCGACCTGGATTTTTTCAGAGTATTTAATGATACGGAAGGCCATGTATCCGGCGATTCCGCACTGAAGAAAGCGGCAAAATGCATATATGAGGTGACGCTTGAAAAAGGCGGTTTCTGCACCAGGTACGGCGGAGATGAGTTTGTCAGCATCTTCCTGAATACGGATCAGGAAACGGCGTATTCGTATCTCGATGAGATCGGAAAGAGAGTAGAAAAAGAGGAGATTGAAAACAGCGGCTGCAGTGAAGGCGTGCAGACTCTCAGCATCGGATATGCCGAAAAACAGGAGGAAGAAAGCCCCGGAGATGCTTTGAAAAGAGCAGAAAAAGCACTTGACGGAGCAAAGGAGACCGGCGGAAATAAAGTGACATTTGCAATAATAAATTAACGCTGCGGCAGAGAGTCGCAGCGTTTTATTCATTCTTTTCAGCAGGAGGCGGAGACAGAATAACCAGAAGCCCCTGAGGTATATATTCATTTGTCGCATCTGCATTTAAATAGGCAGAGGAATCTTCGAACATAACTTCATACCAGTACTCGCCTTCATCGTTTTCAAAAAGTCTGGTCGCCGTATAAAAGGCGTTTTTTTCTGCTTTATATAAAGTTTTTGAGGACGAGTAAGGGTATTTTTTTATTTTAGAGCTGCTGTTTAATGAGATATCGAAACCTGCGTCGAGGCAGAGCGTATAGGTAAAATCCTCACGGTTTCTGGAACTGTCTGCAGTATACAGAAGGCAGCAGCCGACTCCCTCTGTGCCGAAATTGCTGCTGCAGTAGTCCCGAAACGCCTTGGGAAACCAGCGCCTGCTGTACCTGGTAACACGGACATCAAAAAGGCTCTTTACATTCCCGTCCGCCGGGTCTACGACTATCACATCATCTTCTGAAACACCGACAACAGGCACATAGTGGGAACCGTAGCTCCCGTAGCACTGAACGATCGGATAAAAACCGTCGTTGAGAAGCGTTGTGAAATCACGGACGATGGTCTTCCTGTTTGAAGCATTGAAAAGATAGCGGTAAAGAGCAGTCTGTTCAAAGCCTTCGACAGTACCGGTGACGAGCTCAAAACCCGGCACAATGTCGGAAACGCGCTGCCAGCTGGCTATATACGCATCGTAGTAGAGATACCCGGACTCTCTCCAGGCTCGGGCAAAGCTTGCGGGGTTAAACCCGGTCATATGCCCGATCCGGTTATCGAAAACTGCCGCGCTTTCATCCACTTTAACAAGATCGGTCCTTGCAATCTGGATGGCGACGGACAGCACGCAGCATGCGCTCCCCCAGACGAGATCGCCATAGAGGTCTGCCCATCGCACATGACCTTCCTTATCGCCCTCCTGAGGGGTGTTCTGACGCCATTCGTATATTCCGGCGGTAGAAGTCTCCAGAGAAGAGTCAGCTGAGGCACTTTCAGAGAACGCCCCGACAAGCAGCGCAAAGCACAGGATCAGTATTATATTTTTTCTGATCAGGCCTTTCATTCAGTGAGAAAGGAGCGGAGCGGATCCGTCGTCTTCCCCTTTCTCTATTCTGACGACTTTTGCCTCGTATGAATATGTGTCACTGACCCTGACGGTAAAGGAATCGCCGATCTTTTTCCCGAGCAGCTGCTGACCAAGGGGAGATTCTTTGCTTATGAACCCTTTGCCCGGGTCAACTCTGACAGTTGTTACCACGCTGAGAGTAACGGTCTCGTCATCTTCAGGCATATATACACCTACAAGGTCATAAAGGCCGACCTCATCCGAAGAGGATGTGTCTTCAATAATCGTTGCAGTCTTTATCATACGCTCAAGATATCTGACTCTCGCGTCATTTTCCCGCTGCATTTTTTTTGCGGTCTTGTATTCGTCGTTTTCACTGAGATCGCCGAAGGATCTGGCTCTTACAACATCCTCCATGATTTTCGGGCGGGTGACGAGCCTTCTTTCTTCAAGCTCTTCCTGCATTTTTCTGATATCTTCGCGAGTAAGTTCGTTATTCATTTTACAGGGTCCTTTTTATGTCAAAAGTAGGGACATTATAGCACTTTAAATTTTGAGCTACAACTGATAAAATATAGCCATGATCAGAGTGATTTACGGAAAAGCCGGAACCGGCAAAACAACTTCAATACTCGGAGAACTGGCGCTTGCGGTGAGCAAGGGCATCGGCGGCTATATACTTCTGGTGCCGGAGCAGTACAGCCATGAGGCAGAAAGAGAGCTTTGCAAAGCATGCGGAGACAGCGCTTCTCTTTATGCCGAAGTGATGAGTTTTACGGGGCTTGCAAGAAATCTCTACTCGGAATACGGGGGCAGAGAGCCGGAGTTTCTCGATAAAGGAGGGAGATTTCTGTGCCTTTATGAGGCTATGGAACTCTCAGGCGGGAAACTGAACTTTTACGGAAGCCTCAACAGAAAAGCGGACAGACAGGAACTGCTGCTCCAGACGATAGATGAACTTAAGGCGGCCGGGATCACGGCCGAGAGACTCAGCGAGGCAGCAGCGCGATGTGAAGATTCTGTGCTCAGGAAAAAGCTTGAAGACCTCTGCGTTCTGATGAATGCCTACGAGGAGGCGATCCTCTCCGGGAAAGCAGACCCGGCGGACAGGCTTACAAACCTCTGCAGATTTATCGAAGAGAAAAAGATCGGCGAAGGTCTGAAGATATATGCAGACGGATTTACAGATTTTACATTTCAGGAGTACTCGGTTCTTTTCGCACTGGCGGAAAATGGTGCCGATCTCACAGTATGTCTCACCATAGACCCCGAAGACCCCAAAAATGAGATCTTTGCGATGTCTGTGGCTGCAGCGGAGAAGTTTCACGCTTTTTCGAAGAAAAATGGTATTGAATTCAAGGGTACTGCATGCAGAAATGCGCCTGGGAAAGACAGGTCCGCGGCAGCTCTTGCAAAAAACATTCTCAGCATTCCCCCGGAAAAGTTCGAGGGAGAGAGCAATGTAAAGCTCTTTTCGGCGGCTTCTGTTTTTGACGAATGCGAAATGGCCGCAGGAGAGATACTCAGACTTGTTCGTGAAAAAGACTGCCGCTGGAGAGATATCGCCGTGGCAGTCAGGGGATTTGAACGTTATGAGACGGCGCTTAAGAGCACCTTTGACATGTATTCGATCCCGCTGTTCTTAAGCAAAAAGAACAGCCTGCTCTCAAAACCTTTCCCGGCTATGATCGCAGGGGTGTACGAGATAATCTGCGGCGGCTGGAACAGAGAGGATATTATTACCTACATAAGATATGGACTCACGGGAGAAAGCCGTGAGGACTGCGATCTGCTCGAAAACTATTTAAACCGATGGAGACTCTGGAGCAGTGCCTGGCACTCCGAAAAAGACTGGAGGAGGCACCCTGACGGCTTTGGCGCGGAAATTACCGCTGAAAGCGAGGAAAAACTGGCGAGGATAAATGCAGTCAGAAAACGGATTGCAAAGCCGCTTTTGAGCTGTGAGGCTAAGGAAAAAGAGGCGAAGACCGCGGAAGAGCACCTGAAAGCGCTGGCCGAATATCTGACGGAGGCTGAGCTTGCACAAAGACTTGATGAAAGAGCTGCGGAGCTCAGGGAAACCGGAGCAGAGGAACTTGCTTCCGAATATGCAGTTTTATGGAAGACTGTTGTGAATGCTCTTGAGCAGGCAGCGCTTACTTTGGGTGACTCGCCCATGAATACGGAGGATTTTGGGAAGCTGATAATTGCCCTGCTCTCCAGATATGAGACAGGCAGGATCCCGGTCGCTTTGGACAGGGTCGCTGCAGGTGATTTTGACAGGATGCGGAGACGCAATATCAGACATCTGCTGATTCTTGGCGCCTCCAACGAAGCGCTTCCTGCTGCGGGAACCGAAACAGGTGTTTTTACCGCCAAAGAAAGACAGGAACTGAAAACGCTGAATATAGACATCAAAGATAATGATCAGGCAGTTTGGGCGGAGTATACTCTTATCTACAACTGCCTGAGCCTTCCCTCCGAGAGCCTCTATATGAGCTATACCTCGACTGATGAAGAGGGAAATATAGTCGCACCTTCGTTTATTATGGAAAAAGCCTCAAAGATGTTTGGGGAAGAGATTCGGCCCGGGGATGTGACGGAAGCTGAGATGTCAGCACTTTCGCAGGTTACGGAGCTTGCTGCGAACTCATTATCTTCGCCGGGAGAAAAACAAACAGCTGCAGCGGAGTACCTGAGACGGAATTATCCTGCAAGGCTTGAAACGCTTCAAAAGGCGGCCGGGACAGACAGAGGCTCGCTTTCTTCTAAAAGTGTCAGGCAGCTGTACGGAAGCAGTCTGAAACTGAATCCGACAAGAGCAGATACTTATGTTAAATGCGCTTACGCTTATTTCTGCAAATACGGGCTCAAAACCTCAAAAGACGGAGAGCAGGAGATGGATGCTGCGCAATACGGAAGCTTTATCCACTATGTGCTGGAGCATACTGCAAGCGACATAAAGAAAATCGGCGGCTTTAAAAAGGCAAAAGCCGAAGATGTGGAAGCTGCCGTTTCCAGAGCGATAAAAGCTTACGCCGAAGAGGTGCTCGGAGGTCTTTCTGAGCAGAGCGGGAGATTTAAACATCTGTTTTCTAGACTGGAAAACGATGCCAAAAAAATAGCCTTTGAAATGGCGGAAGAACTGAAAAGCACGGATTTTGAACCGCTGAACTTTGAACTGGATCTTTCCGAAAATGAAACTCTGGGAGTTTTAAAGCTTGGGGACGGAAAAGATACAGCAACGCTCACCGGGAAGATCGACAGAGTTGACGGTTTTGAGCATAATGGGAAGCTTTATATAAGGATCGCGGACTACAAGACGGGAGCAAAGAAATTCAATATTTCAAATATCTCATACGGGCTCGATCTTCAGATGCTCCTTTATCTGTTCGCGCTTAAAAAAAACGGGAGCGGATTGTACGGAAGTGAAGTTGTCCCTGCTGGGATAATGTATGTGCCTGCCAAATTCAAACCTGTTACTGCCAAAAGTGATATATCCGATGCGGACATAAAAAAAGCCAGATTTAAGGACATCAGAAGGACCGGTCTTGTAACAGATGATCCGGAGATAATAGCTGCCTGGGAGAACAATGAAGAAAAGAAGATCCTGATGCCCAGCATTACGGTTAGCACAGAGCGGATGGGCGCGCTGTCCAGGCATGTTGAACGCTGCCTTACAGGCATGGCTGAGGAGATACGAAAGGGACGAATAGAAGCTTCCCCGCTCAGATCCGAGGGACTGGATTCCTGTCAATACTGCGAGTACAAAGAAGTCTGCAGGTTTACAGACGGGATAAACGGAGATAAAGTCAGGTTCAGACCGAAGCTAAAGGACGAGACTGCTTGGGAGCAGATAGAAGGAGAAAAGTAATGAACGCAGAGTTTAAACCTACTCCTTCCCAGGAAGCGGCAATATACACCGAAAACGGTGCCGTTTTGGTCTCCGCCGGAGCCGGAAGCGGAAAGACCAAGGTGCTCACTGAACGCCTTATGAGATATCTCAGGGAAACCGATGCGGGCATAGAGGATTTTCTGGTAATCACCTTTACAAAAGCAGCTGCTGCAGAGCTCAGGTCCAGAATAAAGCAGGAGATACAGGAAACTCTGGAAAAAGATGTGCTTCCGGATGAGCTGAAGGAAAAACTGAGAAGGGAAAGCGCCAAAACAGCCAACGCAAAAATAGGCACCATTCACAGCTTCTGTACGGATATACTCAGAGAAAACTGCCAGACAGCCGATCTCCCCGCGGGCTTTAAAGTCGCGGACGAGGAGAGGGCTGAAACCATAAGAAAGACCGTGGCAGACAAGGTCCTGGAAGAATACTACCTGAATATAGAGAATGACAAGGGATTCAAAACTCTTGCGGACAATATAGGCCGGGGAACAGATGATTCGGCTCTTACGGAGACATTGTTGGACCTCCATGCAAAAATGCAGAGCCATGCAAGACCGGCTAAATGGCTGGAACAGCAAAAAAGGCTGCTAACGGACTCAGCAAGAGCAAAAGACCCGGGAGAAACGCCTTGGGGCGAGGAACTGCTCAAAGCTGTTTCGAGAAAAGCGCATTTCTGGGCGGGTGAATTTGACAGACTTATAAGTCTTATGCAGACAGATGCGGCTGCAGCATCTGCATATACGGCAAGCTTCAGTGAAACAGCTGAAGGACTCAGAGCTCTTGTCAGAGCCACAGAGACAACCGGAGACCGGTGGGAAAAAACAGCCAAGGCGCTTGATGTAAACTTTCCGACGCTTGGCAGGATCAGAGGAGAATATGATGAGGTTCTGAAGAAGCATCTTCAGGCGAGAAGAAAAAAATGCAAAGATGAACTGAAAACGCTCGCAGAAAACTTTTCGACTGATCCGGAGGGTATCCTGCGTCAGATCTCGGAAACCGCTCCGGCGCTTGAGGCGCTGGTAAGGCTGACGGAAGATTTTGATGCTGCCTTCATTGCGGAAAAAAGAAGACAGGGCCTTATAGACTATTCCGATATGGAGCATGTTGCTGCCCGGATACTTACAAATGAGGACGGGACACCGACTGAGACAGCCCTCGGTATCTCTGAGAGGTTCAGAGAGATAATGGTTGATGAATACCAGGATATCAGCGATGTCCAGGAAGCCATTATCAACGCAGTATCTGAAAATAACGGAAGAAATCTTTTTGCTGTGGGTGATGTAAAGCAATCCATTTACCGTTTCCGCCTTGCAAACCCCGCTATATTTACAAAAAAATATAAAGAATACTCTTCAGATCCGAATTCGGCATACAGAAAGATTTTTCTGAAGGAGAATTATCGCTCCAGAAAAGAGATAATTGCTGCCGTAAACAGCGTGTTCCGGTCATGTATGTCTGAGGAAGCCGGAGAGATCAATTACGACAGTGACGCGGAACTGAGATACAGTGCTGCCTATGACGAGACCGGTGATAATCTGAAAAGGGTCAGTTTATCAATATATGAGATCCCCGAGACCCCTGACGGGGAAGAAAAGACTGACTGCACAAAATATGAGGCGGAATGCGTCGCAAAAAAAATCAAACAGCTTGTCTCAGATAAAATCACCGTTATGGGGAAAAACGGGCATAAAGAGCTCGGATACGGGGATATAGCGATACTTCTCCGCTCCGCCAACAGTGTAGGACCTGTATACAGAAGGGCTTTAAGCAAATACGGGATACCCGTCGCTTCAGGACAGGGAGAGGATTATTATGCAAGCATAGAGATAAGCTCTCTTGTATCCATACTTTCAGTTATAGATAATCCGCACAGGGATATTCCTCTGGTGGGGGCGCTGACGTCGCCCGTATTCGGCTTTACAAGCGATGAGCTTGCAGAGATCAGATCGGAAGACAAGGGCAAAGATATATATACCTGTCTTAACGCGTCGGAAAACGGAAAATGCAAAAGCTTTACAGAAACGCTGGAGTATTTCAGAAAGACAGCTTCCGACCTGCCGGTCGGGGATCTGCTGTTTCACATATATAACAGACTCGATGTTATCGCAATATTCAGCGCAATGCCGGGCGGTGCAGAGAGAAGGGACAATCTGCTGGAGCTTTTGAAGCTTGCAGATGACTTTGAAAAAGCCGGATACAAGGGCCTTCACAAGTTTGTAGAGCGGCTGAGAAGAAATGCGGCGAGCGGGAAAAATCCGGTATCAAAAGCCGCTGCTGGCGGAACTGTGCAGATAATGACGATTCATAAGTCCAAAGGTTTGGAATTCCCTGTCGTGTTTTTGAGCGATCTCTGCCGGAAATTCAATACGAACGACGAGAAAAAAAGAGTCCTTATACACCCGGAACTGGGCCTCGGCAGCAAGCTCACAGACAATGCCAGAGGAATCGAGTATCCGACTCTCGCTTACAATGCAATAAAATACCGTTTGAACCGCGAAATGAAATCCGAGGAGATGCGGCTTGCTTATGTCGCAATGACAAGAGCGAAAGAATATCTTTTCATGACAGCAGCGCCGAAGATCTTCCCGGACTTAAATGAAGAAGTCAGTTCTCCGATAGAGCCGGAAACTCTGCTGACTGCGGCAGCGCCATTCGACTGGTATCTGAAAGCAGCGCTGGCAGATAATGGAAGAACTGTAGAGCTGGTTCCGGTCAGATCGGACGGATCTGCGGATACGGAGAGAAAAGAAAAAGAAAACAAAGAAAAACCGGAGGAGATCACTGCAGATGAGGGTCTGATCTCAGAGATAGAAAGAAGACTTTCATTTATCTATCCGCATAAAGAAGCTCAGGAACTCCCTTCAAAGATAACCGCCACAGCATTAAAGGGCAGGAGAACTGAGGATGAGGACAGCATTCAGATAGGAACTGACTCGTCCGGACAGAGCTTTCCGGAGCCCGATTTTGTAAAGGATACCGCGAAGATAAGCGCTTCCGAGAGAGGAACAGCCACCCATTTGCTGCTTCAGCATATGGATATCAGCGCGTTCTCAGGAAGAGAATATACGGACAAGGAAGCGGAAAGGCTGCTGACAGAAGGCGTGATGAGCGAAAGAGAGTACAGAGCAGCTGACAGGAGGCTTATAACAGACTTTCTCTCTTCAGAAACCGGTATAAGGCTCAGAGAGGCCGAAAAGATCATCAGAGAGTTTAAATTTTCAATTCTCATGAAAGCAGCTGAGCTTTTTGATACAGAGGAAGATGATGAGATCCTTTTGCAGGGCGTTGCTGACTGCTTCTTTGAAGAGAAGGACGGAATTGTTGTTCTGGACTACAAGACAGACGCCGTATTTACCGATGAAGAGATAAGGAACAGAGCGGAGCATTACAGGGCACAGATTCTCGCATATTCAGCAGCTTTGGAGCGGATCACAGGCAAAAGAGTGAAAGAAAAGATACTGTGTTTTTTAAGACCCCGTAAAAATATCACGATCTTATAAAAATGCTTGCAAAACAAAGAATGCCCTGATATAATAACCTCTGCGTCTTGTAACTATGCCTTTGGCAAATCAAGACAGCATTATATAAGGAGCAATAAAATGAAAGAAGGCATTCATCCGAATTACCGGCAGACGACCATCAGGTGCGCATGCGGCAATGTGATCGCCACAGGAAGCACGAAGAAGGATATCATGGTTGAGATCTGCTCCAAGTGTCATCCGTTCTACACCGGCAAACAGAAACTCGTCGACACCAGCGGCCGTGTTGATAAGTTCAACAGAAAGTACGGTCTCAAGTAATTTCGGCTATATTCGTTTTAAGCCCGTCGGAATTTATTCCGCGGGCTTTTGCCGTGTATATAAGGATGCGATGCCTTAATTTATTGTAAACGACCGGAAAAGATGTTAAAATATTATGTTTCAACTGCATTTGAAAGTCATAATAAAAGAGGATCCGGATGGGTGACAGGTATAAAAAAATCAAAATAAACAGTACTTGGCTTGTTGTTGCGGCTGCAGCTTTTGCTTTGGCCGTTATCGCGTGCATTGCGGGAATCAGCGCGGGGACGCTGGCCGGCAGAGCGGCGGAAGCCCCGTCAGATGCAGTTGAGGGATTCTTTGAGGCGCTTGTTGACGGTGATTATGACAAATTAAACGAGAGCATAACCGGCGTATCAGAGTTTAATTTTGATTGCAACTCAGAAGATGTGAATGCAGTTGTTGCCTACAATGCACTAAAGGCAAGCTATGAATTCGAGCTCGAAGGTGAGAGCAGTATTTCCGGACTGGACGCAGTCCAGAATGTAAGGTTTCGTTACCTTGATCTGAATGCTATAAAAAAGGACTTAAACGCTGAGGCGAAAAAGATACTCACAGCAAAGGAAGCCGCTGAAAAGAACCGGAGAAACCTGTATGATGAGGACAACGAATTAATTGACAGTGTTGCAGAGGAAATATTTAACGAAGCCTTCGGCAGACTTTTGGAAAATGCTGAGAGCTATTACAAAGAAGAAATGCTTTCTGTAAAAGCGAGAAATGTACGAGGGCACTGGCTTACGGTTCCGGACAGCGCGCTCATTAAAGCCATCAGCGGCGGAACGGCGCAATGAGGAAACTGTTATGAAAGCTAAGAATATTTTGCTGATCATTTTATCTGTACTGTCGCTGATGCTCGTCCTTTTTACAGTACATCCGGAGCTTGGGACATCTGAAGCAAAAGAACAAAGCGCGGACCTTTCTGCGAGCATGGAAGGGTATATAAATAATGCCAGAGCTGAAGCATTGGACGGACTGTATTATATAAAAAAAGTATATAAGCTCCCGGAAGGAACAACAGTTGCTCCGAAACCGGATCCTTCGGCATATATAACAACAACGGATCCTTCAGAGATACGCAGTGTTATAGACAGGGCCGGAGAGCTTTTAGGTGACAGTGAGCTTATATGGAATGAAAGTACAGAATTGAGCCCGGGCACAGAGATCAACTGCTATTGTGATGATACGATCCTCGTTATAACATGGAAGGAACTCAGGGCAGGAGATGTCTGCACATTTGCGGAAATTAAAATTGCAGACGGTTCCCAGATCATACGTACACTTGCAGGAAACGGATACGGGTCTTCGGTCAGGGATTATGCTACAGTTATGAGCGAAGCGGCAAATGCAGTTGTAGCAGTCAGCGGAGATTTCTATGACTTCAGGAATATGGGTATAACCGTATACCGGAGAGAACTATACAGATTTCAGCCCGGAGAAGTGGATGTCTGTATGTTCACGGCCGGAGGCGATATGCTCTTTATATACAGGGACGAGGAAGTTACAGAAAAGGGAATTCGTCAGTATATTGAAGACAATGATGTGATCTTTGGACTATCGTTCGGTCCTGTGCTTGTTGACGGAGGGGAGATCGTCCCCTGCAGTGATTATCCGATAGGAGAGATAGGGCTTGAGTATACCAGAGCTGCAATCGGCGTAAAGGATGAACTGCACTATCTCTGCATGATTGACAACAAGACGGGCGGTCATGGGTCAAAGATAGACAGGGCAGCAGAATATATGCAGGAAAAAGGCTGCGTGAAAGCATATGCCCTTGACGGCGGGCAGACAGCAACGATCTCCATGCAGGGAAAAACGGTCAATCTTGTGGATTTTGGTACAGAACGAACTATGAGCGACATTATCTGTTTCGCAAGTGCACTGCCTGAAGAAGTGAGGCCAGGAACATGAATACGGTCGCATTTTACTGGGGCAGCATGATTATATATTGGAGCTCTGTTGTAATTGCTCTCGGGACGGTCTGCTGTATTGCTTTGACGCTTGCGCTGTATACTGCAAGAGGAGGAAAAGCCGGTTCGGTTTTTGCCTTAACTCCGATTGCAATATGTTTTTCACTTATTCTTTCACGTTTTATACACTGGTACTGCCATACAGAGCAGTATAAAAGCTTAGTTTCAGCCATGACGTCTTTTTCGTCAGGCAATTACTGCATGCCGGGCGTTCTTATAGGAGTATTGCTTGCAGTATTGCTGCTAAAAGGAGTTGGAACGGTAAAAAAAGTTACTTTACTTTTAGATTGTCTTGTTCCGGGCTTCACGGTACTGACAGTATTTATAAGGCTCAGTGCTTTTTTCAACTCGACCTGCAGAAGCAAATTCACTGTAAAAAACCCTGTATTTCAAAGATTTCCGATTGCAGTTCCTGCAACGGACAGCTCCGGGGTAACAGAGTGGCGCTTCTCAACATTTTTTGCAGAAGCAATTGTTTTGGCCCTCATAACAGTTTTTTTGCTGTGGTTTTATTTCAACAGAAGAGGGGTGCCCATGAAAAACGGGCTTCCCAAAAGAGGAAATACAGCCCTGATGTTTTTGCTGTTGTTTTCTGCTGCCGAACTTGTTTCAGACAGTACAAGATATGATGCAAGTTTTGCGCGTTTCAACGGATTTATAAGTGTTACACAGATGTTTAGCGCTGTTTCCGCGGCCTTCGTACTTGTCGCTTTCAGCGTAAGATCATTAAGGGCAAACGGATTTAAATCAAAGCACGTCCTGCTGTGGATCCTGTTTCTTGTTTCGCTTGCCGCGACAGGCTTTTGCGAGTATCTTGTTCAGAGACACGGAGACTGGTATGTTGCAATGTATGCAGCAATGTCAGCTGCAGTCATACTGATGGTCGTTTCAGTTTGGATGATGTATAAAACATTGCCCGAAGTTTCTACTGAAAACAAACAGGGGCGGAAGAACTTGTCTGGAAGAAAAAAGGTCGGTATTTTCATTGCTGCCGCAGCAGTTATCTTATGTACGGTATCAGGTGTTATACTTTCTATGAGATTTGGGACACATACTGTTACCGGGGTACTTACTGAAGAGGAACTAGCAAAATACAGAAATTACCCGGCGCTTGAGTATATGGATCTGAGCGGTAGCACCTGTTATGCCGCCATTGAAGAATTCAAGGAAAAACGACCGGAAACAGTAATCAGATATACGGTAGATACCGGTGGTATTCAGGCAGACAGCGAAACACAGAGCCTGGACCTGAGCAGCGGCAATTACAGATTGGAAACTCTGCTCAAGAATTCTGTGTGGCTTAAAGAAGTTAAAAAGATAGAACTTGGGCATACGGATCTTGGCTCTGCGGAACTAGACAGGCTCAGGGGCGCTTTTCCGGAAGCGGACCTCAGCTATACTTTTACTGCCGGAGGCATGAGCTTCAGCAGCGGAGATACGAAGGCAGACCTCGCTAAACTGGCCAGAGAGGATATAGGCGCTGCAGAAGAAGTTATTTTAAAGCTCCCTGTCATTGAGTATGTTGAACTGGCCGGAGGCAAATCAGCCGGCGGAATCGGTGCAGATGAGCTCAAGCAGCTCTATAACGCGAATCCGGACGCAGAGTATCATTATACATTCTCGTTTTACGGCCAAAATATCTCCACGACGGATAAGGAAATAAAATATAAAGATGTTGCCATAGGAGATGAAGGCTTAAGAGAACTGAAAAGATATCTGCCGTTTATGAAAAACTGCACATATCTTCTCATGGACAACTGCGGGATAGATTATGAGCTTCTTTCAGAATTGAGAGATGAATACAGAGACCGCATGAAGGTTGTCTGGAGGATTGAAATCAATCAGTATGTAAACAGACTTTCCGACATAGATGTTTTCTGGTCCGAGGGCAAGATCCAAAGCGACGAGGAACTGGATAATTTCAAGTATTTTGAAGAACTCAAGTATATTGATCTCGGACACTGTCCCATTACGGACGTCACCTTTTTGAAACATACTCCGAAGGTACAGGTTCTAATCATAGCTCATACATTTGTAAAGGATATTACTCCTGTCGGGACACTGAAAGACCTCTGGTATTTGGAATTGTTTGCAAATTATGTGGACGATATCTCCCCACTCGCTGCTTGTATGCAGCTTGAGCATATTAATTGTGCAAATCTGCTAATAGACGATATCAGCTGCCTTTATGACAAGACTAAACTGGTGAGAGCTCATTTCGGGCTTGACAATCTGATACCGAGAAGTCAGATAAAAGAGATAACGGAAAGACTTCCAAATTGCATCTTCCTTTTCAACAATGCTTCGGTATGGCACGGAAACTGGCGAAACAACGATTATGACGGAACCTGGGATATGACATATCTTTACATACGTGATATTTTCGGATATAACAGGGATCTGGGTTGCGAACATCTCGGAAGAGATTACGCTGCAGATGTTGTCAAACCTGACATGACTGATTTTTACGAGCAGGAACTTCAGTTCTACCATGACAACCCTGGTATTTTTATTGCAAAAGATTTTGGGGCGGTAGGTTGAAACATTTTATTCAAGGAGCAGATAAATGGTTTTTTCATCACTGATTTTCTTATACGCGTTTCTGCCGCTGTCGCTGATCGTATACTCTTTGTGCAAGAGCATCAGGGCAAAGAATATTGCGCTTCTGGTATTTTCACTCATATTCTATGCATGGGGTGAACCGGTCTATGTGCTTTTGCTCATGTTCATGGCCTTGTGCTCGTGGTTCTGTGCGCTCAGAGTGGAATACTCAGAGACTGAAAAAGCGGCAAAGCTGTGGGTAGCGGTATCCGTCGTAATAGACCTGGTCCTTATTGGGTTTTTCAAATATGCCGGGATGTTCTTCTCACTGTTCGGAGAAATTCCGGAATTTGTAAGCAGAATAGCGCTCCCTATAGGCATCTCTTTCTATACATTCCAGCTTATGACATATGTTATTGATGTGTACAGAGAGGATGCGGAAGCGAGAGAGAGTTATCTGGATGTTCTGCTCTATGCGGCTCTGTTCCATCAGTGTATTGCAGGACCTATCGTCCGGTTTAAGACGATATCCCGAGAACTGTATGTAAAAAGAAATACAAAGGATCTTCTTCCTGGAATAGCCAGATTTGCCGTCGGACTTGCTAAGAAGACTCTGCTTGCAAACCCGTGCGGAGCGCTGGCGGATTCCATTTTGCTGACCGAGGGCTCTCTTGAGGGAATGACAGTTCTCGCCTCCTGGCTCGGAGCTCTGGCTTACACGTTGCAGATCTATCTCGATTTTTCGGCATACAGCGATATGGCGATCGGAATGGGAAAAATGATCGGGCTCCACTATATGGAAAACTTCAAATACCCGTATATTTCCGGCAGCGTGACGGAATTCTGGAGAAGATGGCATATATCCTTGAGCACTTTCTTCAGAGACTATGTTTATATTCCTTTGGGTGGTAACCGCTGTTCAACACCCAGAATGCTTTTTAACATGTTTGTGGTCTGGGCACTGACCGGCCTCTGGCATGGTGCCTCTTGGAACTTCGTTGCATGGGGCCTGTATTACTATATTTTCCTGGTCATGGAAAAACTGTTCCTGAAAAAGGCGCTTGACAAAACGAAGATCATCTCCCATATCTATCTGCTTCTGATAGTCATGTTCGGCTGGATACTGTTTTATTACACGGATATCAGGGATGCCTTTACCGTAGTTAAAAACATGTTTGGCGCAAACGGCAATGCTTTCAGCGATTTCAGCTCACTTACTTTCCTGAGAAATAATTATGTGCTCATAGCAGTTTCGTGTATCTGTTCTACTCCTCTTTTAAAGATTCTCTCCGAAAAAGCGGGAGATGCGCTGTGTGCCGGCAAGGCAGGGGCAGTACTTTGGGATGTTCTGAGCTATATGCTGGTTCCGATTATATTTCTGATCCTTTCGACAGCATCGCTTGTAGGCGATTCATACAATCCGTTCATATATTTCAGATTCTGAGGCGGTAACGATGGCAGAAGTTGAAAAAAAAGTACGATATAAGAACAATATCGTCAGACATACCAGAAAAATGAAAAAGGGCCCGAGATTTGCAGTTGCCGCTCCGTTTATTGCAGCGGTTCTCCTGCTGTGTACAGCGGGCTTCCTGATTCCGTTGAGGCCGACATTTTCCGAGAGAGAAAAGAGGGAATTAACGGCATTTCCTGAGTTTTCCGTAAAAGCACTTCTCTCAGGGGATTATTTTGATGAGATTACCGCCTGGTATGCGGACACATTCCCCGGCAGGGAGAACTGGATAGAGCTTTCAACAAAGACAGAGCGGCTGCACGGATCAAGATCGGTCGCTATCTACGGTCAGACAGGCTCTGCCCAGCAGATACCGCAAGCCGAAGAGATACCGACAGTTACTCAAAGGCCGGAAAGCACGAATCAACCCGATGCAAGTCCGAGCGTGAGCCCGACTCCTGTACCTACACCCTCGCCAACTCCCGTTCCGACCCCTGAACCCACGCCGCCGGAGACAGATGCCAACGGGAATATTATAGACCCGGAGGCTGAGGGCTCGGGAACTATCGGAATAGAAGATGCGAAGGCGGAGAAACTCAACGCCATAGCAGTTATAAATGGCGCAGGATATGAATATTTTGGGTTCATTCAGGGCCCGGTTGATACATACGTTATTGGCGTCAACGATGCAGCTGCACAGGCAAAATATGAAAATCCTGATGTTCGGGTTTTTGATATAGTGGTGCCGAACAGCATGGGCGTTATGCTCTCAACAGAGCTTATTGAGAGCCTTGGCAGCAGCGACCAGAATCAGACTATTAACTATGTCTGTTCTACGCTTTCAAACGATGTCATCGGAGTAAATATCTATGACAATATGGTCAAACACAACGGGGAATATATATATTTCCGTTCAGATCATCATTGGACCGGCTTGGGAGCGTGGTACGGATATGAAAGCTTCTGTGAAGCGGCAGGCTTTGAACCTGTAAAACTTACCGAGTATGACGCGTACACTTATGATAATTTCCTCGGAACCTTCTATTCGAGTTCTCACGATTCGCAAATGGAAGCGAACCCGGATTATGTTACGGCTTATGAGCCTAAGGCTGATGTGCACGTAACAGCTATCGATACTCAGGGAGTGACACAGGATCTCGGAAATGTTGTATATGATGTGACCTCTTCCGGGTGGAAATACAATGCTTTTCTCGGGGGAGACTGGAGAGAACTTGTCATCACGAACAATGATATCCCGGGTGATTCATCGTGTCTCGTTATAAAAGAATCCTACGGGAATGCATTTGCGCCTTTCCTTTGCCAGCATTACCATGAGGTACATGTCGTAGACTACCGCTATGTAAACAAGACAACGGCATGGTATGTGGCTGCCTGGGGAATTGACGATGTCATATATGTAAATAATATAAGCGTTCTTCAGGCTGACGAAAGGCTCCTTGAAATCTATCATATGGCCCATCCGCCATACTGAACAAATGGATGCGCGAAAGTTTAAAACCAATAGTAAAGTGTGTCAAAGCCTCCGAAAAGAGAGCTTTGACGCACTTTTCATGCTTATATCCGCACTAGTATTCTATTATGTATTCAGCCTGCTCGCGAAAGAGGATCTTTTTGGTCCCAACAGCTGGGACAGCTATACTCTCCAGTCGCTGGCCTGGCTCAGCGGCAGAACGGATCTCGGGAGAGATTATGAATGGCTTGAACTTGCAATATATAACGGGAAGTATTATGTCTCTTTCCCGCCTGTACCGTCACTTGTAAACCTGCCTTTCGCGCTTCTCTTCGGGGAGAATGTGCCGGCAAATCTCATAGTGGCGATCTACGGATCATTGAGCATAGTTTTGGCTTATAAGATAATGATGCTCTGCGGAAGAGACGGAAAAAGCTCGGCTTTCTGGGCGCTCTTTCTCGTCTGGGGCTCGAACATGCTTTGGATGACAACGGAGGGAGGGGTCTGGTTCCAGGCTCAGGCTCTCAACATGCTGCTCTGCCTGGCAGCCGTATATTTCGCATTGAAAGACCGGAGCACATTAAGCCTCGCGTTTTGCGCCATGGCAGTGGGATGCAGGCCTTTTTCGGCGATCTGGCTTGTGTTTCTCGCTTTGTATTTCATAAGGAAACACGGACTTAAATCACAGCTCAGATCGTATGTTATTCCGGCTTTGATCGCATCATCGATGATGGCGTATAATTATATAAGATTTGGAAATGTTTTGGAATTCGGGCACAATTACCTGCCTGAATTCACCAGATCTGAAAACGGACAGTTTTCATTCAGCTATCTTCTGCCTAACCTCAAAAATATTTTTTTCAGAATTCCTGTGTGGGAAAACGGAGCTCTCCGACCGGTACACGACGGCTTCTGCCTGTTTATTGCAGATCCGCTCTTTGTTGTACTTGCTGTACATCAGGTCCGGAATCTGATAAGCAGAAATACTGATTTTACCGGAGCGGGGCTGACAGCGGCTATGACAGCAAATCTCCTGCTTCTCTGCATGCATAAGACAATGGGGGGATGGCAGTTCGGAGCCAGATATACATGCGATCTTTTGCCTTTTGCATATATGTATCTTGCAGTAAAAGGCCGTTCGGGGAGAGTTGCCTTATGGGAGCTCGCCGTCGGTATCTTTGCGTTTCTTTTCAACCTTTTCGGGGCATTTTATATGCATCTTGCATGAATTGACACATATTATTGCGAGTGATAAAATACACCCGATTTTTGTAAGGGAGTTCAGTTAAATGAGAAGAGTGCTTCGAGTAATACTTGGCCTCATCCTTGCGGTGGTGCTTGGCCTTTGGATATACGGGCAAAGAGGCGGAAGAATAAACCGGCAGGATATTTCCGATCCGGTCCAGAGCGTTGAAGTCTCGCCTGTCCCGGAGGAAACGCCTGAACCTACGCCCGAGCCCACTCCGGAACCGACTCCCGAACCCACAGAAGAACCGGTTATGTTCGATGTGAGTTCGTGGGAATATATGCTTGTAAACGCTGACCATTCGATCGAACAGTATGAACCCGAGCAGCTTGCATATATCAATATAATAGCAGACGATACCGAAATACGGACAGAGTTCGATCCCAACCGCCAAGTCGTCGATATCCGCATAGCACAGCCGTTGCTTGATATGGCGATGGCATGCAAAGAAGCGGGGCTTCCAATATACCTTTCTTCAGGCTACAGAAGCTATGAGACCCAGGCAGAGAATTTCCGAAGAGTTTGTGCAAACAACGGGGTGAGTGACGGAAAGGATGCAGCGGGATACTATATAACTATGCCTGCAGGATGCAGTGAGCACCAGACCGGACTCTGCTGCGATATAACCGACCGTTACTATCCTGTCAAGGATTCATCCATAGAAAACACTGAGACATTCAAGTGGCTTAAGGAACATTGTGCGGAATACGGTTTTATCCTGAGATTTCCGCATGACAAGGCCGATATCACAGGTGTCATGTATGAGCCTTTTCATTTCCGTTATGTGGGAGTTGAAGCAGCGCAGTATATGACTGAGAACAATCTCTGCCTCGAAGAATTCGTAGAGATGTTTGATCAGCAGTAAATTTCGGGAGAGAATGAGACATGAATATTGACGGATACATTTCCGGCCTTATTAATTACGCGAAAGAAAACGGACTGATTGCAGGTGAGGATGAAGTCTGGGCAATTAACGGCATTCTGGACATACTGAAATTGCAGGAATATGAAAGCATGGAGAGTCCGGAACAGCTTTCACTTGAAGAGCTGTTAGATGGGATCCTGGACTATGCTGTGGCTGAAAAGCTTATAGAAGACAGCACCCTCGACAGGGATCTGTTTGACACAAAGATAATGGGTTTTCTGACTCCGAGGCCTTCTGAGGTTATTGCAAAATTCAACGTGCTTAAAAAAGAGTCTCCCGAAAAAGCCACTGACTGGTATTATTCTATTTCAAAAGCCAGCGATTATATACGCACATACCGCATAAAAAAAGACCTCAAATGGAAGGCCGAGACAGTCTACGGGGATCTTGACATAACAATAAATCTTTCAAAACCGGAAAAGGATCCTAAAGCGATCGCAGCAGCTCTGAGTGCTCCGCAGAGCGGATATCCGAAATGCCAGCTCTGCAGGGAGGCCGAAGGCTATGCCGGCAATGCACACTATCCTGCCAGGGAAAACCACAGAATAATCCCGATCGAATTGAACGGGGAAAAATTCTTCCTGCAGTACTCCCCCTATGTATATTATAATGAGCACTGTATTGTTCTTAATGAAAAACATATCCCAATGAAGATAGATGATGCGGCCTTTGCCAAACTTTTGGATTTTGAGACCCAGTTCCCGCATTACTTCATAGGCTCCAATGCCGACCTTCCGATAGTTGGAGGCAGCATTTTAAGCCACGATCATTTTCAGGGTGGAAGATATGAGTTTCCGATGCAGAGAGCGGAGACGGAAGACACGCTCACCTTCAAGGGATTTGAAGATGTTAATGCGGGAATACTGAACTGGCCTATGTCTGCGATAAGAATTAGAAGTGCTGACAAGGACAGGCTCAGGGCCTTGGCGACAAAAATACTCAAGGAGTGGCGAACATACAGCGACGAAACCGTTGGTATATTTGCCGAAACTGACGGAGTCCCGCATAATACCATCACTCCTATATGTCGCAGAAGAGGCGGAGATTATGAAATGGACCTCGTGCTGAGAAATAACCTGACATCCGAAGAGCATCCTCTGGGGATCTTCCACCCGCATGCGGAATTGCACCACATAAAAAAGGAAAACATAGGCCTTATAGAGGTCATGGGCCTGGCGATCCTTCCCTCCCGACTGAAGACAGAAATGAAAACTCTGGCTGAGCTGCTGGCAGAGGGGGCAGATCTGAGAAATGATCCTGCAATCGTGAAGCATGTTGAATGGGCAGAAGAACTCAGGGAGAAATATACTTTTACCCGCGATAACGCAGAAAAGATCCTCCAGAAGGAGATAGGCCTCGTATTTGCAAAGGTCCTGGAGCATGCGGGAGTTTTTAAACGCGACGAAAAAGGCAGAGAAGCATTTTTAAGGTTTGCGGAATCCGTGAACCGCTGAGGATATTTATGGACAACAGACCAATCGGAGTATTCGATTCAGGACTCGGCGGGCTCACTTGCCTGACTGCACTGAAAAAGCTCCTGCCGGATGAGGATCTGATCTATTTCGGAGACACCGGCCGGATGCCATATGGGAGCAAAACAAGAGAACAGGTCCGAATAATGGCAGTGCAGAACCTTGAGTTAATGGCCGAGCAGAACTGTAAGGCCGTAATTGCTGCCTGCGGGACTGTGTCGGGCAATGCACCGGATATTCTACAAAAATTCCGAATTCCCGCTTTCGGGGTTGTCGAGCCGGCAGCAGAAAGAACGGTCCGCATTCCAGGGTCCCGGCCTGTCGCTGTAATAGCAACTGAAGCGAGCATAAAAAGCAAAGGCTTTGAAAATACACTGAAAGCACTTGGCGAAAAAAGAGAAATAATCTCCGTAGCCTGCCCTGAATTTGTACCGCTGATAGAAGAAGGGAAGAAATCCTTCGATGCGGAAATACAAAAAGCAGTTGAGACTGCTCTGTCAGGGTTAAAAGAAAAAGCTCCGTGTGCGCTGATACTCGGATGTACCCATTACGGGATCATTGAAAAAGCGATAAGTGATTTTCTCGGAAATGATATCACAATTATTTCAGCTTCCGTCTGCGCCGCCGAGGCAGCTGCCGAAAAACTGCAAAGCGCAGGCCTGCTCTCAAACAGGAAGAACGGAGGAAATGTTTCATTTATTACAAGCGGGAAAAAATCTGTTTTCGAATGTCTCGGATCAACTCTTCTGGGCTTTGAAATAGACGGATATGTGACGGAGATTTCACCCGCAGAGGTTTAATTATGGAAAAAGATGTAATAATTTCAATACACAGCATACAGGATTTAAGCAGTGATGAGCCGCAGGTAATAGATTTTATGACTCTGGGCAAATACAGAAAAGATGGGGAAGTTGCAAGACTTTCCTATGATGAGACGGACGTGACGGGAATGGCCGGCACAAGAACAGGCATATCCGTTTTTCCCGGTGAGATCATAGTTGACAGAGTCGGGACAGTCTCGGGAATCATGACATTCCGGCCCGGCCTTACAGACAACATGGCTTACAGGACCGAATACGGGCAGACGAACATAGGCATAGATACCCGGGCAATACGCCAGGACTTCAATGAAAACGGCGGAAAAGCGGAGATAGATTATGTGGTGAATATAGACCACATGTCTGTGGGAAGAAACCGCTTCGAGCTCACAGTAAGAGAAGACAAGAAGGAGAACTGAACATGGCAAATATGACCGCGCTTGCCAAAGAAGCCGTAAATGAGATACTGAATAACGCGTACGAAAGAGCTGCTCTGAAGGGAGAATTGCCTGCAGGAAACGTACTGAACGGCAATGTGGAGATTCCCAAAGACATCGCAAACGGGGACCTTGCCGCAAACCATGCGATGGCCGGAGCAAAAACTTTTCACATGGCTCCCGTGAAAATAGCAGGAGTTCTTACGGCAAACGCTGAGCTTGAAGGAAGCTGGTTCTCTTCAGTTGAAGTCGCAGGTCCGGGGTTTATCAATTTCCGTTTTTCACATAAATGGTATGAAGATGTATTGAAGAATATCTGCAAAGAGGGAGAAGACTTCTGCAATTCAGATGAAGGAAACGGCAGAAAAGTTGTAGTAGAATTTGTTTCCGCAAATCCGACCGGTCCGATGCATATGGGCAACGCCAGGGGCGGTGTTTTGGGAGACGCTCTCGCATCCGTTCTTGAGAGAGCAGGATATGAAGTATCCAGAGAATTCTATGTAAATGATGCCGGAAACCAGATAGAGAAATTTGCCGAGTCGATAGACGCCAGATATACACAGCTGATACTCGGGGAGGACTCTGTTGAATTTCCCGAAGACGGCTATCACGGAGAAGATATCCGGGAACTTGCAGAATTGTTCCGGGCAAAGTTCGGAGATGAGTATCTCAAAAAGAATGCTGCAGAGCGGCATGAGGCCATGGCAAAATTCGGTCTTCAGACAAATATCCCGAAAATGAAGTCTGATCTCTCCCGCTATGGGATCGAATACGACAAGTGGTTTTTCGAGTCGGAGCTGCACAATACGGGCTATATCAAAGAGACCCTGGATAAACTCACAGAAAGAGGCTATACCTACGAAAAAGACGGAGCGCTTTGGCTGAAGACCTCGGAGATCTTAAGTGATGTACTCAAAAAAGAAGGAAAGAGCGAGAAAGAGATCGAAAAGCTCGACCTGAAAGATGACGTATTAAAAAGAGCCAACGGATTTTATACTTATTTTGCCGCCGATATAGCCTATCACCGCAATAAGTTGGAGGTCAGGGGTTTTGACAGGGCAATAAATGTCTGGGGCGCGGACCACCACGGACATGTGGCCCGTCTCAAGGGAGCTTTGGACGCGCTCGGCCTTGACGGGGAACACAGGCTGGATATCGTTTTGATGCAGCTTGTCAAGCTTACGAGAAACGGCGAAGCCGTAAGAATGTCGAAGCGAACGGGCAAGATGATCTCTCTTTCAAATCTTTTGGACGAGATCCCTGTCGATGCCGCCCGTTATTTCTTCAATTCGAGACCTGAGTCGGCGGTGGAATTCGACCTGGATCTTGCTGTGAGACAGGACAGCGAAAACCCGGTTTATTATGTACAGTATGCCCATGCCAGGATCTGTACGATGTTGGATAATCTTGCAAATGACGGATATATGGTCCCTGATATAGAAAATACAGACCTGTCGCTTCTTACGGACGCAGCGGAATTGGATCTTATTAAACAGCTTGCGCTCTTGCCGGAAGAGATCAAAAACTCTGCCCGAGACCTTGACCCGAGCCGTATAAACAGATACGATACGGAACTGGCCGCCCGCTTCCACAAATTCTATACGGTCTGCAGAATAAAGGATGCACCCGATCAGCTGAGAAACGCGAGACTGTTCCTCGCGGATACTGTCAGAAAGGTTTTGAAGATAGCTCTTGAGATAACAGGCATATCCGCACCGGAAAATATGTAAGGGGAAAATTGAAGAAACTCACTGTAAAAACAATGACAGTATGCGCGATGCTTGTCGCCGTGCATGTGCTTCTGTCCAGAATACTGTCGGTCAATGCCTGGAATATGAAGATAGGCCTTGCCTTCCTGCCTGTATACGCAGCTGCATATCTTTACGGGCCGTGGATTGCTGCGATCGTCGGAGGGCTTGGGGATCTTATCGGCGCTCTGATATTTCCGATAGGACCGTATTTTCCGGGCTTTACATTAAGCTGCGCGCTTACAGGGGTGATTTTTGGGCTGCTTTTAAAAGGCGGAAAGCCGCTTAAAAGCGTTATTGCGGCAGTTGCAATGGATCAGGTGTTTATAGGCCTCCTTATGAATACTTTTTGGATATCGTTGCTCTACGGAAGTCCGTTCCTTCAGCTTATGGAGATACGGGCGGTACAGGCAGCCATTATGTTTATACTGGAGACGGTCGTCATCAGATTGATGGATGTCCCGATGAAGAAAGCTGCAGAATACTGCTATGAGTGAGCTGTGGAAAAACGGACCCTCTTTCGAAGATGGAAGTTTTAAGGTTAGCACAGACAGTGTGTTGCTTGCTTCATTTGCTTCCCCGAAAGGGAAAAACGGGATAGACATCGGCTGCGGCAGCGGGATCATTTCTCTTATTATGCTTTGCACCAATGAAACCCTTCATATGACAGGAATAGATGTCAATGAAGATGCCGCTGAAACGGCATCTTCAAACATACAGAGGAACGGACTTTCTGCGAGATATAAAGTTATATGCGGGGATATAAGAGAACACCGGAAGCTTTTTAATACCGGATCTTTCGATTTTGCTGTCTGCAATCCGCCGTATTATCCCGAGAACAGCGGGAAACTGTCCTCTGACACGGTAAAGGCTCTGGCTCGCGGGGAAACCCTCTGCACGCTGGAAGATATCTGCAAGGCTGCAGCTTATCTTCTCCCGACGGACGGCAGCTTTTATCTTGTACACAAGCCGGAACGTTTGTCAGAGATATTCTGCACCATGACAAAATACTCAATAGAACCGAAGAGACTCCGGGAAGTTCAGTACAGGATCGGCAGAGCCCCAAATCTTGTGCTGATCGAAGGCAGAAGAGGAGGCAGGAAAGGTATTTCTGTAGAAGCCCCTCTGATTCTTACAAATGAGGACGGGACCGAGACCAAAGAAGTACTTGAAATATACAGAAGAGCATAAAATAAAACAGGCAGCATATGCTGCCTGTTTTATTTGTAAGCGATTATTCCTCGATGATCGCTTCTGCCGGGCACTGAGCTGCGCAGGAGCCGCACTGAAGGCAAAGATCCTGGTTGATCTCGTAGTGGAGCTCGCCCATGCTGATCGCTTCTGCCGGGCACTGAGCTGCACAGGAACCGCAGCTGAGGCACTCGTCTGTAATTACATACGCCATAGTATAAACCTCCGTAAAATTGGCCCTTCCTAAGCCTTTTCAGCTACATTATAGCAAAAGAGCTTTAAAAATCAATAACCAAATTGTAAATAAGATTACAGAATAAACCTCCCCGAACGGTCGGGGAGGTTTAAATTGATTTATAATGACCGATCAGATTTTAATTCTATCAGAACCAGCCGAAGCCGAAGAAACCGTCGACCTGTGCAAGCAGAATGAAGAACATGCCGATCGGAGTTACATAGCGCAGGCAGAACTGCCAGAAACCGTAAATCTTCCCGCTGTAACCTGATTCGACCTCGCCTTTAAGTCTGTCAAATATTGGTTCGCCCTTGACTTTCTCCCAACCTATCATAATAGCGCAGAGCATTGCGCCGAGAGGCATCGCTATACCTTCAGACCATACATCCATGAAGTCGAGCCAGCAGTCGTTCCAGCCAGCGATTTTGCTTTCGGCCATTCCGAAGAACTGCCAGGGAGCAAAACCATTTTCACCGAGACCGTCGGCCGCGACAAGGCAGGCAACCAATGCAATAACAACGCTCACAAGAGTAACGGTGCGGTGACGGCTGATCTCTTTACCTTTCGCACTCGCGTGGTCTATAAAGGTTACAGAAACAGCCTCAATCAGGGAAATAGCCGAAGAAATTGCAGCGAGCAAAACAAGAACAAAGAAGATAACGCCAAAGACGCCGCCGAGCGCGCCCATATTGGCGAACACATCTTGAAGTGTCTTGAAAAGGAGTCCCGGGCCGCTGAGACCAATCTCGTTTACGGGGACACCATTGTTTATTCCGTTGGCAACAGCAGCAGGGATAACCGCGAGACCGGCCATTATAGCGATTAGAGTATCGGCTATGACTATGATTATCGAGTTTTTCGTGAGATTCTCGCCCTTGCTGAGATAGGAGCCATAGGTAATCATGGCGCCCATTGCCAAAGACAGGGAGAAGAACATCTGGCCGCCTGCAGTCGCGAGGATTGAAATAAAGCTCGGAGTCTTCTCTATGAAACCTGCCTTTACAGCGTAACCGGGTACAAACATGAATTTGAGGCCTTCTCCGGCATTCGGAAGTGTCCATGCTCTGATAATTATGATTACGAGCATTATCGCCAGAGCCGGCATACCGACCTTATTGAACTTCTCGATACCGCCTGCTACGCCGCCCATGTTTATGAGCCAGCAGATGAGCATAAAGAGTATCATGACTCCGATCTGCCCTATGGGACTTGTAAGCATAGCACCGAAAGACGCGCTGCCGGCAGGGCCGCCTGCGAAGATACCGATCAGGTTAATAATTATGTACCAGATGCAGTAGCCGCCGAGGACGGAATAGAAGGTCATAATAAGGAAGGGGGCTATTACGGCAAGCCAGCCGACCCATTTGAACTTCTCGGATATCCTCTTGTAGGCATTGACCGGGCCGCATCCGGTGTTGCGTCCGAGTGAAAGCTCGGCCAACATTATGGGCAGACCCACAAAGATGGCAAGGGCGAGGTAGACCAGCAAGAATGTGAGCCCGCCGCATTTACCCATCTTGTATGGGAAGCCCCAGATGTTTCCGAGGCCGACAGCAGATCCTATGGCAGAAAGCAAAAAGCCTATATTGCTTCCCCATGAACCGCGTACGTTAACATTTTTCTCGTCCATTTGTTTTCCTCCGTTCATTTATTGTTGTTGGAATTACTGTCCGTGCGGGAATTAAATGATACTCTTCGACTATCTGATTTTTGAAAACAATCCCGCATCGTACATTCAGTATCTAATAATTTACACCATAATCACAAAAATTACAACATTTTTGTTCACAGTTTATTCATTATTTTTTTCACAAACAGGACAGGTTAAAAAACAGACTGATTTCAGAAGAATAATATTTTCTTTTGGCTATTGCAGTGCTATAATATTGTAGATTAATTGACAAAGTATGCCGTGGGAGCAGAAAAGCCTTGGAGCACGCGGATATAAAAGTTCATGGAATAGTTCAGGGGGTCGGGTTCCGCCCTTTTATCCACAAGCAGGTACGCTTTCTGAAGCTCACGGGATATATTAAGAACACTTCTTCGGGGGTCGAGCTTGAGCTTGAGGGAGAAAAAAAGGATCTGCAGGAGTTTATTAATACTCTTCCGGAAAGAGCTCCGAAGCTTGCAGTAATCGAGAAGGTCGAATACAATTTTTCGGATAAGCTTAAGAATTTCAATGGGTTCGAGATAAAACAGAGTAAAACGGAAGCTTTCAGAAACACCCTTATTTCTCCGGATATATGCATTTGCGAAGATTGTCTGTGGGAGCTTAAGAATCCTTTCGACAGAAGATACAGATATCCTTTTATAAACTGCACAAACTGCGGGCCGAGATTTACAATTATTAAGGATGTGCCATACGACAGAGCAAAGACCTCGATGTCCGCATTTCCAATGTGCGATGCGTGTGACAGGGAATATCATGATATAGAAAACCGACGTTACCATGCCCAGCCGGATTGCTGCTCGGACTGCGGACCGCATGTGTTTTTCATGGATGCCGAGGGAAGAGAAGTTCCCGGGGATGCAATAGAGAATGCCCGGAAGCTGATAAAAAATGGCTTTATTGTGGCGGTAAAAGGACTTGGCGGAATCCACCTGGCATGCAGGGCAGATTCACCCGAAACAGCTTTGGGACTCAGACACAGAAAGCAGAGGGACGAAAAGCCGTTCGCTCTTATGTGCAGAGATACAGAAAGCGCTGAAAAGATCTGCGATATTTCAGATGATGAAAGAAGGATCCTTGAAAGTCCGCAGAGGCCGATAGTCCTGCTTCGGAAGAAAGAAAAAGGTCTCTGGCATATAAGCGAGAATAATTCTGTCGGAGTGATGCTCCCCTATACGCCTCTTCATTATCTGCTGTTCGGCGAGGATATCGAGGCTCTTATTATGACCAGCGCCAACATATCGGATACCCCTATTATGTATGACAATATACAGGCGCTGGAACAATTAAGAGGTATTGCAGACGGGTTTCTGCTGCATAACAGGGATATCCAGACCAGATGCGATGATTCCCTGTGCAGGGTATATGAAGGCAGAGAGTACTTCATAAGAAGATCCAGAGGATATGTTCCTTTTCCAATAAAGAGAGAGATAAACATGGGAATGCTTCTTGCCTGCGGAGCGGAGCAGAAGGCAAGCTTTTCCCTTTCAAAAGATGATTATGTTTTTCCCTGCCAGCATATCGGCGACCTGAAGAATCTTGAAACACTGTCTCTTTATGAAGCTCAGATAAGCCATTTTGAAAGACTTTTCGATATTGCACCGAGAGCGATCGCGTGTGATCTTCATCCGGACTATATGTCTTCCGAATATGCGGAAAAAAGGGCAAAGGCCGAAAAGATACCGCTGTTAAAGATCCAGCATCACCACGCTCATATGGCTTCGTGTATGGCAGACAACTCCATTTCCGGTGATGTCATCGGTATAATCTGGGACGGAACAGGGCTCGGAACAGATGGAACTTCCTGGGGAGGAGAATTCCTGACAGGAGGGTTTGAAAGCTTTGAGAGAGCGGGGCATATAAGGCCGATAAAGCTTATAGGCGGAGACAAAGCGGCAGAAGAGATCTCCAGAACAGCTTTTTACATGCTGAAAGATTCCGGGTGTGATACGGAAAGCATCGAAAACAGCGAATTGTATTCGAGAATGCTCGAAGCAGACATAAACTGCCCTGTTTCAACAGGTATGGGAAGGCTTTTCGACGGAGTCGCCTCAATAATCGGAATAAAAAGCACCTGCAGTTATGAAGGCCAGGGGGCAATTCTTCTTGAAGCGGCTGCCGCAGAGGGAATTACGGATACATATACTGTCAGCATAAAAGACAAAGTTTTTGACTGGCGGAATATGGTAAGAGAGATATATTCTGACCTGCAGCATTCTGCGGGAAAAGACGTTATTTCCGCCAAATTTATGAATACGATCATTCATATGGCGGTTTTGATATGCCGAGATATAAGGGAGGAAAAAGGGCTCAACAGAGTCTGCCTGTCCGGCGGGACCTTTCAGAATATGTATATATTAAGAAGGCTTCCGAAAGCACTGAAGGAATCAGGGTTTGAGGTCTACACACACCAGCGTGTATCGTGCAATGATGAAGGGCTGTCTCTCGGGCAGATAGCAATTTTAAACGAGGTTTACAATGTGTCTGGCAATTCCATTAAGAATTATTGAAATAAAAGGCAACACCGCTGTCGGTGAAGCAAACGGCGTAAAACGAGAGATACGCGTGGATTTTATTAAAAATCCGAAGATAGGTGATTATGTAATCGTTCATGCCGGATTTGCAATAGAAAAACTGGCAGAGCAGCAGGCTCTGGATGATCTGGAAGCCTGGGAAGAGGTCCTGAATGCTTAATGTTTTTGAGCTTGCCAACAGGATAAAAGAACTTGAGATGCCTCCGACAGTTATAATGGAGGTGTGCGGGACCCATACGATGGCAATAGCCGAAAACGGGATAAGATCTGTTCTTCCGCCGGAGATAAAGCTGGTCTCCGGTCCGGGATGTCCCGTGTGCGTAACACCGGCGTGTGAAATAGATGCCTATCTTAAACTCTCGGAGGATCCGGATACTGTAATTGCAACTTATGGTGACATGATCAGGGTTCCGGGAAGCACGAGAGGAGACAATCTCGCACGCAGAAGAGCGCAGGGCGCAAACGTAGAGGTGGTCTACTCCCCTGCAGATGCCGTTGAAATCGCAAAGGACAATCCGGAGAAAAATGTGATATTTCTCGGCGTGGGCTTTGAAACATCAGCGCCGGGGACTGCAGCGGCTACAATGACAGCGCAACAGGAAGGTGTATCAAATTTTTCCGTGTACACGATGCTTAAAACCTGTGAACCGGTGCTGAGAACACTCTGTGAACAGAAAGATTTCGAAGTGAAGGGCTTCCTGTGCCCCGGGCATGTAGCGACAATAATCGGAGCAAAGGGATTCGAATTTCTTTCGAAGGACTATGGAATACCGGGAGTTGTCTCAGGATTTGAGGGTGAAGATATCCTGCTTTCGATATATCTGCTGTTGAGGCAGATTAAAGACGGAAAAGCGAAGATCATCAATGAATATACCAGAGGCGTCACATATGAAGGAAATGTTGAAGCGCAAATAATAATGAGCGAGGAGTTCGATACATATGACGCGGTATGGAGAGGCCTCGGGAAAATAGAAAAGAGCGGCCTGAGGCTTAATAAAGGAAATGCACCGGTCATACCGTTGCCGGAGAAAGATACCCCGACAGGGTGCAGATGCGGAGATGTGATCTGCGGAAGGCTTTCCCCAAAGGAATGTCCTATGTTTGGAAAGGTATGTACTCCTGAAGATCCTGTCGGCCCCTGTATGGTATCGTCGGAGGGGGCATGCAGTGCCTCATACAAATATGATTACACTTGATTACGGGAGCGGCGGAAAGAAGACTTCCGCGCTCATAGAGAACCTGATAGTGCCCGCGATGAACAGCGATGAGCTATCCCGGCTCGGAGACGGAGCTGTAATAAAAGGGGCAGAAGAGCTCGCTTTTTCTACAGACAGCTTTGTTGTAGATCCTGTTTTCTTTCCGGGCGGAGATATCGGAAAACTCAGTATCTGCGGAACCGTAAATGACCTCGCGATGTGCGGAGCGGAGCCCAAATATCTGTCGCTGAGTTTTATTATAGAAGAAGGGTTAGCGAAAGCCGATCTCGAAAAGATAGTAAAATCAATTGCTGAGACTGCCGAAAAGGCCAAGGTCAAGGTCGTAACAGGAGACACTAAAGTCGTTGAAAAGGGCAGAGGCGACAAGATATATATCAATACTTCCGGAATAGGTTTTTTGAAGCACAGAGGCCTCTCACCCCAAAATATAAGGCCGGGAGATATCGTTATCGTTTCGGGTATGATCGGCGATCACGGAACAGCAGTGATGCTTGCAAGAAACAGACTTCTCGATGCAGATATCAAATCTGATTGTGCACCCCTGAATTATCTGACTGAGAGACTGCTGTCAGCAATTCCTGAAGGTGAAGTCAGAGTCTTGAGAGATCCTACAAGGGGCGGGGTCGCAACGACATTGAATGAATTTATCGATGGAACAGAATTGGGAATAGAGCTTCAAGAAAGCACTGTTCCGGTAAGACCTGAAGTCAGATCTGCCTGCAATATGCTGGGGCTCGACCCTCTGTATTGTGCCAATGAAGGCAAGCTGCTATGTGTTGTTTCGGGAGAGTACGGGAAGGCGGCACTTGAAGCGATGAGAGCAGATGAAGCGGGGAAGGACGCGGCTGTTATCGGAAAGGTTACGGACAGCTTTCCCGGAAAAGTAATTGTCAGGACAAAGCTAGGCGGGACAAGGATAATCCAGAAGCTTGCCGGCGCCCAGCTTCCGAGAATATGTTAGCAAAAAAATAAGATAATAGAGAGGTGATTTTTTTGCAGGAGTACAAAAGAATCGATATCGGCAAAGATCAGATCGTACCTGTCGCAGAAAGAATGAGAAAAGAGGGCAAGTACCTTGTGATGATCCATGCTTTCCTTAACAAGGAAGGGGCAGTGGACATCTCATGGGACTATGCGGTCGACCCGGCGATAGAGAGCTATCATGTCGTCGGCGAGACAGTTGTGCCCACGGTTTCAGACATCTACGACACGGCAGCATCCTGGCCGGAGCGTGAACTCAACGAGCTTCTGGGCATTGAGTTTGAGGGCCTGGATATGTCAAAACGCCTCTTCCTTCCTGAGGATATGCTGGAAACGGAAGGAAAAGGACAGATATTCGTGATGCCCCTGAGTGAGCTTCGCGAAAAGAACGCAGGGAAGGAGGAGTGAGATGAGTTACATCATACCTATCGGGCCGTACCATCCTTCACTGGAGGAACCCATTCATGCAAAGCTCTACACCGAGGGCGAGGTAATCAAGGACGCGGAAGTCTTTGTCGGCTACAACCACAGAGGCATAGAAAAACTCGCGACCGAGCGCAACGCCATACAGACGCTTGTTCTGGTAGAGAGAGTTTGCGGTATCTGCTCGCATTCACATGCGTTTACTTACGCTATGGCTGTTGAAGCGATCAATCAGATCGAAGTACCGAAAAGAGGCCAGTATATCCGTGTTATTACTGCAGAACTCGAACGGCTCCATTCCCACCTGCTCTGGATGGGCATCGCCTGCCATATAATCGGGCACGACAGTATGTTCATGCATATCTGGGATGAAAGAGAGCTTATAATGGACCTGCTCGAAAAGCTCTCCGGAAACAGAGTGAATTATGCTATGGTCACGATCGGGGGATCAAGGCGCGATATTTCCGATGATCTCAGGAAAGAGATACTTGAAGGCTGTGCTGCTCTGAAAGCGCCTTTGGACCGCATAACCGAGATAGCGCTTACCGACAAGACGATTGCAATGAGAACCAAAGGCGTCGGAGTTCTTACTAAGGAAGACGCGATCCGAATGGGAGCTGTCGGCCCTCATGCCAGAGCTTCAGGTGTAAAGATCGATGTAAGAAAGGATGCTCCTTATTCATCCTACGACGATTTTGAGTTCGATATCCCGACCGTTGACAGCGGAGACGTATTTGCAAGAGTCGTCGTAAGGGCTCTCGAATGTTATGAAAGCATTAAAATAATCCAGCAGGCGCTGGAGAATCTTCCCGAAGGCCCGATAAACATTGGCAATAAGCTTCCGAAGATAAAAGAAGGACAGACGGTTGCCCGTCATGAAGCGCCGAGAGGACAGCTCAGCCATATGGTGGTAGGAAACGGATCTCTTACCAATCACAGGGTAAGCATTCATGTTCCGTCATATAAGAACACCCCGACTGTCCCGCATATGCTCAGAAACAACACAGTTGCCGATGCAGGTCTCATAATCGCGAGCATAGATCCGTGTTTCTCATGCCTTGACAGATAAGCAATGCATGAGCTTGCGCTGACTCAGGGCATAATCGACATAGTTGTTTCCGAACAGGAAAAACAGGGCTTTAAGGATGTCAGGGAAATACGGCTGAAAGTCGGGGAGTATTCGGGAATAGTACCCGATTACATAAAGGATTTTTTCCCAGCGGTCTCAAAGGGGACTTGTGCCGAACATGCAGCTCTGGTTATAAGCCTTATTCCGGCGGAGATCAAATGCCCGGAATGCGGCTTTGAAGGAAAACCCGGTACTCGGAGGGCATTCTGCCCTCAATGCGGAAGCACTGCTTTTACAATGATTAAGGGCAGAGAATTCTATGTCGAAAATATTTTGGTAGAATAAATAAGAGAGGTGAGATTTTTGCAAAAAACTAAACTACCTGCAGTATTGACCACCTTTATCGTCTGCTTCGCGTTCTGGATAATCATTACCTGGTCTTTTGATATCCAGGAACTTGCAGGCGGAGCGGTGGTGAGCCTCGCGGTTGCGCTGTTTTCCGCCAGGTTCTTTATACATGAAAACGCGTTCTGGTTCTTTAATCCCGCAAAATTCTTCAGCCTGCTCCTCTACTGCATAGTCATATTCCCCATAGAGCTTATTAAAGCAAATGTCGATGTGGCGAAGAGGTGTTTTACCGGCTGCAGAAATGTAAATCCCGGCATAGTGAAAATCCCGGTCGGACTTAAAAGCGAATACGGCCAATCCATGCTTGCCAACTCCATCACTCTTACCCCGGGGACCATTACCATGGAAGTGACCGAAGAGAATGAGCAGACATATTACTATGTTCATTGGATAGATGTGGCGGCGGAGAGCGGTGAGGCAGCCGGTGAAAAGATCAAGGGGACACTCGAAAAAGGGATAAGGAGGATATTCAAATGACTATGATAGAACTTATAGGCTTTGGTATATTCTTCATCTGCCTTGCGCTCTGTGCAATGATAAGGCTTGCCAAAGGGCCGACGCCCGCCGACAGAATGGTGGCGGGAGACGCAGCCGACAACCTTATATGCTGTGCTATGGTCCTCTTCTCGATATACAGCGGCAGAGGCATATATCTCGATATAGCGCTTGTTGGAGCGATGCTCGGCATTCTCGACACGATGCTTGTCGGCCGTTACCTGGAAGGGAGGCTTTGATATGGCGATACGTATAGTTATAGATATCCTTATCGCCATTGGCGCGATATTTGCCCTCGCAGGGACGATAGGCATTCTTAAAATGCCCGATACCTATTGCCGTATGCAGGCAAGCACCTGTGTAGCCACCCTGGGGACGCTCTGCACCTCGATAGGCGGAGTACTCTACGCGGCAATTATCATGCATTCTGCTTCTGCAGCGGTGAAGATTGCCGTCATAGCGCTCATGATAATCCTGACAAACCCCTTGGGCGCCCATGCCATAGCCAAAGGCGCATACAGAAACGGCATACGTCCCGAGAAGGAAATGACAGTAGATGATTACGGGAGGGATATGAAAGATGAGTAATATAATAGTTATTCTGAACATCCTGACTGTTGTCGGGCTCTGCGTTTCGGCGGTTCTGGCAGTGCATTTTGAAAAACTCCTCTCCTCCGTAATAGCACTCGGGGTGACCGGACTGTTTGCTGCAGCCGAATTTCTGCTTCTGCACGCGCCTGATGTTGCCATATCCGAGGCGGCGGTCGGAGCGGTCCTTACACCGGTAATCTTCATCATTACCCTTAAGAAGATCAAGGGGAGGGATGACGAATGAAAAAATTTCTGACATGGTTCGCCATTATAACCATCCTGGCCGCAGGAATATTCTCAGCGGTTACAATGGCAGGTTTCCCGAGAACTTATGAAGGACAGAACGCTTCGGTCTCAGTCTATGAGCTGCAGCAGGATCCGTCCTCCTATGACGACTCCTCCGTTGACGGAGCAGCCGGAGCGATCGTCCAGCAGAACCTGGAGAAGACCCATGCGGTCAATGATGTGACCTCGATAGTCTTCGATTTCCGTGGCTATGATACAATGGGCGAGGCGTTCATACTCATTACGGCAGTCGCGGGTACGATAGTTATCCTTGCTTCCGGGAAAAAGAAGGAAGAAAAGACTGCAGACGAGGAGGTAAAAAGCTGATGAAAGACGGAATTAAAGTTAAAAACATCGTCCCGAAATGCGGTGCGGATTTCCTGATCCCGTTTGCAGCAGTCTATGCCTTCTATATAATTCTCCACGGGCATTTAAGCCCCGGCGGCGGATTTCAGGGCGGCGTACTGATGTGCTCTGTCGTCATCCTGCTTTTCCTGGGCTACGGATATAAGAACACCCAAAAGGCACTGAGCTTCAACCTTCTGCATAAAACAGAGGCTCTGGCTTCGATAATATATGTCTGTCTCGCGATGGCAGGAGTTGTATATGCAGGACAGTTCTGTGAAAATGTATTCGCAAACTTCGGCAATATCGGCGATCTCATCTCCACAGGAACGATCTTCTATATGAACTCTGCAGTCGGGCTGAAAGTTCTTACAGGCATCGGGGTTCTTATTCTGACGATGCTGTCTGCTCTGATGCTCGACGATGAAAAGGAGGGAGAATAATATGATACTTTTTAACTACATCGCGTCCTTCTTCCTCATAGTCCTCGGATTTTACTGCATAGTAACGAAATACAATGCGGTAAAGACCGTCATCGGACTTTCGATTGCCGATTACGGCGTGAATCTTCTGATAATCTCCATCGGCTTTAATCCCGGCGGAACGGCACCGATCTACACATGGGGCGAACTGAATCCGTCAAGTTTCTTTGTAGATCCGATCCCCCAGGCTCTGACGCTTACATCCATCGTTATCGGAGCCTGTACAACAGCGATGTCCCTGGCGCTCGTCATCAAGCTCAAGGAGAGCTACGGGACGCTTGATACGCGCGAGATAAGGAGGCTGAACGGATGACAAACCTTCTTTCCTACACACACTTCCCCGTATACTCCATAATGGTCCTGTTTCTGGGGGCTTTTCTGGTAGTAATCGCGGGAAAAAGCAAGGCGTTGAGGCATATATTTGCGATATGCGCCGTTACGGCATCTCTTGCCTGTCTGATCGCTCTCATAAAGCCGGTCATGATAGACGGTGAAGTGATAGCCTACTGGATGGGCGCGAGAGAACCGGCCGGAGGCTATGCCATCGGTATTGCGCTTGAAGTTGACGCGCTGAGCCTTTTCTTCGGGCTGCTCATAGCCACAGCGGTTTTTGTCTCCTGCTGCTACTCGATCACCTATATGCGTTTCGATGAGAACGTAAGCCAGTACTACACTCTGTTTCTGATGCTCTCCGGCGGAGTTATAGGCCTTGTGCTCTCGGGAGACCTCTTCAACATGTTCATCATGGTTGAGATCCTGACCTTTGCGGCAGTTGCTCTGACTGCTTTCAGGAACAAAGCGCACGGTGCCCTTGAGGCCGCGTTTAAGTACCTGGTGGTAGGCTGCATCGGTTCTACATGTATTCTGGCCGGTACGATTATGCTCTATGCCCAGGCCCGTACACTGAACTTTGCGCAGCTGAGCGCATTTATCCCCGGCAATTTCAATACGTCAACGATTATTGCCTTTGCGTTGCTCTATATAGGCTTTTCCACAAAAGCCTTCATCGTCCCCTTCCACCCGCTGGCAGCGGACGCCCACGGCGCGGCACCGGCTTCGATATCCGTACTTATATCCGGCGTCCTGACGAAATCCGGTATCTACGGCATAATAAGACTCACATATTTCCTGTTCCAGAGCATGGCACTTGGCAAGATGCAGTTCCTCCTTGTATTTATAGGTTCCGTAAGTATGTTCGTCTGTGTCACGATGGCCCTTGCCCAGCACGATTTCAAAAGGCTTCTCGCTTTCCACTCGATCTCCCAGATCGGTTATGTACTGACAGCCTGCGGCCTCTGCACGGCTCTCGGAATTTCGGCGGGCCTTTATCACGCAATGAACCACACTCTGTTCAAAGGCCTCCTGTTCCTTGCGGCCGGCGCGGTGCTCCAGCAGACGGGGACCACGGACCTGAACAAGCTCGGCGGGCTTTCCAAGAGGATGCCTCACACGACAGTCCTGTTCCTGATAGGTGCTTTTTCGATCAGCGGTATACCTCCGTTCAACGGCTTTGCCTCCAAGTGGATGGTCTATCAGGCGACATACCAGAAGGCGGTCGAAAGCGGAAATATTGGATTCCTGTTTGCGACGATAATCGCGCTTATAACATCTGTTCTGACGCTCGCTTCTTTTGTAAAAGTAAGCCAGTCGGTGTTCTTCGGGCAGCTGCCGGAGGAATACAAGGATGTTAAGGAAGTTCCCTTCGGGATGCGTTTCGCGATGGGTATCTTTGCAGTGCTCTGTATCGTAACAGGGCTTTTCAGAGAGCTTGTAACACATTACCTCACAGAGCCGGCAGCGCGAGCAGTCTTTGATGTCGGCAAATATATAAACAGCATGCTCGGTGATGGCTATGCGTCAGCTGTTATGGGTGCCAATGCTCCCGTAAGGACGGAGGTCGTCTTTGATATGGCCGGAACCTGGCAGCCGATACACTGGCTCCTGCTCCTTTGCATCCTCCTTCTTGCAATAACGCTGGTCGCGCTTCTCGGCAGATACGACACTGTTTCAGAGAACAAAGCTGCCCTTGCAGAAGGCAAGTTCGACATATTCTTCGGCGGCGAGGAAAGCGTTCCATCTCAAGTCGGAGGCGGAGACCTCTTCTGGGGCTTCAAGCATAACTGGCGGCATTATTTCAGCTTTATGCATGATCTGCACAGCGGTATTGTCAACGATTACGCCCTCTGGGCAATAGTCGCGCTGGCTCTCGCAATGCTGTACATGCTGATAGTACTTTAAGGAGGCGGGAATATGGCAATAGTATACAGTTCACTGGTATATCTCGGATATATCCTTATCTTCCCCGGCTTCCTGTTCTGCTTTGTGGCCGGAATGCTGATAACCGGAATAGACCGCAAGATAGTCGCAAAAATGCAAAAGAGGGTCGGCCCTCCGATCCTCCAGCCCATGTACGATTTCTTCAAGCTGATGGGCAAGGAGACCATTATCCCCGCAGCTGCAAACAAGACAGTCTTCCTGGCAGCACCGATAGTAGGCCTTGCGGCCATGGTCGTCATTCAGCTGTTCATTCCTGTGATCTCAACACCGATCCTCTACGGGACGGCAGACCTTATCGTCATTCTGTATCTGCTGCTCATTCCGGCATTGGCTGAGATATACGGCGGCTCGGCGTCCGGATCTCCATACGCGGGAGTAGGCCTATCGCGTGAGATGGTCACGATCATAGCCTGCGAGCTGCCACTGGTCCTCATTTTCCTCAGCGTTGCCAAGACGGTCGGAAATGCAATGGGAACAGGGCTTTGCTTCTCGCTTTCGGATATAGCCGCATATCAGGCGGCAAACGGAAGCCTTATGCTTAAAGCGAGCATGATCCCAGCTGCGATCGCGATGCTTCTTGTTATTCCCGGTGAGACGGGCAATCATCCTTTCGATGCTGCAGAAGCAGAGACGGAGATCTGTGAAGGCATGCTGGCCGAGTATTCGGGAGCGCCGCTCGGAATATACAAGCTGACACACGCGATCAAGACATTTACTCTGACAGCATTATTCGTTGCGCTCTTCCTCGGCGGCATTGGAACAGGCATAGTCCTTTTGGATGCTCTGATAGAGTTTGCGATATGTGTTGTCCTGACAATTATTTTCATTTCCCTTGTCCATGCCGTAACGGCAAGACTTAAGATCGAACAGCTTTTCAAATATTACTGGACAGCTGTTTCCGCGATCGCACTTATAAGTCTTGTCCTCGCGTGGTTCGGAATGTAAGGAGGTCCCGGATATGTTTAAAAATCTGATTACCGAAAGCACGGCAAAATCACCGTGGCTCTTCCACATCAACTCCGGATCATGCAACGGATGCGACATTGAGCTCGTCGCGGTCCTGACTCCGAGATACGACGCCGAAAGATTCGGATTCAAGCTTGCCGGCTCACCGAGACACGCGGATATCGTCGTGGTTTCCGGGCCTCTGACCCAGCAGTCGCTTCCGAGGACCTTAAGAGCGATTTCCCAGGTTCCCGAGCCGAGATGCATTGTAACCATAGGTTCGTGCCCGCAGTCCGGCAATGTTTTCAAGGGAAGCTACAGCGTAATGGCGCCATTGAGCAAATATGTCCATGTGGATGTTGCCGTAGCAGGATGCACCCCGAAGCCGGAAGCAATCATGGACGGACTCGTTCAGGCGACTGAGATCCTCAAAGAAAAAAGAAAAGCATGGCTTGAAGCCAAAAAGAACGGTCTGAAAGACGGACCTAAGGCGGAAACAGAACAGGAAGTCCCCGCGGCTGAGGATGTTCCTGCTTCAGGAGAGGAGGTACAGCAGTAATGGATCTTCCGTTTGTAAGAGAGGCAGTCAAAAATCTGTTCAGCAGATCCAGCTGTGACATGTATCCCCTAAAGCCTTCTGAGGCTGCTGAACAGTACCGCGGAAGGATAGAATACGACCCGACCAAGTGCATAAACTGTCATTTCTGCGAAAGAGTTTGTGCCGGCGGCGCGATATCGGTCGTTGAGGTACCGGTTGAAGAAGGCACGCAGATCACCCGTACATTTGACCTTTCCACATGTACTTTCTGCAATACTTGCGCCGACTTCTGCAATACCCACGCGATCAAGCTCACGAAGGATTATCACATGATAGGCCTTAAAGAGGGCGATCTGCTGGTTTCGGGCACATTTGTAAAGGCCGCAAAAAAGAAGCCGGCACCTCCTCCCGCGGAAGCAAAGCCCGAGGAGAAAGCTGCTCCTGCGATCAAGCCCAGAGATGACGGAAAACCGGTGCAGGATCCTTCGAAGTGCGTATACTGCGGTATATGCGCGAAGAAATGCCTTGGAGAGGCTCTTACCGTCGACAGAAAAGAAAAGCTCTGGAAGCTCGACGAGGACAAGTGCGTCTCCTGCGGCACCTGCGAGGAAGTCTGCCCCAAGAAAGCAATCATCATGTAATCGCAAATACAGCAAAAACCCGCCCGGCCCACCCGGGCGGGTTTCTGTTTGCACTCAAAAATCAGACGGCAATGATCGAAGGAAGATTGTCTGCTATGTATTGCTGGGCATTTTTGTCATAAAGCGTTACGAGACAGTCTTCGTCATTATAAGTACGGCAGACGCAGGAGATTCCTATGTTTTCTCCGGCTTTTGTGGCGATCCATCGGCTTTTTCCGTTGTATTCCGTCTTTTCAAGAAGACCGGATCTTATTGCCCAGGATCTGACCTGCCTGAAATCCAGAGGCTTCATTGAACCGGGGTCGAAGAGAGAATTGATATTTTTGACGAGAGCGGAAAGCGAGACGGGCCTGTTTAGAGCTCTGAAGGCGGACAGGTCTGCCTCAAGAGGATCGAAGGGTTTGCGCGGATCATCCGAAATGAGCTGCCCTTCCAGGTGTTTCGAGATAAACGAGCTCGCGTTTAAGAACACCCTTGCAAATTCCGCGCGGTTCAAAACAGTGTCTTCGGGAAGGATTTCACCGGTCAGAGGGTCCGAGCCGTTTCCGAGCGCTTCAAGGTATTTCTGTGCCTGATAAAGATAATTTTTTTCCATTTTGATTCTCCTTTTTACATTTTTTGAAAACAGATTTCTTCTACCGCTATTTTCCGCATCTCGTTTTATCCTCTTTTGCGCCAGTCTCTCTCCACGCCCTCTTTCCAGGAAGATGTGATCGGACGGTTACAGCGCAGTTCCGTTATCGCCTTGCCGACCGCTTCATAATTAAGGGCTGTCCCCGCGGGATCACCGCAGTAGTTTGCAGCCTTATCCTCCGCGATACCGAGCGCTGAAGCGGTCTCGACAGCGTCGATATTCGCGCCGAGAAACAGAAAATCCCAGCCGCAGCTTTTACGCTTGCGCTCGATCATCTCCCGTACAGCGGAGGCGGTGTATTTGCGGCTGGCATTTTCCATTCCGTCCGTCGTGATGATGAACACGGTATGCGAGGGAACATCTTCGGGGCGAACATATCTGTGTATGCTTTCAATATGCGTGAGCGCGATTCCGATGGCGTCTATAAGCGCTGTGCATCCCCTGACATAGTACTGATCTTCCGTCATCTCCGTTACATCATTCAGGCGCAATCTGTCATGCAGGAATTCTGTTCTGTCGTCGAACAGGAATGTGGTCACATAGCATTCACCTTCCTGTTTCCGCTGCTTCCCGATCATTCCGTTGAAACCGCCGATCGTGTCTTTTTCAAGACCGGACATGGAGCCGCTCCTGTCCAATATGAATACGAGTTCCGTTGTATTGTTTTCCATTCGGAAAACCTCCTTTCTGTTATGATCGGATTATATGACACAAAAAAACAAAAAATGTCGCCTGCCAGGCGACACTTTTTGCAAAAGACTTGTTCTCGCTTCTGCCCCAACGGTTTCAGAGCGCAAAAAAGTTTTCAGATCCCCAATAAAGGCTGGTCAAACGAGAAAAGAGCGTCATTTATTTCAAAAATATTGTAGTTTTTATTCACAATAAAGTACTCGACAATTACATCCAGCTTACTGGAATGCGAAACGGCGTAGCCGGCCTTCCCGAGAAGCTCCCTGGTTTCTTCAAGGGACAGCCTGAGGGCAATCGCAAAAGCAAAGGCCGTCGTCTTCTTCGGAGAATATCCTGAGTCATTTCTGATCTTGGAGAAATGCTTGCGGTCGATATTGGCCATCCTGTAGCACTCGGAATCGGTAAGTCCCTCTTCGGCGATCTTTCGCATCAGCATCTGGGTAAAGCTCTCATCAAGCGCATTTACCCTGTATTCCAATGAAGAGGCCGTGTTCGGAATATGCTCAAAAGGAACCGGAGAAGATCCGAAAGAATAATCTGATCTTGGAGCTTCCATGAGTCCCGGCTTAAGATTTTCTGACAGATAGGCGCTTATCTCCGTGTACAGCCCGTCGCTAATTCGTTTGTTGTCTCCGTACGTTTTCATATAATAATTGTAACACAAATATTCCCGTACAGGAAGCAAAACCGTAGCCGTCACCGCGGAGATTAACTGTCACCCGAAAAAACGTGTGTTTTCAATGCTTCGTGACACGTGTGACGAGTGCGACGCGTACTCGGATACGTCTGAAAAGTGCGTTTAAGACATATATCCGTTCTCGTGACGCACGTGACGCACGCGTCACAAACCCTGTAATATCAACACTTTTGAAAATCGCGTCAGCGACACCGCGGTGACGCTTTTTAATTGTCTGACATTATATAGAATAACAGGCTTATACGGGCATACATAAGTGAGGCAAGTGGAGTAAGTAAGGCACTTTTATATTCTTTTTGTTGATAATCAAATCTCTGTGGGTTTTGTTCATATACTTTTATAAAGTTTTGCCGATTTCTATCTCACCTGCTTCACTTGATCGCATTCAAAGCCTTGATATTAAAGGGATCAAATAAAGTGAGACAGACAAATAATCTTCTTCACTTCTGTTTCACTTACTTCACCCGATAATCTTCAATAATAGTGTTCTTTATAAAATGCGGAGAGGCAGGAGATCTCTGTCTCTGCCCGATTCACCCGGTTTGCCAAGATATATCAAGAATAAACGCAGAGTGATAAGCAGTAAAATGTGAACTTCACAAAGTATATAAACAGAAGGCCGGTGCGTTGGTGCACCGGCCTTTTAAAGTGGTTTTGATTAAGTTATCAGTACATTCCGCCCATGTCGGGGTTGGCTGCTACCGGCGCGGGGGGTTCGGGAATGTCCGCTACGAGGCTCTCGGTGGTGAGGACCATGGCAGCGACGGAGGAAGCGTTCTCTAAAGCGGATCTGCATACCTTGGTCGGGTCTACGATGCCCATCTCGATCATGTCTCCGTAGACATCCTTTGCGGCGTCATAGCCGTAGTTGGCAGCATCGCTGTTTTCAACATTGTTGAGAATAACAGCGCCTTCCAGGCCCGCGTTTGCGGCGATCTGCATGATAGGAGTCTTGAGCGCTTTTGCAACTATTGCAGCGCCGGTCTTCTCGTCTCCGGAGAGCTGGGAAGCGAGCTCTGCAGCAGCCTTGGAAGCCACAACATAGGCTGTGCCGCCTCCTGCGACGATGCCTTCGGCAACGGCCGCGCGTGTCGCGTTGAGGGCGTCTTCAATACGAAGCTTCTTTTCCTTCATCTCTGTTTCTGTCGCAGCACCGACCTTGATAACGGCAACACCGCCAGCGAGCTTGGCAAGACGCTCCTGAAGCTTTTCCTTGTCATATTCGGAAGTGGTGGTCTCGATCTGGCGGCTGATCTGTGCAGATCTTGCGCGAATCGCTTCGCTGTCGCCCGCACCGTCTACAATAACGGTATTCTCTTTTGAGACCTTGACCTGGTGTGCCTGACCGAGCATCTCAACAGTCGCGTCTTTGAGCTCCATGCCGAGATCGGAAGAGATAACGGTACCGCCCGTAAGAACAGCAATGTCCTGAAGCATTTCCTTGCGTCTGTCGCCGAAGCCGGGGGCCTTGACACAGATGCAGGTGAATGTTCCGCGGAGCTTGTTGAGAATGATGGTGGCAAGAGCTTCGCCTTCTACGTCCTCAGCAATAATGAGAAGCTTTCTTCCGGCCTTTACGATGTTCTCAAGGAGCGGAAGGATATCCTGTATATTGGAGATCTTCTTGTCTGTTATGAGGATGAGAGCGTCATCTATGACGGCTTCCATCTTATCGGTATCGGTTACCATATAGGGAGAGAGGTAACCGCGGTCAAACTGCATGCCTTCAACAACATCACTGTAAGTTTCGGCAGTCTTGGACTCCTCGATAGTAATAACGCCGTTCTGAGAGACCTTTTCCATAGCCTCAGATATGAGTTTTCCGATAACCTCATCGCCGGAGGAGATGGTTCCGACTCTGGCTATATCCTTGGAGCCGTCAACATCCTGGGAAACCTCCTTTATGGCTGCAACAGCAGCTTCCGTAGCCTTGGCAATGCCCTTCTTCATGGTCATCGGGTTTGCTCCGGCTGCCAGGTTCTTGAGGCCTTCCGAGATCATCGCCTGAGCAAGGACTGTTGCCGTAGTGGTTCCGTCGCCTGCTACATCGTTTGTCTTCGTGGAAACTTCCTTTATGAGCTGCGCGCCCATGTTCTCAAATGCGTCCTTGAGCTCGATCTCTTTAGCGATCGTTACGCCGTCGTTCGTGATCAGCGGAGTGCCGAATTTCTTGTCGAGAACAACATTGCGGCCCTTGGGTCCGAGCGTGATCTTAACAGTGTCGGCAAGCTGGTTTACGCCGCTCTCTATGGCCTTTCTGGCCTCTTCACCGTAGATTATCTGTTTTGCCATGATTTAGTTCCTCCTTATTCGATTACAGCGAGAATATCGCTCTGCTTGACTATGGTGTATTCTTCATCTTCGAGCTTTACCTTAGTCCCGCTGTATTTTCCGACGAGAACCTTCTCGCCTGCTTTGACTATCATTTTGACTTCATTCCCATCGATCATGCCGCCGGGACCGACCTCAACCACTTCATAGATCTCAGGTTTCTCCTGAGCGGATGAAGCGAGAAAGATTCCGCCGGCTGTCTTTTCTTCGGCTGCGCCCTGCTTGAGGACTACGCGGTCTGCCAAAGGTTTCAGTTTCATATATATGCCTCCAAAATAAAAATATTAACTAAAAAACTCATCGTTAGCACTCTTTACTGTCGAGTGCTAACGATGCTATATTACCACATTTTATTATTTTTGCAATAGCTTTTTTCTGATTTAAATTTGAATTCAAAAATTGTTAATAAAAGATGCAAAACTGCAAAGGCAAGCTGAATACCTTCTTAGCGTATAATCAGGACGTCAGCTTCAGATGAAAGGGATACGGAATCAAGAAGCCCGTGCGATTCAATGATCTTTTGGGCGACCCTGTCTTCAACCTCTTTCTGTATAAGGCGGCGGAGATTTCTTGCGCCGTAATTTACGCTGTAGCCTTTCTTTACCAGATAGTCCAGCGCCCTGTCATCCCAGGAAAGGGCAATATTTCTCTCGTTGAGGCAGTCTTTCACTTCATTGAGCATGAGCTCCGCTATGCTGCGGAAGTTCTCTTCACTCAGAGAGTTGAAGCACACTACCTCGTCGACCCTGTTGATAAATTCAGGTCTGAGGAATTCTCCAAGAGCCTTCAGAGAGCGTTCACGACTCATTTCAGTGAGAGAACTGCCGAAGCCGACGCTTCCGGAGCTGCTGGAACTTCCCGCGTTCGTAGTCATTATGATGACAGTGTTTTCAAAATTGACAACGCGGCCCTGAGCATCCGTGATCCTGCCGTCATCGAGTATCTGGAGCAGTATATTCATGACGTCGGGATGAGCTTTTTCTATTTCGTCGAAAAGAATGACAGAGTAAGGCTTGCGCCTGATCTTTTCGGTGAGCTGTCCTGCTTCATCATAACCAACGTAACCGGGAGGGGAACCTATTATGCGGGAAACAGAGAACTTCTCCATAAATTCCGACATATCAAGTCTTATAAGCGATTCGGGGCTGTCAAATAGATCCGCGGCGAGCCGCTTGACAAGTTCTGTTTTGCCGACGCCTGTTCCACCCACGAAAATAAAGCTTACGGGCTTTCTCTTGACTTGCAGGCCGACACGGTTGCGACGGATCGCGCTGCAGACTGCGTCTATAGCCTCATCCTGTCCGATGATATTTTTCTTTAAGCGATCATCCAGGCCGGCAAGGCGCTGAAGCTCATCTTCTTTTACCGAAGAAGCAGGTATCTTTGTCCAAAGTTCAATGATACGAGCCAGATTATCTTTTGTAAGACTCGGCATATCTTTGGCTTTTAAGGCGTCCAGTTCGTTATTGAGCTGAATGGTGCGGCTTCTGATCTCGGCGAGGCGTTCGAAGTGTTCCTGCTCTGTATCCTCCAGAAGCAGCTCCGATTCTTTGTTGAGATCGGCGATCTCCTTATTCAGAATATCGCTCCTGGCAATATCCGGATTTTTCAGATTTACGTCACTGCAGGCCTCATCCAGAAGATCTATTGCCTTATCAGGCAAAAAGCGGTCAGTTATATACCGTTCGGAAAGAATAACGGCCTGGCGGCACATTTCTTCGGAAATGTGCACTCCGTGGAAGCGTTCGTAGTAATGCGCTATTCCTTTCAGGATCTCAATACTGTCTTCAATTGAAGGCTCAGCAACAGTTACGGGCTGGAATCTTCTCTCAAGGGCTGCATCTTTTTCTATATGTTTGCGGTATTCGGTAAAGGTAGTAGCTCCAATGACCTGAATTTCGCCCCTTGAAAGAGCCGGTTTCAGGATATTGGCTGCGTTCATACTGCCCTCGGCATCACCGGCGCCGACGATGTTATGGATCTCGTCAATAACAAGGATGACGTTGCCCTGCTTGCGTATCTCTTCGATAAGCCCCTTCATGCGGCTCTCAAATTGGCCTCGAAACTGTGTGCCTGCTACCAGAGCTGTAAGATCAAGGAGAAATACCTGCTTATCCTTGAGCTTGTACGGAACATTGCCGGAGGCGATCAATTGGGCGAGACCTTCCGCTATAGCTGTTTTTCCGACACCGGGCTCGCCGATAAGACAAGGATTGTTTTTCTGACGCCGGTTAAGTATCTGTATGACTCTCTCCAGTTCCTCATGCCTGCCGATCATTCGGTCAAGCTTGCCCTCGCGAGCCCGGTTCGTCAAATCGATACAGTATTGATCCAGAAAACGGCGCTTTCCTTTCCTCTGGTTTGTCTGAGCGTTGCTTCTGCCCGACTGTCCGTCAGTTTCAGGGGTCTTCCCATGATCATTCGGGTCACTGCCGGCGCCCCCGTTCATGAACATCTTAAAGAAAGGAAAAGTCGGAGCTTTACCTTCGCTGTCCGCATCGCCATCATCCTCTGCATCCTGAGGCATTAGCTGCTCAAGTCCGCCGAAAGCACCTGCCATGGCTTCTGTAGCCTGTTCGATATCGTCATCGGAAATACCAAATCGATTCATCATATCATCTATGGCAGGAAGGTGAAGCTCTCGGGCACATTTAAGACAGTAGCCCTCGTTTTTCTGGATTCCGTTTTCACTTTTTGTTACAAATATTACAGCTACGTTCTTTCCGCAGCGTGAACACATAGCGGCCTGCATAAATAACGTACAGAGTTCTCCTTATATTATGTTTTTGGTAAGAAACTTTATCGACAGGAAAAAGCGGCCGAGAAGTGTGCTTTCCAAAGTATCTCTGCCAAGAATGAGACCCAGAAAACTTAAAGCCCAGCACAGAAGTATACAATAGACGACTCCTTTGAGAAAGCCGGTTACGCTGCCGCCTATCTCATCGATGGTCTCCATGTTTGGAAGACGCAGCGAGAGATTGAAAAGATTTGCAATCGCAACAATCAGCATTAACAGCAGAAGGAATGCGATGACAGTTCCGAAAACATAGGAAAGCGAGTCACAGAGCGTGTCGGAGACGGCAGACTGTAGATCTGCGCCCGAGCTGTCACTCAGTTCAACAGCCCTGCTGGCCAAAGTCCGAGCTGAAGCCTTAGAGAGCCCTACGTAAATTACACAGTTATAGGCATAGTCATATTTCAGAGAGGGATCTTCGGCGAGAATGTCATTTACTGATTTTTCCGTATCCTCGTAGCCAAGCTCGGAGAGAATGAAATCTTTAGCATCTGCAGAATCGAGGAAACCTTCCACAAACGGCTCTGCAGCAGGGATTATCTCCGGAGAAAATGCTGAGGAGAGCAAAGCTCCGCCGTAGAGAGAGATAACTATCGCCAGAATACCTGCGATACCGCCGATAAGACCGCGCTTAAAGCCGTTCCATGTACAGGCAGCGACTATGAATATTAAAACGAAGTCTATTACGATCTTCATTGCTCCTCTCCTTTCTTTATTATTAATTCTATCATATATCCGGACCGGTTTGTTTTTAAATCGTGAACATTTTTCCGACGGGCTCTTCATACCAGAGCCGGTTCAGATACAATCCCTGAGGGGGCATCGTCGGTCCGGTAAGGCGTCTGTCGGCTTTATCCAGAAGTGACGGGATATCTTCGGGGCAGAGCTTGCCGCAGGAGGCATAAACCAAGGTCCCCGCAATTGCCCTGCACATATTGTAGAGAAAACCGTCTGCGCAGATGTAGATCGAAATGATATCTCCGTCTTTTTCGACTTTGCACCATTTAACTGTACGTACAGTAGATTTTACAGGTGTGCCGAGGCTTCTGACAGCGCTGAAATCATGCGTCCCTTCAAAAGCTTTGCCTGCAGCCTTCATAAGGCTGATGTCAAGATGACGGGGATAAAAGCAGACACGGTTTTCAAGAAACGGATCCCTTATATTTGTATTCAGGATTTTATATACATATTCCTTCTGCAAACACGAGGAAATGGCATTAAAATCATCTGGCGCTTCCATGGCATCGGAAACGGCAATATCTCCCGGCAGATGTGCATTTACGGCCAGGGGGATCCTGTCAGCGGGAACTGTACAGTTCGTACGGAAATTTGCGCAGTATACATTCGCATGGACGCCTGAATCGGTTCTCCCGCAGCCGGTCACGCGGATCTTTTCTTTGCAGACCTCGGATAATGCTTCTTCGACAGTTTCTGCAACAGTCTTATCCTCTTTCTGCAGCTGCCAGCCGTGATAGGCTGTTCCGTCATATGAAAGTTTTAAAGCAAAATTCTTAATATAATAAACCCCGCAAGTACTAAAGCACCTAAAATGAAGGCAAAAGCATCTGCTTTCTTCATTTTAAGCGGATTCATTCTGGTTCTTCCTTCGCCGCCGTGGTAGCAGCGGCTTTCCATAGCGACAGCAAGTTCATCTGCTCTTCTGAAAGCGGAGACAAACAGAGGCACGAGTACAGGAAGAAGAGCCTTTGCTCTCTGAATGAGGTTTCCGGATTCAAAATCAGCGCCTCTGGCTTTTTGAGCTGACATTATTTTGTCTGTCTCTTCAATTAGCGTGGGAATGAAACGAAGAGCGAGAGACATCATCATACTAACTTCATGGACAGGGAATTTGAGCCTTTTAAGGGGATTCAAGAGCAGTTCGAGGCCGTCTGTTAGTTCGATAGGGCTGGTCGTATATGTCAGAATAAAGGTTCCCGCAATAAGAAGAACGATCCTCAATATCATCTGGACAGCCCTTTCAATGCCCTCATAAGTTATCGGCCAGCCTTCACGGATGGGAGTGCCCTTTGTGTAGAACAGGTTTAAAAGGCAGGTTAGAGCTATTATTATGATCAGAGGTTTCAGACCTTTAAGTATCGCAGAAGGTCTTATCTTTGAGAGAGCCATGACAGATAATGTCAGGGCGAGGACCAGACCGTATGCCAGCCAGGTATTTGCCTGGAAGAGACATATTATATATACGATGCAGAGAACGATCTTCGTTCTCGGATCGAGCCGGTGAACAACTGTATTCGAAGGGAAATACTGGCCGAGGGTGATGTCTTTAAGCATCTTTGTTTGCCCCCTTTGCCTTGAGTATCTCATTTAAGAGCTTTTCATGGGTATATACCGGACCGTCTATGGGAAGACCCTTTGCTTTGAGACTTTCGGCTATAAGGGTCGGTGCAGGAACGGAAAGACCCATATCCTCAAGTTCTTTCGCATGTGCAAAAACTTCTTCGGGTTTTGCATTGAAAGATATATTTCCGTTGTTGAATACAATGATCCTTTCTGCTATTTCCGCGACTGTATCCATACTGTGGGAAACGAGAAAAACAGTGGAGCCTGTTTCCTTGCGGTATTCACAGATATTTGAAAGTATCTGTCTGCAGCCTTCCGGGTCAAGGCCTGCAGTAGGTTCATCCAGGACGAGAACATCAGGGCGCATTGCGATAACACCGGCAATAGCGACTCTTCTTTTCTGTCCTCCGGAGAGCTCCAGCGGGGATTTATCGAAATAATCCTGGTCTATACCTACAAAGGATGCAGCCTCGTAAACTCTTTCCCTTATCTCCTCTTCGCCGAGCTTCATATTTTTGGGGCCGAAGGCTATATCCGCAAATACGGTCTCCTCAAAGAGCTGGTACTCCGGATATTGGAACACCAGGCCTATCTTATATTTGATGTTGCGCCGGGAGGCTTTAGTTGCGTTGATATCTTCGCCGTTATACAGGATACGTCCGGAAGAAGGCTGCAAAAGAGCGTTCAGATGCTGTATAAAAGTAGATTTTCCGGACCCTGTGTGACCTATTATTCCAACAAGCTCACCGTGTTCAGTTTCCAGATCAATCCCGTCTATTGCAACTTTTTCAAATGGAGTGCCGGGAGAATATACATGGCTAAGGCCTTCAACTTTGATTTCAGGCATATTTATTCAAATTCCCCCTGATAATTGTTTCAGCACATTCTTCGGTGCTTAATGAGGTCAAAGGAAGATCGAAGCCTTCCTTTTTGAGATCGTAAAGTATGCGCACGGTCTCAGGAACATCAAGGCCGAGAGACTCCATTTTTTCTACATCAGAGAATACTGAAGCAGGAGTCCCGTCGGCGGCGATGAGCCCGTCAGACATGACAATAAGCCGGTCTGCGCCGATACACTCCTCCATATGATGTGTTATCATCAGGACAGTAAAACCTTTCTCACGGCAGAGTTTGGTCACGGCATTGACAACATCCTCACGCCCCTGAGGATCAAGCATGGCTGTAGGCTCGTCAAGAACGATTATTTCCGGCTGCATCGCAAGAACACCTGCGATGGCGATACGCTGCTTTTGCCCGCCTGAGAGCAGGTGAGGAGCGTGTTTTCTGAGCTCATACATGCCGACCTGTTTCAGGGAACCTGTCACTCTATCCCTTATTTCTTCCGAAGGCACACCAAGGTTTTCGGGCGCAAATGCAACATCCTCTTCGACGACATTCGCAACTATCTGATTGTCGGGGTTTTGAAATACAAGCCCGACTTCCGAGCGAATATCGATAAATTTTGATTCATCTGCCGTTGAAATACCGTTGATCAGGACCTCGCCTTCCGTAGGGATCAATATGGCATTTGTAAGCTTCGCAAGGGTAGATTTCCCGGAACCGTTTCTGCCGAGCACGACGGTAAAGGAACCCTTTTCGATGCAGAGATCGATACCCTTTATAGTCTCCTCTTCATAGTCGGAATAGAGGTAGTGTACGTTTTTAAATTCTATAATATTCATGGTCACCAAAATTCATATCTGCAGGATGCCCCGCAAGGAAGAAAGAGTCCGGAATCCCTCACGGGAAGTCCAAGTTCGTCGCTTGACGCAGAGCCACCGCGCCCTTTGAATATGCATTCGGACATATAGCTCAGAACGGAAGGAGCGAGACCGGTCGTATAAGAGTTTATCAGCACAAAAAGAGGATCGTCCGAGAGTACATTTTCACACAGGGAAACGAAATCCCAGAGATCATTTTCAAGCTTCCATATCTCCCCGCCCGGTCCTCTGCCATAAGAGGGGGGATCCATTATAATGGCGTCATATCTGTGCCCGCGCCTTATCTCGCGCTCGGTAAATTTGGCACAGTCATCCACTATCCATCTGACAGGGGCATTGGAGAGCCCCGAAGAGGCAGCATTTTCCTTTGCCCATGCCACCATTCCCTTTGCAGCGTCTACATGGCAGACGCTTGCTCCGGCTTTAAGGCAGGCACAGGTCGCAGCGCCGGTATAAGCAAAGAGGTTCAAAACACTTATGTTTTTCCTGCCTGATAAAGCTGCAGAGCGGATCTTTTCCATCGCCCAATCCCAATTGGATGCCTGCTCAGGAAAAAGCCCGGTATGCTTGAAATTCATCGGCTTGACATTAAAACGGAGCTCTCCGTAACTTATCTGCCAGGATTCGGGCAGAGAGTTTTTGTCCCATGCGCCGCCGCCGGAAGAACTTCTGCTGTAGCGAGCATCGGATGCTGACCAGAGAGGATCTTTTTTCGGGGTGTTCCATATGACCTGAGGATCAGGTCTTACAAGGGTATAGGCCCCCCAACGCTCAAGTTTTTCTCCTCCTGAGCAGTCCAATATTTCGAAATCTTTCCATTTATCGGAGACCCACATATTTCCTCCCGGAAAAAACATACATAACAAGTAATTTTATCATTTCACAATGCAGAAAACAAGAGAGCAAAAACCAAAGGAAAGGCTTTCGCTCTTTTGTCAGATCTCAGCGGGTTCAATGTGAATTGTAGTATGCAACTGCAGTTGAGTCGGTTATTATGGCATCGGCAACTCCGGAATACAGCAGATCAAAGCATTCGGTGGTTCCTCCGACAACTCTCAGTATCTGATACGGCCGTTTCGTAACAGAAGGATATTCGCCGAGCGCGTCCTCCATTTCCTTCGTTTTGCAGATGGCCATGTTCTTGTTGTTGAGCTTCCAAGTGTTCCATACCGTTGAACCGCTTCTTGTGGCTATGACGATGTCATTATCGGCATAGGGCCCGTATGAAACAAAGGAGTCGGATTCAGATTCCTCGTCGCTCAAGGCAACTCCGCCCCACGCGCAGTCTATATTTCCCGAGTACAGCTGTATATAGACATCAGCAGGTTCTATTGGCATGATCTGTATTTTCCAGCCGAGATAATCGCAGACAGCGGTGGCAAATTCAATATCAAAGCCCCAGATGCCGACATCGGTCTCATAGGCGAACGGAAAAGCGTTGGTATCCACTCCGATAATAAGCGTTCGCTCTTCAGGTATCTGAATGTTGTCCAGGGCTTTTTCGTTCTTGTCGAACTTTACGACACCGGAGCCGAACCATTTGGAAGACAGAGAATCAGACACACCTTGTGATGATAAAACCTCAATGGCCCCCATAACACAATCCGCCAGGGGATCGTCATTTCTGAATGATATGTAATAATGCTGTTCTTTCAGAACTTTGAGGATATTGACTTTATAACCCGAAGCACCGCAGCCGGCCAGAGAAAACAGCATGGCAACAGCGAGAATTATACATATGATCCTTTTAACGGCACTCGCCTCCTCTCCGCGGAGAGAATGATAATCAATTTGGAGTTTCGTGTCAAGACGAAGCGTTATAATAAAAGCTTTTAACAGGCAGGACCCGGATATAAAGTGACCTGGTTTTCAAGCAACAGATAATTTTCACGGGAGCTTATCCCGAGAACCCCGCCCGGTTCTTTTATTTTCAGATCTGCCGGAGCAAAGCAGGCGCCTATGGCGGCGGTCCCGCTGGCGCAGGTCTTCTCCCAGAACATGCTGTCGAGGGCGGGGACATATACAAGAGGGTCAAGAATACAGGCCTCGCGGTCAAAGAGCATGAGGCCGAAAGCTTCTGAGCCATACTGAAAACACATCGCAGCAATGTTTCGCTCGGCGAATTCTCTGTCTGTAGCTCTGTCGGTCACTGCATGGCTTATCCCGCCAAAATCGACGACGTTCAAAGTCAGACGGCCCAGATCAGTATTGAATTCAAAAGGAGCAATTTTTTTCGGCAGAGGCATGGAAACAGCTCCTCTGAAAGTAGGTTTTTCAGGATCTGTTCTTTCAACGGAAACCGGAATGCTTCTGTTTGTACCGGAGACAGAAACCATACAGGTGCCTTTTTTTGCACCTTTTCTCAGAAAAAATAAAGCGGCAGCAGAGAGTGCCGCGTTTCCGCAGAATTCTCCGCCTGCCATTTCTATTGATATATCGGAACCGTTCTCAGGGTCAGTTACAAATGCAACCTGTTCAACGGTCCTGTCTTTTCCCATTATCCCGGAAGCGATCCGGATCCGGTCTTTCGGATCTGAGGGATCCGTAACGATAGCTGTGATGTTTCCCTGAGGGTCTGCTTTAATATAATTCATTAAGATACAAAGTCCTGCCTGTTTTCTATTGGCTGTAGTTACGGAGAAATGCTTTTGTACGTTCCTCGTTGGGATCTCCGAGGACCTGTTCCGGAGCGCCCTGTTCGACGATTACACCACCGTCCATGAATATCACATGGTTAGAAACAGCTTTGGCAAAGGGCATTTCATGCGTGACTATGACCATGGTCATATTTTCTTCTGCGAGCTGTTTTATTACCCTGAGCACTTCGCCCGTGAGCTCCGGGTCAAGGGCTGAAGTCGGTTCATCAAAAAACAGGATCTCCGGTCGCATGGCAAGAGCTCTTGCAATTGCGACCCTTTGCTGTTGCCCTCCGGAGAGCTGGCATGGATAGGAATCAGCTTTGCTTTCAAGGCCCATTTTCCTGAGCATCTCCATAGCTGTTTCGGCAGCTTCCGATTTCTCGCGTTTTTGTACGGTAACAGGGGCATCCATGACATTTTTAAGCACGGTATAATGAGGAAAAAGATTGAACTGCTGGAAGACCAGGCCATAACAGCTTTTAAACTCTCTGAGCTCCTGAGCGGACACATAATGGCAGTTGCCGTACTCATCTGTGGAGGCTGCAGTCTTCCCCAAATATTTGATCTCTCCGGAATCTATGTTCTCTAAAAAGGTCGCACAGCGCAAGAATGTGGATTTTCCGCCGCCTGATGGCCCGATTATGCTGACAACTTCTCCCTTATCTACATTTAGGGATATCCCGCGAAGCACATTAAGATTACCGAAAGATTTTTTAATATCGTTCATCTCGAGGATCATAGTGTTCACCTCCCTATATTTTATACATTATTATTTATAATAATCAAGAGCCTTCTCAAAGCGCTCCATCGCAAAAGCTACGGCGTAATTGGCTATATAATAGAAAATGCCTGCGATAAGAAAAGGCATAAAACTTGTCTGAGAGGCTGAGATCTGCTTTGCAAGAGAGAAAACTTCCTGGTAGGCCAGAGTAAAAGCAAGAGACGTATCTTTTACCAGCGTTATCACTTCGTTCGTTACCGACGGAAGTATCCTTTTTATGACCTGAGGAAGGATTATTTTAAAAAAAGTCTGTGTTTTTGTATATCCGAGAACTTCTGCCGCCTCATACTGCCCGGCAGGCATAGACTCTATACCGCCTCTGTAGATCTCTGCAAAATAGGCGGCGTAGTTTAAGACGAAGCCAAGAATTATAGCCGTGAAACGGTAGCCTCTAATGGACCAGCGGAAAAGATAATAAGGTCCGAAATACCAGACCAGGAGTTGGAGCATGAGGGGAGTCCCTCTCATAATTGAGATGTAGATCTTTGTAAATGAGCTGAGAACCTTTATCTTAGATTTTCTCGCAAAATATATGACAAAACCCAGAGGAAGTGCCCCTAAAAGCGTGAGAAAGAAGATCGCACAGGTACGGAGCATACCTGCACCCATTGTAGTCAGCATGGTGGAGAGAGTCATGGAAAAGGCCTCCTTAAAACGGGAATCGGCCATGGACCGGGGCAGCCCATAGCCGTTTCAAAACATATGGGAAAATGAATTAGACTACTGTTTCAGCAATTTTTTAATATGGTAGCATAATAACACATTGCATAAATAAAGCAAGAAATATTTTCTGTTTATATGAGTTTTGTCTGACATTGTTTTTTTTCGCGGGTATGCTATAATTCAGTAACCATGAAAACATATGATGCAGGAAAATGTGATATAGCAGTAATAGGAGCGGGTCACGCGGGGATAGAAGCTGCTCTTGCGGCAGCCCGCCTTGGAGCAGACACCGTGTGTTTTACGATAAATCTGGACAGCATCGGGAATATGCCTTGCAACCCCGCTATCGGAGGGACAGGCAAAGGGCATCTGGTGAGAGAGCTCGATGCTCTCGGCGGAGAGATGGGAATTGCTGCAGACAAGGCATGTATCCAGTACAGGATGCTTAATCTCGGCAAAGGGCCCGCTGTACATTCCCTGAGAGCTCAGGCAGACAGAAGGCGTTACCAGGAGGTAATGAAGCAGACTCTGGAGAAACAGGAGAATCTGAGACTCAAACAGGCCGAAATAACAGATATAGGTGTCAAAGACGGGAAAGTCGTTTCTGTTATGACCGATAAAGGTGCGGTATACTCCTGCAGCGCAGTCGTTATTGCTTCCGGGACCTATCTGGGAGGCAGAACAATAACAGGCGAGGCGGTAAAGACTTCAGGACCGGACGGACTTGCTGCTGCAGCAGCCCTGACACAAAGACTGCAGGAAATCGGGCTTGGGATCCGAAGATTCAAGACCGGCACTCCTCCGAGAGTAAACGCGCGGACAGTTGATTTTTCTAAAATGGAAATACAGAAAGGCGACGAGGATATCGAGCCTTTCTCTTTCCGTACAAAAGAAAAGCCTGTTAACAGGGCAGTATGCTATCTGACGTATACGAACGAAAAAACTCATGAGATCATAAGGGCAAATCTGGACAGGAGCCCCATCTATAACGGAGTCATTGAGGGGACAGGGCCCAGGTACTGTCCGAGCATAGAGACAAAAGTCATGACTTTCAGGGATAAGTCCCGTCACCAGCTCTTTGTTGAGCCTATGGGACTCAATACCGAAGAGTTGTATATACAGGGTTTTTCTTCCTCTTTGCCAGAGGAGATCCAGATACAGATGCTGCATACTGTTCCCGGACTCGAAAAAGCCGAAATGACAAGATGTGCATATGCGATCGAGTATGATTGCATTGATCCGACAGAGCTTAAGGCAACACTGGAGCATAAAGCTGTTTCGGGCCTGTACGGTGCCGGGCAGTTCAACGGATCTTCAGGCTATGAAGAAGCTGCAGTACAGGGATTTGTTGCAGGAGTCAATGCTGCCCGGAAGATAAAAGGGAAAGAGCCTTTCATTCTGAAAAGAAGTGACGGATATATCGGGACTCTGATAGACGATCTTGTCACAAAGGGCACAAATGAGCCTTACAGGATGATGACGTCCAGAAGCGAGTACAGACTTCTTCACAGGCAGGACAATGCAGATCTGCGATTAAGCGCTGTGGGTCTGAGGCTTGGTCTTATTAGCGAAGAGAGATATGCGGAAGTATGCGATAAATACAATAAAGTGGATGCAGAGATCAAAAGGCTTGAAAGCACCCATATTCCGCCGAGCGATGATCTGAACTGTCTCCTTGAGAAGAGAGATACCTCTGCCGTCGTGAGCGGGGCAAGTCTTGCGGATCTTCTTAGAAGACCGAGGGTCACATATGAAGATCTTGCGCCTTTTGACAATAAAAGACCTTTGCTTGACACAGAGATCACACGCGAAGCAGAGATCGAGATAAAATACGAGGGTTATATAAAAAGACAGCTCAAGCAGGTGGAAGAGTTCACGAAAATGGAATCGAAGCCCTTGCCTGAGGACATAGATTACGACAGCATAATCGGGCTGAGACTTGAAGCAAGGGAGAAACTCAAAAGGATACGTCCGGAGAACTTCGGCAGGGCGAGCCGTATTTCCGGAGTAAGCCCGGCAGACATAAGTGTGCTGATGATATATACGGAGACAAAACGATGAAAAGAGTCGTTCTCGGTTTTTCCGGAGGAGTTGATTCTGCCGTTTCTTCCGTATTGCTGAAAAAGGAAGGATACGAGGTCATCGGAGTATATCTGGACAATGCCTCAGCTGCCGAAAGAGAGTATGCCGAAAAAGCAGCGGATATTATGAAGCTGCCTTTAAAGGTCAAAGATATTAAAGATGAGCTTGAAAACAAGGTATGCGTGCCTTTTTGCGAAAGCTACCTGAAAGGCGAGACTCCGAATCCGTGCATACTCTGCAATCCCTCGGTGAAGTTTAAAACTCTTATCGGGGAGGCGGATAAAGAAGGAGCGGAGCTTGTTGCCACAGGTCATTATGCCAGATCTGAAAACGGAGCCCTCTATAAAGGAAGACCTGAAAATGACCAGAGTTATATGCTCTGCAGGCTGAAAAAAGAGCAGGTCGAGAGGCTTGTACTTCCGCTCGGTCCTTACAGAAAAACTGATGTCAGAGCAATGGCGAGAGAGCTTTCCCTTCCTGCTGCTGAAAAGCCTGACAGCATGGAGATCTGTTTTATTCCCGATAAGGACTACCTGGGATGGATAGGAAAAAGAAGAAGCCTCCCGGGCAAAGGAGATCTTATATTTCACGGAGACGTTGTCGGAAAGCATAAAGGGATATGCGCATATACAGTCGGTCAGAGAATGCCTGGCCTTTTAAATGAGAGAAAAGTATATATATCGAAGATCGATGCTGTCAGGAATACCGTTGAACTTGCACTCTGGGAAGAGCTTTTTAAGTATGAAGTCAGAGCCAGGGATTTCAACTGGCTTATCACCAGGCCCGATGCTCCGCTGAAGGCACAGGTCAGGGTGCGGCACACAAAATGGGAAAATCCCGATTGTGAGGCAAGAGCAGAAGGAGATATGGTAATAATAAACTGCCGGGAACCCGTAAGGGCTCCGGCAGCAGGACAGTCTGCAGTGTTGTATGACGGGGAAAGGCTTCTTGGAGGCGGGTTTATCTGCCCTTAAAATAGTGATCCCTGTCCGTCTTCTTTATTTTCGGGGTACAGGCTCAGGAGAAAAGCCTGAAAGTCGGAGTTCAAGCCTTCAATAGCTTCGGTGTGTTTTTCACGCAGAGAGGAAAGACTCTTTTCTGCTCTTTGAACGAGTTCGTTCTGCGCAAGCTCAGCATCTTTCAGGATAGTATCCCTTTTGGCTTCTGCATTTGCTATCATCTCCTCAGCCTCGGATCTTGCTCCGTCGGTTATCTCTTTGGCTTTGTTTTTTGCGGAGTTCAATGTTTCAACGATTTCATCCTTATTCATGTTTAAAATGTCAAGCTGACCCTTCAGCCTGGCATTTTCGTTTATTAAAGCCTCAGCTTGAGAGCGTATATCCGAGAGGATCTCATCCACCTCAGATGCAAGATAGTATTTTCTTTTTTTCAGACTTAATCCCAAAGCGCTGAAGTATTCGTTATTTAACATCATATACTCCTTTAATGTCAGGAAAGAATAAAGGTAATTCCGCTGTAAAAGAATAAAACGATAAGCCCTGCGATCATGACGCCGGCAAATATCACGGGAACTGCCAGGCGCCTTTTTATTTTCATCAGAGCAGCAACCAGAGAGCCGGTCCATGCGCCGGTTCCGGGGAGCGGAACAGCCACCAGAAGGCAGAGACCAATAAGGCTGTATCTTCTAACCATCTCGCCCTTTGAGTCTGCCCTTTTTTCAAGCCACGCTATCTTTCCCTGCCACCACTTGTGTTTTTTAAGCCGGTCAAATATCTGCTCGACAAGAAACAGGATAAACGGAACGGGAGTCATATTTCCGATAACGGCGATAACATAGGCAAGGACCGGTTCGATATCGTTATGCACTGCCCATGGCAGAGCAAATCTGAGTTCCGCGACCGGAACCATGCTCATAAGAAATTCCATTATGCACTTGAGAAAAACCGATTCCGGCATTTTTCGCTCCAGCTGATAGATTAACAAAAAAATGATATCACAGCGCATTGAAATTTTCAATGAAGATAAAACATAAAGCTGAAAGACTGCTTGAGAATGGGGATCTTTTGCGATATAATTAAAACTCCGGTTAAACGGAAATAACAGAGTATTTCAGGAGAAAAGAAAATGAAAAAAACAGACCGTTCGAAATCCATAATCCTTCTTTTGGTCATCGCTTTAGTCGCGAGCATGACCGCAGGCCTTGCAGGCTGCGGCGCCTCACCTTCCGCACAGACTGCGGAAACGGCGACAGCGGTTCTTGAATCCGGTGAGATCGGGGAAGGAAGCAAACAGTTTTATCTGACAGTGACTGACGGAGACGGGAACCAATACGATTACACGGTCAATACAGATGCAGAAACAGTCGGCGAAGCACTTCTGGAACTCGGTCTTATTGCCGGAGATGAGACGGAATTCGGTCTTTATGTCAAGGAAGTAAACGGCTTCGTCGCGGATTACGATACGGACGGCACATACTGGGCCTTCTACATTGACGGCGAATATGCCATGACGGGCGTAGATCAAACGGAAATAACGGAAGGCAGCACATACACTCTGCAGGTCGAGAAGTGAAACTGAGCGTCCGGGAGATATGCAAATTTTCCATGATGGGAACTCTTATGTATATCTCTAAGGCAGTAATGGAGTTTCTCCCCAATGTGCATCTTATAGCGGCATTCATTGCGGTCTTTACTATCGTATACCGCGCAAAAGCGCTTTTCCCCATCTATGTGTTCGTGTTTCTGACAGGGCTCATGAACGGATTCAACACTTGGTGGATCCCTTATCTGTATATATGGGCTGTCCTCTGGGGCGCACTTATGCTTTTGCCGAAAAGTATTCCGAATAAGATAAAACCTTTTGTCTATATGGGCATCTGTGCTCTGCATGGGCTGCTTTACGGAACCCTTTATGCTCCCTTTCAGGCGCTTTTCTATGGGCTGAGCTTCAAGGGGATGATAGCCTGGATAGTTGCCGGGCTTCCCTGGGATGCTATTCACGCGGCGGGAAACCTTGTCACAGGCGCTCTGATAATCCCACTAGCTAAGCTTTTGGAGAATATCGAGAAAAGACTTCAAACAGGAAAGGAAATCTGATAATGGAAATTTTATCCGTACATGACAAAGAATTCAGAAAGTACGGGCGGATAGTAAAGGGCTACGATCTGCAGGAGCTTATGAAGGCGCTTGCAGCCACCCCGCTTCCCGAAGAAGGGACAGCCTATGTCGCTTCCGAGCCGTCTTTCGAAGCACTGCCGGTAAAGGACCTGTTTTCCAAAAATCTTTATGGCGGCATGCCCGTTCAGCTCGGATGGTGCAACGGGCACAATACGAAGCTCAACTGCTTCGAATACCACAGAGACAGCGAGATAAACCTCGGAACAGAGGATTTTATACTTCTTCTCGCGAAAAGGTCGCAGATCAGAAAAGGTATTATAGATTCTTCCAAAACAGTCGCTTTCAGGATCCCGGCGGGAACGATGGTGGAGATCTATGCGACCACTCTGCACTTTGCTCCCTGTCATGCAGACCCGGAGAAGGGCTTCCATGTGCTTGTTGTTCTTCCCGAAGGCACAAATACGGAAAAACCGGAGATAACAGAGCTCAACCTTGAGGATAAACTGCTCTGGGCAAGAAACAAGTGGCTTCTCGCCCACAAGGATTCCAAGCAGGCGGCAAAAGGTGCCCGGATAGGCATCAGTGGCGAGAATATCGACATAGCAAAGGATATCTGACCGGTATTCAATAAGCGGGCTGTGACATGAGTAGTCACAGCCCGCATTTTATATAAGATAAACTGGTCCGATGAAATGAGATTAGAATAAAATGAGTAATACGGTCTGTCTTAACGGAAAACTACTTAACACTGTCCCGGATATGCAGAGAGGTTGACAGATAGATCTTCATTGAAGCTCTCTCCTCAGAGGCAGGATCATCCATACGTCTGAGCAGAATGTCGACTGCAATCTTTCCCAGCTGCTCCTTGTGGGAGGTAACCGTACTCAAGGCAGGAGAACACAGCTCGCAGATTGGAGTATCGTCAAAACCGATAACAGACAATTGTTCCGGAACCTTGATTCCAAATGAGTTACAGGCTCTGATGGCTGCAGCGGCTACCACGTCGTTTTCCGCGAATACTCCGTCCGGCAATTCAGATGTGTTATTCAGAAAATCAACTGTACTTTTATAGGCTCCGTCAAATGACACGTCTGTGTTCATCATGCAAAACAGGCCAAGCCCCGCGTCCTGAAGAGCGCAGGCAACACCTTCCTGTCTGTCAATATAATTCTGATTTCGGAAGCTTGAGCGAAAATAACCGATCTTTCGGCATCCGCGCTGTATAAGATGTTCTGTTGCCATACGCGCGCCGCCGAAATTGTCATTGCAGACATAGTCTGCTCCGGCTATAGGTTCCACACTGTCCAAAACTATTAACGGGATTTCCGGATGCTCAGCGAAAACCGCATTGATCTCGGTTCTGCTCTTTTCGGTAATGTCGGTGCCTAAAAACAAAATGCCATCGGTATCAGGCAGAACTTTTTCAAGCTGGTCCCGCAGAGCTGCCTCCCCCGCGTTGATATAACAGACCGATATGCTGTGACCGAGGGAAGAAGCCCGATCCGCGGCGCCTTTGAGTAAAAAGGAGGAGAAGGTCGTATTTTCTGCAATGCTGACCAGATGATCCATAAAGATCACAAAACTGATACGTCTGCTGGTCAAAGCCTGTTGCATTGCGATCGAAACAGGTTTTCCCATTCGCGCAGCCGTTTCACGAACCAGCTTTCGCGTCTCCTCACTGACACCGGGTTTATCCCTCAGGGCAAGGGAGACGGCAGCCTGGGAAAGCCCCAGTATTTTGGCTATTTCCTTTGCTGTAATATTTGCCATAGTATTCTCATCCTTTCATTTATCATCTTAACTTCGCCTGTAAGCAATTGCAAATACAATCTCCCTCGTCTGAAAAAAATCGTCATTTCGCACAAAAAACAGATAAAGAATTTAGTAAATTTGACGATATATTATTTGTTGTTTGGCAGATTATATAATTTTAGTGCCAGTTTTTCGTCAGTCAGACAATTATTTTGGCAATTATTCTTAATAATACTTGACTTCATATCAACTGTGGTCTAATATATTAGCATAGATCAGCTAAATAATTTAGCTGAAAACAATCAAAAAGAACTGAAAGGAAAGGAAAAACACAATGAAGAAAAAGATTTTTGCTTTGCTTCTTGCTCTCGCAATGGTCTTTGCGCTTGCCGCCTGCGGCAGCCAGGCTGCACCTGCCAGCAGCGGCAATCTGGTCGGTGTTGCGATGCCGACCAAGGATCTGCAGCGCTGGAATCAGGACGGAGAAAACCTGAAGGCTCAGCTCGAAGCAAAGGGCTATTCTGTTGACCTGCAGTTTGGCGCAAATGACATCGCCACACAGGTCTCCCAGATCGAGAACATGATAGCAAACGGATGCAAAGTGCTTGTTATCGCCTCCATAGACGGTGACTCGCTCGGCACGGTTTTGGCGCAGGCTAAGGAAGCCGGCATTCCCGTTATCGCTTATGACCGTCTGATCATGAACTCCGATGCCGTTTCCTACTATGCCACCTTTGATAACTGGCTTGTCGGTACCAAGCAGGGCGAGTATATTGAGGAAGCGCTCGGACTGAAGGAAGGCAAAGGCCCCTTCAACATCGAGTTCATCACCGGCGACCCCGGCGACAACAACATCAACTTCTTCTTTGATGGCGCCATGAGTATTCTTCAGCCCTATCTGGACAACGGACAGCTTGTATGCCCGTCAGGCCAGACCGAGAAGGCTGTTGTTGCAACCGCCAACTGGGCAACAGATGCTGCTCAGGCGCGTTTTGAGAACATTCTCTCCAGCAATTATGCTGACGGAAAGCAGCTTGACGCAGTACTTGCTTCCAACGACTCAACAGCTCTGGGCGTTGAGAACGCACTTGCTTCTTCCTACACCGGCAGTTACCCGGTCATCACGGGTCAGGACTGCGACATAGCCATTATGAAGAACCTCATTGAGGGCAAGCAGGCCATGTCCGTCTTTAAAGACACGCGTACTCTCGCTGCCAAGGTCGTTGAGATGGTCGATGCACTTATGAAGGGTTCCGAACCCCCTGTAAATGACACCGAGACCTACGACAACGGCACAGGTATCATCCCCAGCTTCCTGTGCGAGCCTGTTGCCTGCACAGTAGACAACTACAAAGAACTGCTGATAGATTCCGGCTACTACACGCTTGAACAGCTCGGCGTTGAAGACGGCGGCGAAGTTGCGGCTGCTCCCGCTGCTCCTGCAGGCGAACTGATCAAGGTCGGCGTTGTAAACAATCCGCCTTCCGAATCCGGATACCGTGAAGCTAATGTTAATGACTTCCAGAATGTATTTACTGAAGAGAACGGCTATGACGCTTCGTTCTTCTATAACATTAAAAACGATGAACAGCTTAGCGCTGCCCGTCAGTTTATCACCGACGGAGTTGATTATTTGTTGATTTCTGCTGCAGAGACCACAGGTTGGGATGCTGTTCTGAAAGATGCTCAGGATCAGGGAATCAAAGTGTTCCTCTTTGACCGTATGATCGACTGCGATCCTTCCCTTTTCGAGGCTGCAGTTGTATCTGACATGGCTTCCGAAGGTGATACCGCCGTTAATTGGTTGCTTGCTCAGAATTTGCCTGAGTACAATGTCATCCACATCCAGGGTGCTATGGGCAGCGATGCTCAGATCGGACGTACTGGTGCACTTGACGCACAGTTTGAAGCAGGTACAATGAAGAAAGTTGCTCAGCAGACTGCTACATGGGATGAGGCAGAGGCCAAGAAGATTGTTGAGTCTGTTATCAACTCGGGAGATGACTTTAATGTTATCTATGCTGAGAACGACGGAATGGCCAAGGGCGCGGTTGCTGCACTTGACGAAAACGGTATCACTCACGGTGTTGACGGCAAGGTTGTCGTTATGGGCTTTGACTGCAACAAATGGGCTCTCCGCGAGCTGCTTGCGGGTAACTGGAACTATGACGGACAGTGCAGCCCGTTCCAGGCACAAGTCATCAGTGATATGATCAAGACTCTAGAGTCCGGTGGATCAATCCAAGGGCTTAATGATATGAAGCAGATTATATCTGTAGAAAAAGGCTTCGATGCAAAAGAAATAACTCAGGAAGACATCGATACCTATGGCTTGGGTGAATAATAGCTTGAATAGCTGATTATTCCAGCGACATTAATCATACAGCGCGGTATGGTGCCAAGTGGAGAGATCCGCGGTCCATACCGCGTTTTTCAGATTATATTATAAAGGAGTTGAGTGGGTGAAAGACGATATCATACTGACTATGCGTGGCATCTGCAAATCCTTTCCTGGGGTAAGAGCGTTAAATAATGTTGACTTCACACTGCGCCGGGGTAAGATCCATGCGCTGATGGGTGAAAACGGTGCCGGCAAATCCACTTTGATCAAAGTGCTCACCGGTGTTTATTCGATGGATGGGGGAGAGATCCGCATTGAAGGACATGACAGTCCGATCATCATCCGCTCTCCGCAGGAAGCCCAGAACTACGGTATAAGTACAGTCTACCAGGAAATCTCTCTTTGTCCCAATTTGACCGTTGCTGAAAACTTGTACATCGGCCGTGATACGAGTAGTACGGTGGACTGGAAAACACGTGAGAAAAAAGCGGGTGAACTGTTGGAAGGCCTTGGCATCCCCGCTCGTCCACGGCAGCAACTTGGCAGTATCTCATTAGCAGTGCAACAGATGGTTGCCATTGCAAGAGCCGTGGATACGGACTGCAAGGTGCTTATACTCGATGAACCGACCTCCTCGCTGGATGACAATGAAGTGGAAATGCTTTTCCGCCTGATGCGGGATCTGAAAACCCGTGGCGTGGGCATCGTCTTCGTAACTCACTTCCTGGAGCAGGTCTACGAAGTCAGTGACCAGATCACCGTTTTGCGTAACGGCGAGCTTGTTGGTGAATACGAGGTTGATAAGCTGCCTCAAGTTGAATTGGTATCCAAGATGATTGGAAAGACCTTGGATGAACTGTCTACAATAAAAAACAAAAAAGCTCCTTCTGGAGAGGCTGAAGTTCTTTATGAGGCTGAGGAACTTTCCAGTACAGAGAGCAAAAAATTTGATTTTCATATTGATAAAGGGGAAGTCAACGGATTTACCGGTCTGCTTGGCTCGGGGCGCAGCGAGAGCGTACGCGCTATATTTGGAGCGGATCAAGTCACCGGTGGAATCATAAGAATACATGGGAAAAAGGTTCAAATCACAAAGCCTATCGATGCAATGAAGAATGGCATTGGGTATTTACCGGAAGATCGAAAACGCGACGGGATAATTGCAGATCTTTCGGTTAGGGATAATATCATTCTTGCTCTGCAGGTGCTGCGCGGTATGGGTCACCCGATATCCCGACAAAACGCAGATGCTTTTGCCGACGAGTATATTAAAGCATTGAATATTAAAACTGCAAGCAGAGAGACTCCTGTCGGGAGCTTATCCGGCGGTAATCAGCAGAAGGTGATCTTGGCCCGCTGGCTGCTAACGCATCCTGAATATTTGATTTTGGACGAACCTACACGCGGAATCGATGTTGGCACTAAGGCAGAGATACAGCGTCTGGTTTTGAAGCTCGCCGAAGAAGGAGTGAGCGTCACTTTCATCTCTTCCGAGATTGAAGAGATGCTTCGAACATGTTCACGACTTATTGTTATGAGAGACAGGAATATTGTTGGTGAACTCACAGGAGCCGATTTGACTCAGGAACGGGTCATGAGCACCATTGTGGGGAGAGGTGATGACCATGAATAAAAAAATAACGACGAAGAATTTTTTCACCAATAATTCCCAACTGCTTGTACCGCTGATTGCTATCCTTTTGCTCCTTATTTTCAACTTAATTCGAGATCCAAGCTTTTTCTCTATAGGTGTTGCAACGAATAATAACGGAGACCCCGTTCTTCAGGGGAACCTAATATCTATTCTAAATGGTGCGTCCGAATTGGTCGTCATTTCAATGGGTATGACTTTGGTAACCGCAGCATCTGGTGGGCAGGATATTTCTGTTGGCGCATTGGCTGCTATTGCCGGCAGTGTGTTTGTCAAGGTTATTAAGAGTGGAGGAACGATCTCGCCGGCGCTGGTACTTGGCGCATTTCTGCTGTGCTCATTGGTGGCCATGATTTTTGGATGTTTTAACGGTATGCTGGTGTCAGCCTTTGGTATCCAGCCCATGATTGCAACTCTGATTCTGTTTACCTGTGGACGCAGTATTGCTTATTGGATTAACGGAGGTGCTACACCTACTGTCTCAAGTCCCATTATCACTGCCGTCGGCAGTTTTATTCCTGGTGTCCCTGTGCCTACACCTATTCTAATAGTGATTCTGATGGCGATTTTCTTTGGATTATTGTTCCGTTTCACGACTCTGAATCTGTACATTCAGACAGTGGGTATCAACCAAAATGCATCCAGACTCAATGGCATCCATGTTGCAGGAATAAAGCTCTTGGCATTTATACTGCTGGGCCTGTGCTGTGCGGTGGCAGGAGTCATCGGTGTGAGCAGGCTGAGTCTGATAAATCATGAGACGATACTGCTAAATATTGAAATGGATGCCATCTTGGCTGTGGCCATTGGAGGAAACAATTTGGGCGGTGGGAAATTTAAAATGCTTGGTTCGGTCTTGGGTGCCTATGCAATTCAAGCATTGACCATAACACTATATGCAATGAAGGTTCCGTCTACGGATGTCAAAGCTTATAAAGCAATTGTAATCGTGTTGTTGGTTGTACTGGGTTCTCCCGTGGTGAAGGAAGCTATGGCTCGTATACGCAGAAAACTCCGCGGCAGGCGGTCAACCGCTTTGGCAAAGGAGGTATGAAATGGACGAAAAGGGTTTAGATATTTCTCGTCGTCACAGAGAGCCCATCACAGACACACAACTGCTTCTGACCATCACGATCTGTATCTTTGTGTGTATGTATGTGGCCGCCATATTGATTTGGGGCGGCGGCTTCAAAAAGCCGCAAATGCTCTTTGATATTCTTAATGACAATGCCTATCTTGTTATCATCTCCTGCGGGTTGACAATTGTTATGATTACCGGAAGCATTGATATCTCGGTTGCAGGCGTTACAGCATTGGTTGCGATGACTGGTGTCATGATTCTTAACGGAAGTATGCCCTTTTTCAGTGTTCTTCAGGCATCTCTCGGCCTTGCAGACAGCTCGCGAATAGTATTCGCCGCTCTAATGGCACTGCTGATTGGTCTGCTCTTCGGACTCGTTCAAGGCTATTTGATCGCATACCTTGAAATCCAGCCCTTTATCATTACGCTTGCAGGTATGTTTTTTGCACGCGGAATGATTACGATTCTCAGCGTCGATCCGCAGAAAGCACCTCAGGCTTTGTTGGATATCCTTCAAAAGCGAATCGAGATTAATTGGCTTGGGTCTCCTAATAAAAATGGTGTAATTATTCCGGCTCGGATGGAAGTTGGAGTAGTGATTGCCATTTTGATTGTAATTCTGGTGTTCTGCATGCTTCGAAAAATGCGGATTGGCAGAAGCTTTTATGCAGTAGGAGGAAACCGGCAAAGCGCGCTAATGCTGGGTTTGAATGTTCGTAAAACTCGTTTCATGGCGCATTTGTTCTGCGGTATTCTTAGCGGGATTGCAGGTTTCGTGTTCATGATGCATACAGGTGCTGGCAACGCCACAAATGCTACTGCTGGAGAAATGAACGCAATTGCTTCTTCGATCATCGGCGGCACCTTGCTTACTGGCGGAGTGGGTAATGTGATCGGCACTTTCTTTGGTGTGCTGACACTGAGCACAATAAAGGCAATCGTTACCACATCGGGTCTTCGTGATCCGTGGTGGCAAAGTATTACTACCGGCGCGATGCTCTGCCTGTTTATTCTGCTCCAGAGCGTGATATTGATGCGCAGGCATAGGAATAAGCATTGATATACAAATTGATTTGATAAATTTTGACAGAGTAAAAGGTTATTTATAGAATCATTTTATCGATAAACCGATATACTCATTCAGTTAGGAGGCGGTAATTTGTCAGAATCGGACAATATTCTGGAAATGCGGGGAATTACCAAGGAATTCCCCGGTGTCAAAGCCCTGGACAATGTTAACTTCGTTGTCAGGCGGGGCAGCATTCATGCGCTGGTCGGCGAGAACGGCGCAGGAAAATCAACACTGATGAACGTGCTCAGCGGACTGTATCCCTATGGCAGTTATACCGGGGATATCGTTTATGAAGGCGAGGTCTGCAAGTTTTTCAAGATCAAGGACAGTGAGGAAAAGGGCATCGTAATCATCCACCAGGAACTTGCGCTGGTGCCGTATATGACCATCGGCGAGAATATGTTCCTGGGCAACGAGCGAGGGAAAAAATTTGCCATCGACTGGGACAAGACCCATGCCGAGGCAACAAAATATCTGAAGATAGTCGGACTGACCGATTCCTCCAAAACTCTGATCAAGGATATCGGCGTAGGCAAACAGCAAATGGTTGAGATCGCCAAAGCTCTAGCCAAAAATGCACGCCTGCTTATCCTGGATGAACCTACTTCGTCTCTCAACGAGGCGGACTCCAAGGCTTTGCTGGATCTGCTGCTTGAATTCAAGAAGCAGGGACTGACTTCCATAATCATCTCACACAAGATCAATGAAGTATCCTATGTAGCGGATGATATAACGATAATCCGCGACGGAAAGACAATTGAAACACTGGTCAAAGGTGTCGATGATCTGAGTGAGGAGCGCATAATCCGCGGAATGGTCGGTCGCGAGATCGAGGACCGCTTCCCCAAACGCTACGGAGTAAGCATCGGAGAACCTGCGCTGGAGGTGGAAGACTGGAATGTATACCATCCGATCTATGCGGAAAAGAAGGTGATCGACCACGTCTCATTCCATGTCAATAAGGGCGAGGTGGTCGGTTTTGCAGGCCTTATGGGAGCAGGGCGTACCGAGCTTGCCATGTCAATCTTTGGCCGCAGCTATGGCAGAGACATCAGCGGTAAGATCAGGATCCATGGCAAAGAGGTCACACTGCACTCTCCGCGTCAGGCGATCGATGCAGGTCTTGCGTATGTTACCGAAGACCGCAAAGGCAGCGGACTGATCCTGACCAACCCCATTACAATCAACACGACTCTTGCAAATATGAAGGGTGTATCCAATCGCGGTGTTATCGATAGAGACAAGGAGCTTTCTGTCGCAGAAAAATACCGCCAGAAGCTCAATACGAAAACACCTTCAGTCCGGCAGAATGTAGGGAAACTCTCCGGCGGAAACCAGCAGAAGGTTCTGCTGTCAAAGTGGATGTATGCAGATCCGGACATTCTGATTCTGGACGAGCCGACCCGCGGTATCGACGTCGGCGCAAAATATGAAATCTACTGCATTATCAATGACCTGGTTGCAGAGGGGAAATCAGTCATCATGATCTCTTCCGAAATGCCTGAAGTCCTGGGAATGTGCGACAGGATCTACGTGCTCGCTGAAGGGCGCATCGTCGGTGAATTCGGCAGGGAAGAGGCCAGCCAGGAGAAGATAATGGCAAGCATTCTATCAGTAGATTTGGCAGAAAAGGAGAAAGAGATATGACGTCAAAGACAAAAGTACTGAATTTTGTTCAGAAATATACGATGATCATTGCCCTGGTGCTGGTAACGGCTTTTTTTGCCTGGAGAACCAACGGCAAGATACTGATGCCGCAGAACATCACTAATATTATTTCCCAGAACGCCTACGTTTTCGTATTGGCGACAGGTATGCTGATGTGCATCCTCACCGGAGGCAATATCGACCTGTCTGTAGGCTCGGTGGTCTGCTTTGTAGGCACTGTCGGCGCTGTAATGATGGACCGGGACCTGAATATGTGGCTGGCTGTCCTGCTGATGCTCGTTGTCGGACTGCTGATAGGCGCCTGGCAGGCATTCTGGATCGCCTATGTCAAGGTTCCTCCTTTCATTACTACGCTTGCCGGCATGCTGATTTTCAGAGGACTGTCCAACGTGGTGCTTCAGGGGAAGACAATGGCCGTGACCAACGAGAAATTCGTTCAGATCTTTGGCGGCGGTGCCAACTGTTATGTTCCCGATTTCTTCGGCGGTGAGAATATCAACATTCTCTGTCTTGTAGTGGGTATTCTGGCCTGCATAATATATCTTGTTATTACGACCCGCAATCAGATAACCCGCCGGAAAGCCAACCTTGAATCAGGATCGCTTGCCGCAACTGTCATCAAGGCAGTGATCATCGTGGCGGTAGTCATTTTCTTCACACTGCGGCTTGCCCAATATAAGGGCCTGCCCATGGCGCTGATATGGGTGGTAGCGGTGATCATGATCTACTCGTATATTACATCCAAGACCACAGTCGGCCGTTATCTGTACGCAGTGGGCGGCAACGAAACGGCAACCAAGCTCTCGGGAATCGACACCAGAAAAATATACTTCTTTGCCTATACAAATATGGGCCTGCTGGCCGGTCTGGCCGGCATTCTGACGATCGCGCGTCTCACCTCCGCCCAGCCGACTTACGGACAGAACTATGAGATGGACGCCATCGGCTCCTGCTTTATCGGAGGAGCTTCCGCTTACGGCGGAGTCGGCACTGTTCCCGGCGTTATTATAGGTGCTCTTCTCATGGGTGTCATCAATATCGGCATGAGCATAATGGGCGTTGACGCCAACTACCAGAAGGTGGTCAAAGGACTGGTCCTGCTGGCCGCAGTCATCTTCGACGTGGTATCCAAGAAAAAGAACAGCTGAGCGAAGATCCGCGCACCGTCAGAAGAGAGAGAAAACCGATAATGGACGACAGAAAAAAACAGTCAGAATCAATTCGTGCCCGGGAAAGCAGCTTTACTGTTGTACGGGCGGTTGTAGCAGGCTATCTCGTCTATCTCGGTTTCTCTCTGTTGCGCGGCACTATGGACGGAGGGACAGCAATGCCTCTTCGTCTCAAGTGGTTTTTCTCGCTTCTGTTCATCGTTGCAGGCTTGCTTTTTGCTGTATATACTTTGCGCCGCTGGCGCCGATTCTCAACCGGGCAGGAAAAGCCTGAAACAAATGAGAATCTGAGCAGCGGAAAAGATGAACAGACAGAATAAATACAAATAAATCGGGAGGTGGGCGCTATCAGCCTATATATTGGAATCGACCTCGGCACTTCAGCGGTGAAGCTGCTGCTGACAAACGAGAGCGGAGAGATATTAAACAGTGTTACCAAAGAATACCCCCTTTCATTTCCGAAACCCGGGTGGTCGGAACAGGATCCCAGAGACTGGTGGAAAGCCGTTCAGCATGGAATTCTGGAGCTGACCGAGAATTTCAACAAGGATCAGGTCCGGGGAATAGGCTGCGGAGGGCAGATGCACGGTCTGGTGGCGCTCGATGAAGACGATTGCGTGATCCGGCCGGCCATCCTTTGGAATGACGGACGTACGGCAGAGGAGACGGAGTGGCTCAATACCGTGATAGGAAAAGAGAAGCTCTCCGAGCTCACCGCAAATATCGCGTTTGCGGGATTTACGGCGCCTAAATTGCTTTGGATGAAAAGGCATGAGCCGGAGAATTTTGCCCGGATCAAAAAGATCATGCTGCCAAAGGATTATTTAAACTATCGGCTTACCGGAGTTCACTCATGTGATTATTCCGATGCCAGCGGCATGCTGCTTCTTGATGTGGCACACAGATGCTGGTCAAAGGAAATGCTGGAGATTTGCGGTATTTCAGAAGAGCAGATGCCGAAGCTCTTTGAAAGCTACGAGGTCACAGGCACGCTCCGGGGTTTTGTGTCCGGATCGCTGGGACTTCCGCGTGACTGCAGGGTCGTGGCAGGAGCCGGAGATAACGCGGCTGCAGCTGTTGGGACCGGAGTGGTAGGAGAAGGCGGCTGCAATATTTCTCTAGGTACGTCAGGCACTATCTTCATCTCGTCGAAGAAATTCGGCGTCGACCCGAACAATGCCCTGCATGCCTTTGCCCACGCAGATGGAGGATGGCATCTGATGGGCTGCATGCTTTCGGCTGCCAGCTGCAATAAATGGATATGCAAAGATATCCTTCACACAGGCGATTATGCCGCAGAACAGGCAGCTGTAAAGGAAGAAGATCTGGGTCGCAACCGCGTATTTTTCCTTCCGTATCTGATGGGTGAGCGCAGCCCGATCAACGACATTGATGCCCGCGGGACATTTGTGGGAATGTCGATGGATACCGGGCGTTCCGATATGGTACAGGCTGTATTGGAGGGCGTTGCTTTCGCTATCCGCGATTCCTTTGAGATCGCGAAGAGTCTTGGAATTCCGATCGTTTCCTCCAGACTGTGCGGCGGCGGCGCGAAATCTCCTCTGTGGAGGAAGATCCTTGCCGATATTCTGAATATCCGTCTGGAGATCCCGCAGACAGAGGAAGGCGGTTATGGCGCTGCCATGCTGGCGATGGTCGGATGCGGCGAGTACAAAAGCGTTGAAGAGTGTGCCGGAGTCCTGACTTCCGTCAGCGAGACCATAGAGCCGGATCCTGCAGCAGCCGCGCGCTATGAAACCCAATACCTGAAATTCAAAAAAATATACCCTGCCATGAAAACACTGTTTAAAGAAATCAAGGAGGAAGCATTATGATATTTGAAAATATTCCCGCAATTCCTTATGAGGGTCCGAAGAGCACAAATCCGCTGGCGTTTAAATTCTATGATCCGGACAAGATCGTTATGGGAAAGCCCATGAAGGAGCATCTGCCCTTTGCAATGGCCTGGTGGCACAACCTTGGCGCGGCTGGAACCGATATGTTCGGGCGCGATACCGCCGACAAATCCTTCGGTGCGGTAAAAGGCACAATGGAGCATGCCAAAGCGAAAGTCGATGCCGGCTTTGAATTCATGCAGAAGCTGGGGATCCGCTATTTCTGCTTCCATGATGTGGATCTTGTTCCGGAGGCGGATGATATAAAGGAGACCAACCGCCGTCTGGACGAGATCAGCGATTACATCCTTGAAAAGATGAAGGGCACCGATATCAAGTGCCTTTGGGGCACGGCCAATATGTTCTCAAATCCGCGCTTTATGAACGGCGCAGGCTCCTCCAATTCTGCCGATGTATTCGCTTTTGCGGCAGCACAGGCTAAGAAGGCCTTGGATCTGACCGTCAAACTCGGCGGGCGCGGCTATGTCTTCTGGGGCGGTCGTGAGGGCTATGAGACGCTGCTCAATACCGACATGAAATTCGAGCAGGAGAATATCGCGAAGCTCATGCATATGGCCATCGATTACGGGCGCAGCATAGGCTTTACCGGTGATTTCTATATTGAGCCCAAACCGAAAGAGCCGATGAAACACCAGTATGATTTTGACGCAGCCACTGCGATAGGCTTCCTCCGCCAGTACGGACTCGATAAGGACTTCAAGCTCAACATCGAGGCAAACCACGCCACACTGGCAGGCCATACATTCCAGCACGATCTCCGGGTTTCCGCAATAAACGGAATGCTGGGCAGCATTGACGCCAACCAGGGCGATATGCTCCTCGGATGGGATACCGACGAGTTCCCGTTCAATGTGTATGATGCAACCATGTGCATGTATGAGGTGCTCAAGTCAGACGGGCTCACCGGCGGATTCAACTTCGACTCCAAATCACGCCGCCCGAGCTATACGGTCGAGGATATGTTTACAAGCTATATCCTCGGTATGGACACCTTTGCCCTCGGCCTTCTGAAAGCGGCCGAGCTTATCGAAGACGGAAGGCTTGACGCCTTCGTCAAAGAACGCTATTCAAGCTATGAGAGCGGCATCGGCGCAAAGATCCGCAGCGGAGAAACCGATTTGAAGGAACTGGCGGAATATGCGGACTCCCTCGGAGCCCCCGAACTTCCGGGCAGCGGAAAACAGGAACAGCTCGAGAGCATAGTAAATCAGATACTTTTCGGATAATAACAGCAGATTAGATCATTGAAAGAAGCATCAGGCACCCTCAAAAGGGGTGCCTGATGCTTCTTGTACGGGTAAAGACAAGCGCGCGGTGCCGGGCTGCTTCTGATATCAGAAATGAAACAACTGCTTATTTGGCATATTTGTTGGATTTTCTTAAAGGCAATCCCAAAAGATTTGCGTCAAAGCCTTTTAGAATAGAATCGAAATCAGTCAGATAATAGACATTTTTCGGGAACTTTTTATTCCATGCTTCGTTAAGCTCTCTTGCAAAAAACTCAAATTCTCCGCCTTTCTTAAGACAGAACGGAGAGAGGAAAAGGGCAAGGACTTGTTTGAATTTAAAAGGCATATCTTTTATTTCTTTTTTTGAAAGTGAAGAGCAATAAAGATCAAAGCCGTCTATCAGATCCTGAACCGCTGTATTTACTCCCGGAAGCAGAGCATTTGAAAGCACTGGAACAATTTCCTCTGAATATTTTCTGTAATTATCCGGATAGCAGTCATAGTTGAATTCAGATAGATATGGTATAGCCGCAATAACAAGGTCTGTGAGTTTCATAAGCCCTCCTTTACAGATATATATTAACCGGTTCTTCTGTTTTGCGCAAGACAAATTCAGCCTTAGCAAATGTGCACAAAAACGGCAGTGAAATTTGTGCAAAATGCTAAAAAAAAATAGCGGAATTGACTTTAGCGTGTAAAAGCGTTAAAATTCAATAAGTTTACGGATGAAGTGCATCCGATAACAGATTATATTAGGAGGAAAAATAATGAAAAAATTCTTAGCACTTCTCCTCGCACTCTGCATGGTCTTCGCTCTGGCAGCGTGCGGCCAGGCAGCGGCACCGGCACCTGCAGCGCAGGAAGCAGCTCCCGCGGCAGAGGAAGCAGCTCCCGCGGCAGAAGCAGCCGCCGCTCCGAAAGTCGCAGTTTTCTGGTACGTATTCAGTGATGCATATCTTTCCACAGTCAGAGCTGCGCTCGATGCACAGCTTGATGCAGCAGGAATAGAGTATCAGGATTTTGACGGCAACAACAACCAGGGCACTCAGCTTGAACAGGTACAGACCGCTGTTACCAACGGCTTCAATGTTCTTGTTGTCAACCTCGTAACATCTGCATCCGCTGACGCGGCACAGCAGATTCTCGCGGCTGCAGGCGATCTTCCCGTTGTGTTCTTCAACCGTGCGGTTGAAGGCGACGGAGAAGATGGCGCAGTTCTCGGCGGAAACGACAACATCTGCTTCATCGGAACAGATGCACCTGAAGCAGGCCACATGGAAGGCCAGATGATCGGTGAGTACCTTGTAGCAAACTATGATGCAGTCGACCTCAACGGAGACGGCCAGATCTCTTATGCAATGCTGATGGGTGACCTTGCAAACCCGGAGTCCATCTACCGTACACAGTTTGGTGTTGAGGATGCTAACGCAGTTCTTGCAGAAGCAGGAAAGCCCGAGATCGTTTACTTCAACGCAAATAATTCCGACAAGTACCAGCTTGACCCGAACGGCGCATGGTCCTCTGCAGCCGGCAATGAATTCATGACAACGAACCTCGCAGAGTACTCCGAGGCAAACGGCAACATGATCGAGCTCGTTATCGCCAACAATGACGATATGGCTCTCGGTGCAGTTGCAGCACTTCAGAATGCAGGCTATAACCTTGGCGGCGATTCGACTCAGATCCCCGTATTTGGTGTTGACGCCACTCAGGCAGCAAAAGACTCCATCGCAGCAGGCGGAATGACCGGAACAGTTAAACAGGATGCGGAAGGCATGGCAGCTGCTATTTGCGCAGCAGTTCAGGGTATTGCCGGAGGCCAGACCGCAGCTGCAGCAGCTGCAGCAGTTGCAGATTCTGCTGATATCTACTCCATGGCTGAAGGCTTTACAAACAAAGTTTTCGTCGCATACGCACCTTACACCGGCGAATAATTCGACCTTAATTTCAGGGGCAGCCCTTGCGGCTGCCCCGTCTCTTAAAACCTGAAACAGGACAAGGAGGAACAGTTATGGCAGAAGATATCCTCCTGAGAATGACGGATATCACAAAGACATTTCCGGGCGTTAAGGCCCTGGATCACGTATCTCTGGATGTAGAGGCCGGCAAAGTGCATGCCCTTATGGGAGAGAACGGTGCCGGCAAGTCGACATTGATGAAGTGTCTATTCGGGATTTACGAAAAAGACGAAGGACATATATATCTTGAGGGCAGAGAAGTCGATTTCAAGAGCAGCAAGGAAGCACTCCAGAACGGGGTCGCCATGGTGCATCAGGAACTGAACCAGGCTCTCAAACGCAATGTTATGGATAACCTCTGGCTTGGCCGCTATCCCATGGTCGGCGGCATAATGGTCGACGAGAAAAAAATGTATAAGGACACCGTCGCAGTATTCGAAGAGCTCGGCATCAGCGTTGACCCCAAGAGGGTAATGAGCACAATGCCGGTCTCACAGAGGCAGATGGTCGAAATAGCCAAGGCAGTTTCATATAATTCGAAAGTTATAGTTTTTGATGAGCCGACATCTTCCCTGACAGAGGAGGAGGTCGAGCACCTTTTCAAAATTATCAATATGCTCAGAGACAGGGGAGTCGGAATTATTTATATTTCACATAAAATGGGCGAAATAAAAAGAATCTCCGATACCATTACCGTCATGAGGGACGGGACCCATGTAGCTACAAAACCCGCGGCTGAGCTTGAAGTAAACGACATTATCAAGCTGATGGTCGGCAGAGAACTGACAAATCAGTTCCCGCCAAAAACAAACAAGATCGGGGATGTTTCTCTCGAGGTGGAAAACCTCACCGCACAGTACAGTCTCCTTAAAGATGTGAGCTTCAAGGCACATAAAGGAGAAATACTCGGGCTTGCAGGGCTTGACGGAAGCGGAAGGACCGAGACGCTTGAAAACATTTTCGGAAACGCAACCCGTAAGACAGGAACCATTAAGCTCAACGGCAAAGAATGCAAAAACAGAAATCCGCGCGAATCCATTAAAAACGGTTTCGCTCTTCTGACTGAAGAAAGACGCGCGACGGGTATCTTCGCGATTGAAAATATCCGTGAGAATACAGTAATTTCAAGCCTTAAGAAACATCTCAGATTCGGTTTCCTGAATGAGAGATCCATGAGAGAGGATACCAAATGGTCCATAGACGCAATGCATACCAAAACTCCCTCTCAGGAGACCAAGATAAGAAGTCTTTCGGGCGGTAACCAGCAGAAGGTCATCATAGGCAGATGGCTGCTTACTAATCCGGAAGTCCTTCTGCTCGATGAGCCTACAAGAGGAATAGACGTAGGTGCAAAATATGAAATTTACCAGCTGATCCTTGATCTTGCAAACCGTGATAAGACAGTTCTGGTCGTTTCTTCAGAAATGCCCGAGCTTCTGGGTATATGCGACCGGATACTTGTCATGTCCGGAGGCAGACTTGCAGGTGAAGTCGATGCCAAGACGACTACACAGGAAGAGATCATGACTCTGGCAGCAAAATATGTTTGAGGAGAACGGTCATGGAAAAGAAAGGATTTTTCAAAAGAAAAAGAGATGAATATCTGGCGCTGGACAGGCTTGACAGAAAACGTTATGTTACGGACGGGATCCTGAATAACGCTCTTTATATCCTGATGGTCATATTCATTATATACACTGCCATCAGAAACAAGAACTTCCTCAGCCCCAGTTCTATTGCAAATATGCTGATGCTCGCTGCGGTTTCTCTGCCTATGGCGCTTGGAATCGGCGGTTGTATCGTTCTCACCGGTACAGACCTTTCAGCCGGACGCGTATTTGGTTTGGCAGCCGGTATGTCTGCTGCTTTTCTGCAGAACAGAGCGGCAACCAAACTGATATTTGAACACCTTCCGTCAACGACCGGAGGATGGATCATCGCTGTGATGCTGATGGTTATGGTGGCAGGAGCGGTAATAGGACTTGTAAACGGCTTCTTTGTCGCCAAATTCAGCCTTCATCCCTTCATAGTCACTCTTGCGACCCAGCTTATCACATACGGCATCATCCTTATGTTCTTCCAGATAAACGGAAACGGCGGCGGCCCAATCAGCAACATAGCTTCCGAGTTTAAAAACGCGATAGCCGGCCCTGCATTTAAGATCGCGGCGTGGAACGTCTCCATTCCCTGGTATGTGCTTTTTGCGGTAATACTGGTTATCGTGATGTGGTTCATCTGGAACAAGACGCGCTTCGGCAAGAACATGTTTGCAGTCGGTTCCAATATGGAAGCGGCAAAGGTCTCGGGCGTCAATGTGTTTATGACGACGATGCTCGTACACACTCTTGCGGGTGCGATGTACGGCTTTGCGGGTTTTGTTGAAGCGGCGCGTCTCGGTTCGGTTACAGCGGCAACGGGACTCAACAACGAATGTGACGCTATTGCAGCCTGTGTTATCGGCGGCGTATCCTTCGTCGGAGGCACCGGTAATATCGGAGGAATAGTCCTCGGCGTTTTTGTTCTGAGGATCATCTTCGTCGCATTGAACATGCTCGGAATTAACCCGAACCTCCAGTATATCATCAAAGGTGCCATAATCCTGGCTGCATGCTCACTGGATATGAGAAAGTATCTTGTAAAGAAGTAAAAGAAATTGCAGGAACAATAAACCATAAGAAACGCTTTCTCATCCGGAAGCGTTTCTTTATTTAAACAAAAGGAGGATAACCATGCAGATATTCGAAGCTTATCACCCGCATGAAGGGCGCTATGACAACATGGAATTCTATTGTCGCTGCGGGAGGAGCGGGCTGATGCTGCCGAGACTGTCTCTCGGTCTCTGGCATAATTTCGGGAATATCACGCCTTTTGATACACAAAGACAGATCCTCTGTGCAGCCTTTGACGCAGGGATCACACACTTTGATCTTGCAAACAACTACGGGCCACCGTACGGAGAAGCAGAACTAAACTTTGGAATCCATATGGACCGGGATTTCCGACCCTTCAGGGATGAACTGGTCGTATCTACCAAGGCCGGCTACGATATGTGGGCGGGGCCTTACGGGAATCACGGGAGCCGGAAATATCTGATCGCGAGCGCGGACCAGAGCCTGAAACGAATGCATCTGGACTATGTGGATATTTTTTATCATCACCGTCCCGATCCGGAGACTCCTCTGGAAGAGACAATGGCCGCCCTCCGATTCCTTGTTGACAGCGGCAGGGCGCTGTACGTCGGAATATCCAATTATCCTGCGGATATGGCGGCAAAGGCGTCTCAGATCATGCAGGGATGGGGAGTGCCGCTGCTGATCTGCCAGTCACGCTACAACATGTTTGAAAGATCAATTGAAAAGGGCCTTCTGGACACCCTTGATGCGGCAGGCATGGGATGCATTGTCTTCCAGCCTTTGGCGGGGGGAATGCTCACGAACAAATATCTTCATGATATTCCGAAGGATTCCCGCGCCGGCAGCGACCCGAGGTATCTGAAGCCGGATATGATCACCCAGGATAAGCTCATAAAGATCGCGAAGCTGAATGAGCTCGCGCTCGGCAGAGGCGAGACTCTCGCGCAGATGGCGCTGCAATGGGTCTTGCGCGACAGCCGTATTACTTCAGCTCTGATCGGAGCAAGCCGCCCCGGACAGATCGTGGAGAACATGAAAGCACTTGCTTTCCCCGCTCTTGCCGATGAAGAACTCTCCGCTATCGATCGGATCCTGGAGAGCTGAGGATATGACCAAAAACTATCGCCAGACACTGGTCGCCTGCTATATGGGCTTTATTACGCAGGCTGTCGCGGCAAATTTCGCGCCGCTTCTTTTCCTGACCTTTCATGAGACCTACGGTATCTCGCTGGCTAAGATCGCCCTGATCTCCTCGGTATTCTTCCTCACACAGTTGGTTACAGATCTTCTGTCTGCAGGTCTTGTTGACAGGATCGGATACCGTCCCTGTATCGTGGCCTCAGAAGTTCTCTCTGCCCTCGGGCTTTTGGGGCTCGCGTTTCTTCCTGACCTGTTTCCGGATCCTTTCGCGGGAATCCTGGTCTGCGTGGCAGTGTATGCAGTAGGCAGCGGACTGATCGAGGTCCTCTGCAGCCCGATCGTGGAGGCCTGCCCTTTCGAAAACAAGGAATCGGTCATGAGCCTGCTTCACTCTTTTTACTGCTGGGGCGCGGTGGGAACGATACTTCTCTCAACGGTGTTTTTCTCTGTCTTCGGCACCGGAAGCTGGAGGATCCTGTCCTGCCTCTGGGCGCTCATACCACTGGTGAATATACGAAACTTTGCTGTCTGCCCTATCGAGCATCTCGTAGAAGATGGAAAGAGCATGACAGGCACTCAGCTGATAAAAACACCGCTGTTCTGGCTGCTGGTCCTGCTTATGGTCTGTTCCGGCGCATCTGAACTTGCAATGGCGCAGTGGGCCTCCGCGTTTACGGAGTCCGCGCTCGGCGTCTCCAAAACGGTCGGAGACCTGGCGGGACCCTGTCTGTTTGCGGTTCTGATGGGCTTGAGCCGGGTCTTCTACGGAAAGTACGGCGAAAACATGAATATTGTAAAATTCATGATCCTTTCCGGGATCCTCTGTGTCGCCTGCTATTTTCTTGCGGCGCTCTCTGCAAGACCTGTTTTCGGCCTGATCGGATGCGCGCTCTGCGGCTTTTCGGTCGGTATCATGTGGCCGGGAACGATAAGCATATCCGCGCACACGCTGACCAGAGGCGGGACTGCCATGTTCGCGCTGCTTGCACTGGCGGGAGATCTGGGAGGGGCGCTCGGCCCCGGTCTTGTAGGTGTAGCCTCGGAGCAGGCCGGAGGGGATCTGAAGACCGGCATTCTGCTGGGGTGTATTTTTCCGGTCATAATGGTTGCGGGGCTCCTGGTTCTGAGCAGAAAACGAAAACACAATTAATTGATGAATCTGCTGTTTTATGGTATTCTGACAATACTGAACCAAAACCGCGTATGCATAAATAACAATAATATGTTTATACAGGAGGAGCTGATATGATTCATCTTTCATATGCCCAGGAACTCGCCCTGATCGAGCGCCTTCTCACTGCGCTGGATGTCCCCGAGGACGATGCCGCCTCACTGGCAGCCGTCGTCACCCACTCTGATTTTACAGGCACCTATTCCCACGGACTTTCCCGCCTCTGCATCTATCTCAGACAGTATATGGCAGGCGCGCTGATAGCAAGGCCTGACTTTCACTGCGTGAAGGATACGGACGCTTCCCTCGCCTTCGAGTGCGGCGGCGGCTCAGGCATCGTGGCCGTCAACCGTGTATACGACGCGGTGCTCGAGCGTGCCCGTAAATACGGGATCGCGGCAGGCGTTGCCCGCAACAGCGCGAATATCGGCTGCGGAGGTTATTACGGCTTCCGTATGGCGAAGGACAATATGATCGGTATAGTTGTGAGCAATACCTATCCCTGCATGGCCCCCTTCGGAGGCGCAGACCGTCTGATCGGCACGAACCCGATCATTCTCGGCTGCCCGACGACAAATCCCGACCGGCCTATAGTACTTGACATCTCCACAAGCGGAGTGGCCATAGGCAAGGTCTTTGCCTACCGCCGTGAAGATAAGGAGATGCCTGAAGGCTGGGCCAACGATTATGACGGCAACCCGACTACGGATCCGCACGTCGCCTACTGTGTACGTCCCGCGGGAGGCCACAAGGGCTACGGACTTGCCGTGTTCGTCGACATGTTCGGAGGCGTTCTGGCTGATGCTCTCACGAGCGCTGAGATCCCCTTCGTCGAGGATATGGAGCCCGAGAGAACGGGCTTTGCGGTCATCCTTCTTGATATCGCGCACTTCCTGAACGTCGAGCGTTTTAAGGAGCATGCCGCTGCCTATGCCGAGATGCTCAAGAACAGCAGAACGGCTACAGGCGTAAAGGAGATCTACCTGCCCGGCGAGATCGAAGCCCGTCTCTTTGAGGAGAATAAGATCAAAGGCCTTGATTTCTCAGACGCGCTGGTAGCAGAGCTTGAGGATCTTGCCCGCCAGAGCGGCGCCCTCGGCAAGGACGGAGCGCTCGCAGACCTTCTCGCTTGACCGTTTTGATAAACACACCCCGTAATGACTTACGGGGTGTGTTTTTGTGTCTTTAATTCCGTTTTTCAGATCAGCATCTTTTCGAGCTCTTCAATGTCCTCTGCGATCGCGTCCGCTCCCGCGGCTTCAAGCTCTCCGGGGACTGCATAGCCCCAGCGCACGCCGATGCAGGGAATGCCGACCTTTTTTGCTCCCGCCACGTCGTACTTCGTGTCTCCGATGAGGACGGTCTCCTCTTTGGGGACCCCGCTTTTTTCTATGGCGGCGGCGAGCACCTCCCATTTGGCGTTATTCCCCGCGCCGACATTGGAGCCCGAGACCACATCGAAAAGCTCAGTCATACCGGAGCGCTCCAGCAGCAGCTCCGCGAGCTCCTGAGGTTTGGAAGTGGCGATGCCGACGACCTTCCCGGAAGCCCTCAGGTGCTCCAGCAGCTCCCGGATCCCGGGAAACGGCGTGCTCTCATAGACCCCGACTGGCTTGTAGCGTTCGCGAAACTCCATGGTGGCAAGCACGGCCTCTTCTCTGGTGAACCCGAATTTTTCCATAAACATATCGTCGAGAGGGGGCCCCGCGAAACAGCGAAGATCCTCAAGCTCCGCGTCAAGACCGTGTTTGTTTATCGCGTAGCGCACGGATCTTGTAATTCCTTCGACCGTATCATAGACCGTCCCGTCAAAGTCGAATAAAATACACTCGGCCAGCTTCATCACCTTCTTTCCGGAGAAATCATACAGATGCGTGAAGGTGAAGTCAAGATGAAAACCGGTCGAACCAGGAAGTGATTTCCTCAAGCCGTCTTATGCGGTGTTTCGGCTTACCCGAGCGGCTGAGCTCATGGTTTTCCCCGTGAAACAGGCACATCCTCGCTTCGACTCCCCTGTCCAGCAGCGCCGCATACATCTGAAGCCCCTGCTCGAGCGGGCAGCGCCAGTCCTCGTCAGAATGGATGAACAGGGTAGGAGTTTTGACGTTTCCTGCATATTTGAGAGGAGACTGCTCCCAGAGCTTCCCTGGGTCGGTGTACAGATCCCCGCGTGTCTGGTCCGGAGCAAACCAGACGCCGATATCGCTTGTGCCGCAAAAACTGAGCCAGTTGGAGATGGAGCGCTGAGATGCGGCGCAGCAGAACCTGTCAGTGTGGCCGATGATCCAGTTCGTCATGAATCCGCCGTAGCTTCCGCCCGTCTCGCATACGCGCTTTTTATCTATCTGGGGGTACTTCTCCAGTACCGCGTCCGTGAAATCCATCAGGTTTCTGTAATCCGTGCCGCCGTAATCGCCGAAGATATCCGAGAATTCATTGTCTCTTCCGTCGCTGCCCTTCGGATTGCAGAAAAACACGAAATATCCTTTTCCCGCCCAGACCTGCATCTCATGGTAAAACACCGGGCCGTATACCGTCTTCGGGCCGCCGTGGATGTCGAAAACGGCGGGGTATCTCTTCTCCGGGTCATAATCCTTCGGCAGAAGCACCCAGCCGCCGATCTCAAGCTCCCCGCTTCTTACGGTCAGCGGCTCGGGCTTTGCGATATATCGTCCTTCTGTTGCTTTTTCATTGAATGAGCTGATCTTATACAGAGCTTTTGTCTTCAGACCGTAAGTATAAAGCTCCTGCGGGAGCATGCCGTAGAGTCCCGAGAGCAAAACGGTATCTCCGGAGATGTCGAAGCACTCGGCGGAGCCCTCAGCCTCCAGGACAGGCTCATCCTTTCCGTCGGGGCCGAGACAGTAAAGATAACTGTTTCCTTCTCTGGTCGTCAGATGGTAAAGCTTCCCGTCCGCGGGGACATAGTATCTTCCGCCGCCGTAACGGACATCGCTGCCCACGCTGTTGTACATGCTGTATTCTTCCCGGCGCAGCAGCTTCATTTCGCCCGTGCGTGCGTCTACTGTATAGACCCAGCTGTTTTCGTTTAAACCGTAGCGCTTGCCCTCGGAAGCAAAGAGAAAAAGCGTCTCCCCTGCTGCCTCAAGACCGCCGAGCAAATGGGACTCATTTTTCAGGATGACGCGTTTTTCTCCGGTCTTAAAGTTTACAGCTCTTACTTCAAAGCCCCGGATGCTCCGTTTTGGAGCAGCTTTTTCGACGCTGTAGAACACTTCATCTCCGAGCACGGTGAAGCCGGATACATTTTCGGATATCTCCGTCACGGGACTGAGGGAATACGGTTCTGCCTCCGCAAGAAAGAGCATCCTGCGCCTTCCGCTGATAAAGCCCTGTCCGTTGGATGTGTAGGGAAGCTCATCCAGTACTTCATAATCCTTATTCTCTTTGCGCTCTTTGCCGGCAGTTTCGGTATATTCCCGGTCCCCCTTCCAAAGCTCCGGATACTTCTTGTCGGCGGAAGCGATAAGCGCGAAACGCCCGCCGCCGAGCACCTTTACATCTTCCGAGACAAAAGGCACCGTGAACAGGCAGGAGGCCTCTCCGCCGTTTATGTCAAGTACATAATACGAGGTGAATTCCTCCCCGGCCTCGGTGCGCTTTTTCTCCGCGTCCGAGCGCGCGGCAGGGAAAATGATATGAGTGTCGTCCAGCCAGGTAAAGCTTCGTTCCTTTCCCAAATCGGTGAGCTTCTTCAGAGAGCCGTTTTCATACAGCCAGAGCCTGGACTCGTAGCTGTTCTCCTCTTCATTGGCGTTCGACACGACAAAAGCAGCCCGCTTTCCGTCGGGCGAATATCTGATCCCGGACAAAGATCTGTAGGTTAGAATGTCATTTATTTTAACGGATTCCATACAAGCCTCCTTTATAAATCAGATAAAACTATACCACACATTTCCCTGGATTTGTATCACATATAAGCCTGTTAATGATATAATATTTGGGCAATTCTCGGGTGGCTTTTGTGTTTGTCATCTGCCGGAGCTCGTGGTATACTTTCCGCATAAAAAGTAAAAGAGGAGAAGAGGTCATGGGCAGGCAGCCGGATAACGACAAAAAACAGCAGATCCGGGATAACTTCCTGGCGCGGAACAGATACGCGCTCGATCTGCGCTTTGTGCTCAGGGACGGAAAGAAGCACCCTGCTGCGATCCTGATTCCGGGCGGGGCATACAGAGCAGTCTGCAGCTTTATAGAGGGCGTGCCGATCGCGAGGAAGCTGAACGAAAAGGGCATATCAGCCATTATTCTGTACTACCGAGTAAGGAGAAAGGCTGCTTATCCTGCACCGATGGACGACCTCGCGCGAGCGGTAAGGGAATGCCTCGAAAAGGCGGATGAGCTCGGGCTGGATATGGACAGTTATTCCGTCTGGGGAGCCTCCGCGGGAGGACATCTCGCGGGCAGCTTCGGGACGGAGAATATGGGATACATTAAATACGGCCTGCCGAAGCCCTCGGCGCTGATTCTGGAGTACCCAGTCATTTCCATGATGCCCGGCCTTACCCATGGAGTAACGCACGACAATCTCCTTGGAAGGGACGCGACCCGGGAAATGGAGGAGTTTTCGAGCATCGAAAAGCATGTGACGAAAAACTATCCTCCGACCTACGTGTGGTGCGGTGACTGTGATGAAACGGTTCCTCCCGAAAACACGGGGATAATGGCAAAGCAGCTCGAAAAGACAGGCGTCAGGAACTTGTGCGATGTCTTCCCCGGAGTCGGGCACGGGGTCGGCCCCGGAACAGGCACAAGCGCGGAGGGCTGGATTGACACAGCCGTATCTTTCTGGCTTAATAAGGAATAAAAAAGCAGGATACTTCAGAAAGCAGGTATATGACGATGAACAATTTTGTGTTTATTTCACCGAATTTTCCGGAAAACTACAGATATTTCTGCCGGGAACTTAACGAAAACGGCATGAACGTCCTCGGGATAGGCGACCAGCCCTATGACGAGCTGTCTTTTGATCTCAAGGAAGCTCTTCGCGAATACTACAAGGTCGGGTCGCTCGAGGATTATGACCAGGTCTACAGGGCTGTGGCGTTTTTCGCGTTCAAATACGGCCGTATCGACTGGATAGAATCCAACAACGAGTACTGGCTGGAGAATGACGCAAAGCTCAGGACGGATTTCAATGTAACTACGGGCTTTAAGCTTGATGAGCTGCCGTATTTCACCAGGAAGTCGCTCATGAAGCAAAGCTATGAAAAGGCAGGCATTCCGGCTGCCCGCTTCTGCCTTCCCGAGAGCCTTGAAGATGCGCTCTCTTTCACGGAAGAGGTCGGATTTCCCGTCGTCGTAAAACCGGACAGGGGCGTCGGGGCATCGCACACATTCCGGCTTAAGAACGAAAAAGAGCTTGAAGATTTCTGGAAGAACAAGCCTTCAGGCATCACCTTCATCATGGAAGAGTATGTCTATGGGGATATAATCTCCTACGACGCGATAATCGGCAGCAGCGGAGATGTCATCTTCGAGACGGGCAACGTGACTCTGGGCTCCATCATGGACATAGTCAACGAGCAGAAGGAGACGGCTTACTATATAAGAAAAGAGCTCCCCGAGAACGTCAGAGCAGCCGGAAGAGCTGCGGTAAAGAGTTTCGGAGTGAAAAGCAGGTTCATCCACTTCGAGTTTTTCTGCCTCACAAAGGACCAAGGGCATCTCGGCAGGAAAGGCGATGTAGTCGCGCTCGAGGCCAACATGAGACCGAGCGGCGGGTTCTCGACGGACATGATGAACTTCGCCCACAGCACGGATGTTTATAAGATCTGGGCGGATATGGTGAGCTTCGGACGCACGGGAATAAAGCCCGGCAAACATGCCTTCTGCGCATTCCTCGGGCGCAGGGACGGGCGCGATTATCTGTATTCCGATGATGATATAATCGGGAAATATTCTGAACAGATAAGGCTCATGCAGCGCATGCCCGACGCACTCTCGGACGATATGGGAAACAGAGCTTTTCTCGCAGTCTTCGATACGCTTGAGGAAGTAAACGGATTTTTCGAAGACTGTACAAAACGAGTCTGAAACAATAACATTAAAAAGCCTTGTGCCGCTCAGGTACAGGGCTTTTATATTTGATCATAAATATTGTATTTACAACATGATGCAATTTATATAAAATTGATTATAACGAATGAATATCCGGATAATAATCAGAAAAGGAGGAAAAAATATGTCCAAATTTGATGCCGTGGTCATCGGCGCGGGTACAGGCGGTCTGTCAGCCGCCTTAAGCCTTGCCACGGCAGGGAAAAAAGTGCTTCTGCTCGAACAGCACAATCTTCCAGGCGGTTGTGCCTCCAGTTTTGTGAGAGGCAGATTCGAATTCGATGCTTCCCTGCATGAATTCTGCTCGCTCGGATCACCTGCCGAGTGGGGACTTACCGGCAAGCTGCTTGAAGAGAAATACAAACTGAACGCGGAGTGGATCTTGGTCCCCGACCTGTTCCGCTGTATCGGGACGACAAGAAGCGGGAGGCATATGGATGTCACGATGCCCTGCGGAAAGCAGAATTTCATTGACAAGATGGAGGAGATCGTTCCAGGTTCCAGAGGACCTATGGAGACTTTCTTCGAGCTTGCCGAGGAATGTGACGCAGCCTACAACTACTTCAACGAGCATCTCTTCGAGGGCCTTGACAAGAAAGGCTACACTTATGTCGATGAAGGCCTCTTCATGAAGAAGTATCCGAACTTCCTAAAGGTTGCCGAGTATCCGTTCAACGTCGTTCTGAGAAAGATCGGAATGCCCGACGATGCCATCGACCTGCTCAACATCTACTGGACCTACATAGGCACGGACTATGAGCGTCTGAGCTTTGTGCACCAGGCGTGGATGCTGCTCATGTACATCAAGTACCATCCCGCGATCTGCAAAAAGACGGCGCACGGACTCACGATGTCGTTTGTCGAGAGATTCAGGGAACTCGGAGGTGAGCTTTGGCTAAATACGAAGGCTCTTGAGGTCACTGCAGACGAGAGCGGAAAGATAACGGGCGTTGAAACTACGGCGGGATTCGTGGAGACCAATTATGTCATTGCAAATGTCAATCCCCAGACGGCCTATACGAAACTTCTCAGCAAGAATATCAAAGTTCCCGAACGCGAACTCAAGAGAGTCTCTGCTGAAAAACACGGGGTGCGTTTCTTCAATGCTTACGTAGGCCTGAACAAGAGCTGTGAAGAGCTCGGCATCAAGGATTACACGATATTTATGCCTGGATCCTTCGACACGAATGTAAACTATGCCTGCTCCAAAAAATATGAGGGCAACCCCTACGGCACCATAGTCATATACAACATAGTCAATCCGGAAGCTTCGCCTCCCGGGACGACCGTTCTCACATTCACCTGCGCATACACCGAAGATGTCTGGGGCGGATTCAGCCAGAAGGAGTATGTGAAACGCAAACAGGAGACCTTCAGAGCGGTGCTCAAGAATTTTGAGGATGCGACAGGGATCATTATCCATGACTGCATAGAGGAAATCGAGATAGCCACACCATGGACCTTCTGCAACTTCCTCGGAACGCCCCAGGGCACTGTCTACGGCTTTGAGACATCCGAGTGGGATACCATGGTATCGAGGCTTATGTCGCTCAAAAAGGATCAGCCCATACACGGCTTCAAGACCTGCGGCGCGTCGGGCGCCAGAGGCGACGGTTTCAACCAGACCTATCTGAATGGTGATGATATGGCCACCCTTATCCTTATGGATATGGCGGAAGATGAAAAGGAGGCAAAGTAAATGGCTAATGTACATATCAAGCCGATAGGCCTTCTGGACATGCTGTATTTCAAAAGCAAGAAGGTCAAACGCGACAGTATTATAGATGCCACTGCGGTGAAAGAGCTGAAGGCAGATTATGAATCCAATATAAAAGCGCATGAAAGGCATCCGGGCAATCAGGAGTTCGTGATCGAAGACATCATCATCAGAGGAAGAGGCGATGTCAGATCGTATGTGCTCAGAAAGAAAGACGGAACGAACCCCGCGTTTTTCAGAGCCGGCCAGTTCGTTGTGCTTCGCCAGATGATAGACGGCAAGCTCATATGCAGACCCGTTACTCTCTCCTGCGGGCCTTCCATGACGCTGGAGGGAAAGTGCATGGTGACCGTAAAGAGAGTCGAGCCGGACGGCTTCCTTAGCGGATACATACACGACAACTGGAAGATAGGAGATACCATAGAGACCTCGGGGCCTCAGGGAACCTTCTATTATGAAGGCATCAGAGACGCAGAAAAGGTCATAGCCGTAGCGGGTGGAAGCGGGATCACGCCTGTGTTTTCGATGGCCTGTGCTATAGCCGACGGCGATGAAGATTTCGATCTCACGGTTCTTTACGGCAGTAGAACAAGGGACGATGTTCTGTTTGAAGAAGAGTTTGCCGAAATAATGAAGAAGACCGGTAAGGTCAGAGTAATCAATGTGCTGAGCGAGGAAGAGGCCGAAGGCTGCGAGCACGGCTTTATCACGGCAGACCTCATCAGAAAGTACGCCGGAGAAGGCACATTCAGCGTCTTCGCGGCAGGCTCGAAAGGCATGTATGATTTTCTTGACGGTGAAGCGGAAAAACTGGGGCTCAAGAAGAAGTACTATCGCAAGGAGCTTTACGACAATGTCAGCAGGCCCTGGGAGTATGAAGGCTATCCGATGGAAGCGAAGGATAAGACTTTCAATCTTAAAATCAAAATGTGCGATAAGGTCTTCGATATACCCTGTGCCGCAAACGAGAACATTATGGTAGCTCTCGAACGCGCGGGCATTGCGGGACCGAACCGCTGCAGAGGCGGGATCTGCGGATGGTGCAGGTCCAGACTTCTGGAAGGGACTGTATTTATTCCCGAAGAGACGGACGGACGCCGGGCAAAGGATAAGGAACTCGGATATATCCATCCGTGCGCAAGCTTCGCAACCGGAAATATATACATAGAGATGCCCAACCGCAGAAACTGAAAAAGATCATAAAGACAGCAAAAAGCCTTGTACCTCAATTGGTACAAGGCTTTTTTGGAGCTGATAACCAGATTCGAACTGGTGACCTCATCCTTACCAAGGATGCGCTCTACCGACTGAGCTATATCAGCGAAAACATATGCCCCTGATTAAGGGGCATATTGCGTGGCGACCGCGAAGGGACTTGAACCCTCGACCTCCGGCGTGACAGGCCGGCGTTCTAACCAGCTGAACTACACGGCCACGGCTGAAATAATATATCAAATCAAAACCTGATTGTCAATATGTTTTTTTAACTTTTATGCTGTCGAGATATGACTCCAGGAGCAGGCTAGCCGCTACGGCGTCAACGCTCTTTTTGTGCTCCTTCTCCTTTTTGCCGGAGGCGTGAAGTATCGCGTGTGCTTCGATTGAGGAGCGCCTCTCGTCCCAGAGAACAACGGGAAGACCGCTCTTTTCCTCAAGGATGCTTTTGAAAGCCCTGCTTTTTTCGGCTCTAAAGCTCTCCGTTCCGTCCATGTTTCTGGGAAGGCCGAGTATAAATTTCTCAACATCGCGCTGCCCCGCCTCAACGCACAGCCTCTCTGCGAGCTTTTCCGGATCTTTCTCGCGGATCACGAACGCGTCCCCGGTGATGCTCTGAGTGAGGTCCGAAACGGCAATACCTGTTCTAACATCACCGTAATCTATTGCCATTATACGCATGAAGACCTCCTAATACAACCCGAAACAGGCCCGGATATCGCCGCTCATGTAAAGCGAGCCCGTGGCGATAACTGCCCCGTTTGATTCAAGGGCAAGCTCTTTTGCTTTCTCGACTCCGTCCTGCACGGTATCGCAGACAGAAACAGGCTTCTGGTATTTTCTAAGGAAAGCAGCCAGCTCCCCAGCTCTCAGAGCGCGCGGATTGGACGGGGTCACACAGACGAATTCGTCAGCAGCTTCATTGAGAATATCGAAGAGAGCAGGATAGTCCTTGTCCGCCATGACTCCGGCGAGAAATATGTGCTTCATTCCGGGGAAATAGGCGAGCGTGTTTTCACGCACAGTTTCCGCGCACTGGGGATTGTGCCCTCCGTCGACGACAAAATAAGGGTCATCCGAGACTATCTCGAATCGCGCAGGCCAGGAAACGCTGTACAGCCCGTGCTCCAGAGCCTGGTCCGATATATCAAAACCGCGTTTTCTGAGAACGCTGACGGTTTCAATAACAACTGCGGCGTTTTTGAGCTGATGGGCACCCAAAAGCGGAAGAGAGTATTCCCTTCCCTTGTAGAAGAATGCCTGGCCCTCGGTCGAATCGAATTCGCTCTTTATGGAGGAGAAATCTGCGACTGAAAGCTTCGCACCTTTTTCTTTGCAGATCGAGGATATGATCTCCTCAACGGACTTCTCCTGTTCATAGAGGCACACGTCGCAGCCGGGTTTTATTATGCCTGCCTTCTCGCGGGCAATGGATTCGACCGTATCTCCGAGTATCTTGGTATGGTCAAGCCCGATGTTCATTATTATCGCGCATTCGGGAAAGGCAATTATATTGGTGGAGTCCAGTCTTCCCCCGAGTCCGACCTCGAGAACGACGATGTCGCAGCGCTCCTGCCTGAACCACAGAAATGCTGCAGCAGTCATCATCTCAAACTCCGTCGGATGATCCTCCATTTTTTCGGCTGCGGGCTTTATCCGGGCGACTATGTCCGCGAGGACCTCGTCCGGGATCTGTTCTCCGTTTATCTGCATCCTCTCGTTGAAGCGGTAGAGATAGGGTGAGGTGAAAAGCCCTGTTCTGTATCCCGCCGCCTTAAGGACGGAAGCGGTCATTGCAGCCGCGCTGCCTTTGCCGTTGGTGCCCGCTATGTGTATGAACTTAAGCGAGTCCTGCGGATCGCCCAGAGAGGAACAGAGCTCCCTGATGCGTTCAAGGCCCGGTTTCGAGCCGAGCCACAAGGTGCCGTTAATATAGTTTAATGCTTCTTTATACGTCATTTTCTTCTTTTGCAATATCCTCTGACGTGAGGAAAACGGGAATCAGATCTGACAGTTCCTTTTCCGAACAGACGGAAAGCACATAATCTCCGATAACTGCGGTTTTTGAAAAGACCGTCCGGCCGGAGATCTCCGTTTTGCCCGACTGTATGAGAGGAAGGACCGAAAACGAAGTGAGCTCTTCCGCGAGGCTCTTTCCGAAGAGCTTTACGCATGCCTCCTTCAGGGTCCACGCGGTGAAAAAGAGCCTGTCGTCTTCTCCGCTGTTTATCAGGTTTCTCTCTTCCGGTGAAAAAACGCGCTTCTCAACGCCTTCGTGCTTTCGGCCGGTATGCTCCAGATCGATCCCGACAGGAGCTTCCGACGATACGCCTGCGACCAGATTTTTGCTGTGGGATATGTTGAAATGCGGGCCGTTCTCCGTGTACGGCTTTCCGTTTTCGTTATACCGGATATCCGTTTCGGGAAGGCCGGTCAGATAGCGTATCATCGCACCGGCGCCGATCGCCGTGGTCCTTACGGAGCCTTTAAGCCGCCCCGGAAAGTTTCTTTCGCAAAACTCCCGGGGCAGAGCTTCAATCTCTTCTGTTTTGAGAAGAAATACGGTCACTCTCCGAAATCAAGGACTCTCGTCATCCTTATAAGGGTGAGGCGGTTTCTGATGGCGGCAGAGATATAGAGGGCTTCATTGCCGAGCTCGGGGTCTATACCGATGTGCTCGGGCAGATACTTGCAGGAGCAGGCCCTGTACAGCGCCTCGAGCTCCTCCGGCTCGGGGATCTCGTCGATGATGGCGCAGATCTTGTCCCAGTTGTCGATTATATTCTGCGGATCGAAGGTCGCAAGGATATCATTTGAGTTTTCCTTCATGATGCCGTCATAAAGGCGCTCGCCGAACTTCTCCATCACCCATTCGCCGGTCAGAGGCTCGAATTTCTTCGCTTTCGGTGTGAGCTTTCTAAGGCGCTTGTATTCTTTGACTGCTGCGAAAGTCCCGACGCCTACGCATTCTCCGTGTATGCCCTCGGCGTTTTCGAAGCGCGGCGGGTGCATCTCGACCAGGTGCGCCATAAGGTGCTCTGCGCCGGAGGCGGCTCTCGAATTGTCCCAGAGCTGCATCGTTAGGCCGGACTTCATCTGGGCCATCGTCATGGCCTCGTGGTCGATCTCGCCTGTTGCAGCCATCTTATCTGCTGCCTCGCGCATGGTGACGAGCGCGTCCTCGGCGAGACCTGCTATCTTTTCACAGTAATCCTCTCCGGAAACGAGGGTGGCTATCTTCCAGTCGGCCAGAGAGACGTATTTTGCCAGAATATCGTTTATGCCGCTTGAGACGAGACGCATCGGAGCGCCTTTTATTATGTCGAGGTCCGCTACGACCAGCGCCGGAGCTTTCATGCGGGTGGATTTTTTCTGCCCCTTGATTATTGCGGAGCAGATGGAGGCCGTGAATCCGTCGGAGGAGGCGAGCGTAGGCACAGCGACAAACGGTATGCCGAGCTTATACGCCGGATAACGCCCGAAGTCCATAATGGTCCCGGCGCCGAAAGCGACGATGACCTCCGGAGAGTCCAATTTTGCCATCATGTCCTCGATGAGAACATCTTCTGCCCTCAGGCCCTTGCTCTCGAGAACTATCTCCTGGTCTGCCTTGAGGTGCTTTACCCCGGGAAGATTGTATACGAAAGTATCGTATACGACAGCTCTTCTGGCTGAACCGAGGCCTACATCCTGCATGTACTTCTCGAAATGGTCGAGCGCGCCGTACTCGACGACGACTTTCTTCGTTTCGAGCTCATGGTCTCTGCCGCATTCGCAAAGGCCCGCATACTGTTCGCAATCAAATATCATACGGAATTCTCCTTATACTTTGTATTTTTCACTGTATTCGCTGAAATACTCGTCAAAAACTGTGGTGTGCTGCACCGTGAGATTGTTTATATACTCGTGTGCGTCGAAGGTATCGGACTGCAGTTCTATGAGCGCGAGGGCAACATTCGAGCAGTGGTCCGAGAGACGCTCGAAGTTCGTGAGCAGATCGTTGAAAACAAGTCCGTGCTCGTACGTACATTTGCCGTCCTTGAGGCGCTGTATATGGTGTAGCTTAATCTCATCGCAGAGATTGTCCACCACCGACTCCAAAGGCTCGACCCGGTAAGCTGTCCCCACGTCATTGTACAGGAAGGCGTTAAGCGCGAGATTGATCACCTCCGCGACGGCAGAGATCAGGACATTGAGCTCCGCATTGCCCGCCGGCGAGAATTCCATGTTTTTCTCTGCCTTGGTCCTTGCGCACTCGGCTATATTCATCGCATGGTCGCTCATGCGCTCAAAGTCGTTAATGGTGTGCAGATATTTGCTGATATCCTCAGTCTGGGATTTTGTAAGATCGCAGGCCGTGACCTTCATGAGATAAGTCCCGAGCTTGTCCTCGTAGCTGTCTATAGCATTTTCGACCTGTTCCACCTTATCGTAACCTGCATCGGAGTAATTCCATAGAAGCATGAACGAATCGGTGAGATTTTCGTGTGTTTTTTCCGCCATGGCGTTAACTGTGAGCCTGCACTGTTCGACCGCAAGAGCCGGGTGGTCGAGGAACCTCTCTTCAAGTCTGTCGAAGTCTGCGGTCATAGCCTGCTCTCCGGGGCTTGGCTTTATGATTCGCCTGAGAAGATCGCAGAGCCTGTCCGTAAACGGAGCAAAGGTCACGGTGCCGATCGCCCTGAAGACCGTGTTGAGAAGCGCAATCGAAAAAGTGGTCATTGTAAGCGACATGATCCCGAAATGCTTTGCAGCGTTGAAAGCATAGAAAAGGCCTCCTATGACTGCAGCGGAGATCGCTTCGATGAACAGATATGACCAGGCTGCCCTGCGCCCGTCCGCATTGGCTCCGACTGAAGAGATCAGGACCGGTATCGAAGCGCCGACTGCGATACCGAGTATGAGGGGAAATGCAGTCGCGAAAGTTATGATTCCGGTGAAAGAAAGCGCCTGCAGGATACCGACTGCCGCGGAGGCGCTCTGAAGGATCGCAGTGAAGGCAGCGCCGGCAAGGACACCGAGCAGGGGATTTGAAAACGATGTCAGTATCTTTATGAAAGCCGCGTTATCTCTCAACGGGGCAACAGCGCTGCTCATATACATCATTCCGAACATTAAGACCGCAAAGCCCATAAGTATATCTCCGACATGCTTTGACGACGCGGTTTTTGAAAACATGCGGAGAATGATCCCTACGATAGCGACAACGGCGGTGATGGTCGCGGTGGACAGTATGGAGACCCAGCCGCTTCCCTCAAGAGCGGAGAGACAGACTACCCAGCCGGTAATGCTTGTACCGAGAAGGCTTCCCTGGATGACGGCAACGGCCTGATTCAGGTTCATGAGCTCTGAGTTTACGAAACCTACGGCCATGACCGATGTGGCGGAGGACGACTGTATGACGGCCGTGACTCCGGTTCCGAGAAGCACGCCTTTAAGCGTGGTCCCGGAAAGCCTGTAAAGTATGATCTCAAGCTTGTTGCCGGCCACTCTTTTGAGACCGTCGCCCATGAGCGACATGCCGAAAAGGAAGAGCGCAACTCCCGAGAGGAGCGCGAGAATGTTGGATAATCCCATTTTTCCGGTTCCTTATTCTATGTTTTTACCCTTTCGGGTTGTTTTATGTTCAGGAGCACGATTGCCGCAAGCACCAGAACTATGCCTGCAATTCCGGTAAGGCTCAGGGCTTCCTCGTAGACGAAAACGCCGACCAAAGTCGCCACGACCGGCTCTATGCTCGCCATTATGCTTGCCCTGCCGTTTTCAAGGCCCTCAAGCCCGTATGTGTATAACATATAGGCGAGATACGCCGAAACAAAACCTGTCATCACGCAGAAGAACACATTGTGAAAGCTCGAAAACATGGAGGGATATGTCTTGCCCCCGCTTATCGCTAATGCCCCGAGGAATGCAAAGAGCGAGGAGTAGAACGTGATGCTCAGAGAGGAGTAGCCTTTATTGAGCGCGAAGCGGCTGAAGATACTGTAGAGCGCGTAGCAAAACCCCGATCCGAGCCCGAGCATCAGTCCGGGAAGCGTGATTTTGTCCCCGCCTCCAAGTCCGCATACCAGACAGCAGCCCAGAAAGGCCATAGCCATAGCAGAAAGCTTTAACAGACTCAGCCTTTCCCCGAAGAGGGGGACTGAGAGCAGGATCACAAAAACAGGCGCGGTATACAGGAGAATAGCAGCTGTCGAGAGGCTCATAAGCTGCATTGCCCTGAAATAGCAGAGCCCGAAGAACAGCAGGGAGACGATTCCGCTTCCCAGAAAACACCACAGATCCTTCAGCTTTATTTTAAAGGAGGAAGGCTCAATGATCAGAATGGTGATCGCGTATAGCAGCGCAGCGACACCGACTCTGATGCCGAGACAGTCAACAGTCGAGAGACCCATTGTCTCCATTCCGCGTCTCCAGAAGCCCATGGTGCCCCAAAGGCAGCCGGCGGCAAGGACGGAAAGTGTGCAGCGGCGGATTGTGCGCGCGTCATTTTTCATCGGAGTAGTCCTTAAACTCCTTCATGATCTCTTCAAAGCTCTGGGCGCGCGGAACGCGCGGAGTCTTTTCGCTGGAGATGCGCCGGGTCTCATCAGAAACGGTGACGCGCTGCCTCGCCTGCTCCCGGGCGGCCCTGGCACGCTCCTCAAATGCCGCTCTGCGCTTCTCTTCTGCTGCAGCCTTTTCGCGCAGATGGCGGCGCCTTAATGTCCTGTAACGGGCGACCAGGAAGAGATACAGGACAAATAATATGACGATTATGACGATAACGGCCTTTACCCATGTCCTGCTCATGGTCTCGGAGAGCTTCTGTTTTATGAAAGCGCTCTTTGAAAGCTCGATCGATACCGGGGTGACAAGGTCCACTGTCCCGCAGTAGCTCCCGTCTATATAGATGTCGGCCTCTCCCAGGACGGTTCCTGAAGAAATGGGCGCAGTCATCATATCCTCATACACACGGGTCGTGACTGTTACATGATCGGGAAGGTTTTCGGTATCATTCGGCAGGAGAAGCTTTATGTCCTTCCCCGTTTTGAGAGTTACCGTGCCCGTACCGGAGGCGAGCGCTGCCTGGCTCACAGCCAGGGTATCTGCAGCCGAGATTACGGTCTGCTTTGAAAAATTGGAAAAAACCCATTTGTAAAGGGCTATCGAATCGACAAAGTTGTTGTATTCCTCTGCGCCGACATTCAGCGGTCCGTCACATCCGAGAACTATACAGCAGACTCTGTTCCCGCCTTTTTCGGCAGTGGAGACCAGACAGTAGCCCGCAGCATATGTATATCCGGTCTTGACTCCTTTGGCGGGCTCATAGATATAGTCCGGACCGTAGATACCGGACGGGTTGATGAGCGCGTTGGAATTCGCGAGCGACCTCTCGCCGGAGACATTTGTCGCGGGTACGATAAGGGTCTTTTTATTGCACATTTCAACGAAAAGATCGTGCCTTAAGGCTTCTTTGGTTATAATATAGAGATCGGAAGCGGTCGTGTAATGAGCCGGGTCCGTAAGACCGTTTGTATTTGCAAAATGTGTATTGGCGCATCCGAGCCTGGCCGCTCTCTGGTTCATCAGATCTACAAAACCGGAGATGCTGCCCGAAATGTATTCACCGATTATGTTGCAGGCCTCGTTCGCGGATCCGAGCATCGCGCAGTACATGAGGTTCTGGAAGGACATGATCTCCCCGGGAACGATATTCTGGGTGCTGCTGTCTTCTTCAAGGCCCTGCCTGCAGTCGTCATAGGCCGTTACGTTGTCCTGGAGGGAAACGGTGCTGTTCTCTACCGCCTCCACTGCCAGAAGGAGCGTCATTATCTTTGTGAGACTTGCAGGGTGCACGAGTTCATCGGCGTTGACAGAGTAAAATATATAGTCTGCGTCGAGATCGGCCATAAGAATGCGCTTTGCTGTCACGGAAGGTACTTCTGCGGCCGCAAAAGCAGGGACCGACAAGATCGAGAACAGTATGCAGGCTGTAATAAGAAAAGTTATGAAGGACTTCGCGTTTTTTTTCATTTTTGTCACCAATGACGCCAAAGATATGGTATACTGTAAGTCAGTTATAATAATTATATAGTTTGTTATGGGGAAAATCAATGAAGATTTTGGTAGCAGACGACGAGAGACTGCTCGTCAAGGGTATAAAATTCAATCTTGAGAACGAGGGATATGAGGTCGAGGCGTGCTATGACGGAGAGGAAGCCGTATCCAAGGCTGCCTCCGGAAATTTCGATCTCATCATACTGGATCTGATGATGCCGAAAAAGGACGGACTCACTGCATGCCAGGAGATCAGGACCTTTTCTACCGTCCCCGTCATTATCCTTACTGCCAGAAGTGAGGATTCGGACAAACTGATGGGCTTTGAATCCGGAGCGGACGATTATATAACAAAACCTTTCAATATCATGGAACTCAAAGCAAGGGTCAGGGCGCTTTTGAGACGCGCGAACATCGCATCATCCCAGCCCGCTTCCGGAGCCAAAGCTGCCGTTATTTCCAATGGCTATCTCTCTGTGGATACGGAAAGACGGGCAGCCTATAAAGACGGAAAAGCGGTCGAACTCACGATGAAGGAGTTCGATCTGCTCGAGTTTTTCATGAAAAATCCCGGAAAAGTTTACACAAGGGAAAACCTTCTCGATCTTGTCTGGGGCTATGACTACCAGGGAGATATACGCACTGTGGACGTGCATGTCAGAAGGCTCCGCGAAAAGCTTGAGCCGCATCCGGCCGAACCGGTCTATATAGCCACAAAATGGGGAGTAGGTTACTATTTCGCTGATTTTTAAAGGAACATTTGCCCGATGAACAGCATCCGCACCCAGGTACTTGGATTCATAGCAGTCATTCTGCTCATACTGCTGGTCGTTCTGAACGTGTATCCTCTTGTTTCTGCAAGGGACCTTGTCTTTACGGAAAAAGAAAATGCGATGAGCGCGCAGGCTTCGGTCATCTCCTCTTCGCTCTCTGGCCTTGACAGGCTGACAAGCGGAGGAGTGAGAGAAGTGCTCTCATTCCTGGAAGTCAGCGGTTACGACAGGACTGTTGTCGCCTCGGAAGAAGGCAGAGTCATATATGACGACGGCGGAGCCGCCGGCGTAATGGCAGAGGATCCGGACATAATGACAGCGCTTGGAGGCAAGACGGTCTTCCGCTCATCATTCAAAGATGACGCGTTCCGGAGCGTGTGTGTCATGCCCATAAGCCGTCAGGGAGTAATAACCGGGGCTCTGTATATTTCCGAAGAAGACACCGAACGGGCAGGGATAATACTGGATGTCCAGAGCAGGATCAGGGTCATATCCGGTATAGTGGCGATACTGGCAATTGCTGCCGCTCTGTTTTTCGTATTGAATCTTACCGACAGAATAAAAATTCTTGTCGACTCAATGCGTACAGTTGCAGGAGGCGACTACGCACACAGACTGAAGATGCGGGGGAAAGATGAGATAGCTGAGCTCGGGGACGAATTCAACAAGCTCACTGAGAGGCTCGACGAGACGGAAAAGCAGAGAAGGCGTTTCGTATCCGACGCCTCCCACGAGCTTAAAACTCCGCTGGCGTCGATCAGGCTGCTGAGTGACAGCGTTCTTCAGAATGAGAATATAGAACCCGCGGTAATGAGGGAGTTCGTATCCGACATAGGTCACGAGGCAGAGCGCCTTCAGAGGACTACGGAGGAACTGCTCGATCTTTCAAGACTTGACGACGACATCCAGGTGATGCCGGAACCCGTAGATGTGAAGCAGGTCGCGCTTGATGCTTATGCGCTTGCAAAGCCTTTGGCAGATGACAAAAACATCCGTATAAAGCTCCATCTTCAGGACGGATGTGTCGTCATGGCTACAGCAGACGATATGTACCATATTATTTTCAATCTCCTGGAAAACGCCGTCAAATACAACAATCCCGGCGGAAGCGTAGACCTTATTATTGAAAACAAAGGGGAGACAGTCGAGATCACGGTTGCCGATACGGGAATAGGCATTCCTGAGGAGGACAGGCTCAACGTATTTACCAGATTCTACCGCGTAGACAAAGCCAGATCCAGAGCATCCGGAGGAACCGGGTTAGGACTGAGCATCGTACATGACGCCGTTCATGTCCACGGCGGTACGATAACCATCGGAGCGAACAAGCCCCAGGGCTCTATCTTTATCGTGAGCTTTCCTGCTGCCCGGCAGGAGGATACAGGCATCTGACAGGGAGTACACACAAAAGGCTTGCAAAAGCAGACATGATAAGATAAAATATATCAGTTGATTTATTATCTATAATAACAGTTTAATTATTGGAGGGTTCTTTTATGATTACAGCCGGAGATTTCAGAAACGGTGTTACTTTCGAGATGGACGGACAGGTCATGCAGGTCGTTGAGTTCCAGCATGTAAAACCCGGCAAAGGCGCCGCATTCGTCCGCACAAAAATGAAGAACGTCATCACCGGTGCCGTTACTGAGACTTCTTTCAACCCGACGGCAAAATTTGAGAATGCAACAGTTGACCGTATGACCATGGAATACAGCTACAACGACGGAGATCTTTACTATTTCATGAACCCTGAGACCTATGAGCTCGAGCCGGTCGACGCCTCTGTTCTCGGCGACAGCTTCAAGTTCGTCAAGGAAAACATGTTGTGCACCATATATTCATATAAAGGAAAGGTGTTCAACGTTGAGCCTCCGTTCTTCGTAGATCTGGAAGTTACAGCTACAGACCCCGGCTTCGCAGGCAATACAGCCACCAACGCCACCAAGCCTGCAACGCTCGAGACCGGCGCTGAGGTCAAAGTTCCTCTGTTCATCGAGCCCGGCGAGAAAATACAGATAGACACCCGCACAGGCGAGTATCTCGGAAGATCAAAGTAATTTAAGGGAGATAATATGACTGTTTCAGAAAAGGCTGCCTATATAAAGGGTCTTGTTGCCGGCCTAGGCATCACGCCCGAATCAAAAGACGGGCTTTTGTGGAATTCCATGACAGATCTTCTCTCCGATCTCGCGAGAAAAGTCGAGGATCTGGAAAAAGGCAGTGAAGATTTCGCGGTAGCTCTGGACGATATAAACGAAGACCTGAGTTATCTTGAGGATATGGTCGATTCCTGCTGCCCTCAGCCTCCTTTTGAAGACGATTTTATGTGTGACGGGGAATGCGAAGGCTGCGAGTATGAGGATGAATGCGAGACCCTTGATGTGGATGATCTCGTTCCCGTCCCGGAGGACGAAGGTTCTCAAAGCGATCCGGAGACATCTGAAGAAGAGGACGATCTGAACGACGATGACGCTCCTGAGTATAAAGTCTTCAAAAACAGCGAGCCGTACACGGAACCGATCTACGATGTGGTCTGCCCTGTCTGCGGGGAAGAGATAACGATCGATGAGGATATCCGCAAAGAGGGATCCATAAAATGCCCGGGCTGCGGAGAACTGCTCGAGTTTGAAGATACGGAAGAATAAGTCATAAAAAAGCCCCGCCGGAAGGCGGGGCTTATATTATTCGCTTTCAGATCTTTGCAGCGGTCTTTGCTGCGAGAGCCGCATTGTTCAATACCAGCTTTATGTTGCTCTCGAGGCTGTCTCCGCCCGTGAGCTCGACTATCTTGGCGAGCAGGAACGGGGTGGTCTCTTTTCCTTTTATGCCGAGGGCACCGGCCTCTGCTATTGCGTCATCGATAGCTTTATCTATAACAGCTTTGTCCATGGAATACTCTTCGGGAATCGGATTCGTTACAAGCATTCCGCCCTTGTATCCGAGAGCTCTCTGAGCTTTGAACATGGCTGCAAGTTCCTCCGGGGAATCCGCTCTGTAATCGACGCTGAATCCGCTTTCGCGGGTATAGAAAGCAGGCAGCTCGTCTGTTCCATAGCCGATGACGGGAACGCCCTTTGTCTCGAGATATTCAAGAGTGAGTCCGAGATCGAGGATAGATTTTGCACCGGCGCAGATAACCATAACGGGGGTCTGGGCAAGCTCCTCCAGATCGGCCGAGATATCCATCGTGACCTCAGCGCCTCTGTGGACTCCCCCGATGCCGCCGGTGGCGAAGATCCTGATTCCTGCCAGATTCGCTATGATCATGGTGGTGGTAACGGTAGTCGCGCCGTCGAGACCTCTGGCGACAAGTGCCGGAAGGTCTCTGCGGCTGGCCTTGGCGACCGCTCTTCCCGTTTTGCCGAGATATTCTATTTCATCACGTGTAAGGCCGGCCTTCAGACGCCCGCCGATAACAGCAATTGTTGCGGGGACCGCTCCGTTGTCGCGGATCGTCTGTTCAACGGTCAGTGCGGTTTCAACATTCCTGGGATAGGGCATTCCGTGGGATATTATCGTGCTTTCAAGCGCGACAACAGGTCTCCCGCTCTCAAGCGCTTCTTTGACTTCCGGCGATATGTCGAGATATTGATTCATTTGCTTTTCTCCTGACTGAAAATGTGATATTTTAAATACCGTAATATTGTAAATGCTTTGGCGGAAAAGTCAAGGCAGATTTGGGAGGCATAAAATGACAAATACGGAAAAGACGGAAAGACTTTACGCGCTTCTTGACGAGATAGAGGCCTACGGCCGCACGCTCGGAAAGCTCAACTTTGATATGCAGTGCTGCGCCCCTGAGGACGGAATGGAACAGGCCGGAAAGGACATGGCTCTTGTCGGTATGCATATAACGGATATAACGCACGGCGAAGAGTTTACGGGCCTTATCACACAGCTGCATGAAAACAGCGAGGGGCTTGCTCCGGTGCAGAAGAAACTTGTCGAAACGCTTTGGGAGGACTATGAAAAAGAAAAAAACCTGAGTCCCGAGTTTTTGTATAAAAGAGATCTGGCATCAAATGACGCTTACGGAAAATGGCTTGCCGCCAAGAAAGCCGGAAACTGGGAAATATTCAAAGGAGCGCTCTCCGAAAATATCAAAAATACCAGATTTGCCGTTGAAGCCAGAGACAGGAAATACCGGACGATCTATGACGCCTGTCTGGACGACAACGAAAAAGGCGGAAACGAGAGACAGCTGGACGCATTTTTTGATGCCTTGAAGAAAAGGATAGTCCCGCTTGTCGGAAAGATACAGAAAGAGGGCAAAGAGATCCGTTCTGATTTTCTCTCAAGACCGGTCTCCATCTCGAAACAGGAGGAGTTCTCAAGGTATCTTCTGGAGCTGGAAGGCCTTACGAAAAGCGCGCTTGTGCTGATGACCACGGAGCACCCCTTTACGACCAACTTCGGCAGAGAGGACGTCCGGGTTACGACCCATTATCACGAGGAGAATTTCATTTCGAATGTCTTTACCACCTTGCATGAGGGCGGGCATGCGCTGTTTATGCAGAACGAGCCCGATGAGACCGTCATGAACCACATGGCAGATCGTATGACCAATGGGATGCATGAGTGTATATCCAGATTTTTCGAAAACATAATCGGCAGGAGCGAGGCGTTTATCGAATTTATTTATCCCAAGCTCAGAGAGCTCTCCGGCGACACCTTCAGCGATGTCAGTGCGAGAGAGCTTTACGAAGCAGTCAATATCGCTCAGCCGGGGCTGAATCGCTGTGAAGCCGATGAGCTGACCTATTGCCTGCATGTGCTGATAAGATATGAGATGGAAAAGGCATTTGTTAACGGAGAGATCACGGTGGATGAGATACCGGATGTATGGAATGCCAAATACAGGGAATATCTCGGAGTCGAGGTCCCGAACGATACGGAAGGGTGCCTCCAGGATGTTCACTGGAGCGGATGGGATTACGGTTATTTCCCCTCATATGCTCTGGGCTCTGCGTACGGTGCACAGATATTGCGGCGCATGGAAAAAGACTTTGATGTATTTGAAGAAGTGAGAAAAGGCAACCTGATAAAGGTCAGCCGCTGGCTGATCGATAACGTCTTTTCGATCGCATCGCTTTCAACACCGGACGAATGGATTCGCGCAATAACCGGAGAGAGCCTGAATACTGATTATTTACTGGATTATCTTGAGGGAAAATTCACCGCTCTGTATCAGTTGTCTTAAGATTCCCGTTATGCTATAATTACGCGAAATCAAAGAGGAGTGTATGCTATGAGCCTTGCCGATCAGATATTCATATCGAATTGCAGAGATATAATAGACAACGGAGTCTGGGACACGGACAGAGAAGTGCGGCCCCGCTGGGAAGACGGAACTCCTGCGCATACCGTCAAGAAATTCGGAATAGTCAACAGATACGATCTCTCCAAAGAATTCCCGATACTGACGATACGCCGCACATATTGGAAGTCGGCCATAGACGAGCTTCTCTGGATCTGGCAGGCCAAAAGCAACAATGTCAGGGAACTGAGGACCCGCGTCTGGGATGCATGGGCGGATGAAAACGGCTCGATCGGAAAAGCATACGGCTATCAGCTCGGAGTCAAGCATCACTATCCTGAAGGTGATATGGATCAGGTCGATAAAGTTATCTGGGATTTGAAGCACAATCCCGCCTCGCGCAGGATAATGACGAACATATATACTTTTGCCGACCTCTCCGAGATGGCGCTCTACCCATGCGCGTATTCAATGACATTCAACGTCAGCGGAAACACGCTGAATGCCATACTCAACCAGCGTTCCCAGGATATGCTGGCAGCAAACAACTGGAATGTAGTCCAGTACAGCGTGCTTACGATCATGCTCGCGCAGATCTCCGGACTGAAAGCGGGTGAGCTTGTACATGTCATTGCGGATGCGCATATTTACGACAGACACATCGAATCGGTCGAAAAGATCCTTAAAAACAGGCAGTATCCGGCTCCGGCCTTTCATGTCGATGAGAGCATAGATGATTTCTATAAATTCAGCAGAGACAGCTTCACCATGGAAAACTACGAGTATTCCGAATTCAGCGATAAGATACCTGTGGCGGTCTGAGGAGAAAACAGATGGAAGCAATAGTCGCGGTGTTCTCGGACTGGGGTATCGGAAGCAAGGGTACACAGCAGGTGGTCCTTAAGGCGGACAGAGCTCATTTCAGGGAACTGACATCAGGTGCCGCCGTTCTGGTAGGCAGAAAGACCCTGGGGGATTTTCCGGGCGGAAAGCCTCTGAAGGGCAGGAACAATATTGTCGTCACACGGCAGAATGTCGAGATAGAAGGGGCCGAGGTCGTCCACAGCACGGAGGAGGCCCTGCTTGCAGCTTCTAAATACGACAGATGCCTCTGCATAGGCGGCGCCAGCATTTTCAGACAGTTCCTGCCATATACCGATAAAATATACATTACAAAGATCAACCTTGCGCCCGAATCGGATTCATATTTTCCCGATCTCGATGAAGACCCCGATTGGGAATGTACGGAGCAAAGCCCTGATATGGAGGAGGACGGAACGGTATTCCGTTTTTGCACATATGAAAGAAGATAAAAAGATCCTGCAGAAGAAGGCAATTCCCATTATAGGATATACTTTGGGCGCCTCAGCGTTCTGCATGTTCTTCAGATGGATGCAGAACATGATAGCTTTTGACGACTTGGGGCTCAACACGCCCGGATTCTGGAACGTGCTCGTCATAGTCGCGATAATCGGCGCAGGAGTGCTTTTTGCCTCGTTTCTGAAAAAACTGAAGGATATCAGATACTATATGCCTGATAATTTCTTCAAAGCCTATTCGATTGACGGCAAACTGCCGGCTTTCTTAAGATGGACTTTCGCAACCATAATGGCGATAGGAGGCTTTCTGATAATAGGGCAGGCAGAGGTCCAGAAAGATGCCGGCCTGTATATTGTGTGCGGAATACTTGCCGTGCTTTCGGGCATCTCGTACGGGCTGCTTATGTCGGCAGCGAATGACGATGAGTTCAAGACAGGACCTCTCAGCATTCTGTCGATACTTCCGGTCCTGCTGTTCGGAGTCTGGGTCATAAAGACATACAAAGTCAATGATATAAACCCTGAGACCTGGGAATATCTTATAGAGCTTGTCACAGCGTGTGCTGCGCTCCTGTCATACTTTGCCACTGCAGGATTTCTTTTCTCCTCCGGGAATGTATGGAGAACGCTTTTCCTGAACATGATAGGCTGCCTCCTGTGTGTAATGACACTGGCAGACTCCCACCTGATCGGAGAATATCTGGTCTTCTTCGGAGCAGCTGCGCAGCAGATATTCAATGTCTGGATCCTGGTCAACAATTTAAGAAAGAAACCCTCCAGAACAGAGGAAGAGAAGAAGATCTCCGAAGACGACGGATTCGAGCATCTGACTTAAGGCCGGATAAAAGAATACTTCAAAAAACAGGAACAGCTCCGACCACGGAGCTGTTCCTTTCATCATCCGTCACCCGAAAAAATGGAGTACAGGGATGCCTACGGCGGGAAATACTGTACAGGGGAAATGAACGGTGCACACGGGTGAACGCCCGGTGCAATCCGCTGAACAGCTGAAAGTGCTGTGATGCAACGGCTCAGCCGTTAAGTGAAAGCGTGCACAGACATTAAAACTTTTTGTTTTTCTGCAGATATACGTATATTATGTATTTTTTTTGGATTTTTGAAAATAGCGTTCACTGCGTGCACAAGCCTTGAAACTAGAGGGTTTTTACAAGGAATAAACGTCCACTATTGATGTACATGTTTACACCGATAATAAAAAGAAACAGAGGCGGGAATTCCCGCCTCTGTCTGAAAATATGAACTTCACATTGTTCCGAGCTGGTCAAGGTTCAGTTCGAAGGCGGGGATGAAGTGCTCGAGGAAGTACTTTACTTCGGGCAGAGGGCTTTCATCCAGGATCGCCCGGGTCTGTTTCTCTGCCGAGATGAATTCATCATTTCCCGCCCGGCGCTCTTCTATGCACTTGATGTACGCCGAAAGCTTGTCGGCCGCTTTGACCAGATCGCGGTATTTATCGGAGATCTCACCGTTGAAGACCGGCCTGAAAGAACCCTGAAGCTCCTCTGGGAGAGTTGAGAGAATCTTCTCACAGGCGAGCTCCTCCATCTCCTTATAGGCTTTGTTGATCTCCCTGCTGTGATATTTTATGGGAGTCGGAAGATCTCCCGTCAGTATCTCGGAGCAGTCGTGGTAAAGAGCGACTACTGCAGCTGCATCGGGATCACAGTCTTTGTGAAATATATCCCTTCTTATGACTCCGAGGGCGTGAGCGATAACAGCCACCATATGGCTGTGCTCCTGTATATTCTCACTTTCAGAGTTGCGCATCAGACTCCAGCGGTTTATATATCTCATGCGCGATACATATGCAAAAAAGTTGTTCATGGTTCAGACATCCTTTCCTTTTCGCAATGATAACAAAAAAATATAAGAAATACAACAGGTTCAAACTATTGCAAACACACGCATGTCGTGGTAAAATCCTGCTGTTTTTTGAGATTTTCGGATAGGATGACAAACAGATGGATAAATTGAGAAATATTGCGATCATAGCCCACGTCGACCACGGCAAGACGACGCTTGTGGACGAGATGCTCAAGCAGTCGGGCATATACAGGGAAAACCAGGAGATCGTCGAGAGAGTCATGGACTCAAACGATCTCGAGCGCGAACGCGGGATAACGATAATGGCCAAGAATACGGCCGTCCGTTACGGCGATACAAAGATCAACATAGTCGACACTCCGGGCCACGCCGATTTCGGAGGCGAGGTCGAGCGTATACTTAAGATGGTAAACGGCGTAATCCTGCTTGTCGATGCCGCGGAAGGTCCCATGCCCCAGACGAGATTCGTTCTCTCGAGAGCGCTGGAGATGGGACACAGGGTCATTGTCGTCGTCAACAAGATAGACAGACCTGACCAGAGGATACACGAGGTAGTCGATGAAATACTCGAGCTTCTGATGGATCTGAACGCGACCGATGAACAGCTCGACTCCCCCATGCTCTTCTGCTCCGGAAGAAACGGAACCGCCTCTTATTCGCCGGATGTCGTCGGGACCGACCTCAAGCCTCTTTTTGAGACTATCCTCGAGTATATTCCCGAGCCCGAATGCGATGAGACTGCACCGTTCCAGATGCTGGTCTCCAATATCGATTACAACGAATACGTCGGAAGGATCGCTGTCGGCAGAATAGAGCGCGGGACCATCCGTCAGAATGAAGAGATCGAGCTGTGCAACTGGCATGACCCCGATGCCCCTTCGATAAAAGCCAAGGCGGTATCGCTGTACCAGTTCGAGGGACTCGGAAGGGAAGCCGTTACAGAGGCCTCTGCAGGCAATATTATTGCCATGAGCGGCATCGGAGACGTCACTATCGGCGATACGATCTGCGCGAGGGGCCACGCGGAACCGCTGCCCTTCGTGAAGATTGGCGCGCCTACCATGGAAATGACCTTCTCTGTCAACGACAGTCCCTTTGCCGGAAAAGAAGGGAAATTCGTTACCTCGAGACAGATCTCCGACAGGCTTCACAGAGAGACTCTGAAAGATGTCTCGTTGAGAGTAACGGATGTCGAAAACAGCACAGACAGCTTCAATGTAGCCGGCAGAGGCGAGATGAGCCTTTCAATACTCATTGAGACGATGCGCCGGGAGGGCTATGAATTCCAGGTCTCCCCGCCCAGAGTGCTGTATAAAGAGATAGACGGAAAGACCTGTGAGCCGATAGAAAGAGTCGTCGTCGACGTGCCTTCCGAATTTATGGGCTCCGTCATGGAAAAGCTCGGGCAGAGAAAAGGCGAATTCGTGGAGATGACACCTGTCGGAAACAGAATGAAGCTGGAGTTTCTTGTCCCGTCGAGAGGACTTTTCGGATACAGAAACGAATTTCTGACAGATACAAAGGGCGAGGGCATACTGGCCTCTGTATTTGAGAGATACGAGCCTTATAAAGGCGATATCGCGAGACGGACGACAGGATCTCTGATAGCTCATGAGACAGGAGAAGCGGTGGCCTACGGTATATGGAACGCTCAGGAGAGGGGCGCGATGTTCATTACACCGGGAACGAAGGTCTACGGCGGAATGGTTGTCGGAGTCACAAACAAATCTGACGATGTGCCCGTCAATGTATGCCGCACGAAGCACCTGACCAACACCAGAGCCTCCGGCAGCGATGAGGCGCTGAGGCTCGTTCCGGCCAGAAAGCTCAGCCTTGAGCAGTGTCTCGAGTTTCTTGCGGATGACGAGCTTTTGGAAGTAACGCCCGAGAACCTCAGGATCCGCAAATCCATCCTTGACCACAGCCTCAGAATGAAAGCTGTAATGAAAAACAGATAAATCGGCAATAAATCAGGGCTGATCCGAATTTTCATTCCGGATCAGCCCTTTTCTGTTATATTTTAAAGACCCATGTCCAGCTGCTTCAGTTCCTTTATTATTTCGGTCTGACGCTCGTAAAACATGAGCTCCTCGTTGTGCCGGTAGTATTCCCGGCTTCCGTAACGTGCAATGAATCGCGCCGTATACACTGTTGCAGTGAGATCAGTCACCAGTATAAGAAGTTCCTGCCCCTCAGGCCAGACTTCTTCGCAGAAATTGAAAAGGTTTGAAAGCTTTTCACCTGCATCAGCGGCACGCTCTTTCATTGCGGAGACCTGTTTGCCGAATGAGGAACGCGTATCTTCAAAACGCCGGTCAAGGCTTTCGGTTAAGAAGCCGATAATAAAATCAAAGCGTCTGTGCAGATTCGGAGGCAGTGCGCCGCGCTTCTCGGCTTTTGATAATTTTTCCTTTTCAGCTACCAATTCATCTCCCAGCGCAGCACCGTCACGAACGCCTGCAAGAATATCATGGAGTTCTTTTAAAGTATCCTCCGTTTCGATTACCTGCCTTATATCGGAGAAGACATTGTCCTTCAAAAGCCCGAGGAGACTCAGCTGCTCGTCGAACGGTGCATCGGACGCCCGTTTTTTTATCTCCTCAGAAGCTTTCCCTGCCAGAATCTCCGGTACTCTGTAATCGGATCTGTATCTGCACCAGAGTTCGAAATAATCGCCGAAATCCTCGGATATCTCCTTATCCTGAAGATATTGACCGAAGAGATTCTGATCGGTTTCAACAGAGCAGCGCTCGTAAAGCTTAATGATATCGCTGAGATCTTTCCAGGCCCGGGCTGTTACAAAAGCTCTGCCGTCCGGAGTGTTTTCCACTTTAAAGAAGTTTTCTTTTCTGATCTCAAGATAGCTGAGCACAGCCGGATGAACTCCCATCTCAAGCGCATAATCCTTCCAGACTCCGAAATCGGGTTCCACGTCAATGCGTTTGAGGCGGTCCCATGTCACGGTATCGAATTCACGCACGTTTCTGTTATATTCGGGCGGGTTTCCGGCTGTCACGACCAGCCATCCGCCCGGTACAGCGTGTTTCCCAAAAGTCTTGAACTGTAAAAACTGCAGCATGGCAGGGGTCAGGGTTTCCGAGACGCAGTTTATTTCATCCAGAAAGAGAATGCCCTCTTTCACTCCGCTGTCTTCCATCAGGTCATAGATCGATGCGATGATCTCGGACATCGTATACTCCGTAACCTTGTACTCCCGCCCGTCATATATCTTTGTCTCGATCATGGGAAGGCCAAGCGCACTCTGACGCGTATGATGGGTCATGGAATAGGAGAGCATGCCCACTCCGAGCTCGGACGCGACCTCGGCAACAATTGCGGTTTTGCCTATGCCGGGAGGCCCGATGAGAAAGATAGGGCGCTGTTCCTCAACCGGCAGAAGGAAATTGCCGTACTCATCCTTCGCGAAATAAGCGCGCATGGTGTTTTTTATCTGCTGCTTTGCTTCTCTGATATTCATAGATCAAACTCCGTATCTGTATATTTCGTGTCTTTAAGCATTCCGAGCAGCAGAGCGGTGATCTCGCGCTCGTTTTTTGCGGATGCCTCGCTGACGTATTTGCGGATATTCTCCGGCTTTAACAGTCCGAGCCTGGCGATGCCGGTCATAGCGGGTATAATATTTCTTTTCAGAATATGTTCCATAACGAGCGACTCATTGGCCCGTATATAGTCCGATGCTTTGACGGATACAGCTTCATCATGCAGCCCTATGCTCGTGCACCAGAGCAGAGTATATTGCAGAAGTGAGGCATTGTCGGTTTTGCCGCAGTACCCCGGGGCAATAAAGCCCGACATAAGGCTCTCACATTCACCGAAGGCTGCATCACCTATAATTGTATCCTTATTTGGGATAAAAACACTTTTCAGATCCTTGCACTCCCAGAAGCAGCGCTCACCGATATATGATACATTTTCCGGCAGATCAGTGGAAATCAGCCCGGAACCCCAGAATGCCATATCTCCGAGCTCCTTAAGGCCTGAAGGAAAAGTAACGGATCTGAGCGAACTGCACCCGAGAAAAGCTCCGTCACTTATCCTGACAAGAGCTTCAGGAAGCGTTATTTCCTTGAGAGATTCACAGCCGGCAAAGACTGCCGCAGATATCTCGGTTAGACTCCGCGGGAGAATTACCGATCTTAAAGCAGTACAGCCGTAAAAAGCTTCCTCGCCTATTGAAAAAACGGTATCAGGGATCTCGACCTCCGTTATTTCGGAGTCGTCGGAGAAAGCTCCGTCCCCAATGGCTTCGGTGCCGTACGGAATAATCTTTTTCATACAGCAGCTCTCATTTCCCGTTCGAGCTGGTTTTCGCTGAGCGTCATATGTATCGCCCACGGCGGAAGATCAGGCACTTCGGAGCTCTCACTGCTTATAATGAATGCCGTCTCATAAGCCGGTTTTTTGGAGGGAAAAGTTCCGAGGCCGTCCGTAAAATAGATAATACCTTTGAGATCTGAAAACTCATGTTCTGAAACCAGCTCGTCGACTCTGTTGAAAACAGGCCTGAAATCAGTCCTGCCCAAGCCTTTGATCTCCAGAGTTTCCATGTATTTTCTGAAATCCTCGCGTGTTTTGATGACACTTTCATCCCTGATGCGGTCGTCGCACTGGAAAATATGTATATTGACTTTTGTAAAGAAGTTTTCCTGTTTGACCAGTATATCGTGTGTATGCTGAATGAACTTCTGAACCATATCGCCTCTGACTGAACCTGAGGTATCTACAGCTATGACAAAGTCTCTTACCCTTTTCTGTTCCCGGTATTCCAGAGGCTCAATGAGAGGCATGTTACCGTATGTATCGAGCCCGAACATATAATAGTTGTTGTCGAACTCCTCGTCAGAAATATGCAGGGCCTCGCCCCACACGCTGAAACGCCTTAAGAGATCGGTATAGCTGTATTTTGCGCGGGAGATAGCCCTGAGATTCTGTACAAGAGGGCTGTCCTCGTCTTTATTCAGAAATTCGAGCTCCTTCTGCACTTTTCTGGATACTTCTTCCCAGACCCTGCTGTCAGGGACTTCGATCTTCCTGGCATTTTTATCATATTTTCCCCACCAGAAACCGTGCGAGTCCGCCTGAAAACTTCTTCGTATTTCTTCAGCTTCCTGCACGGACATACCGCTTTTTCTGAAAAAAGCGCAGATCTTCTCAGCAGTGAGTTCCCCGACTTCTGTTTCCAGAAGCTTTATATAGGCGAGCTGCGCATATTTCCTGCCGGAATTGAGGCAGGGTATATCCATAGAATTGATGACGTTTTCGACGGAGATATCTGTCGCAAGATCCCAATACTCGCGCCTGACATCTTTGCCGACATAACCGTGAAGGAAGATCAGATGCAGGACCGTGTGGAGAATATCCCGGTTTACGGCATTCTCGTCATATTTGTACATATTCAGGATATGCATCGGATCGTAATACAATACTCTGCCGTCGCTCGCAAGAGAGACTTCCTTTACAGCTAAAGGCTTCAGTCTTAAAACGGCGCGCTGAATAAACCTCAGGTCGACGGCAAGCCTGCTTACTGAGAGCTTTATTATATCCGATGAAAGCTGATTGATCAGTTCTTCTTTTTTTGTTTCCGTTCTTTCAGTCTGAAGCCCCATACTTTCAAAGAAGCCGGCAGCGGCAAGCCACCGCTGCCGGCAATTCGTTATTGCATGTTATTGCGTATCAACAGGTTTTGCCGGGACGTCTATCGCAACGTCGCTTGCAGGGAAACTTGAGCAGATGTGGATATAGCCGTAATCAAGGTCCGCAGCTCTTCTTCCGTCCGTCTTTTCCGGGATAAAGACATCTCCGGAGAGCAGCTTGCTGTGGCACCAGCCGCACTCGCCGCTTCTGCACCTCGAGGGTACAACAAGACCGGCGCGTTCACATGCGACCATAAGAGATTCGTCGGCAGACGCGGGAATGTCGTATTCTTTTCCGCATTGTACGACATGGAGATTGAAGGTCCTTCCGCGGATCTCCTCGGGATATCCCGGCTGGTTCCAGGGATCTTTGATCGCTCCGAACAGCTCACGGCGGACAAACTTCTTTCTTAAGCCGAGTTTTGCGATCTCGCTGTCAAGGAAGTTGTACATAGCCTGCGGACCGCACATGAATATTGAAAATTCACCGTCTCCGCCATATTTTCTGATAAGATCCGCGCTTATGAAGCCGTGTTCAAAACCCTCTTTTTCCTCATCGGAGAGTACATGGACAACATGTACCTTATCGCATGCCGCACAGACTTCGTCGAGTTCCTTTCTGTAGACTATGGCGTCCTCGGTCCTGGATCCGAATATGACAGTCAGGTCGAAATCTTCATAGCTGTCACGAATGGCATAAGCCATACCCATAAACGGCGTGATACCGGAGCCTCCCGCAAGGGCTACAACCTTCTTTGCATCTCTTATGGGTTCGTAGTACAGGTGACCCTGGGGGCCGGAGGCAATGACGGTATCTCCCTTTTTCCAGTTGTCCTGGATATACGGGCTTACAAACCCCGCGTCGTCGCGCTTGACGGTTATGTGATATATCCCTTCCTTGGCCAGAGCGGGAGAAGAACATATGGAATATGATCTTGTGGTGTGAGTCGTTCCTATGGGCACGTCAACGCTTATATACTGGCCTGCCCTGAAAAGCGGGAGTCTCTCCCCGTCTTTTTTCTTCAGGATTACGGTTTTCGCGTCGGGACCGTTCTGTAGAATATCGTCTATGACGAATTCTATCTGCTTGGGGTGATGGGCTTTTGCTTTTTCATTGGTCGGTTCAATACCCTTCAAAGGAGTAGAGGGAGAGGCGTCAATGGCTGCATTCCGGACTTTGGGCATGTTCTTGAATTTGAGCATGTCAAGTTTTCCGATCAGACCTACTTTGTAATTTACTTCCGGCATCTCTTAACCCTCCTCTTCTTCTTTCATTTCCGAAAGAGTCTTCCGGGCAAGCGTGTTTCCGGAGAAGATCGCGGAGTTGTAACCGTCGCCTCTGATGGAGGATGCTCCCACGAATTTTAGTCCCTTGACCGGGAACTCCGTACCCATCATCATCATTCTCGGCATCATGCTGTCCCAGCCGCTCAGTTCATAGCCGTAGGCCGACCCCTGCGGGGTGTTGACAAAGTTGCACATCGTCCACGGCGTCGCGACTTCTATCTCTTCGATATAAGGCCTTATGGTCACGCCGAGTTTTTCCTCAAAGCGGTCGATAAGGCGGTTTGCCATCATGTTTTTGGTCTTGAAGTAGTCTTCTTCATCAACATTTGCCCAGTCGTCTCCGCTGAAGGTAGTGGTAAGCGAAACAACACATGTGCCGGGAGGCGAGAAATCCGGATTGACCGTATTGTAGCAGACGGAGACCATGTTGTAGTTGTCCTTTATTGTCTTGCCGGACTGGTATTCCCTGACAGAGTCGGCGGATTCGGGCATGAAGACAGAGTAGTCATGGAGCCCCAGTTCCTCCGCGCTCTTGTCGAGACCGATGTAGACAACAAACATTCTTGCCGAGTATTCCCTGGCGTTGTGGAGCTTGACCATTCTCTCGGGAACGACCTCGGGCGGGCACATGTTGGCGTAGACCATGGTCGGGTTTGCGTTGCAGAGTATGTGTTTTGTCTCGACAGTGCCGCAGGTCGTCTCAACGCCGCAGACTGCCTTCTCGTCATCGAAGAGGATCTTTGTTGCCGAACAGTTGAACCAGGTCTCTCCGCCGTGTTTTCTGAAGCTCTCCAGCATACCCGTAGTGAGCTCATGGCTTGTTTTATCGGGGATCCATGCCCCGTATGTGACATAAAGCCAGACCATGTTGGTATACTGCAGAAAGCTCAGCTTGTCTGCGGCGACATCGAGATAGCCCCAGTATGTTCCCATGATATCCTGGGCAAGTTTCGGCATCTTCATCGCATTGAAGACCTTGTCGATGGGATAGCTTCCGAGCCTCAGAAAATTCGGGTAGTGCTCCTGCATATAGGCCGGATCGGTCTTTCCGTTGACGGAGAGCGAATAGTCGCCCGCCTCATGGAACTCGGTGCCTATCTTAAAGAAATCCTCGATGGATTTGCGGCATCCGGGAACATATTTTTCCATTGCGTCGATGAAAGGCTGCTGTCCGCAGGGAAGGGTCGCGTCGATCTTGGTCTTTCCGTCACTGGCAGTGGTGATGACGCGGAAGTTCTCCGGGACTATATGCCCCTTGAGATCCACGCCAAAGTCATCCACGACCGTCTGACGGCATGCGCCGAATTTCTCCGCTGTGCCCCATTCACACAGTTCATGGAGAGCCGTCTCAAATTCGAAACGCCCCCGCCTGAAGCTGGAAGCACAGCCGCCCGGGAGATTGTGACGTTCAATAAGCAATGTCTTCTTGCCTGCGAGCGCCATCCTGCAAGCTGCAGCCAGGCCGCCGTTTCCGGCGCCGATGACCACAGCATCATATTTTGGCATAATGCATTTCCTCCTTTTCATATTTTTTTAGCATTGATAAAATACCTGTGGCAATACTTTAATCCAAATATTGTACAACTTCAAGAAAATTGTCAGAATTATATCAGTTAATCGGGCTTTTTTGATTTATCCGAAACTTTTCCGAGGAATTTGCGTCTTTATAGGTGAGAACGTTCTTAACACGGAGATTTTCAATGGAAGACGAAGCAATACTTGCGCTTTACAACGAGAGGAACAGCTCTGCCATCACCGAAACGGAGAACAAATACGGAAAGCTGTGCTTTCAAATTGCGGAAAACATCCTCTATAACAGAGATGACAGCATGGAATGCGTAAACGACACTTTGCTTCACGCTTGGAATGCGATCCCGCCCGAGAGTCCGGAAAGATTATCCGCCTGGCTTGCCGGAGTCACCAGAAATATTGCTCTGAGCCGATGGCGATCCGACCATGCAAAAAAACGCGGAGGCGGAGAAATACCTCTTTTGTTCGACGAGCTTGCCGATTGTATTCCCGGAGACAGCGATCCGCAGAAGGAAGTTGAAAAAGGAGAACTGGCCGAATCGGTCAACAGGGTCCTTTCTTCTCTCAGCCCCGAGATAAGAGATGTTTTTACAGCCAGATATTTTTATGCCGCTTCTCTTTATGAGATCAGCAAAAGGACAGGGTTTTCCATCGGAAAGATCAAGAGCATGCTTCATCGGACACGAAAAAAACTGCAATCAGAATTGAAGGAGGAGGGTCTATGCTGAACCGGGATAAATTGCTTGATGCCATGAGCGACATCCGCCCCGACTATCTGGAATCTGCGGCTGACCTCCTCGGATATTACAGGGAGGATAAAACAACGGAAACAAAAATAAGTACAAAGAAGCAGATCAGAGATACCAGGAGAATAATTCTTATTGCCGCAGCCATAGCCTGTTTTCTGACCATCACGGCATTTGCCGCGAGGCTGTTCTCGGTCTCAGAACGGGTTCCTGACCCTGATGAGACTTTCAGGATAAAATGGTCTGAAAACGAAGAAGGTTTTCTTGAATGGCATGATGCCAAGCTTGCTCTGACATTTCCGGAGAAGGAGGAGAGCAAAGAAATAGAATTCAGGCCGGGATACCTGCCGTTTGAACTCCCCGAAACGCTTGGATTCAGCATTCCTGAGTCAAATATAGACAAGGACACATGGTTTACCCGTTTTTCCGCGGAAACGCTCGGCTGCTGGGCGCCGGAGGATATGAGGGTCTATCAGGATATAGGACAGCCGCTCCTCATAGAGAGATACAGCATGTCCATGTTCAACGACGGAGGGGCCATACTGATGCTCTATCATACTCCGGGCGATATAACGGAGGAGCAGTGGGGAGACCTGGACGTATTGAAGTTTCATGCATCCCAGCAGATCGGGGCACGTCCGGAATTCGGGCAGGAGGAGTATTCCATTGAATATAACTATGTTCTGCTGTCAAACGCGGATGAAGGCTGGATAATTACGGTCGCCGGAATGCTGGATATGGATACGATTGTCAAAGTTGCAGAGAACCTGGAGATCCGGCAGACAGGCAAGATCCTGACACAGGAGGATTTCGAAAACAAATATGTCTTTATGGACGGCGGCGTAGGATAAAAACGCAAAAAAGCAAAAAATATAGTTGACAATAGTTTCCTGAACTATTTAAAAGGCAGACCTGTAAAGGCCTGCCTTTAGTATTCACAGTTAATCAGGGTTTTTCTGCTCTTCGGGGCCTAAGAGACCCGGTTCGCCAGGAACTCAAGATCCATATCGTCTTCAAGAAAATATCCTGAACCGGTATATTCAAAATGCCACCACTCGGATGTGATCGTTCCGAATCCGCAGGAAGTCATGACATCTGTCATATAATCTACATTTTGCCGGACTTCCGGACTCCAGGAATCATGAAAGCGCCTCATGGCCGATTCGTTAAAAGTGTGCATAGGAGAGGGCATTTCAAGAAGCTCGCCTGTCTCGGAATGTGCAAGAGATATATCCACAGCCCGTCCAAGGTTATGCCAGGACCTGGAATTGTACGGGTCCGCAATAAAACGATGATCTTTAACGATATCGTACAGAGCCTTCTGCGCGGATTTCGGCCTGTAGGCGTCATATATGACCATCGTATAACCGTCGGCTTTAAATATTTCATATGCTTCCTTGAGCAGAGCCGCAGATTCCTCCTCCATCAGAGGAATCGCGGGATAAAGAATTCTCCCGGTTACATTGTTTTCCGTGGCATTGATGATATCAAACTGCGCATCCGGAAGATATTCTCTCAGGTCAACAGCGTGAGGGATGTGCACATATGAAACGGGCTCAGGTGTTGGCGTTATTTCCGGAGTCGGCTCCGGAGAAGGCGCCTCCGCAGCGGAGGGCAGAGCCTGACCTTCAGAACCATGGCTTTGAACACGGTTTTCCTCTGCAATAGCGGCGAGCTGCGTTATCAGCGCAATCATCAGAGCAAGCATGACGACACAGGCACCCGCAAGAGAGATCAGATATAGTTTTTTTGAAGACCTGCTGTTTTTCATCTGAAATGATTATGTATCAGCGGCGCTTATTTTTCAATCGCAAAATCAAGAATAAAATGTAAAAAACTATGAAAAATATTGACATACAGCGCTATTTTTGATATTATTCCACAGTCCGTGCGCGAGGTGTAAAGCGAATGCCTGAATTCAGGCGCCTTTCGATACTTTATACTTGGCCATTGGAGAAAGAAATATACTGAAAGGAAAAAGAAAATGATCACAAAAGAAAAAAAGACAGCCGTCATTGAGGCCAACAAGACTCACGACGGAGACACAGGCTCGCCTGAGGTACAGATCGCCATATTGACAGAGCGTATCAGAGAACTCACAGAGCATTTGAAATCCCACCCTGCTGACAAACACAGCAGACTCGGAATGTACAAAATGGTCGGTAAACGCCGCCGCCTGCTCGACTACCTCATGAAGAAGGACATCGAGCGTTATCGTGCAATTATTGCAAAACTCGGAATCCGCAAGTAAGGCGGGATTTCCGAAAGCCGAAGGATATGAAGGTTTTTACGGGAGGACAATTTAATATTGTCCTCCTGTTTTTTTAGACCTGGCCATTTTGTCAGAACCGGATCTGGCATCTTTTTCAAAATCGTAAGATCACAATGAAAGGTATATACTATGAAAATTACGCACAAAGAATTCCCGAACTACCGCAAATATGAAATGATGTATGAGGGAAGGCCTCTGAGCATGGAGGTCGGAAAACTCGCAGAGCTGTGCAATGCAGCAGTACTGGTAAAATACGGTGAGACAACAGTCCTGGTGACCTGCACCGCTTCTGCACGCCCGAAGGACGGCACCGATTATTTCCCTCTCTCTGTTGATTTCAACGAGAAGCTCTATGCAGTCGGACGTATTCCCGGAAGCTTCATGCGCCGCGAAGGAAAGCCCAGCCTGCCCGCAGTTCTGGCTTCCAGACTTATAGACCGCCCGATGAGACCGCTCTTCCCGGCAGACCTCAGAAATGATGTCGTCATTGCGTGTGAAGTCCTCTCGGTAGACAGAGACTGCTCCCCTGAGATCACTGCCATGATCGGCGCCAGCGCTGCCGTTTCGATCTCTGATGTGCCGTTTAACGGTCCCATTGCCGGTATAGTTCTCGGCTGGGATGGAGAGAAATATCTCTTCAACCCGACTCAGGAAGAGAGAAAGACCAACCGCATGACGACAACGGTCGCCGCCACGCACAAGAAGATAGTCATGATCGAGTCCGAGGCGGATCAGATCCCCGATGAGATCATGTATGAAGGCATAGTACAGGCTCATGAGCATCTGCAGAGCGTACTCGACCTTATAGACAAAATGGTCGAGGAGATAGGCAAGCCCAAATTCGAGTATGAGCACGCCGCTTTTGACGATGAGCTCTTCGAAGCTCTGGTCAGCAATGAGTTTGAATCCATGGAATACTGCATGGATACCGATGACAAGAATGTCCGTGAAGCAAGAGTAAACGACTGGATAACAATGGTCCAGGAGAAGTACGGCGAAGAGCATCCGGATATGATGGACTACATGGAGGAGATCCTCTATAAGCTCCAGAAGAAGGTCGTAAAGAAATGGCTGCTCGCCGGCAAGAGAGTCGACGGACGTTCAATGGATGAGATCAGACCTCTGGCAGCAGAAGTCGGAGTGCTTCCTCAGGTCCACGGCTCAGGTCTCTTTACCAGAGGCCAGACACAGGTCCTGTCCATCGCGACACTCGCAACTCTTTCCGAGGCCCAGAAACTCGATACGATCTGGGAAGAAGAAGAAAAACGCTTCATGCATCACTACAACATGCCTCCTTATTCGACAGGCGAAGCAAGAGCTGCCCGCTCGACCGGAAGACGCGAGTACGGCCACGGAGCTCTTGTTGAGAAAGCCCTGGAGTGTGTCATTCCCGAGGTCGAAGATTTCCCCTATGCGATCCGCGTAGTATCTGAAGTTCTTTCTTCCAACGGTTCCACTTCTCAGGGATCCATCTGCGGCTCGACGCTTGCCCTTATGGATGCCGGTGTTCCCCTCAAGGCTCCCGTAGCAGGAATTTCCTGCGGACTTATCCAGGACAATGATGACTTCACCACATTTATAGATATCCAGGGTGTCGAAGACTTCCACGGCGAGATGGACTTTAAGGTGGCCGGAACAAAACAGGGAATCACTGCAATCCAGATGGACCTTAAGAACGACGGACTCAAGCATGAGATAGTTAAAGAGGCTTTTGAGAAGACAAAAGAGGCAAGATTCCAGATCCTCGATGAGATCATGCTCAAGGCCATTCCCGAACCCAGACACGAGCTTGCCAAGACTGCTCCCAAGATGATCCAGATGACCATCAATCCGGACAAGATCCGCGAGGTCATAGGAACCGGCGGAAAGGTCATTCAGAAGATCACTGCCGACACGGGATGCAAGATAGACATAAATGACGACGGAACCATATTCATAGCTTCCTCCGATATCGAAGCCTGCAGGGCGGCAAAGAAGACCATCGATGAGATCGTATTCGAGCCCGAAGTCGGCGCTCTCTACTACGGAGAAGTGAAACGCGTCATCTCCAATCTCGGCGCATTTGTTGAACTCGTTCCGGGCAAGGACGCCATGTGCCACATTAAGGATCTTGAGTTCAAACGTACCGAAAAGGTCGAAGACGTTCTGAATGTCGGTGACAAGACCTGGGTCAAGTTCATAGGAATAGATGATAAGGGCCGCTGGAATATCTCCCGCAAGGAAGCCTTAAAGGAACGCGGCGAACTTAAATAAGGAGTATCCCCCAAGATGGACGACGGAAGTCGATCAGGTTTTTTAGCAGCTTTAATTCTTTTATTCTTCGCAATGATATGCGCGGTGACGGAGACTTCAATAGCCTCCGTCTCCCGCGTTAAAGTCAAGACAGCCTCCGACAGAGGCGACAGAAAGGCAGCGAGGGTCCTGTACGTATTGGACCATTTCGAAAAAGCCATCACGACAATTCTTATATGCACCAATATCGTGCATCTTTCGATAGCGTCGATCGTAACGACAGCGGTCACAAGAAGATGGGGTCTTTCCGCGGTCTCGCTCTCGACGATTATTACCACCTTTGCAGTTTTCTATGCGGGCGAAATGCTCCCGAAAAGTGTCGCTAAGAAATACAGCTTTTATTTTTCCAAAGCAACATCCGGAATACTGCTCTTCTTTATGAAGATCCTGAGCCCTCTGTCTGCAGCATTGGCTGCTCTGAGCGCTTTCGTCTCGACAAAGAAGGGCGGCGAAGGCGAGAAAACAGTTACAGAGGATGAACTGCAGGATATTATAGAGGATATGACCGAGGAGGGCAGCCTTGATGAGGATCAGGGCGAGCTGGTTTCCTCGGCGTTGCAGTTTGTGGAAGTGACAGTCCAGGATATTCTGACTCCGAGAGTGGATATGGTTGCATTGGACATTGATTCAAGCCCGGAAGAAGCACTCAGGTTTATTAAAATGTCAAGTCACAGCCGTATCCCGGTATATGAAAAAACCGTTGACAATATAATCGGCATACTTCATGTGCGTTCATTTATCAAAGCATATATGAAGGGAAACGCAGCAGAGATACGCCCTCTTCTGGAAGAAGCCTATTTCATAAAGGGTACAACTCCCATACATGACCTGCTCCCTCTTATGTCCAGAGACAAACAGAGCCTTGCCATGGTTACAGATCCTCGCGGCGGTATACTGGGTCTGGTTACAATAGAGGATATACTGGAGGAACTTGTCGGCGAGATCTGGGATGAGGACGATGTGATCCCTCCTGAAAAGATGCAGTCTGAAGAAGCAGGGCCGGAAGGCGGTGATGCCGTATGACGGTGAGCTTTACGATTCCCGAAATCGTGCCGCTGCTGATTGGCATAATCATATGTGTTTGCTTCTCAGCATTCTTCTCCTCTACAGAGATGGCATATTCGGCCTGCAACAGATTAAGGCTCGAGAATATGGCAGAGAACGGAAACAGAACTGCTGCTCTTGCCATGAAGATAACGGATAAATTCGACAACACACTGAGCACTATCCTGATCGGCAATAATCTCGCGAACATAGCGTGTTCATCACTCGGAACAGTTGCGGTCACCCTGATGCTGTCGGAATCCTATGCCTGGCTTTCTACACTTGTTCTCACGATCGTGATAATAATCTTCGGAGAAACGATCCCTAAGATCAGTTCCAAAAAAAATGCCAATAAGACAGCACTGAGATACGCCTGGCCGATCCGCATTTTGGAGATCATATTGAGCCCGGTCGTGGCGCTTGTCGTCGGCTCCATTCACCTGATCACTCTTCCGCTCAAGGGAGAGAAGGAAGATGATGACAGCGAAGAGGCGGTGGAGGAGCTTCAGAATATCATAGAGACTGCAGAAGATGAGAAGGTCATAGATGAAGACGCCTCAGAACTGATGAGAGCGGCTCTGGACTTTTCCGAGATCTCGGCCTCGGAGGCAATGACTGCCAGAGTGGACCTTCTTGCGATAGATATCGATGACGAATACAGCAAGATACTCAGCACGATCGAAAACTCCAGCTACTCCAGACTTCCCGTGTATCAGGACAGCCGTGATAATATAATCGGAGTCCTGTATCTGAACCATTTTTTGAAAGCAGTCACTGATACGGAAGGCGAGGTCGATATCAGAAGTCTTCTGATGCCGCCCTGCTATGTGTACAAGACGATGAAGCTGCCCGATGTAATGGATAATATGAGGAAAGCAAAGCAGCATCTGGCAGTCGTTGTGGACGAATACGGGGGGACATGCGGAGTCATTTCAATGGAGGATGTTCTCGAACAGATCGTCGGTGATATCTGGGACGAGACCGATACTGTCGAAGAAGAGGCTGTTGTCAGAACAGAGGGTGTCTATGAGCTCGACGGCGATATGTCCGTATGGGACTTCCTCGAACTGATGGATATCAGAGAAGAGGACTTTGATTTTGATTCAGAAACCGTCGGAGGCTGGACAATAGAATCTTTCGGAGGAGAATTCCCAAAAGAGGGAGACAGCTTTGAGTGGAGAAATCTCCGCGTTACTGTCCTCTCCATGGGAGCAAGAAGGGTCGACAGAGTTTTGGTGACTGTGCTCAGTCCTGAGAAAGAGCAGAAGAAGACTGAAAACAAAAAACAGAAACAGGATTAATTTTATTTGAAAGGTCGTATATAAAGATGGAACGCAGAACAGGAACAACATCAAGAGGGATCCGCTGCCCGATCATCCGCGAGGGCGATGATCTGGCAGAGATCGTCACACGCAGCGTACTTGAAGCGGCAGATTGCGAGGGCTTTGAGATCCGTGACAGAGACGTGGTCGCGATAACCGAATCCGTCGTAGCGAGAGCCCAGGGCAACTACTGCAGCGTCAGCGACATTGCAGAAGATACAGCCTCAAAGTTCGGAAGAGGCACAATAGGCGTCATATTTCCGATACTCTCCAGAAACCGTTTTGCCATCTGTCTGCGCGGAATAGCTGAGGGAGCAGACAAGATCGTGCTTCAGTTCAGCTATCCGTCAGACGAAGTGGGCAATGAGCTCGTTCCCATAGAGATGCTCGATGAGGCAGGCATAGATCCCTACAGAGATGTGCTCACCTTAAAGAGATTCCGCGAGCTGTTCGGAGACATACGCCACCCCTTCACCGGGATGGATTACATAGGGTACTATCAGGATACGGTCAAAGAGGCCGGTGCTGAGTGCGAGGTCATTCTGGCAAATGACCCCAGAGCGGTGCTTGAGTACACGAAGAAAGTGATCAACTGCGACATACATACGAGAAAACGTACGAAGAGGAGACTTCTCAATGCAGGCGCAGAAATGGTGTGCTCTTTGGATGAACTGATGAATTCCTCCGTAAACGGAAGCGGATACAATGAGCAGTACGGGCTTCTGGGATCAAATAAGGCAGATGAAAACAGAGTGAAACTTTTCCCGAGAGATGCAAGCGCTTTGGTCTATGACATACAGAAGCGTATAAATGCCGCTACAGGGAAAAGCATAGAGGTCATGATATACGGAGACGGAGCATTTAAGGATCCCGTCGGGAAGATCTGGGAACTTGCGGATCCTGTTGTCTCTCCGTTCTACACATCAGGGCTTGAGGGAACCCCCAATGAACTCAAACTCAAATATCTTGCGGACAACGATTTCGCGGATCTGAGCGGAGACGCGCTTAAAGCTGCGATATCCGAAAAGATAAGGGAAAAGGATTCCAACCTCAAGGGACAGATGGTGAGCGAAGGAACCACTCCGCGCCACCTGACAGACCTCATCGGGAGCCTCTGCGATCTTACCTCCGGCAGCGGAGACAAGGGCACCCCGGTTATCCTTGTTCAGGGCTATTTTGACAATTATACAAATTAATAATAAACAGGGAGAGTTATCATGGCATATAATGTAATATTCTGCTTCTCAGGCACCGGCAACTGCCTGGACATCGCCAAGAACATCGCAAAAGAGCTTGGTGATACAGACATCATTATGATGAAAAAGAACAACGAAAATCTCGATGTGCGTTATGCGCACAGAGTCGGTTTCGTAGTGCCCTGCCACGGCGGCGGACTGCCTCTGGGACTTGAGTCCGTTGTCAGGCAGATCACGGTCAACCCCACGGCCTACACCTTCGGAGTAGTCTCCTACTGCGGCTATAAGGGCAATGCCCTGAAACAGATCAGCAAACACGTGCCTCTCTGCTACTGGAACAGCGTAGTTCACCAGAGCGCGTGCATCTGGCTCATGCCTCATACCGTAATGGTTCCGCCCATGTCTCCCGAAGCAGCGCAGCTGCACTCTGAGAAGATGGCAAAGGCAATTGCAGCCGATGTGCTGGCAGGCAAACGCATGAAGAAAGAGAGCCCTGCTTTAAACGTGCTAAATGCTGTAGAAAATGCAGGCTGGCCGATGATCGCCAAAGCAAAGCTCAAGGAATTCAAAGTGAGCGACGAGTGCATAGGCTGCGGTCTCTGTGCGAGACTCTGCCCGCAGGAAAACATCAGAATTGAAGACGGGAAACCGCAGTGGGGTCCGAGCTGCATGCAGTGCTTAAGATGTCTGCAGTATTGTCCGAAGAATGCCATTTCCTGCGGCAATATCACTAAAAACAGAGAACAGTGGAGAAACCCGAACGTTTCCGCTGATGAACTCACAAAATCGCTCATCCACATAGAATGACATACAGACTGACAGTACCCTGCCTGCTCGGACTTGAAGCGCCTATAGCAGATGAACTCAGGCGCATGGAGTGCAAAAATGTAGCGGCCGAAAACGGGCGTGTGTATTTCGAGGGCGGTGCAGATACTGTAGCGAGAGCTAATATCTGCTCAAGAATAGGCGAGAGGGTCATGATCGAAGTCGGGGCTTTTGATGCCCTGAGTTTTGAGGAACTCTTTGAAAAGACCAAGGCTCTGCCCTGGGAAAACTATATTCCGAAAGACGGGGCCTTCCCGGTAAAAGGGCACAGCCTCAACTCCAAGCTCTTTTCCGTATCCGACTGCCAGTCCATTATCAAGAAAGCTGTTGTCGAACGGCTGAAGAGTGTATACGGCATAACCTGGTTTGATGAAACGGGCGCTCTTTACCAGATACAGTTTGCTATTATGAAGGACAGGGTCTCCCTGTGCATCGATACTTCCGGAGAAGGCCTGCATAAGAGAGGCTACCGGCCTGCACATATGACGGCTCCCATAAAGGAGACGATGGCTGCAGCTATGGTGTATTTCTCACGCTACAAAGGAAAGGGCGATTTCTGTGATCCTTTCTGCGGAAGCGGGACTATCCCCATAGAAGCGGCCCTGATCGCAAGGAACATAGCTCCGGGCCTGAACAGAAGCTTTTCTGCCCAAAACTGGAAGAATCTGGACAAAGGTGCCTGGGAACGGGCCCGCGAGTATGCCAGAAGCCGTGAATACAGCGGCAGCTACAGTATAACGGGCTCTGATATAGATCCCAAGGCCATAGAGATGGCCAGAGAGAACGCAAAACGTGCAGGAGTCGGCGATGTTGTCAGATTTGAAGTCGCTGACGCCATGGATTTCGACAGAAAGACTGATCGCGGTGTCATAGTCACAAATCCTCCTTACGGTGAGAGGATTATGGAGAAGCAGGAGGCCGAAGCCCTTTATGAAGGCTTTGGAAAGAGATACCGGCAGAGCGTAAACTGGAATTTGTATCTGCTCTCCTCCCATACCGAATTTGAGAGAAAATTCGGCAAACAGGCGGTCAAGAAACGCAAATTATACAACGGCATGATCAAATGTGATCTGTTTATGTATTTTTAATGGCACATTTCTATATTTTACCCATAACAGTCGTTATATGCATTACGGTCTTCTACGGTTTCATACCTGATGTGAGGACCTGTCTTACAGAGGACAAAGATGTCTCCCGCCGGCGCTTTGGCGGGAGAGACTTCCTTGTCCTTTTTTTGTTGTGTGCAATATACGGTACTGTCGCTTTTTACAACTCCGGAAACACGGAATCGCCTCAAAGCTTTAAAAAGTTCAGCGGCAACGGTGACACTGCGACTATAGAGCTCGAAAGAAGCTCGAATCTGGACCGCATCTTCCGCTTCAGCGGCATCTGCACCGGAAACTACAGCATATATTTCTCTCATGACGGGGAGAACTACTATTATGCTGACAAGTTGGAGCAGGAGTATTCAAAACTCCTTTTCTGGCAGGATAAGGAACTGACCTCAGGCGCAGATCCGACACATATAAAATATCTCCGGATAGAGGCAGACTCGCATCTCTGGCTCGGCGAGATAGCGGTCTTCGACTGGGACGGGAATATGATCCCGATTTCTTCTGAGGATGCACCCGAGCTGTGCGATGAGCAGGATCTGGTCCCTGAAGAGTCCACATTTTTAAACAGCACGTATTTTGATGAGATCTACCACGCCAGAACAGCTCTTGAAGGGCTGAGCGGTGAAAACATATATGAGATCTCGCATCCTCCGCTCGGGAAGATAATAATATCGATTGGCATGCTCCTGTTCGGAGTGACCCCTTTCGGCTGGAGATTTTCCGGAATACTTTTCGGCATACTCATGCTGCCTCCGTTATACGCGATATGCAAAAAAATGTTCGGAGGCATAGCCGTTCCCGCTTGCACGACCGCCGTTTTCGCTTTCGATTTCATGCATTTCGTACAGACGAGGATCGCCACGATAGACACATACGGAGTGTTTTTCATAATACTCATGTATCTGTTTATGTATCTTTATATCAGCGAGAGCAGAGACGGAGAAGAAAAACTCCTGTATCTCTTCCTTTCGGGGCTCTGTTTCGGGATCGGAGCTGCCTGCAAATGGACCTGTCTGTATGCCGGAGCGGGCCTTGCCGTCATCTGGGCGATCTTCCGCGTAAGCCGCAGAAAAGACGGCTTTACGGCATTTGCCGCAAACTGCCTATGGTGTGTACTGTTTTTTGTAATAATACCGGCGCTTATCTATTATCTGAGCTATTTCCCATACGGGCTTGCCCGGGGGATGACATTCCCGGGTATGTATTTCAGCAGGGAATACTTTAATATTGTCACAGACAATCAGAAATACATGTTCAATTACCACTCGGGGCTCGTTGCGGAGCATCCGTATTCTTCGGTGTGGTATCAGTGGATCTTCGACATAAGGCCTATCCTCTACTATCTCGAGTACTATGACGACGGGACAAGATCGGTCTTCGGAGCCTTTACAAATCCTGCCCTTACCTGGCTCGGTGTAATAACGATGATAATGACTCTTGTAATCTCGATCATTCACAGGGACAACAGAGGGATATTCATCATCATCGGATACCTGGCCCAGCTTTTGCCCTGGGTCTTTATCACCAGACTCACTTTCGCCTATCACTATTTCCCGAGCATGGTGTTTCTCTGCCTCTCAGTCGGATATATCTTCAACGCCATGCGCCTTTCGGTAAAGAACTGGAGAATACCCGTATACGGATATACTGCACTTTGCATCGCGGTATTTATACTATTCTATCCCGTTCTTTCCGGCGCGAGGACAGACGGAAGCAGGATCAGCTATTTCCTGGGCTGGCTTGAGACTTGGCCCTTTTAATGATATAATTTACATTCAGCAAACAAATTTTAAAGGAGATCATATTATGATAGCTTTAGGTTGCGACCACGGCGGATTTGAGATCAAGCAGGCACTGATCAGACATCTTGAAGAGAGAGGGCTTGAGTACAAGGACTACGGTACCTATACAAGCGAAAGCTGCGACTACCCGGTCTATGGCAAAGCAGTGGCAAGAGCAGTGCAGAGCGGTGAGTGCGACAGAGGTATTATAATCTGCGGAACCGGTATCGGAATATCCATTACTGCGAACAAATTCAAAGGCATAAGAGCAGCACTCTGCACAAACACTTTCATGGCTGAGGCGACCCGCCTTCACAACAACGCGAACATCCTTGCCATGGGCGGCAGAGTGACAACGATAGAGGACGCAATCAAAATAGCGGATGTGTTTCTGGACACCCCGTTTTCAAATGAAGAGCGCCATATCAGGCGTATCTCGATGATAGAGGAAGACTGAAAAACAGAAATGGCAAAAGTCGTCGGAGAATTCTACAAAGGCAGACGCAAACAGCGCAACACTGCGGTCGTCATAGTGGGGATACTTCTCGGTATCCTTGCTCTGGTGCTGGTCGTCTTCTACGGAATGCAGCAGTATGCAGTCATCACAAAGGATGATGTACAAATAAAGCTGAAATTTCTGGATGATGGAGAAGAGGCAGTCCAGGAAGACGAGAGCGGAGCGTATGTCTTTGAAGACGTTACGGCCGAGATCACCTATGACGAACCGGACTATTCCTCCGTCGTACCTCAGGCGGGGTACAATGTTGAACCCGTCAGAGCAATATTTGTCGAATACAACAATATAAATGATGAGATGCTGCCCCAGTATGTCAACAGACTCAAAGAAGGAAATGCTCTGGTGCTCGAGATGATGCCGAAGGAAGGCCTTCTGATGTGGCAGACGGGCTCTGAGCTCGGCACAAAATACGGCCTTTCAGACTATTCAGGCGATATCCCTTCAGTCATGCAGGACTATATGACATATCTCAAGGAAGAAAACGGCATCTATCTGGTTGCTCAGATAAACGTATGCATAGACGATCTTCTGAACAAGAGCTGTACGAGCGTCCAGCTCTGTAACTCAGTCGGATATCCCTATACGGATGAGATAGGCAGCTGGCTCTGTCCGTACAACATGGATCTCAGGAAATTCATAGTCGATTGCTGCAATGAGCTCTATGCTCTCGGCTTTGATGAGGTCGTGCTCGCGAATGTGAGACAGCCTGCAGTGGATATGAATGCTGAGGGGGCTGAGCCTTTCCTTTATACGAGAACTATGATGACGACCCAGAACGCACGTTACGGGGTGAGCTCGCTTGTATCATACATTACGTCGCAGCTCGACAAAAGAAGCGGACTTCTCTCAGTCTATCTTGACAGCAGTACGGCCCTCGTCAACGGCTTTGACAACACGAACGGGCAGGATCTCGAGCTCTTTTTCAAGCTCTTCGACAGAGTCTATTATATGACCGATATGTACGCGTATCAGTTCAATGTGGAGTATGCCCAGAAGTATCTTGATGTCGGAAACGTAAAAGACCGATTCGTTCCGGTCGTTTTAAACTATCTGCCGGACAACACGTCCTGGGTACTGGTCGACTATGAGGAAAAGGGTTGAATATGACTGAGAGACCTGTGATCGGGAATTCCTGGGACGCGCTTCTCGCCGAGGAGTTCCAAAAGCCTTATTTTAAGGCTCTTATTGAAAGGATCTCGCTTGAGCGTAAAAACAGTGAAGTTTTTCCGCCTGAGGACGATGTTTTCAATGCGCTCAAATATACTCCATATGAGAACGTAAAAGCAGTAATAATAGGGCAGGACCCGTATCATGAACCCGGCCAGGCTCACGGGCTCTGTTTTTCTGTAAAAAAGGGAGTAAAGATCCCACCCTCGCTTGTCAATATATACAAAGAGATCAATTCCGAGCTCGGCTGCAGAATACCGGATCACGGGGATCTCAGTTATTGGGCAGAGCAGGGAGTGCTGCTCTTAAACGCCGTACTGACGGTGAGATCAGGCGAGGCAAACAGCCATAAGGGTCTCGGTTGGGAGACATTCACGGACAGAGTAATTTCGCTTGTGAACGAAAAGAAAACACCGGTCGTGTTTCTGCTATGGGGCGCAAACGCCGGAGCAAAATCTTCATTGGTAACTAACCCCATGCATATGGTTCTGAAATGCGCGCATCCGAGTCCCCTCTCAGCGTATAACGGGTTTTTCGGCTGCGGACATTTTGCAAAAACGAACGGATTCCTGAAACTCTCGGGAGAGAAGCCGTTAGACTGGCAGATTAGGTAAAAGGTGAAATGATATGAAAACAGCACTGATCCAGATGAACACGTACCCGGAAAAGAAACGGAACCTCGAAAACGCCGGCCTCAGGATAAAAGAAGCAGCCGGTCAGGGCGCCGACATTGCTGTGCTTCCGGAGATGTTCTGCTGTGAATACAGAAACAGGTCATTTGTTGCGAATAAAGAGCCTGAAGGCGGAGAAGCGTGGCAGGCGCTCTCTGCTGCAGCTGCAGAAAACAACATCTGGGTCATCGGCGGCTCCGTTCCGGAGGAAGAAGGCGGAAAGATATACAATACCTGTTTCGTGTTCAACAGAAAAGGTGAGCAGGTCGCCAGGCACAGAAAGATGCACCTCTTCGACATAGATGTTAAAGGCGGACAGAGATTCAAAGAATCCGACACCTTTACTGCCGGCGACGATATAACGGTCTTTGATACGGAATTCGGGAAGATCGGAGTCGTGATATGCTTTGATATCCGCTTCCCGGAGCTTGCAAGACTAGAAGCAATGCGCGGGGCAAAGCTTATTTTCTGCCCTGCAGCATTCAATATGACCACCGGCCCAGCCCACTGGGAACTTACTTTCAGAGCAAGGGCTGTCGAAGATCAGGCATACTTTGCCGCCTGCAGCCCCGCGAGAATGGAGGGCAGTTCATATATAGCTTTCGGCCATTCTCTTGTCGCCTCTCCCTGGGGCGAGGTGCTTTGTGATGCAGGGATCTGCGAAAATGTCCTTTACTGTGATATTGATTTCGACTATGCCGATGATATCCGTGCCCAGCTCCCGCTGCTCTCGGCAAGAAGAGAGGATGTATACGAACTGAGACTGAAAAAGTGAGGATAAGAAGACCCGGATGGCAGAGACAGTGAATGAGCAGTGAAGATCCCGGTATAAATGACCCGGAAGTCCGATAAGAGGACTTCCGGGTCATTTTATATGTATTCTGAATTAAAAGCTGCACATCAGGCTTTGAAACCGCTGTATATCATCTGAAGATGTCTGCCGATGTGCTGATGGACCGCTTCAGCGTATTCCTCGCGGTATTTTCTCCAGGTATCGAAGAGATCGCTGCGGAATTCCGGGTTGGTCAGAATGAGACCGTATGTTATATGGATGAGCTGGCGGGAATCGTTGTTTTTGAACAGCTCAGGGAGCTCTGCATCGCTGAGAGTGTCGACATCCGGTATCTTCGTGAGATCAGTAGTCACGTGATAATACTTTCTCGCCTCTGCAAATGCAGTATTGAGAGCGTACTTGTGAACTCTTCTGTACAGATCCGGATTGTGTATCGCAACGATCTTCATGGCCTCGAGCCAGTTGGTACCCGCAGTTTTGATGTGAAAGCGTCCTTGGGTATACTTTCCCACCGTCTCGAAAACAGAGAATTTATCCGAACCGGAGTGAACGCTTATCTTATAACCGAATTTTCTGGCAATTGCCGCATGCACGCTGAATTCCTCTGCAAACTGTGAAAGATCGCCTATATAATCGATGCCCTTCTGGAATTCTCCGCAGAAACGGGGAGCTATGGTGGCGGGGACAACACCGCGGGAGATCAGCTCGCTTGCAACATAGAAATGCTGGGCCGGCTCGGTCGGAGTAGCGGTCTCATCTATAGATATCTCGAAATCGAGCTCGTCTTCCTTGCCTGCAAAAAACCTGTTGTATATCGAGACCGCGAAGTCAATCGCTTCGTTATAGATAAGAGACATCCTCATAAAGGAATCTTCATCGAATGTGATCTTGTGACCTTCCGCCTCAAAGGTTTTGCCGAGGTATTTTTCTTCAAGTTCCTTATTCGGTTTGTACTGGGCTTTGACTTCTTCAAAAGACAGGGAGAGGACATCGTTTCTGATGTGCTCGCTGCAGTCGAGAGTAATCATGGTATATCCGCTTTTGATCGCGTATTCGACTTCCTCGGGAGTCTTTACATGGTCACCATCGGCTCCGAAGCCGCGGGTGAAGTTCTCACGGAACACCGCGAAGCTGACACAGTCGAGGACATCGTCAAAGGTGCGTCCTGTGAGATTGAGTTCTCTTATTGACTGCTGGGCGAGGATGGGATAAGCGTCATAATCCTCGAATACCCTTATGTGACCTGTCGTAGCAATACCGAGCCTGTCACCGACACCTGCGGTGCGGTCTTTCTTAAGAACGGAGCAGGGGGCTGTAAACGGAAACAGCGCTCTCAGTACGACAGCGTTTGTATGAGTCTGCTCTCCGATTACCCAGGATTTTCCGCCGGCTGTGAGTTCTTCCCCCTCAAAGCCGCAGTTATTGCTGCCAATGATTACATCCTTATCCCCGAAATCTGCTGCAAAGCATACACAGTCTCCGTTTTCATGGAGAGATCTCGGATATACACCGCATCCGGCATAATCTTTGCAGCCGCCTTCAATAAATGCGCGAATCTGTTCTTTCATATTAATCAATTCTCCTTTATTGAGTAATTATCTTCAGGATATACTGAAATACCGTTCGGCATTTCTGCAGCAGACTCCCTCGACGATCTTCCTGAGAGTTTCTTCATTGGCAGGATACTCTCCGTTTTCGACAAGCTTACCGAGCATGTTGCACATGATCCTGCGGAAGTATTCATGTCTTGTGTAAGAGAGGAAAGATCTGGAATCCGTAAGCATGCCGATAAAGGTCCCGAAAACTCCTAGATTCATCAGCGAACGCATCTGTTCCTCCATGCCGCTCTTGGTATCGTTGAACCACCAGGCTGTACCCTGCTGGATCTTTCCAGGGATCTCATCCGTCTGGAAGCATCCGAGCAAAGTACCTATGGGACTGTTGTCGGCTGAATTGAGAGAGAATAAAACCGTCTTGGGACAGCAGCCTTTTTTGTCGAGAGCGGAAAGAAACGCTGCGAGCCTGTCAACTGCAGGGAAGCTGCCGATCATATCGAAACCGGTATCAGGTCCCATCTCGGCCAATCTTCTTTCGTTGACGCTTCTCAGGCAGGAATAGTGTATCTCCATGACGATATCCAGTTTGCTGTATGCCTCGGCAAGGCACAGCAAAACTGTTGTCTGATATTTTTCAGCTTCTTCGACCGACAGATCTTCACCGGACATTTTCTTTGCAAAAATCCGGTCGGCTTCCTCGGGATCGCAGGGGCGGTAAGGTATATAATCAAGGCCGTGATCGCTGGCTCTGCACCCGTACTTTTTGAAGAACTGCAGTCTTTCAAGCAAGGCATCGCATACGTCACTGGCGCTTTCAAGCTTATCTTTGCCGACGCTTTCCGCAAGCTTTGACATGTATTCCCGGAAACCGGGTTTTCCGATATTCAGTGCTTTGTCAGGTCTGAATGAAGGGCAGACCATGAAGCCCAGATCTTTCTCCTTGGACAGCCTTTCGTGCCACTCGAGAGAATCAACCGGGTCGTCAGTCGTGCCGACGAATTTGACATTCGATCTGCGGATTATTCCTCTGACAGTGGTGTCCGGATCTTCCCTCAGCATTTTTGTGCATTTGCGGTAAATCTCGCGTGCGTTTTTCGATGTGAGAGGTTCGGTCACTCCAAAATAGCGTTTCAGCTCGAGGTTGCACCAGTGGACCATCGGATTTCCAATGGCCAGTTCCAGCGCTTCTGCAAATTTTACGACTCTGTCCTCGCCGTCACGCTCTCCGGTCACATAGTCTTCACTGACTCCTGCAGAGCGCATTACACGCCATTTGTAGTGATCGCCGAAATAAGTGCCGTCCGGATTCTTCCCGCCCAGCCAGACCTGCGCCAGATTGTCGAAGCGGCGGTCCTCATATATCTCTTTCGGTGGAATATGACAGTGATAGTCTATTATAGGCATGTTTTCGGCATACTCGTGAAACAGTCTTTTCGCGGTATCATTTTCAAGAATAAACTCTTCGTCCATAAAGGGCTTCATATATGTACCTCCAAATAAGAAAATGCAGTAGAAGAATTACAAGCGGCCGGCGGATGCTGCCGTGTCCACTCCGGATATCTCGACTGTCGCTTTGCCGAGCGTGTTGAGATCCGTATAATTCGGGATCTCCCCTATGACACCTTCAACAAGATAATCCATTGAGACGATCTGTTCTATACTGAGCTCCTCCTGGCCTTCGCCTATAAGGCCTCCGTCTTTGGAATGAAGAGGAGTGATAAAGGGGTTAGCAACTCCCTGGGCGAAGCTTTTCTTCAGAAAATCGGCGAGCCGTCTCGTTCCTCCGCGCAGAGTGCCCGGATAGACAAGATCTATTACGCCGGCCGACATTCCCCAATAGTAATTCAATGCTTTGCCGCTTTCTTCATATTCCGTCTGTGCGGAGCGGTTCTTCATCTCACGCAGAATGCGCTCATAATAAACTCCCCAGTTCCATACGGGCATCGCCAGGAGTTCACTGCCGTTTTCACTGAACAGGGAGAGACCGAAGCTGGAGCGCTCGCCGTTTGCAAGCTTTGCAATGTCGTGAGTGGATATGTAGTGTATCCCCATGGCAGCAAGCTTTTCAGCGGCAGATTCGGAAGTCGCTCCTTTGACAGAAGTCCATTCCAGATAGACCTTTGCTCTCGGGTTCGTCATCTGGGCGCCGAGAGTAAACGCGTTTATTCCCGCGATCTGCCCATAGATGGGGTAGTCGCAGACATAGCCGAGTCTTCCGCTTTCCGAAAGGGATCCGGCGACAGCCCCGATAATAAATTTCGCCTCATACATGCGGGCGTAGTAGGACCTGACATACCTGTGGGACTGGTTTAAGGAGCAGTTCAGGATAGTAACTTCAGGATGTCTTACCGCAATGCGCAGACTGGATTTTAACAGCCTGGGAGATGCGGTAAAGATGATCTTGTTTCCGTCTGCGATCGCTTTTTCCAGAACCTCGTCAGGGTTTGAACGCATCGCGTCCGGATAGGCGCAGGTCTCTATCTCTTTCCCCAGAACTTCCTGGACATATTTGCGGCCAAGCTCATGGCCGAGCGTCCATCCGGAGGTCTCAGGATTCTTATCATAAACGAATGCCGCTTTTTCAGGAGCGGAAGCTGCGTGGAACACTGAAGCGAGCAGGCTCTTTTTCTTTTCGTCGGAAGGCTTGAGATTAAGCTCGACAGGATTCGATTCTCCCTTTATCTCGACCTCTTCCCACATTCCGGCGAGGTTTTTCTTTATTTCGCTCTCTGTCGCTTTTCCGAGAGCGGCATAGCCGTAGATCTGAATATAGCTCAGTATAGCGTCTGCAGCAGAGGAATTGAGCTTTGTCCCGGCGACGGAAGCATATGTTTTGCAGAAAAAATGCCATACGGAATTGAAGTGTCTGCGCTCTTCCTCGGTCCAGCTTTCTGCAGGGCGTTTTCCCACTGCAGACTGAAGGGAGGCATAGCTTCCCGGCTCGCTGAATTCAAGGTAGCGGATCTTGCTTAAGCTTATGAATTCCTGCAGTTCTTTATACAGCAGAAAGCTTTTTTCATCGGGAAAATCGTCTTTTTGAGCTGCGATCGTTATCACATTTCCGGGAATATTCACGGCTCCGAAAAACTTTAGAACGCTGACCCGCTTGTTTCCTTCCTCTATATAGTAGCGGTTTTTGAACTCGTATGCCTTTACCGGGTCGCGTATCCCTTCGGTCAGATGGGCGTTGCACAGGGCTTCCCACTTGATTGCAAATTCAGTGTTGAATTCGGGGAGCGGCATGAAATTCGGGGCAAATACATCAGCTCTGGATGCGGTTTTTGTCCCGATGATGAGTTCCGAGGGAATGAGTATAAGACCGATATTTTTACCGGAGGAAAGTCTGTCCGAGGAGACGAGCTCATCCAGAGCCGGAAGCTTTGGATCGAGATTCTGGGATGTATACAGTTTGCTGTTCTTTTGCCCGAGCCGTTGGGCGTCATTATAATAATAATCTGCCATTATCTGTTTCTTTCATAAAGATCAGCATCCGCCCTGTAATGCCAAAGCGCCTGATCGGGTTCGTCTGATAAGTTGTGTTTAGTCTTGAGCGCTTTTTCTCTTAGCGTATCATAGCCTTCGATAAGGCTTGTCGTATCCTTGGACATCACACAGCGTGAAGCGGTATAAACAGCGGAGGAGAGTGCGGTTTCTGGCGTATCTCCGTGCAGCACTGCTGCAAGAAAGCCTGCGATTGCGGTATCTCCGGCGCCTGTAGTCGAGATCACCTCGGAAACCGGAACCGGAAATATCCGAAGCTCCTTTCCTTCCCAAGGCTCTGCCGTTTCACCGAAAGCCCTTCCCAAGTTTTTCAGAACTGTTGCTGTTTTAAGGTACAGGCCTTTCATGCCCAGCTTCAGCAGCACGATCTTTGCGCCCATTTCAAGAAATGTATCCGCAATGCATCGGATCTCATCGTCGCTTACAATCAGCGCAATATCTTCTCCCGGATGCTGTGAAACGCGTTTTTTGTAAGCCTCTTTGTCCAGCATGAAAAGGCATTCTTCTATGCTTGGGACAAAGAGATCGACATATTTTAGCACTTTTTTGAGTATCGGATTCCAGTCGACGCGTGAATGGACGCTTCCTGCCGCAGGCAAAGCGGTATCAAGACTTGTTGTCACGCCGAGAGATTTTACTGATCTGAAGAGCTTTTCAAGCTCTTCCCCGCCGTTAGAGTACATGCTTTCCATAGTCGGAGGATATCCGAAGTGGAACAGATCCGTATCTGCAGGCATGCGTAAGGCATCGGCAGACGTGTACTGCTGGGAGGCGCCCTTCAGGAAAAATGAGATCTTGTCCATTCCTGCAGGAGTCATCGCGATACCGATGCTGGTCGGAAAAGAAGCGTATACATTTATGTCGGGCAGCGCTCCGGACTCTGAGATCAGCGTTTTTAAAACTCTGCCCGGGAAGTCGTCCCCTGTATTTCCGCACAGCGTGACGGGAACTCCGAGCTTTTTCAAAGCCATGCCGGTATTGCCCACACAGCCGCCCGGGTAGAAAGAAACACCTGAAAGGTTTGTCACTTTTCCTTGCCCGATAAACTCCTCGAGCGTTTTCTTTTCTTTAGACTCGGGCTGCATGGTGATATCGAGTACCAATGAGCCCATTACGGTCGCTTTTTTCAAAAGAATTCTCCTATACGCCGCTATGCTTATTTAAAAACTCCAAAGTTATCCTGTTGTAGTTTTCGAGATATTCCCACTCGTGTACGTGCCCGCCATCTTTGCAGACATAAAGTTCACTGCCTGAAATGGCATTGTTCATCTCAATGGCCAACGGCAGAGGAGCGAACATGTCGCATTCTCCGGCGGCTATAAGAGTCGGAGCTTTGATCAGATGCAATCTGTCCGCTGCGTTATGTGCAAGACATGCGTTGCACTGCGCCTTATACGCGTAATCAGGCATCGGATAGGGGATCAAAGCATCTTCTGCGGCCATCTCTTCCAGAAATTCAGGCCTTTCGTTCTGGGTCTTTGAAGAGAAGGTCATCCACTGGTTCAGCCTCTTCAAGGACCTCTTGTCCATAGTATCCCGGTTGTCTCTCAGAAAGCTTATGGCTGCTTTGAAAGTGTTGCAAGCATACGGGAAGGTGCTTGTAAGGATAAGACCGCGTACTCTTTCGGGATACCTGATGGCGAGCTCCATCGCTATAGCTCCGCCCATGGAGATGCCGTTCACAAAAACGGAATTATAGCCCAGTGCATCGAGAATTGCAACAGTGTCTTCCGCCATATCGATGACAGAATATGAATCGCAGTCGGGCTTGCCGGATCTCCCCGCTCCGCGGTTATCGGGAATTATACAGGTGTAATATTTTTTATACTCTTCAGCATTCCGCTGCCATTTGTCTCCGGGAGCGCCGAGACCCATCAGAAGCAGCAGAGGCTCCCCCTGTCCTGTTATCTGAACGTGTATGCTGATCCCGCCGGCCGGAATATCCCTCTGGATCGCGCCCTCCATCTTCAGTCTCTTTCGACGTGGGGTGTTTTCCCCAGATACACGAACATTTTTTTCGAATCACAGGGCGGAAGTTCCCTGTGCATCTGCTCAACGACCGGTTCGTAGTCCAGGTCGGTTATAGGCAGATCGATGCGCACATTTCTCAGCGCTGAAAGGCACATGCCCTCCAGGATCTCATATCCGTGATAGGCTGTGTCTATATTGCAGCTGTGGACTTTGCTGTCATCGTCCAGCCAGTCTGCAAAATCGCGGTAATAGTCTGTCTGTATAGGAACCTGCTGGTGATTTCTCCAGCCGGGGTCCTTTCCTTTTATAAGCCGCCCGTTTGTCGCCTTTGTGCAGGCGCCCCAGAAACCGTCAGTCTCAGCGTAAACATAGCCGTCCGTTCCGTAGACAGTGAGACGGTTATCGCTGCTGCCGTACTCGGGGGGATTGTGAGCTTCGGAGAGATATCCGCATTCGACGTAGCCGTGGACTCCGTTTTCCATCTCGCAGGTCCCGAGCAGATAGTCCGGAGCCGGATGCGTGTCGTCGAGGCATATCGGGCCGTGGACATGGCCGCAGACCCATTTGGCTTTATATCCGCCGTTTGCCCAAAGCATATAGTCCACGTAATGGGTCCCGAGCTGGGAAAACCAGGCCTGAGTCTCAACATGTATCTTGGTTATATCTCCGATCTCTCCGTCTTCAATGCGCTTTTTCAAAGCCTGCATCTGTGAGAGATATTTCTGCTGGTGACAGACAACTGCCTTGATACCGTTTTTTGCACAGAGCTCCTTCATGGTTCTGGCTTCCTGCAGCGATTCGGCCATAGGTTTTTCAAGAGAGATCGCCCTGACGCCGTATCTGATCGCGAGTTCTATCATACTCAGCCGCAGGTCGGGATAAGTTGCAAATACAAAGACCTCCGGGCGGGTGGTCTTCAGCATCTCCTCTACGTCTGCAAAGCAGGGGACATCATCGAGAGAATACTTCTCTTTCATCAGATCCATGTTTTCCTTATGGTTATCGCAAAGGCCGACTATTCTGTAACGCCCCTTGTTTTCAGCGAGCCCGTTGACATGGATCTTGCCCCTTACTCCGAGACCCATTACGGCAACAGTATGTTCTGTCATCTTTTTATTACCTCAAACCAATAAATATATCAGTGAATAAACCTTTTTATATATTCGCCGTTGTAAAATACGGCTTTATCGGAATCCAGTTCCGCCTCATGAGACTCATCTTCCACCATGATCCATCCCCTGTAGCCGGTGCTTTCCAGATAAGAGACGATCGAGGAATAATCAATACTCCCGTTGCCCATTAAAGCCCAGGTATTATGGCCAGAGCGGTCTTTGAAATGGATGTGCCTCACCTTGCTGCGAAAACGCACCAGCACATCCATAGGGTCCATGCCGCCGTTTGCTATATGGCCTATATCGGGAGCAAGACCGATATCTGTTTTGTCAAGCATCTCGAATAAAACTCCGTAATCCTCTGCCGTGCGAAACAGAGAATTTACCGAGGAATTCGGGTGGAAAGCGGTCACAACGCCGCTCTCCATTGCCCTTCCGGTGACCTGTGCCATACAGGCAAAAAGACGCTCTCTTCTTTCGCTGAGAGCATCTCCTTCTTTTCTGTCGCCGGGAAGCGCATGATGTGAAAGTACTATTTTTGCGCCGGGGAACTGTCTGATAAAGTCAATAGCCTTATCGGACAGTTCCTTTTCCTGAGCGCTTTCCTCATATCCTGCCCAGTCCTGGTGCAGGACTATGGCTGCAAGCGAAATGCCGCAGCCGTCCACAATCTCTTTTGTGAGCTCTGCCCTGTTGAAATAGTCTCCGAGCATATCGATTTCGGATTCAAGTCCGGTATATCCGGCTTTTGCCGTTACATCCGCAATGTGGGGAAGGTCTCCTGCGAATCTCTCCTTGTTGAGTTTCCAGGAATATGTCTGGCATCCGAAAGATATTTTCATTTCAGGGCAATTCTCCTCAAATAAGCTCTTTTGCTTTTGCGACTACATTCTCCGGGGACATGCCGTAGTATTTCATCAGATCCGCGGCATCGCCGGACTGGCCGAAACAGTTGTCCATGCCTATATAGCGCATGGGAACCGGGCAGCTTACGCTGAGAGCCTGAGCGACAGCACTGCCGAGACCGCCCTGGATAACGCCCTCTTCAAGGGTCAGCACTTTTCCGGTCTTCTTTGCCGATTCGATGATCAGGTCTTTGTCGAGAGGCTTGATGGTCGCAATGTCGATTATTTCTGCGGAAATGCCTTCCTTGGCCAGAATATCCGCACCCTTCATAGCGACATCCAGAAGACTGCCGTTTGCGACAAATGTTATGTCGCTGCCTTCACGGACCTTTATGCCCTTGCCGATCTCAAAGGTATAGCTGTTTTCATCGAATACGACGGGAACGGGATTCCTTCCGAGACGGATGTATACGGGACCGTTATAGTCCATAGCTGCCCTGACCGCGCCTCTCATCTCTACCGCATCGCCCGGGTTGATAACGACCATACCGGGGATAGCAGCCATAATGGCGAGGTCTTCAATGCACTGGTGTGACGCGCCGTCCTTGCCGACAGCAACTCCTCCGTGGCTTCCGCAGATCTTGACATTCAGACGGGGATAGGCCACCGTGTTGCGGATCTGTTCAAATGCGCGTCCCGCAGCGAACATTGCAAATGTGCAGGCAAAGGGGATCTTTCCTGTTGTGGCCAAACCTGCAGCCGTGCCGACGAGGTCTCCCTCGGAGATTCCCATATCAAAGAATCTTTCGGGATATGCGTCTTTGAAACGGCAGCTCATGGTCGCCTTAGCGAGATCCGCGTCAAGAACGACAACATCTTTGTTATCCTTGGCGAATTCGTTCAGCGCTGTGCCGAAAGCATCTCTTGTAGCTATCAATTCACCGATCATTTTTCAGTCCTCCAGTTCTTTTAATGCCTGCTCCACCTGTTCGGCAGAAGGAGCCTTGCCGTGCCAGCCGGCCTGGTTTTCCATGAACGAAACGCCCTTGCCCTTGATCGTGTTGAGAATTATAAGGGAGGGAAGGCCTTTTGAACGCTTGGCAATTTCAATTGCAGCAAGTATCTGGGAGACATCGTGACCGTCGACCGTGATGACATTCCATCCGAAGGCTTCAAACTTTTCTCTGATCTTGCCGTTGCCTATAACATCCTCGATGGCGCCGTCTATCTGAAGGTGGTTGTAATCCACAAATCCGATAACATGGTCAAGCTTGTAATGGGCTGCGCTCATTGCAGCTTCCCAGATCTGGCCTTCTTCTATTTCTCCGTCGCCCATGAGGCAATATACGTAGTAATCGTCTCCGTCCAGCTTTGCTCCGAGAGCAATGCCGTTTGCGACGGAAAGTCCCTGACCGAGGGAACCTGTCGAAACATCAACACCGGGAGTCTTGAGTGCAGAGGGGTGGCCCTGAAGGATGGAACCCAGATCTCTGAGCGTGTCCAGCTCTTCCATCGGGAAGTATCCTTTTAGCGCAAGAGCTGCATACAGTGCGGGGCAGGCGTGGCCTTTGCTCATGACAAATCTGTCTCTGTCGGGTTTTGCGGGATCCTTCGGATCCACATTCATTACGCCGAAATAAAGAGCAGAGACGAGGTCTGCGCAGCTGAGGGATCCGCCGGGATGACCGGACTGAGCGCGGCCTATCATCTTGACGATGAGTCTGCGTATTTCCTTTGCCTGTTTTTCAATTAACTTGACATCATACATTTGAATATACCGTCCTTTACGATTTACTGTGCAACCGCTTCTTTGAGCTTTGCTATCTGTCCCTCACTGAGCTCGTATACGTCACTGTTGGCATTGGACGTGGTCGGGTCCTCAATAAGGATCATTTTTGTGTCAGGTACGGTCACTGTGTTGTGCCACAGAGTTGCCGGAATGGTATAGAGCTTGCCCTTTTCCATTTTGGTGGCCGAAAAGACCAGACCGCCTTCTGTTTCCTCTGCGGAAACGAGCGTGCAGCTGCCGGAAACCAGGACAAAAAGTTCATCGGTGAGGTTGTGGCGCTCGATGTTGCTGATCCCGGTAATGTCATTTTCCGGTTTCCAGTTCTTTATGCCGACCGTCCATTGATCGTTTTCGTATACCCTCTGCATTCCTCTTCCGGTATACTCAGCACAAGTGATTTTCATGTTATCTCCTTAAATCATAAATTATTCATACTGTAGCGGAGATGCCGGGCATCTCCGCTATAGTATTATAAGGTTTTGCTTTTATCAGCCGTGAAGTGCTGCCTGCATCTCTGCAAGAGCCTCTTCGGGGCTTATCTCCTTGGCCAGGGCCTTCTGGTTCGTGGGTGCCCAGACATTGCCTGTGAACTCGGAGAGTGTGTCTGTCGGAGGCAGAACGCCTGCGACCTTTACAGCTTCAGCTGCGACAGCCTGGAATCTGTTGGACTGGAACTCCTCGGTAGCTCTGACGTTGTCAGTGCCGAGGCCCTTGCCGGTGCCCTTGAACCAGGTCGTGCCGCCTTCGCCGGTGACCATGAATTTATAGAACTCGAATGCTGCTTCCTTGTTTTCGCATTTCTCGTAGATGGTCATCTCGGTGTCGCCTGCGCAGGTCCACTGACCTTTGTCGCTGCCGGGAACTACGAATGCGTCGACGTCATCGCCGAATGCATCGATCCATCTCTGGTAGGAGCCGATGTGGTGGATGATCATAGCTGTGGTTCCGGTCTCAAATCCGTCAGTGAGCTCGGCAAATGCCGCAACGTTTGCATCCGCAGGGGTGTAGCCGTTCCAGTAGATGCTGAGGTATGCTTTGTAAGCTTCGACTGCTTCGGGAGTCGTCAGATCATCCCATGTTGCGCCGTAGGGGTAGAGGAAGTTGCCGAGGTGCTCGTGGCCGCCGCCTGCTCCGCGCATGCCGTAGCCGTAGACCTGTTTGCCGTCGATCACCATGGTGCACTTCTCAATGCAGTTGAGCCACTCATCGAAGGTCGTGGGAACTTCTACGCCTGCTGCCTCGAAGTAGGAGGGACGGTAGTAGCAGTAAAGCCCTTCAATGGTCCAGGGGAGCATGGAGACTTTGCCGTCGCCGGTCGCATCTGTCATCATAGTCCAGATGTTGTCGCCGATCTGGCCCTTGTCTTCCCATGCGTCGACCAGTGCTGCGGAATCAGCAAGGAGCTCGTTTGCAGCAAAGGTCTTGCCGCCGGAGAGCTTCATTGTGGAGATGTCCGGGCCGCCTCCGCCCATAACTGCCGTCATAACAGTCTGGACGAATCCGCCGCTTTCCCAGGGGTACTCTTCAGCAGTGACAGTGATGCCCTTGCCGTTGCTCTCGTTGAACTGCTTTACGCAATCCTGGATGAGGGCGCTCTGCTCGGGAGTGTCTGCCCAGTACCAGAAGAGCAGGTCGACAGGCTCTGCTGCGGGCTCTTCAGCCGCTTCTGCGGCCGGTTCGGCTGCAGGCTCCGCTGCGGGCTCGGCGGCAGGCGCCGGGGCTGCTGACTGACCGCATGCTGCAAGTGCGAAGATCATGCAAAGTGCGAGGGCCAGTGCAAGAAATTTTTTCATGTTGTTTCTCCTTTCAAGTGAAACAAAATATTTTTTCAAATCTTTGATTTGAATACGAATTTGATTGCGGCCTTATCCCTTGACCGCGCCGGCCGTAAGTCCTGCGACCAGGTGCTTCTGCGCGAAGAAGAACATTATGCAGACGGGAAGTACAGCGATGGTACCTCCGGCGCATAGCATATCCCACTGGACACCGAGCTGGCCGATAAGGCTGCTCAAAGCGACAGGGATCGTTCTCGAGCCCGGGTTTGTGAACAGCGAGGCCATAGTATATTCGTTCCAGGCCTGCATGAACATGTAGACGCCGGCGGAGAGCAGCGCGGGCGTAAGGACCGGGATGAAGATCCTCATAAAGGCTCCGGCTCTGTTGCAGCCGTCGATGAGCGCTGCTTCCTCAAGAGAGAAGGGCATGTCCCTGATGAAGCCCTGGATGAGCCAGACCGAGAAGGGGATCGTGAAGGTCGTGTACGCGAGGATCAGTCCGTAAGGCGTATAAAGCAGATGAAGCTTTCTCATTATGGAGTAAAGAGGAATCATCAGCAGGACCGTCGGGAACATGTTGTTTGTAAGGAACATAGCCATAAGCGCCTTTCTTCCCTTGAACGAGAAACGGGCAAAGGAATAAGCGGCGAGCGTCGAGACGACAAGCGAGAGCACAGTCGTGCCGAGAGCTACGATAAGGCTGTTCTTCATGTACTTCAGGAAGTTGAAGTAGCCGAAAAGATTCACATAGGTCGCCCAGGTCAGTTCTTTTGGCCAGTATATAAGCGGCACGGAATAGATCTCGGCGTTCGTCTTTATGGAAGTCACGAGCATCCAGTAGAACGGGAACAGCAGAAACAGAAGGAACAGGCAGAGGGGAAGCACTAAAGTCAGGAATGTCAGCACAACTTTTTTCGTCCTTCTGCGGCGGAGTCTCTGAATATTATTCATCACATCAGCCCTCCTCAGTCGTTCTTGAAGGTGGATTTCAGATAAGGGACCGCCGCTATAAGCATGATCGCCATCATGATAAAGGCTATGGCGGAAGCATATCCGAGATTCAGCACCTGCGTTTTCTGGTATGTGTAGACCGCTATCGTCTGCGTGGCGTATGCGGGTCCGCCTGCTGTCATGTTCTGAATGATATCAACGGAGTTCGCGACCCAGATTATTCTGAGCAGCAGTGTGACATAGATCGTGTTTTTGATCGACGGGATCGTGATCCTGAAGAGCTTTTGCCAGGCATTTGCACCGTCTATGTCAGCGGCCTCGTACATGTCGGACGAGACGCCTTGCATTGCCGCCAGCAGCATCAGGCAGAAAAACGGTATCCCCTGCCAGACGACCGAGATGATGACCGCCGGCAAAGCCCATTTCTTCTGCGACAGAAACGGTATGGCCTTGTCGATTATCCCCATCCTCATCAGAAGGTCGTTTACGACACCGTAATTGCCGTCATAAAGCCATCTCCAGATAAGGCCTATAAGCACACCTGATACGACCCACGGGATCATGGACAGGGACCTTGCTATGCCCTTCCCCTTGAAATTGCGGTTGAGAAGCAGCGCCAGAGCAAAGCCTCCAAGAAACTGGAAAGAAACACCAAAAATTACCCAAATTGCTGTTCTTCCGAGGCTCGGCCAGAACTCCGAGTCGTTCGTAAACAGATCTATGTAATTCTTGAGGCCGATGAATGCTTCTTTTTTAGGATAACGGAGATCATAGAACTTGAAAGACATTATCAGTGCGTTGACCAGCGGGACGAATACAATAAATATAATTATGATTAAAGCTGGCGCGATCAAGAGGTACGGATATTTTTTCTTCGTTCTGATACCTGTTTCCATTTGGAACCTCCCCCCTTTCTGTCAAATAAATAGTTCTCTGCGGAGTATACCTCCGGAGTAATTAACAGTATTTTGTCTCAGGACAGTCCTGGTCTCGATGGAAAGCGTGCTGTGCTCGGGGACCCAGCCCTCCAGCAGATTTCTCGCAAGCAGCTGCGCCGTCTGATAGCCCTGCTGGAACGGATCCTGATATAAAAGCGCCTTGCACCAGCCCTTCTTCACGGCTTCAGCGATCTCATCGCTCACATCGCAGCCGACAAGAGTGATGTCTTTTCTGCCTCTGGTCTCTACAGAGCGGCAGGCCATCTCGGTACATGAATAGCCCGTGCTGAAGATGCCGAACTTTTTGGCGCCCGATGCCAGAAGCTTGTCTATATTCTTTTCCACCAGATCCTGTTCATAGCGGCTGTCGGAGGACGGGAAGATGTCAATGTTGGGGTAGTAGTCGTGGATCACTTCACAAAAGCCCTCATAGCGTTCATAAAACGGCATGATGTGCACAAAGTTTCCGAGGACTGTGACGGCTCCTTCACCCTGCATGATAAGTCCCATGATCTCGCCGGCGATCCTTCCGCACTGCGAGTTGTCGGTGCCCACATAAAAAAGTCTCCTGCTGGAAGGCAGATCATTGTTGAACAGGGCAACAGGCTTGCCCGAATCGGCGATCGCGTCGACAAAAGCGGTGCATTTGCTGCTCAGGGGATTGATCGCAAACGCGTCGTAGCCGTCGTAATCGAGCTCTTCCAACAACTTCAGCTGTGAAGCAGGATCGTGGGGGTCCGTATTGATATAGTCTATCTCTATGCCGTAGCGCGAGAGTTCCGCTTCGGCCTTTTGTATGCCTTTCGTGATGCATGAGAAAAACGCGTGGGCATTTGTCGGGTAAATAAAGGCGATGCGAGCATCGGTGTTCCGGCTGAGTGCAGAGGCCATGATATTCGGCCTGTATCCGAGCTCCTCTGCCTTGTCCATTATGCGCTGACGCGTTTCGGCGTTGATGCCCTTACGGCTGTTCAAGGCGCGATCCACAGTTCCTATGGACGTGTCGCATGCCTTGGCAATCATTTCCATTGTAACTCTCTTGGCCATATCGTATCTCCGTCGAAAAAGCGGTTTACCGTTAAAACCCACATTCATATTATAGTTAAATTTCACGATTTGTCCATACCATAATTTATAAAAAATATATTATGTTTAAAAGATTGACACGGAAGAATATGTGTGCTATGTTTGTTTTAAACGATAATACCGTTATCGTTAACGGTGTTTCGCAAGATATGCAGATAAATAAAACAGAGGAGCATCAAATGAGCAGTCTTGTAACGACAAAGGAGATGTTCGAAAGAGCATACAGAGAGCATTTTGCCGTCGGAGCTTTTAATTTCAATCATATGGAACTGATACAGGCAATCGTGGGTGCCGCGGCGGAAACACGCTCTCCCGTCATTCTTCAGGCATCTTCTTTTACTGCGAAATACGCCGATCTCGGTTATTTTGTTGCCATTGCTGAATATGCGGCCGAAAAGGCGGGGATTCCGGTAGCTCTTCATCTTGACCACGGCGAAGATCTTGAAGCCGTTAAAAAATTCATCTCGGCCGGTTTTACGTCCGTTATGATCGACGGCTCACATCTGTCTTATGATGAGAATGTGGCGCTGACAAAAAAGGTTTGCGATTACGCGCATGAGCGCGGCGTTGTCGTGGAAGGAGAGCTCGGAACCATCTCCGGTATTGAAGATAATATCGGCTCCGAAAAGAGCCTTTATACTGACCCTGAGCAGGCGGCGGATTTCGTCTTCAGAACGGGCGTCGACTCACTCGCCGTTGCGATAGGGACGAGCCACGGCGCTTATAAATTCAAACCCGGTCAGGATCCGAAGCTGAGGCTGGACCTTCTCGACCGGATAGAGAGCCTTCTGCCGGGGCTGCCTATCGTTCTTCACGGCGCCTCTTCAGTCAATCAGAAAGATGTTGAAATAATCAATACATATGGCGGGAAAATAGAGTCCGCGATCGGGATCCCGCCGAAAATGCTCACAGAGGCGGCAAAGAAAGCTGTCTGCAAAGTAAACGTGGACACAGACCTCCGCCTCGCGATGACCGGCGCGGTCAGAGAAGTTCTCTGCAAAGAGCCCGGAGTCATAGATACTAGAAAATATATAGGAGCCGGCAGGGAGAGAGTGAAAGAGCGCATTATCGATAAGATGGAAAACGTTCTGCTCTCTGCGGGAAGATACTGAAACGGTTTTATAACCGGAAGTGGGTAAATTGCTTTTTCGGACATATTTTTTGAAATCCATAAGGATCATCGCGGGCCTTCTGCTTATCGCATTCGGCGTTTTCATCTCAAAGCAGTGCTTCTGCCTCGCTCCCTGGAATGTGCTCAGCGACGGTGTGTCCTCGCTTCTCGGAATAAGTATCGGAACAGCGAGCATCATCATCAGCATGATGATAATCACCATAGATGTGGTCTCGCGTGAGAAACTCGGGTTTGGAAGCCTGCTGAACGTGTTCCTGTTGGGCCTGTTCACAGATATGTTTCTTGAGATAAACAGGCATCTGACGATCCTGCCGCGCATAGAAAGCGTGCCGCTTCAGATACTTTTCTGCATCGGCTCCCTATTTTTTAACGGTCTGGGCATATATCTGTACATGTCTGCCCGGATGGGAGCCGGCCCCAGGGATACATTAATGGTGCATCTCTCCAGAAAGCTCCATGTCCCCTCAGGTTACTGCAGACTCGGGCTCGAGTTTATAGCGGGCTTAAGCGGATGGCTTCTCGGAGGCGAGGTCGGTGTCGGAACGGTAGTTTCGGTCTTCCTGGGAGGTCCGATACTGCAGCTGGTCTTCCAGGCCTTCAAATATGATCCGTCAGCTGTAGAGAGCGAGTCTTTTGGCGATACGCTTCATATCATAAGCAAGAAAATATAATTTAATATATAAGGAGATCGTGTAATGAGTCTTGAAGTAAAGAGCAACTGCAAATATGCAGCCGCCTGTGTAACCTCGATGGGTGTCCGCATCACACCGGAGAACCGTATGGCTGTCCACAACAGCAACATGTTCTACATGCAGGCGACTTCCGCGGAAACAAACGTTCTGAATGTAGCATCTTCTCTCGGACTGCCCTGCCTCGCGCTCACGAAATTCGTCGAAGGCAGCCCGGTCGCAAAGTTTATAAAATCCGAACTCAAAGGTCGCGGGATCTCGTATGAAGGCATCGATGTCCCTCAGGGCGGCCCCTGGGGATACAGGCACCAGTTCAACATAGCGGACTCGGGCTTCGGTCTCAGAGCACCGCGCGTATGGAACGACAGAGCAGGCGAAGTCGGGAGGACTTTAAATGCATCAGATTTCGACCTTGACCGCATCTTCGGCGAAGAAGGCGTCGGTATCCTGCACATCTCCGGACTTATCGCGGCGATGAGCGAAGACACGACAAAGTGCTGCCTCGACGTGGCAAGGGCAGCGAAGAAATACGGGACACTGGTCAGCTTCGACCTCAACTACCGTGCGACCTTCTGGAAAGGCCGTGAAGAGGAGCTCAGCAAAGCATTTGCAGAGCTTGCCTCCGTTGCGGACATTCTGATCGGCAATGAGGAAGACTTCCAGCTCTGCCTCGGCTTCAGAGGCCCCGAAGCCGGCGGTAAGGATCTCAATTCCAAGATAGAGAGCTTCAAGGGCATGATCACCGAAGTCAAAGAGAAGTATTCCAATGCAAAGATGTTTGCCACAACTCTCCGCCAGGTCATCTCGGCCAATGAGCACCTCTGGGGCGCGATCCTTCTCGCGGAAGACGGCTGGCACGTTGAAGAGCCCAGACCCATCCAGGTCATGGACCGCATAGGCGGCGGGGACGGATTCTCCGGCGGCCTTCTTTACGGCGTACTTAAGGGCTTTGCTCCCGAGCAGTGCATGCAGTTCGGCTGGGCCACGGGAGTCCTGGCAGCCTCCAGCCTGAACGACTACGCGGAACCTGCAGACGAAAAGCAGGTCCTGGATGTTTACAAAGGAAACGCGAGGGTCCAGAGATGAAAAAAGCCGATATAGCCGTGATTGGCCTCGCCGTAATGGGCGAGAATCTGGCGATGAACATGGAGTCCAGGGGCTTCACGGTCGCCGTTTATAACAGGCACACCGAGAAGGTAGATGATTTCATAGCCGGAAGAGCGGCCGGGAAAAACTTCATCGGCTGCCACAGCATTGAAGAGCTTGCTGCAAACCTCGAAAAGCCCAGAAAAGTCTTCATGATGGTAAAAGCCGGCGCTCCGGTGGACGCTCTTATAGAACAGCTCATTCCCGTCCTTGAAGAGGGCGACATCTTGATAGACGGCGGCAACAGCCACTTCCCCGACACGATGCGCCGCTGCGAACTGGCCGAGAGCAATGGCCTTCTCTATGTCGGATGCGGAGTGTCCGGCGGCGAGGAAGGCGCCCTTAAAGGCCCCAGCATGATGCCGGGCGGATCTCCCGCGGCTTGGGAGCATGTAAAGCCGATATTCCAGGCGATCTGCGCCAAAGTCGAAGACGGCTCCCCCTGTTGCGACTGGGTGGGCGAGAACGGTGCAGGCCACTTTGTAAAGATGGTCCACAACGGGATCGAGTACGGCGACATGCAGCTCATCTGCGAGTGCTACCAGCTTTTAAAAGACGGCCTCGGCCTTGCGAACGAAGAGATGCACGATGTGTTCGCCCGCTGGAATGAGACAGAGCTCGACAGCTACCTGATAGAGATCACCCGCGACATTCTCGGCTACAGAGACGAAAACGGCGAATACACAGTCGATCATATACTCGATACAGCCGGCCAGAAGGGCACCGGAAAATGGACGGCCATTCAGGCTCTGGATGAGGGCACTCCGCTTACGCTGATCAGCGAAGCCGTATACGCCAGATGCCTCAGCGCCCAGAAAGAAGAGCGCGTCGAGGCTGCGAGAACCTTCCCGCATGAAAGAAAAGCCTTTGAAGGTGATGCGGATGCGCTGATAGAGAAGATCCGCAAGGCCCTCTATGCCAGCAAGATAATATCCTATGCCCAGGGCTACTCGCTCATGAGAGCGGCGGCGGAGCACTACGGCTGGAACCTTAACTTCGGCGGCATAGCCCTCATGTGGAGAGGCGGCTGCATAATCAGAAGTGCCTTCCTCGGCAAGATCAAAGAGGCTTTCGAGAAGGATCCCGCTCTCAGCAATCTAATACTGGACAGCTATTTCGCAGACCAGATGAAGACCCTGGTCCCGGCCCTTAGAGAAGTCGTTGCTTTTGCTGTCGGCGCGGGCATCCCCGTTCCTTCGCTCTCCTCTGCAATGAGCTGGTTTGACGGATACACGACCGAAAGGCTTCCGGCGAACCTCCTGCAGGCACAGAGAGACTATTTCGGAGCCCACACCTACGAGAGGACCGACGCCCCGCGCGGCGAGCACTTCCACACCAACTGGACAGGTCACGGCGGAGATACATCATCGAGTTCATATAATGCTTAATATAAAGGAGATATAAAATGAAAACAGATCTTAGCGGGAAAATAGCCGTTGTTACCGGAGCAGGCGGAGTCCTCTGCAGCCGTTTTGCAGTCGCTCTGGCTCAGAGCGGCGCGAAAGTCGCGCTTTTGAACAGGACCCTCGCAAAAGCCGAAAAGGTTGAAGAAGAGATAAAAGCGCTTGGCGGAGAGGCCATCTCGGTGCAGGTCGATGTCACGAGCAAGGAGAGTTGCGAGAAGGCCCATGAAGAGGTCGTCGCCAGACTCGGCAAATGCGATATACTCATAAACGGCGCCGGCGGAAACAATCCGATCGCAACTGCAGATGAGGAATTCTTCTCCGAGGAGACCATGGAGGATCCGGCAAAGAAGAGCTTCTTCGATCTCGATCAGACAGGCTTCACCTCCGTGTTCGGACTCAACATAGTCGGCGTTCTGCTCCCGACACAGGTCTTCGCGCGCGACCTGGCCGAGAAGAAGAACGGCGTCATCATCAATGTAAGCTCGATGAACGCATACCGCCCGCTTACAAAGATTCCCGCCTACTCCGCGGCCAAAGCGGCAGTTTCCAACTTCACACAGTGGCTCGCTGTCTATTTCGCGCAGGCAGGCATCCGCTGCAACGCCATAGCTCCGGGCTTCTTCTCCACAGCCCAGAACAAGGCTCTGCTCTGGAATAAAGACGGCACGCCCACAGCCAGAACAGGCAAGATCCTCCGCAACACCCCGATGGGCAGATTCGGCGAGCCCGAAGAGCTCCTCGGAACCCTTCTCTGGCTCTGCGACGACAGCGCTTCCGGTTTCGTAACAGGCATAACCGTCCCTGTAGACGGCGGCTTCTCTGCATACAGCGGAGTCTGATATGAATATCTTCTGCAGGGAGAAAACTCCCGAAGGCCTGAGCGTGGCTGAGATAAAGGCTGCCCTTCTGAAGTCGCTGGAAGGAAGGACTCTCAACAATGTTCTGATTCTTCCTCCGGATTTCACGAGATTCCATTCAAATGCCGGCCTCATAACGCAGATCATTTATCATGAACTGACGTCGAAAGGCTGCAAAGTCGATATAATGCCGGCTCTCGGTACCCACGTGCCCGTCTCGAAGGAGCAGTGGGAAAAGATGTTCGGCGATATCCCCTACGATAAGATGATCGTGCACAACTGGCGCACGGATGTCGAAAAGATCGGGGAAGTTCCTGAGGAATATCTTGAGGAGATAACCGAAGGCCTCTGGCACGACAGTGTCAGCGTCGAGATCAACAGACGCGTCATGGACGAAAAGTATGATCTGATCGTCTCCCCCGGCCAGGTGGTTCCCCATGAGGTCATCGGAATGGCCAACCACTCAAAGAACCTCTTCGTCGGAGTTGGCGGCAGCGACATGATCAACAAGTCGCACATGGTCGGCGCCGTCTACGGCATGGAGAGAATGATGGGCAGGGACAACACGCCCGTCCGCAAGATCTTCGACTACGGAATGACTCATTTCCTCAAGGATCGCCCGATCCTCTTTGCTCTCACGGTCTGCACAGCTCCGGGAGGCAATATAAAGACGCACGGCCTTTTTATAGGAGAGGACAGAAAGTGCCTTGAGGAGGCAATAAAGCTTGCCCAGGAGAAGAACATCGATTTCGTCGAGACAGGTATCAAAAAGTGCGTTGTATACCTCGATCCCTCGGAGTTCAAGAGCACATGGCTCGGAAACAAGGCCGTATACCGCACGAGAATGGCGATAGCGGACGGCGGAGAGCTGCTGATCCTGGCTCCGGGAGTCGAGAGATTCGGCGAGGACGACGTCGTCGACGGACTGATCCGCAAATACGGTTATAGGGGTAGGCTCACTACTCTGGCAGAGTTCGAAAAGCCCGAAAACAGCGATCTGCGCGAGAACATGGGCGCGGCTGCCCATCTGATCCACGGCTCCTCGGACGGGAGGTTCTCAATAACCTATGCAGTCAGAGACATCTCACGCGAAGAGATAGAGTCTGTCGGGTACAAGAGCGCATCCTATGACGAGCTCTCGAAGAAATACGATCCCGCTAAACTCAGTTACGGCTACAACACCGTAGACGGCGAGGAGATCTATTTCATTCCCAACCCGGCCCTCGGCCTCTGGATCAACCGGGAAAAGTTCAACTGATCCTTCCCTGCGGCAAATCGCTTAATTGACCAGCTGATAAATGTGCCTTCCCCCACACGTGGGGGAAGGCTTTTTTGACTTTATTGCCGTTTCGGTTTTATATCTCTGTATACGGCGAGATTTCAATCAGGCGTACTTCCAGCAATTCAAGCATCACGTCAATACGCAGGACATGGTTTTCGGCAAAAGCGCGGTACTTCTGAAATCCAGGAACTGATCTCTGTTCAAGGATGTTCAGTTCACCCCTATCCCTGAGTTCTTCGGCTCCCGAATTGACCCAGAGGTCGAAAGAACTTCCGGATGAACGGTTCAGGACGGTTTCCTTTACCAGGTATTCTCTCGCTTCCGAGCTGTCAAGATGAAGATGGACATCCAGTGGCTGTTCGGGATCGAAAATCGTATACCGATCCTTGAATGCCATATTGAAGCGTTCACCTTTTGCATACAGATAAGAATAATGCTTGTAATGGTAAAGAAGAATGGCAATATCGCCGTTTTGCCGCTTTGTTGCAAACCATCCGGGACCTTTTCCAAGAAATACATCACCGAGCTTTCCGAGCAGCGTAAAGGCATAGTACGCAGCTTTGGGAATACCATATGATGTAAACATCCCAAGTCCGCCGTGGAACTGCTCCGGGGGCTGGGGCGCCTCTCCCATCCAGTCGGTGAGGGACCAGTACGCAAAACTGTCAAGTCTGTCGTAGTTTTCCAATATGCATTTGACGATATAGCAGGATTTATAACATGTATCATTCAGGAGATCCTGCTGACTCGGACTGTTGTTCCACTCCGTTAGATATATCGGGGGCTCTTTCGGAAGATATCTGCTTCTCTCCTGTCTGATCTGACTTACAAAACCGCTGAAGCCGATTTCTTCGCGAAGCGCGATGCCCGTCGGAAAGCTTCCGTTTTCAGGGTCTTTGTCATAAGTCAGGGTCGGGAACCCGAAAGTCCTGCTGCTGCGCTGCTCGCTTGTAAAAACAGTGTCGTAGTAGTGGATCGACAGGAAATCCGGAACGCAGTTGTGGGCGCGGCACCAGTCCCAGAACAGGAGATACCAGTTGGTATAGTTTTTCTGCAGGATATAGTATGTGGCCGGACTTCCTATACGCAGCTGTGAGTCAAGTTCGGTAATTGCCCGGTAAGTCACCTCATAAAACCTGTAAAATGCCTCGTCGTTTGAGAAACCGTAAAGATTTGCCGGGGTGTCCGGCTGCTCCCAGATGCTGAAAAGCCAGCTGCGCACCTCTTCTTTCCCGTATCTGATAAGTATATGCCTTATCAGAGCCCGGACCAGATCTGCCCATTTTTCGTTATCCTTCGGTTCACTGACCAGATATCCGAAAAGGCGCTTGCGTTCCTTGGCGAGCTGCTCGGGCATAAATGAGAGCTGGAGCAGAGGGCGGAGTCCCACAGACTGCAGGTAGTCAAGGACCTTATCAACATACGTAAAACTGTATACGGCATTTCCGCTTGCATCTTCGCTGTAAACATGCATTTCCTCGGATAGTATTCCGTTGAATTTGATGTAAGAAAAACCTATTTCTCTCTGTATTTTGTTTATTATCAGCTGAATATCACTGCTCAGCAGACTCGTTGCACTGGGAGCTGTAAGCATGTTTTTCCATGTGTGACGCAGGGTTCCGCGGGCCGAATTCACATCAAATTGGATCCTGCAGCTAATTGCGGGAATCTCTTTTGTGAGTTCATTGGAAGAATCAAGATATTTGCTCAACCCTGCGACATAATCGTGCTGCTCCGGCTGAAGAAGTTTGGGCTTGGGCTTTTCCTGCCTCTGCTGACGCCGGTACAGGCTAGGCAAAATTCCGTATTCTTTTTTGAATGCCTGAACAAAGGCGTGACTGTTCGGGAAACCGCTGTTTGCAGAGATCGTTTCTATGGTATCATCGCTCTTCATCAGCTCGGTCACAGCATGTTCGAGACGCACTCTTGTGAGATAACTCAAAAAAGTCATCCCGAACTGTTTTTCGAAAAACTTTGAAAGATAGGGAGCCGACAAATGCACCTGAAGTGCAAGAGAATTAAGGCTGAGATCCTCCTGATAGTGTTCTCCGATTATTTTGCTCAGTTCCGCCATTCTGACCGAATAACGGTGCGCCCGCTGATTCCTGGCTTCTGAGTTTTCCACTCTGAAATTCTGGTACATGACATCCATTATGTCATATATTAATGACCAATTGCGCAGTTCATAACCCAAAGCTCTGTCGGAATTGTTTTTTACCAGACGGGCGATCAGCTTTCTCAGACTTCCGAAAGCGGCACTGTCACCCTGTAATGAGCTGTTGCAGACAAATTCCGGATGGGTGGGTACAGGCAGTGTCCGTTCAAAAAAGCTTTGGTCGAAATGAATAACGACGACAGAACAGTCGTTGCCCGCAAGCGAATGGGGAGTATGGGCATCGATCGAAACGACATCTTCAGGATTGAGCAGAAACGTCCGTTCCCCAACTCTCAAGCGGCAGTTCCCGGAAATGACCATATCCAGTTCAAACGAATCGTGCGCATGGGCATCCACAGTTCCTATTCTTCTTACGGTACAGCTCAGCGGATTCCGTCCGTCGGACTTGACAAGCGTATAATTCTCAAACATAGCTCAAATCTCCCTCAAATATGATACAAGTATACCAAGGAGAGAGCAAAAATCAACACATGAACAGAAAAAACAGATTAAAAATTCGATGAAAAAATATTATAAACTATAATATATAATTTTTATCCTTTTCTTACAAAAGACTTTGCAGAATAAAAATCACGCTGATTTTTGTGAAAAATGGCTAATTTAAAGCTCCTGCTTTTATGCAACTTTCACATAATCCTCGGATTATTATCGTTGGAAAAGCAGAAACCGATATCTGGTGTCGGCTTCTGTATTTTAATGTCCGAACAGCAAAAAAGATCGACCAAAAGAGGATAAAGCAATTATGGTTCGGGCCTGCCTGTTATTCTAGAATATCGGACAAGAGGTGAGAATATGAAAGCTCCCATCCTTCAGATGAAAAATATACATAAGCGCTTTTCGAGCACCATCGCTCTCGACGGTGTCGACCTTGACGCATTCCCGGGAGAGATCTGCGGGCTGATAGGAGAAAACGGTTCGGGGAAATCCACCATTTCTTCCATCGCTGCAGGAATGCAGAAAGCAGACGAAGGCGAAATGTTTTTCCGCGGCGAGCCGTGGTCTCCGGTCAGCATGATTGATGCTCTGGAAAAGGGCATAGGCATGATCGTTCAGGAGAGCGGAACCATATCCGGCATTTCTGTTGCTGAGAACCTGTTTCTCGCAGAAGTAAAGAAATTCCGCAAAGGCCCGGTCGTAGACAGAGAGGAAATGAACAGACAGGCGGACCTAGCTCTGGACGCAATTGGGGCCTCGGATATCCGCGGAAATATGCCGATGTCCGCACTGGATTTCCAGGCGCGGAAACTTGTCGAGATAGCCAAGGTTGTAATGAAAGATCCGGATGTTCTGGTCGTTGATGAAACGTCTACAGCTCTTTCGCATGAAGGCCGCAATATTCTTTACGATGTAATGAGGCGGTTCCGTGAAGAGGATAAGGCAGTTCTGTTCATTTCGCACGATCTGGATGAAATAATGGATGTCTGCGACACGCTGACAGTTCTCAGAGACGGGAATCTGATTAGGACATTCAGCAAAGAAGAGTTCAACCCGGACGCCATCCGAATGAGCATGATCGGGCGTGAATTGAAAGGCGACTACTACCGCAGCGATTTCATACCGTCATCTTTGGATGAGATCGCGTTGAAAGGCGAGGATCTGAGCATTCCGGGCGAGCTGGACGGGGTGGATCTGACACTCCGCAAGGGAGAGATCGTCGGTATCGGAGGACTCAGCCATTGCGGCATGCATACTCTCGGAAAAGTCCTGTTCGGAGCAATACGTCCTGAAAGCGGAAGAGTAGTCACAGGCGACGGCTCAGAGATTCGTGATGAGGGTTCTTCAATGAAACATAACATCGGCTACGTGGCAAAGGACCGTGACACAGAATCGCTCAACCTTACTGCGAGCATCCGTGACAATATAGCGATCGCGGGGCTTGACCGTTACGCTGTTTCAGGCTTTCTGCTTACTGCTGGAAACGAAAAGAAATACGTCGACAAACAGATCGCTGATCTTTCGATCAAATGTTCGGATAGAGACCAGGCTGTACAGCAACTCTCCGGAGGCAATAAACAGAAGGTCGTTTTCGGCAAATGGATCGGAAGAGGCAGTGACATTCTAATTCTGGACTGTCCCACCCGCGGTGTGGATATCGGTGTTAAGCGCGATATGTACAGGCTCATGTCGGATATGAAGAAGCAGGGCAAGGCGATACTGATCATTTCTGAAGAACTGCCCGAACTCATAGGTATGAGCGACAGGCTCATCATTATGAAAGACGGGAGAATAACAAAAGAATTCACACGCAGCGAAAGCCTTTCCGATGCGGATGTGATCAATTACATGATCTGAGGAGGCAGGCATATGGATTCAAAGACTGCACTGTTGAAAAAATATAAGCGCCGGCAGCGTCTGGTCACGGTACTTCCTTTTGTCGCCCTGGCTGTCCTGTTTGCCGTGCTCTGCCTTACCGTTCAGGCAAAAGGTTACCGTCTGCCGATGTATCTGAAAATACTATTAAACGAGGGTGTAGTTCTGGCTATAGTCGCAACAGGTGCGACATTCATATATACGCTGGGCTCCTTTGATATAAGCCTTGGCGCATCGACGCTCTTTTCCGCGACTGTCGGAGTAATGGTATATAACGCGACAGGAAACTTCGGTCTGATGCTGTTGGCGATCTTCGGCGTTGCCATAGGCTGCTCCCTGCTGAGCTCGGTACTGGCATCGGTGTTCCATATCCCGGTTTTTGTCACAACTGTTGCCATGATGTCTGTCCTGTCCGCTGTGGCTGCCCAGATCATTACAGCCAACGGGGGCGCGCTCGGAGGAATCAGCATTCCGGCAGAAGTGGTCAGACCCTTTGATGTGATGTGGTTTAAGATACTAGTCCTTACGGTGTTCTTTGCTGTCTGCATGTTCCTCTTCGATTATACGAAACTGGGGCGCAGGCAGAAATTCCTCGGAGGCAATCCGGTCTGTGCAAAGCTCACGGGAATAGATCTGAACAAATACGCGATACTCGCTTTCATAATGGCCGGTATAGGAGTTGGCATAGGAGCCTTCCTTACTCTTGTATATACTCCTTCAGTTACCACCGGAACGGCAGGAAGCATAGGAATGAATATTCTGGTTGCCATTGTGTTCGGAGGAATGCCCATTTCGGGAGGCCCGCGTTCGAAGATATATGCCGCAGTCGTTGGAGGATTCAGCTACATCATCCTGAACAACATCCTGAAGATACTGATCGATTCAAATGCGGGCTACGGTATCTCACAGATAGTATCCGCTGTCTTTTTCCTGGCAGTCGTATATGTGACCGGCATGAATTACCGTTCACAGCTTCTGCCCAGATGACCCGGTTTTCCGCGCATAAGCGTTGAAATAAACATTATTTATATGGAGGAAATACCATGAAAAAGTATTTAGCAATGATTCTCGCAATGGTTATGGTTCTCGCACTTGCTGCCTGCGGTTCTGCCGCACCCGCTGCAAGCGAGCAGGCGCCTGCCGGAGACAGCGGCAAGACCGTAAAGATCGGCGTTCTGGTTGCCGACGTAAGCGGTGAAGAAGCACTCGGCTTTGCCAATTATTACCGGAACTATATCCAGAGCAACTACAATGTGGAATTCAGTTACACCGAGCAGCTCGCTGATGCAGCTGCCGAGAAGGCCGCGATTGAGAAGTTCGCAGCACAGGGATATGACGCGATCATTTCCTTCTCCGCAAGCGACCGCGCGACCCAGCTGCAGACTTGCATTGACAACGGGCTTTATTACGCCGTCGCCTCCGGCATGCTGGATGATGCCCAGTATGAACAGTTCAAGACCAGCGAATACTTTGTCGGACAGATCGGACCCAGCATGGACACCGAGTATGAGGCAGGTTACGCAATGGGCAAATACTTTGCGGACCAGGGCGCCAAAAAGATCGCCATGTACGGCGCGTTCATTCCCAACCCGATGCATGTCTTCCGCGCAGCAGGCGTCCTAGCCGGTATAGGCGCAACATACGGCGGAGCTTCCGAGAAGGATGCAATAGTTGGTCAGATTTTCGCAGATCAGGGGATCGACCTCAAGAAAGTTGAGAGCAAGGATGTTGAGCTCGCAGGTTACTTCCAGGGCTTTGGCGATACCACCTTCGATGAGCTTTTCGCTTGCATCGGTGCCCAGCCCGATGCGTTCCTTTCAGTCGGTATGGCAACCACGTTCTTTACACAGAATCTCAATGACGCCGGTATCGCGTTCTCAGATATCGACTCCTTTACATCTGCCAACGGCGAAGCCATGGCAGACGGCAAGCTCGTATATCTCGCCGGCAAATATTCTTCCAGCATCGGCCCCGTATTTGCAGCAGTTCTCAATGCAGTGAACGGAACGCCTGTCCGTGACGATGAAGGCAATGCCATCTCTCTCAGCCAGGATTACCTCGTTGCTACTGATGCGGATTCATTCCAGAAATACGCAGCGGCAGACCAGGGCGACAGCCCCATTTTCTCAAAGGAAGTTCTCGACACCATCATCGGTGATGTTTCCTACGCAGACTTTTCTGCCGCAGTCGCGGCTGACCGCGGATAATCGGTCAGTTTTCAGTAAGCGGTACACAGTCGGAATCATCCGGCTGTGTACGGCAAATAAATGTTTTATCGGGAGGCGGAGATATGAATAAGAGCATATCTGCAGCAAAAAAACTGACCGGAGCGCTGGCGATACCCGTTATTTTTGCAGCCGTGCTTCTGATCCTCTGTGCAGCCAACGGGAAGAGCATGATAGCAAACCGCACAGGCTTCAATTACTTCGTGCTTTATACTGCAATAGTTATGCTTACGACAATGGCTCTGTCCATAAACCTTAATTCCGGGCGCTTCGATTTCTCTCTGGGCTCTATGGCGGTCCTGGCTTCGGTACTGTCATCACGTATCAGCTATGCAATGCTTCAGGGCGGTCCAGGAAGCGCTGCCGCAATGCTTCTTCTGGGCATTCTGATCGGCGCGCTGCTCGGCTTGGCTTCAGGAGCTCTCTATGTGACGCTGCGCATACCTCCGATAATCGCTTCTCTCGGAGTTACCCTTATATTTGAAGGGCTGACCTTTACGCTTACTGGCGGGAAATATGTGATGACCGAAGTACGTAATGCTTCGATTTCCGCTTTCGCAGGCAACTGGATATGGTCACTGCTCGTGATTGCCGCAGCTCTTTTCATCGTCATTTGGCTGTTTGACCATACAAAATTCGGGTATGACTACAACGCGCTGAAGAATGGGCAGAAGGTTGCGGTCAATACAGGCGTGCGCGAGGTGCCCAATGCTCTCGTCTGCTATGCAATATGCGGCGCGCTGATGGGCGCGGTTGGGTTCCTGCAGGTCGCGAGAAGCAACAGCATCAACGGAGGATCCCTTAACTTCGCTTCTATCTCTATCATGTTCACGGCTTTTCTCCCCATGTTCATAGGAGGATATATAGGCCGCTATGTCAATGAAAAAGCAGGGTATCTGCTTGCAGCCCTCTGCATGTCGATGCTTAATTCGACCTTTGCTGCATTTTCCAACGAGGTAAGTGCCTCGGCGCAGTCGATTATAAATGCAGTTCTGCTTGTGCTCTTCCTGATCTGGCTGAGCAACGAGCGGCGCCTGAAACAGATCCTCAGGCCGATAAGATCTTAAAACGGAAAAACACGCGGCGCGCTCCAGACGCGCCTTTTTAATAAAGAGGAAAAGCATATGATCGATCTCAGATCCAAACCTTTTGATCTCAGCGAAACCGACATCAGCTGGGTACGGAATACGCTGTCAGAGATGTCTCTCGAGGAAAAAGCGGGGCAGGTGTTCTGCCCCATGGGATTCAGTGACGAGCCCGCTCTTTTGCGCCATATGCTGGATGAAATACATGTCGGAGCGATGATGTACCGTCCCGGGCCTGCGGCATATATTCAGGAGACCCACCGCAAGATACAGAGCATGGCTAAGATACCGCTGCTTCTGGCGGCCAATACTGAGTGCGGGGGCAACGGGCTGGCATTTGAAGGAACTTCTTTCGGCGCTCCGCTCGCTGTTGCGGCGACAGGCGATACGGAGGCCGCTTATCGTATGGGATACACGGCCTGCGCGGAGGGAGCCGCACTGGGACTTAACTGGAGCTTTGCTCCGATAACGGATATCAACAGGGAGTTTCACAATCCGATAACGAATATCAGGACTTTCGGTTCGGATCCCGAAAAGGTCCTGTGCTGCGCAAGCGCGTATATGCGCGGAGCGAAAAAGAATGGCGTCGCCGTGGCCATAAAGCATTTTCCCGGCGACGGGATCGATGAGCGCGACCAGCATATACTCACCAGCGTCAATTCCCTGAGCAGAGAGGAGTGGGACGAAAGCTTCGGGAAAATATACTCCTCACTGATTTCACAGGGGGCCGAGACTGTCATGGTCGGACATATCGCGCTTCCGGCGTATGCAGATAGGGATGAACGCTTCCTGCCCGCAAGTCTTTCGAGATCGCTCATTACGGGGCTGCTCCGGGAAAAGCTCGGTTTTAACGGGATGGTATCCACGGACGCGACTCCGATGGTCGGATTCACTTCAGCGATGCCTAGAGCGCGCGCAATACCGTCTGCGATCGCGGCGGGTGTGGATATGATCCTTTTCAACAAGGATATCGATGAAGACTACCGTTTCCTCCTTGAAGGGATCAGAGACGGGATCCTCACTGTCGAAAGACTGGACGATGCAGTCACTCGCATACTTGCGACTAAAGCGGCTCTCGGTCTGCACATTAAACAGAAGAGGGGAACTCTGGTTCCGGGCCCCGAAGCTCTTTCCGCCGTCGGATGCGGGACCCACAGACAATGGGCAAAACAGGTCGCTGATAAGGCTGTCACGCTTGTAAAAGACACGCAGGGTCTGCTGCCTCTTTCACCTGAAAGAACAAAAAGGGTATATCTGAACGTGATACAGAAAAACAGCGATCCGGAAGATCCTGTTGTACTAGCGTGGAAAAAACGTTTTGAGGACGAAGGCTTTGAAGTATCCGTGCGCGACAGACGGACGACAGTAACAGTCCGGGATATGGGCGACATTGCCGGAATGAGCGCGGAAAAGAAAGCGCTGATGCACGAAATGTACCGTTCTGTGGAGGAGGCCAGAAAAGTCTACGATCTTTATGTCTATATCTGCAACATGGAAAACGCTTCCAACAATACTACATTGAGACTCAACTGGAACGTGACCTTCGGGCTCGGCGACGATGCCCCGTGGTTTGTGCAGGAGGTCCCGACCCTGATGATCAGTGCGGCCTATCCGTATCATCTTTTCGATGCGCCAATGATAAAAACATATATAAATGCCTACGCGAACACGCCCGACTATCAGGCGTCCGTGATGGACAAGCTGATGGGCAGAAGCGCTTTTGAAGGAAACAGCCCGATAGATCCCTTCTGCGGCAGAGAGGAGCTTGCACTGTGAAATTTGAAGCTGTTATCTTTGATCTCGACGGGGTGATCTGTTTCACGGACGAATACCATTATCTTGCTTGGAAAGCGATGGCCGACAATATAGGAGTATATTTTGATAGGACGATAAACAACAGACTTCGGGGAGTGAGCCGCATGGCAAGCCTCGACATCGTTCTGGAGCGCTATAACGGCGTTCCGCTTTCCGACGCCGAGAAGGAAAGCCTTGCGGATCAGAAAAACGAGCTGTACAAAAAGTATCTTTCAAAGATGTCTCCGAAGGACCTCAGCGATGAGGTGAAAAACACCCTCGATCTGCTCCGCGAAAGGGGTTATGCTCTCGCCATAGGCTCTTCATCCAAAAACACCCCATTTATTCTCCAGCAGATAGGGCTCGGGAGCTATTTTGACGCAGTTTCGGACGGGAACAATATCACCCGGTCCAAGCCTGACCCGGAGGTTTTTGTAAAAGCCTCCGAAATGCTGTGCATGCCTGCAGAAAAGTGCATCGTGGTCGAAGATGCAGTTTCAGGCGCCGCGGCCGGACATGCGGGAGGCATGAAAGTCGCATGTGTGGGAGACGCCGCGAAAGCCGGTGCAGGAGACTTCAATCTCAAAAGTATCTCGGAATTGGCAGATATCCTGAAATAAGGAGCTTCAGATGATCTCAAACGAAATGTTTCTTGAAAAAGCAAGGGCGCTTGAGCCGACCCTGAATATAACGGAAGCTGTTCCCCCCGGTTTTGAAAGGACCGTGCTTGGGGAAGGCGGAAAGACCGTATTCGATTTCGGCACGCATTATGTAGGACATATAAGGATGGAGCTTGCATATGAGGGCAGTCATCCGGATGCGCCCCTGTGGCTGAATATACAATTTGCGGAGCGCGAATCGGAACTGCACGAAGATCCGGCGGATTACAGGGGCTGGATAAGCAGAGGCTGGATACAGAACGAGCAGATCCATATCGACATACTACCAGCTGCTTTGAAGCTGCCGCGCAGATATGCCTTCCGATACGTTAAGATCGAAGTTCTGGCTGCAAGCAGCAAATATTCAGCCGTTATCGAAAGAATATCCTGTCTTGCGGAGAGCTCGGCAGACGATGCGAGGCTTCGGCCTTATCGCTCTGGGGACAGCCTGCTAGGGAAGATGGACGCAGTAGCCTGCAGAACGCTACACGAGTGCATGCAGAAAGTGTTTGAAGATGGCCCGAAACGCGACAGGCGCCTTTGGCTCGGGGATCTCCGCCTTCAGGCTCTGGCAAATTACGAAAGCTACCGATGCAGCAGCCTTGTCAAGAGATGCCTCTATCTATTTGCGGGATGCGCGGATGACAGGGGGAAGATCCCTGCCGCGGTGTTTACTGAGCCGGAGATCGAAGCGGATGACGTCTATATGTTCGATTACTCCCTGCTGTTCGTACCCGCGCTACTGGATTACTTCAATGAGACCGGAGATACGGAGGCTTTGCGCGAGCTCTGGCCGGTCGCCTGGAATCAGATCATACTTGCCCGTGACTGCTTTGACAGCAAAGGAGTCGTGATTGACGATGGGAGACCCGGATGGTGTTTTATCGACTGGAATCTTGCGCTTGACAAACAGGCATCTGCCCAGGGAGTCTGTCTGTACTGCCTGAAAGCCGCCAAAAGGATAGCGGAGATACTCGGCGAGAACGGGAAGGCTGCCGAAGCAGAGAAGGAATACGCCGAAAAGAAATCAGCCGCGCTTGAATACCTTCTGGATAAAGAAAGCGGATTCTTCATAAGCGGCCCCGAAAAGCAGAGATCTCTTGCAAGTCAGGTGTGGATGATCCTGGGGGGTGTTACGGAAGGCAGCGAAGCCCGAGATCTGCTCCTAAGGCTCAGCAGCCCGGAGCTTCTCGCCCCGGTGACTCCGTATATGATGCACCATTATGTTGAAGCGGCGGTCCTTTGCGGAGAAAAAGAGCATGCCCTGAAGCTCCTCCGCGACTACTGGGGAGAAATGGTAAACGAGGGAGCAGATACCTTCTGGGAACTTTACAACCCCCTGGATCCGGACGAATCGCCTTATGGGGGAACGATCGTAAACAGCTATTGTCACGCTTGGAGCTGCGCGCCTGCATATTTTCTGAGGAAATATTTCAACTGATCTGGTCATAAAGCGATATGCCGCTCCCATCAGGCCATGGATGACGCTTTTTGTGCAAACGGCGCTCTTGTCTTTAGCGCCGTTTTTATTTATAATATCTGTAACGAAAAGAAGGCGGTAATGGCATGAAGTACTGTCTCGCAATAGATATAGGCGCTTCCTCAGGCCGTCACATCGTCGGCTGGCGTGAGGACTCTGAGATAAGGACAAAAGAGGTATACCGTTTCCCGAACGGCGTCAGAGAGCTGAACGGACACCTTACCTGGGATATCGGCGCGCTTGTGAAAGAAGTAAAAGAAGGCATAGAAAAGGCAAAGGAGGAGTTCAGGGAGATCTCGAGCCTCTCTGTCGACACTTGGGGCGTGGACTACGTACTGATGAAAGGCGACGAGGAACTGCTTCCATGCTATGCTTACCGCGATGGGAGAACGGAAGCCGTGATCCCTCAGGTCCATGAAAGGATGGGTTTTTCGGAGCTATACCGGCGCACAGGCATCCAGTTCCAGCCCTTCAATACGATCTATCAGCTCTATGCGGATAAGCTTTCAGGCCGTCTTGAGGGAGCGACGGACTTTATGATGATCCCCGAGTATCTGATGTATAAGCTCTGCGGCGTAAAATCGCATGAGTACACCGACGCCACAACTACAGGTATGGTCTCCGCCCTGACCGGGGAATACGACAGGGAGATCGTCAAAACGCTGGACCTTCCCGGGCACCTGTTTTGCAAACTCGACAGGCCGGGTAAAGTGATCGGGGAATATGAAGGCATAGAGGTCATGCTTTGCGCGACCCACGACACGGGTTCCGCCGTAGAGGGCATACTTTTTGAGGAAAACATCCCCTACATTTCATCCGGAACCTGGAGCCTGCTCGGAGTAAAAACGGAGAAGCCCCTCACGGACAGGGCCTCGGAAAAGGCAAACTGGTCAAACGAGGGCGGACCGGGCTACAACCGCTACCAGAAGAACATCATGGGAATGTGGCTCATAAACAGGCTCCGCGACGAGCTCAGCTCCGGCAAGCCTTTCCCGGAGATAGTCGAAGAAGCGGAGAAGAGCCGTTTCGAGGAGACCGTCGATGCGAACGCGCCTGTTTTTCTCTCTCCCGAGAGCATGAAGGCCGCTTTTGACGCGGTGCTCGGGGGAAAGCCCGAAAGCGCGGGAGACTATTTCCGCTGCGCCTATAAGAGCCTCGCGCTGAGCTATAAAAATGCCGTTTCGGAGCTCGAGAGGAACACAGGCAGGCATTATAATGAGATCTGCATCGTGGGTGGTGGCGCGAAAAACCGATTCCTCAACGAACTAACGGAAAAAGTGACCGGGAAAAAAGTCACCGCCCTTCCCATAGAAGCTACAGCACTTGGAAATTTAAAAATACAGTTGGAGGCATATAATGTTAGTTGAGACCAAAGCAAGAGTGGGCGTCTTCGCGATCGCTCTCGGGGCCTATCTGCCCCAGTTCCCGTCCCTCGTGCCCGAATTCGAAGCACAGTACGCGGACTTCAAAAAGCGCATCCCCGGTTCGGTCGAGCTGGTCGACGGAGGGATCGTCACAACGAAAGAGATGGCCATGGCAGCGGGAGACAGATTCCGCGCAGCCGATGTCGATCTCGTGATACTCCAGATGCTCACATATGCTACTAGCTATAACATGCTCCCGGCGGTCCGAGATCTCGATGTTCCTGTCGTGCTTGTAAACCTTCAGAAAAAGAAAGCTCCGAATTATGAAAACACCGATACCGCTACATGGCTCGGAGAGCTTTACGCCTGCGGAGCCGTGGGAGAGATGGTGGCAGATCTCGAGCGCGCCGGAAAGCGCCACGCCGTTATAACCGGTGTCGTTGAAGGCGGGGACGAAAAGGCCCAGGCGGAGATAGAGGACTGGTGCAGGGCTGCTCAGGTGAGAAGACGCTTTCGCGACACGAATATTGCCCAGATAGGCAGACCCTATCCCGGAATGATGGACCTGTACATTGACGAGACGAACCTCTACCACCGCATGTGGCTCTACACAAAGCAGTTTGATTGGGAAAAGATGTGGGCGATCGCCGACAACATAACAGACGAGGCCGCCATTCGCGCCAAGGCCGAGGATATCTTGAATACCTTCGATATCGAGGGCGGAGCGGACGTCGAAACGGTCCGCGATATGGCGAAATACGTCGTGGCTTTCGAGCAGTGGGTGAAGGACGAGAAGCTGGGCTTCGTGGCCTCCCACTACGACGGATTTGCCCAGGGCATCGCGGGGAAGCTGGACAGCATGCTCATTCCCGCTTTTTCCATGCTCATAAAGCAGGGCACAGCCTGTGCTGTCGAGGGTGACATCAAGGTCGCGATGGCAATGGGCATCCTGAAGACCATCGCGGGAACGGGACAGCTCAGCGAGATGTACTCCATTGACTTTGATGAGGACATATGTATAATCGGTCACAGCGGCTCGGGCGACGCCGACATCTCGCGGGCGAAGAAGCCCACGATGAAGATCGTTCCCGTGTTCCACGGCAAGACTGGGGGAGGTTATCTCACTCAGTTCTATCCCCCTGTCGGACCCATTACCTTCCTCGGCATCACCCAGGACAAGGACGGGCATTTCAAGTTTGTAGTTGCTGAGGGAGAAAACGAGCCCGGCCCGATATTCACCTTCGGCGACACCAATATGCGTATGCGCTTTGGGATCGGTGCCAGGGAGTTCTGCAACCGCTGGAGCGAGGCGGGGCCTACCCACCACATGGCTGCGGCGATCGGCAGACATACAGATACGATCCTCAAGGTCGCGAAGATATTCAACGTCCCCGTGGACATAATTACAAGATGAGGAGATCCGAAATGAAAGATATTCTGAACGCGCCATTTATGGTCGAAATGATCCGCACGACCACAAACATGTATGCCCACGGCTGGGATGAGCGCAACGGCGGAAATATCAGTCTTCTGCTTGACGAAAGCGAAGTCGGGGACTATCTGGACACATCAGCAGTCCTTCGCCGCATCCCCACAGGATTCAAGGCTCCGGAGCTTGAGGGAAAGTATTTCCTTGTCACAGGCACGGGCAAATACTTCAAAAATGTTCAGTACGCGCCCGACGTAAACCTCGGGATAGTCCGCATCGCCGATGAAGGCGGGACTGCGGAGCTGCTCTGGGGCTTTGCGGACGGAGGTAAGTTCACGAGCGAGTTTCCCGCGCACATGATGAGCCATGTTGCGAGACTGAAGGCCGATCCCAAAAACCGTGTCGTCATGCACTGCCATCCTGCGAATCTTCTGGCCATGACCTATGTCCACACACTGGACGAGAGAGAGTTTACGCGCACGCTCTGGCAGATGTGCACCGAGTGCGTCGTCGTATTTCCGGAAGGAGTCAGCGTCCTGCCCTGGATGCTCTGCGGAACGAACGAGATAGGTGAAGCAACTGCGGAAAAGATGCTCGTTTCGCGACTCACGGTCTGGAGCCAGCATGGGATCTACGGCGCGGGCAAGGACCTCGACGAGACTTTCGGACTCATCGAGACCGCGGAAAAAGCGGCTGAGATCTATATGAAAATCGCCCACCTCCCCCGTCTGAACACGATAACCGACGAACAGCTGCACATAACAGCAGAGTATTTCGGCGTAAGAGTCCGCGAAGGCTACCTGAACATCTGAAACACGTCAGATCCGGGTTTTCACAGTCCTCGCAATTGAATAGGGTTTTACATCTCCGGTGCCCGGTATGCGGTACCGGAGATGGTCGCATCTTCGGGGCAAAACGGGGACCATAAAAGAATTCTTTCCCATGACGGTGGATTCGGCTCTTTCGGAGTTGACATTACGGACAGTCTCAGGTATATAAATGATATAAAAACATCCGCCGGCAACCCGGCCGCCCGGAAAGTATAAAAGTAAGATGAAGTGATAAATACTGAAAAAGGAGAAGAAAAAATGACCAATATTCCTGAAGTGAAACTCGGACTTATCGCGGTAAGCCGTGACTGCTTTCCCATAGGCCTCTCGGTGAAGCGCCGCGAGGCGATCGTAGAAAGCTGCGGAGGCAACATCTACGAATGTCCCGTCACGGTAGAAAATGAAAAGGATATGCTCCTGGCCGTTGAAGATGTGAAGAAAGCCGGCTGTAACGCGCTGGTCGTATTCCTCGGCAACTTTGGCCCGGAGACTCCGGAGACCCTGATTGCAAAGTATTTCGACGGCCCCTGTATGTTCGTTGCTGCAGCTGAGGGGGACGGCGACCTCATCAACGGCAGGGGAGATGCGTACTGCGGCATGCTGAACTGCTCCTACAACCTTGGTATGCGCCATCTCAAGGGATATATCCCCGAATATCCTGTAGGTACCGCTGCGGAGATAGGGAAAATGATCAAGGAATTCTATCCCGTCGCCCGCGCGGTCATCGGTGTCAGGAATCTCAAGATCATAACCTTCGGTCCCCGTCCTCAGGATTTCTTTGCCTGCAACGCGCCTATTAAAGGTCTGTACGAGTTGGGCGTAGAAATAGAGGAAAACTCCGAGCTCGATCTTCTGGTGAGCTATAAGGCGCATGCGGGCGACAAACGCATTCCTGAGGTCTGTGCGGATATGGCAAAAGAGATGGGCGAGGGCAGATATTTCCCCGACCTTTTGGAGCGAATGGCGCAGTTCGAACTTACTCTGCTCGACTGGGCCGAGGAACATAAGGGTGCCCGCAAATACGTTGCTTTTGCAGACAAGTGCTGGCCAGCCTTCCCGCAGCAGTTCGGTTTCGAGCCGTGTTTCGTCAATTCCCGTCTCGCCGCCCGCGGCATCCCCGTGAGCTGCGAAGTCGACATCTACGGTGCTCTGTCTGAATATATCGGCTCCTGCATTTCAGGCGATGCGGTAACGATCCTCGACATCAACAATTCGGTGCCCGCGCAGATGTGGGAGCGTAATATCAAAGGCAGGTATGACTATGCTCTTACTGATACCTTCATGGGCTTCCACTGCGGGAATACGCCTTCCTGCAAGATGTGTGCGGACCGCGCCGTGAAGTATCAGCTCATCCAGCACAGACTTCTTGAGCCGCAGGGGAGCGAGCCCGATTTTACACGCGGCACCCTGGAGGGAGACATCGCCCCCGGTGAGATCACTTTCTACCGCCTCCAGTGCGACAGCGAGGGCAATCTGCGCTCCTATATTGCTGAGGGCGAGGTGCTGCCCGTGGCAACAGAGAGCTTCGGCGGCATCGGCGTTTTCGCCATACACGAGATGGGCCGCTTCTACCGCCATGTGCTGATCGGAAAGCGCTTCCCGCACCACGGCGCCGTTGCCTTCGGCCACTACGGCAAGGCCCTCTTCGAGGTGTTCAAATACTTCGGCGTGCAGGACATCGGCTATAATCAGCCCAAAAGCGTGCCCTATCCTACGGAAAATCCCTGGGCCTGACACGCTTTTTGACTCAGCTGGCGTCAGACCCGGTTTCCAGAGTCCTCGCAATTGAATATATCTATACATCTCCGGTGCCCGATATGCGGTACCGGAGATTTTCAATGATGAGACCATTGAAGAGCTTGCGGAAGAAAATATACGTGTCATAAGCAGGAGAGACATGTCATCAAGGAATCTTGTATTTTCAACGGTTTATGACACGTATGACGGGAATGACACGTACTTGAATACACCTCAAAACTGCGGATAATCACATATATCGATCTACGCGTCATACGTGTCATACCCGTCATAACCCGGTAATACCAATGGTTTCAAAAATCACCTTCGTGTCATATTATGACGCGTAAAAAACACAGGCACTTCGTGTTTTACGAGGTGTTTGTTTTCTGTAATAGCCGGCTGGAACTGTACTCGAACGGCTTTTTATGGGAAACGGATTCTTTGCAGGCTCAGAATGACAAGCTGTTTTGCGCGATGAAAAAAGTCAATCCGCGATTGACCAATAGAAGCTCCGTTTGATGTATATTGCAGGCACATCAAAAAAACGGAGGTAATTCTTATGGAACTGAGAAACAGAAACGCGGAATTGGTATTTATCATCGACAGAAGCGGATCGATGGCTGGAATGGAATCGGACACTGTAGGCGGTTTCAATTCCATGCTTGAGCAGCAGAAGAAGACCGAAGGAAACAAATTCGTCACGACCTATCTGTTCAACCAGTCGCACAGGCTGCTCCACGACAGGCTGGACATTGATGAGGTCAGTCCTCTTACGGAGAGGGATTATTGCGCGGGAGGCTCGACGGCGCTCATTGACTGTATCGGAGACGCGATAAAGCACATAGAGTATGTGCACAGGTACATAAGGCCCGAGGATGTTCCCGTCAAAACGATCTTCGCGATCACTACCGACGGGCTTGAAAACGCGAGCCGAAAATATTCGTCATCTGAAGTGAAGGCGATGATCGAAAGGAAAAAGAAAGAGGATGGTTGGGAGTTTCTTTTCATAGGAGCGAACATCGACGCCGTCGAAACGGCAAAGAGATACGGGATATGTGAAGACAGGGCCCTCAATTACAGGCAGACCCACAGGGGCACGAGGAGCACATTTGCCGCCATGAACACTTTTATCAGGGAATCTGCACACAACGCGTATTACGATATCAAATCGGAGCCGTCGGAGTTCAGAGCCGAGATAGATGACAGGGACGACTGAACCTGCTCCGTAAAAGCTGTGCCCAAAGCTCCATGGATCTCACAATGATTACTCCTAAATAAATTACAATTTGACTGTTACATTTATATCATAATGTAACAGTCGTTTTTATACAAAAGGGACAGTTAAAAAAAGGTGCGTACTTGCGGACGGCCCGTGTTTCTCCTATACTGTTGTCAGCAATACCCGAGGAGGAACAGAATATGTTCAACGACATTCGCAAACCGGAAAACAATATCAGCTTTTCGTCTTTCTTAAGCGCAGATTACGCGCGGGACTACATTACGCAGGACACGCCCTATGATGAGCAGATCGGCATGGCCGCCAAAGCGATCCGCGAGGCGGATCATGTCCTTATAGGTGTCGGAGCGGGAATGAGCACCGCTGCAGGCGCCGAATACGGCGGGAAGTTTTTTGAGGAGAACTTTGCCGAGTTTCAGCGGGTTTACGGCAAAGGCCCATATATGCAGGACATGTATTCCGCGGGCTTCTATCCTTTCCCGGATGAGGAGAGCCGCTGGGGCCTGTGGTCGCACCTGGCTCTGATCGCGGGAGCGGATCTGGATGTGACGCCTCTGCACAGACTGCTCATCGAAGCGATAGCGGACAAAAGGAGCTTTATTCTCAGCACCAACGCCGACCACCAGTTTGAAAAAGCAGGCTACCCGGAAGAGCAGATCTTTGCCACACAGGGAAGCTACAGACGCATCCAGTGCAAGAGGGGCTGTCATCCGAAGACATATGACTCGGTGGAGCTGTTCAGGAGAATGGAGCTTGAGCGCAAAGACGGCAGGATCCCCGGAGCGCTGGTGCCAAGATGCCCTGTCTGCGGAGGGGAGATGGCCATGAACCTGCGAGTGGACGACTGTTTTGTGCAGGACGATGACTGGTACGCCGCGGAGGAACGCTTCAGCCGCTTTCTAAGCCGGGCGCTCGGCTGCAGACTGGTACTGCTGGAGCTTGGCGTGGGCTTCAACACACCGACGATCATCCGCTTCCCATTCGAAAAACTCTGCCGCGAGCATGAAAATGTCAGTCTTATACGCCTCAACCGCTCTAAGGCCATAGTGCCAGCGAGCCTTGGCAGACGGGCGATCGGGATCAGCGCGGATATGGCAAAAAGCATCACGGATATCTGCAATGCACTGGATCAGAACGGGAGAAGCGAATCATGATAATTCAGACCGGAATGCGGACGGATATACCCGCTTTCTACAGCGAATGGTTTTTAAATAGGATTAAAGAGGGATATGTGCTGGTGCGAAATCCTTATAATCTTCAGTCTGTGACACGGTACAGCCTTTCTCCGGACGTGGTGGATCTGATCGCATTCTGTACCAAGAACCCGGCACCGATGTTGCCGGGGATGGACGCTCTGAAGGACTACGGCCAGTATTGGTTCGTTACAATTACCCCTTACGGCCGGGATATTGAGCTCAATGTGCCTGACAAAGAGAAGGTCATGGAGGACTTCAAACGTCTTTCGGATATCGTTGGAATCAACTCCGTGGGCTGGCGCTGCGATCCGATACTTCTCACGGAGCGCTATACGCTTGAGCGCCATATCGACGATTTCCGCCACATGGCGAAAACGCTCTCGGGTTACACGCAGAGCTGTGTGATATCATTTATAGATCTTTATCGGAAAGTAAGACGCAATTTCCCGGAGGCGGAGGAAGTCGGAAAGGAAGAACGCATCACCATCGGGAAGGCTTTCGCAGAGATCGGGAAAGAATACGGCATCACGATCCGCGCATGTGCCGAGGGCACGGAGCTTGAGCCGAATGGCGTCGATTGCGGGGGCTGTATGACAGTCGGGACCTTTGAAAAGGCGCTTCACGCGGTGCTTGATGTTCCGAAACGGAAAAACCAGAGGAGCGGAAAGTGCGCCTGCGTGCTCGGAACGGATATTGGGGCCTATGACACCTGCGCACACTTCTGCCGCTACTGCTATGCCAATACAGACGCTGAGCGGGTACGACGGAATATGAAAGCGCATGACCCGGATTCACCCTTCCTGATCGGGGGCTGCAGGCCGGGAGACAGGATCCGCGAAGCCGCGCAGGAGAGCTGGCGCAGCGGGCAACTGACACTGGAGCTATAAAAGGGGCGTATCATGGATCGTATCGAAAGAATCCTTTATTTAAATGAGAGCCTTCTGGAGGAAATGCCGGAATACCGCTCAGACGCGGAAAACTTTCCGCGAGACGACGGTGGTCAGAGGCGGCTGCTTCGCAGCCTGATGAATGTCCGTATGCCCGGCGCTCTAAGGGAGGATTTCCTCAATGTGCAGGATGAATTGCTCCGGGAGGAGAGGGAGGAAAAAGGCGTCGTCCATGTCTCCGACCTGCCATCCGTTCCGGGTGAGGAGCGCATCGTTCTCTGGCAGGGGGACATCACCCGTCTGGACACCGACGCTATCGTAAACGCTGCCAATAGCCGGATGCTAGGCTGTTTCATACCCTGTCACAACTGTATAGACAATGCGATCCACTCTGCGGCCGGCCTGCAGCTGAGAGAGGAATGTGCCACTCTGATGCGGCTTCAGGGGCATGAGGAACCTGTCGGACAAGCAAAGATCACCGCCGGGTACAGCCTTCCGGCAAGACATGTGATCCACACGGTGGGCCCCGCAGTGGAGGGACAGCTGATGGAAAGACACTGTGAGCAGCTTCGCTCCTGTTACTGCGCCTGCCTTCAAAAGGCGGAGGAAAACGGGCTTGAAAGCCTCGCCTTCTGCTGTATCTCTACGGGCGTGTTCCGCTTCCCGAAGGAGGAGGCAGCAAAGATCGCAGTGCAGACAGTCCTTGACTACCTCGCGCAAGGCGGGAAACTCAATAAGATCGTTTTTGTCGTACACGGTGACGAGAACTTCAGTATCTACCGAAGCCTTCTGTACTGAAAACCTGAACACATCAAAAACAAAAAACCGAAGCTTTTTGGCTTCGGTTTTTTGTATGTTCAGGCCATCAGCCTTCGTATTTCATCGCATCCCATTCAGCGATCTGTTCCTCGGTCCAGGTCGCCTCACCGCTGAGAAGTTTCTCCACGATCGTGGTCCAGCCGTCGCCCTTTGCTCCGGTGACTGTCACTTCCGCGAGTTCTTTGATTCCGTCATAGAGCTTGTCATTGTCAAAAACAAACGAGAAGCGTTGTAATGCAGTATGGTACTGGGACAGTATATCTGAAACTGATTTTAGAGTTTTCTTCGCAGTATCCGGAGTGTCGGGATAATGGATCAGATTGCCTTCTCCGTCTACAAAAACAGCGGTCGGTTCTATGGTGGTTTCAAGATCATTTAATATCTCAACCGCATAGTCTTCGCCGACTATTGAAAGAAATACCTGATGTTCATCCTCTTCGACCAGCCTGTGACGGTGAAGATTCAGGAAACTCACTTTGTTGCTGTCCAGAATGGCTTTGATATCTTCATCCTTAACAAAAACCTGCTGGCCTGTGGAATTATCCCATTTGAGGTTGTTGACTACTCCGATCACCTGGAATCCCTGATCGGCATAAGTGTCGCTCAGAACCTGAAGCTTGGCCAGATCGGAAGCACTCTGCTGCGGATCCCAGAAGTAGAGCATCGTAAGATCTTTCCCTGCAAATACGGACTCGTCAACAGTATTTCCGTCCATGTCAGTTGACTTGAAAGACAGATCAAACTCTTTAAGGCCGAAGTCATTATCCTTTGTGGCTTCATTGTACTGTTCGACCAGAGCAGCGTAGTCCGCCTGGGAGAGGGTGTTTTCGAATTGGTACATGTTGAAGGCTTCCATCATGGCATAGTCATGGCCGGCTGCAGCTGCTTTCTTGGTATATTCGGTTGCTTTCTCGAGGTCCTGAGGAACGATACCGCTGTATTTGTATGCGCTGGATAGCATGTACATAGCTTCGGTATAGCCTGCATCGGCAGCCTTTGTGAGCCATTCCAGTCCTTTTTCGGGGTCTTTGTTGTCCCCACCGTAGATCAGATAAGATCCGAGACTGATCATGGATTCGGGATCGCCGGTTTCAGCCGCTTTGGTATACCATTCCAATCCTTTTTCAGGGTCTTTTTCATCTTCGGCAAACAGGTAATAACTGCCGAGATTTTTCATCGCCTCCGTGTTGCCGGCTTCGGCAGCTTTGGTATACCAGCTTATGCTTTCTTTCGTGTCCTGTGCAACGTCCTCGCCGTTGAGATACATATCTGCGAGTTTCATCATGGCTTCGACGTCGCCTTCCCCGGCTTCCCTTATGAGCTTTTCAAGCTCCGTTTCAGGGTTTTCAGTAGCTTCCGGCGCGGCAGCTGCCTCCTCTGCCGGCTTTTCGGCTGGAGCTTCGGCCACAGTGCTCCCGCAGGCGCAGAGAGCAAAGATCATGGAAATTGCAATTAACAGTGCTATGGTTTTTTTCATTCTATTACCTCCGTATTAAAATACAGATTTATTATATACAAAAAACTCTGGGGCGCAAACATTATTGCATGATCAAATAAAAACGGATGGCCATACGCTGTGTTTTAGGAGCAAGAAGAGACTTTGAATACTACCCAAAAAGCACTGCAGGTTGTATAATCATATAAAGAATGAAAAGGAGATGGGCATATGGAAACCGAAGCCGTCTGTAATGTATGTCCGCACAGATGCCGGCTTAAGGAAGGCATACGCGGGCTTTGCAGGGCAAGGATATGCAGGGATGGAGTTTCTGTCTCCGAAAACTACGGCCGAATTACGGCGATCGCACTCGACCCGATAGAGAAAAAGCCTCTCAAAAACTTTTATCCCGGTTCGAAGATTTTGTCCGTCGGGAGTTACGGCTGCAATTTCCGCTGCCCGTTCTGCCAGAACTATGAAATAGCATGGACAGGGCCGGACGAGACGGTGTACAGGGAGATAAGTCCCGAAGAGCTCGTAAGAAGGGCAGATGGCCTGAAGTCTTACGGAAACATAGGAATTGCCTTTACATACAACGAACCGACGATCGGGTATGAATATGTTCTGGATACGGAAAAGCTCGCCAAAGAAAAAGGACTCAAAACGGTTCTGGTCACCAACGGCTGCGCTTCTCCGGAGATTTGGGAACTGCTCCTGCCGTATACGGACGCACTGAACATAGATCTGAAAGGCTTCTCCGACAGCTTTTACCGCATGGTCTCCGGAAGCCTGGAGACTGTTAAGAGAAATATAATCGAGGCGGACAGAAAGTGCCATGTCGAATTGACGACACTGATTATTCCGGGCGAGAACGATTCGTTTGAGGATATGAGAGAGGAAGCAAAATGGATAGCTTCCGTCGATCCGGAGATCACGCTGCATGTGACCAGATTCTTTCCGCGCCATCTGATGACGGACAAAGCGGCGACAAGGGTGTCACTCGTCTATGCGCTGGCCGATGAGGCGCGGAAGTATCTTAAAAACGTATATACCGGAAACTGCTGAAAGGAGCAGAGAGATGGCTGTTGTCGGAGCAATAATGGTACCGCACCCCCCGCTCATAGTGCCCGAAGTCGGCAAAGGCGGGGAAAAGCAGATAGAGGCAACCTCAAAGGCGTACAGGGAGGCCGCCGCTTTCATAGCCGAGCTCAGGCCGGAGACGCTTATAATATCCAGCCCGCATTCCGTGATGTATTCGGACTGGTTCCACATATCTCCGGGCAACGGGGCGAGAGGCAGTTTCTCTCAGTTCAGAGCCCCTAATACCGCCTTCGCTGTCAGGTACGATTCCGAGCTGGCAGAGGCGATAAGCGCCTCTGCAGGAAAGGCGGGAATACCCGCAGGTACTGCAGGTGAGCGCGATCCTTCTCTCGATCACGGCACAATGGTCCCGCTTTATTTCCTCAGAGAGGCTTTCGGAGGAAAGCTGCCGAAGATCGTCAGAATAGGGCTCTCCGGACTCCCTCTGCGCGAGCATTACAGATTGGGCATGCTGATCGCAGAAGCCTGCGATTCCCTGGGCCGCAGGGCAGCTTTCATAGGAAGCGGCGATCTCTCGCACAAGCTTCAGAGCTACGGGCCTTACGGGTTCGCCGAAGAAGGCCCCGTCTATGACGAAAGGATAATGGACGTCATGGGAAGGGCAGCCTTCGGCGAGCTTTTCGACTTTGACGAGGCCTTCTGCGACAAAGCGGCCGAGTGCGGACACAGGAGCTTCGTGATGTTGGCGGGAGCCCTTGACGGGAAAGCAGTGGAAGCGCATAAGCTCTCTCACGAGGGTGTCACGGGCGTCGGTTACGGCATCTGCACTTACCTGCCTGTCTCGGAGGATCCCGGCAGGCGCTTTCTGGAGGTCTATGACAAAAAGCTCGATAACAAGATCTCCGGGCAGAGGGAGGCAGAGGACGAGTATGTGAAGCTCGCCCGGACCTCGCTTGAGTACTATTACAGATACAGGACTCCGATGGTGCTTCCGGAGGATGCTCCTTCCGCGATGAGGGACACAAAAGCCGGAGTTTTCGTCTCGCTGCATGAATTTGGAAGGCTCAGAGGCTGCATAGGGACCATTCTTCCCGTGACTGTCTGCACGGGTGAGGAAATAATCAGAAATGCGATCTCCGCAGCTATGCACGACCCGCGCTTCAGCCCCGTGAGGGAAGATGAACTCAAGACGCTCGAGTACAGCGTAGACGTGCTCTCCGAGCCGGAGGATATCGGGTCCGAGTCAGAACTCGATCCGAAGAAATACGGTGTCATAGTGACGAAGGGCGGAAGAAGGGGCCTGCTGCTTCCGGATCTCGACGGAGTGGATACGGTTTCGCAGCAGATCTCGATAGCGAAACAGAAAGCGGGCATCGGGAAATGGGAGAACGTAAAGCTTTCGCGCTTCACGGTCACAAGGCATAAATAGGAGAAAACATGGCTTTATACGCGCTGGGCGATCTTCATCTCTCTTTCGGCTGCCCGGAGAGACCGGCTAATCTCAAAAAAGGCGTCTGGAGAGATCATGAGGAGAGGATAAGAAACAACTGGATAAGCACTGTCAGCGAGGACGATACCATAGTTTTGACCGGGGATTTCAGCCACGGAAAGACTGAGGAGCAGCTCAGGCCAGACATAGGTTTCCTCCTTGCACTTCCAGGTCGCAAGATAATGCTAAGAGGCAATCACGACATGTTCTGGGACGCGAAGAAGACTTCAAAGCTGAACGAAAAATATACGGGTTCGCTGTTCTTCCTGCAGGACAACCATGCGGTATACGAATCGAAGAGCAAAAAATACGCCCTGGTCGGAACCAAGGGCTACTGCTTCGAGAATCTGGATTCCCTGGAGCACTGCATGAAGCTCGAGGAGCGCGAGGCGGCAAGGCTGAGAAGGTCGTTTGATTCCGCCGTGTCCGCAGGTCTCGGCAATTTCATTATGTTCCTTCACTATCCTCCGACATCTCCCATCTGGCCTCCGACGCCGGAGCTCTGCAGGGCGCTGGGCATGTCGAGGAAGGAGGAAGCCGTGATAAGGCGGGACGAGAGAGCGCTTCTGTTGAAAAGAAACGGCGATAACAACGGGCACAATCTCGTCATTAATCTGAAGAAGCTGCCAAGGGAACTCAAAAACAGAGCATCCTGCGTTACGCAGATCGACAGCAGCCCCTTTACGGAGATCGCCGAGGAATACGGCGCCGAGACGGTCATATATTCCCACGCCCACGGCAAAGAGCGCTTCGGAGACAGCCTCTCGGGCAATGTCCGCGGAGTGAGATATCAGCTGGTCTCCGGAGACTATCTGGACTTCAGACCGTATAAAATAATGGAGTGAAGTTTTACGTGGAAGATCGTCTGAAACATAATGCCGGATAAGAACGGATTGCTGCAAAATGCGGCGATCCGTTTTGTTTGTGATCATGGATCCTCCGGGAATACTGTGACATTGCTGTGACACAGGGCATGCTATCATATACCTGTAAAACAAAGAATAACGGATAAGGAGATAGTCGGAATGAACAAGAAGGCAAAACTGATACTTGAAGCATTGGGAGCAGGACTTTTCGGAGCCCTGGTCATGTTTCTGTTTGAACCTGCTGGTGTCACGTCGGTCATAACGAACTTTCTGGTCCTGTCGCTCGGCGCATATGCGGGGCTTGCAGTCAGGGGGTTAAAGCTTGCTCACGACGAGAAAACAGAAGAGGCATAAAAGAATTATTATGAAACAGAGCTCCGAAGCGATCGGAGTTCTTTTTTTATCTGTCGGAGTATGGTAGAATTCAAAAAACAGAGCTAAAGGACGGAAGCGTAAGAGATGACTGCATACAGACACACGGTACAGTATTATGAAACAGATATGATGGGGATAACCCACCACTCCAATTATATCCGCTGGATGGAAGAAGCACGGGTGGATTATATGGACAAGCTCGGTTTTCCGTATGCGGAAATGGAAGCTCACGATGTATATTCTCCTGTCAGATCCGTCAGATGTGAATACAAGCATCCAAGCACCTTCGGCGATAATATAGAAATCGGTGTCTCCGTCGGCTCTTTTAACGGAATCGTGGTCTCCATAAGATATGAGATGACAAATGCAGAGACCGGACAACTTGTCTGTGCTGCCGAATCCGAGCACTGCTTTCTTGATAAATCCGGACATTTTGTGAGGCTCAAGCGTGATATGCCTGAGTTTTACGCCAAGATGGAAGAAGAAGCCGGAAAGAATCAACAGAAACAATAAAACAATGGCAGTCCATTCGGACTGCCATTGCTGTATCTTTCGGGAAATCTTACTTGAATGCCACCATTGTGTTCGCAATGGTCATGGTCGTCATCAGAATGCCGTTGAGGCATGCAGCGGTCCAGATGTTGCCCGTTTTCTTGTAGAGATTGCGGGAGATGATCGCGGCAATCGTCAGAGTGACTGCCATAGCTACCAGAACTATGCCGGAGAGCGCCGACTCGGGATGAGCAGCAACTCCTGTGCTGAAGAGGGTTATGTACTGGCGAGCAAGCCAGAGAATTGCTCCGCCTGCGTTGAGCGCGATAGCCAGGAGATAGCCCTTGAAGCCCTGTGTCTTCTCGGTATTGGTGTTTACGGTAATGGATGCCGTAGAAACCAGATAGAAGAAGAGGAAGGTGGGCAGGTAGCGCAATATGGCAGGGATAATATTGGCATCGAAGGTCTTGAAAGCAAAGGTCCAGATACGGAAGTCCGCCTTGAAGATCGCATCCATGAGGAAGAGTACTATATAGGCCAGAATGATCGTAACGATCGCAGTGCAGATACCGGCCAGGATCGCCATGGGTTTGAGAACCACGCCGTAGTTTGCAAGGACTGTTCCGTCGCGCGACTTGATGCATACATAAACGGCACTCATAATAACAAGCGCTATCAGGGTGCAGGCGATGGTCCAGTAAGCGATACTGTTTACTCCGGGAGCTGTAAAGACAGCATTGTTCTGATACATCGGAGTTTTGGCGACGATAGCCAGAAGAACACCGGCTATGAGAAGAATGCATCCGCCGATCGGGAGCTGCTTCCCGCTCTTCTTAACAAGCCCGAGAACGAATGCCGCACATCCGCCTATTGCCGCGACTATGCCGCAATAGAAGAGAATGTTGACGATCGGGCTGCCCGCCCCGCCGTCCATAAGAGGAGTGAAGAAGAGGCCGGGCAGCAGAATGGCGATGATGTCTATTATGATTACAGCGATCTTCTTGCCGCCTGTCGGAGAAGGCTGGACTTCGAGTGCGCCTGTATTGGCTTTGCTGAAGAAGGGCAGCTCGATAAGTGTGGAGGCGATGCCAATTATCAGCATGATGAAGCCGACAAGGGCCACGCATTCAAAGAATTCTTTCCACTGCCATACCTGTTTGGCCGGATCGATGCTGCGAATGCCGTCCTGATAATCTTTGAAGGCCTCGGTGTAGAAGCTTAAGGCATAGGCTGTAGTCGTTTTGGAGAAGTGGTTCCAGGGGTGGGTCTGGGCCGGTTCGTAAATGATACGGCGGCCGCCGTCTGAAGTATCATACCAGGTATTGGCCTGAGCAGCAGCTGTCTGCTGGAGGAATGTCATTCCGTCCGGAGTCGAGACATAGTCCTTGTGGCGGACAGTCCCGCCTGTCTCCGCCGGATCATTGAAGAAGAATTCGTCGAACTGTGCAGCAACTTTGCCCATGGTCCTTCCGCCGCCAAGTGCGTCAGCCGTTGCGGCATCGACACCCACGAGACCTGTATACAAAAAGTCGGACCCTTCGGTAAGTCCGCAGTATATCTTGCGTATACCGGTTGCCATGAATTCTTGTTCGTCCATAGCGAGGGCCATCGTGCTTCCGAATCCGCCCATGGAGTGGCCGGTGACGCCGATGATTCCGTTGCCCGCTTCGTCCTTGAGCACGTAAGGCTGCTCATACATATAGGCGACAGCGTCGTGCATGGAGTTCACCCAGAAGGGAAGCCAGATGCCGAAGAAGGACGTGTCGCTGTATTTTGAGTTGTCAAAATCTGAGTGGCCATGGTCATACTGGTCCAGTGCCAGGACGACATATCCGCGGCGGCTCAGCTCTATGGCGTTGGCATCCTGCATTTCCGCCGAGTTCAGATAGCCGTGTGTTACGATAACCGTGGGTTTGGGATTTGATGCCGAGGCTTCCTTCGGCATGTAGAGGAGCCCGCTGAGATAACCGTTGTCGGTATCAAATTTGATCTTTTTTACTTTGACACCGTTTGTGCTGCTGAAAACAGAGGCCATGATGCTGCCAAGCAGGATCAAGCACAGGGCTATACACAGCACTTTCAGTTTTTTCTTGCTGATTTTCATTAACTTCCTCCCTTTATAAAAGTACAGTTTGTTTCCACTGGAAACATTATAATCATTATAATCCTTTTCCATTCTTTTATCAATAGGATACGGAAAAGTTTTTGTCTTGTAAGAGGTTTCTGATTCTGATAAAATACTTTAGATAAGGAGGTGGCTCCATGACGCTTGAATGGATGGGTGAATACAGAGAACTCGTTGAAGCTCTGATCCACTATTGCAATATATATGCCGCTGTCTACAAGACCGAGAAGATGGAATACGATGGCATAAAGTATTCCTATTCACAGATCCAGGTTCTGGAGTATCTCCTTGAGAGCGAGGATCAGCGCCAGAATATGTCATGTATTGCCTCAAGGCTCGGCATCACCCGGTCAAATTTCTCCAAGATAGTTTTGCGTCTGCAGAAAAAAGGGCTTGTGGATAAGGTCAGCAGACCCGGCAGCAGAAAAGAGATCCTGGTGACAGTTCTGCCTCTCGGAAGAGAGCTCTACGCAGACTATTCCAGGGATATCCTGCGCTGGCATTTTTCACCCATGTTTGAAAAACTGGCTTCGGTCTCATCTGCAGACCGCGACGCGTTCAGAGATGCACTGTTTGCTGCAATGGGCGGAAGCAGCTATGTCAGAGGTATTGAGGAAAAATGATCTGTTTCACGCCGGATCGCGTCAGTTTATTGAAGATCTGATGAAGATAATTGTTTCACTGATAATAATTGCAGCAGTCGCGACAGCTGTTTTTGCAGGTTTTACGTCACTGGCAATTCTGCTTCCCGCGGCGGCATTATATCTGCTGATCAGGGCAGTACGCTTTGCCCGTTCGGCAGATAAATTGTATGCGGGAGAGAAGATGTGCCCTGGCTGCAACGGCTGCAACATAGATATTCTGCCGAAGAGCAGCATGAAGCTGGGCTATTGGGAGGAAAACGGCATTTACAAACATCCTGCAAAATGCGATAACTGCGGATTCGAATTCTATATTACGACGGCCGAAGACATCGCAAAAGCAAGAAAAGATGCGAAAACGGGACTCGGACTCTCCGCGGCTTTCCTGGGCCTGACGTTGATCGCTGCCATACTGATCCTGATATAATATGAAACTCCCGGCAGAGCGGGAATAAACGGTTTAAATCCGTGACAAAGCTCACCTGAATATGCTATAATTATATAAAAATTTTTATATATCCGCGAGGGAGGAAATACCTTGAAGACTTTACTGAAAAACGGCAGAATCTATGACGGGACAGGCGCCGAGCCGTATATCGGGAGCGTTCTATACGAGGATGACCGCATAATTTCCGTCATGCCCGATATCGACCCGGCCACGGCAGATACTGTTATTGACATGACAGGCCAGTCTGTAGCGCCGGGCTTTATAGACGGGCATTCCCACAACGACTGGTTTGCCATTAAAAATAACCCCAAAAAGTATTTTGAGCCCTTCATAAGACAGGGTATGACGACTTTCGTCGCCGGTAACTGCGGTATTTCGGCAATAGGCTTTTCGGACGGCACTCCCCATCTGGATAAAGTCGGAGCGGGGCTCTTCCACTTTGATGACACGACCGGGGAATATGCCTCTTTCGACGATTGGGCAAAGGCTACAGACAGAAACATGCCCTGTAACATGGCGGAACTCACAGGCCACTGCTCGGCAAGAGCCAGCGTATCCGGAAGCAAACCCGGCAAACTGACTCCGGCGGAGGAGGAGCAGATGCTCGATCTCCTTGAGAGAGACCTCAAACAGGGCGCAGCAGGTATATCTCTGGGCATGATGTATGACCCCGGGCTCTTCGCAGATGTCGAGGAGCTGAAAAAAGTAGCTTCGCTCTGCGTGAAGTACGACAGGCCTCTGACAGTACATCCGCGCGCCGAGTCCAAGGTCTCCACCTGCTACCCTGAGTTATTCGGACGTTCGCATCTGTTGAGAGCGCTGGATGAACTCTATGAGGTCGCCAAGGGTACGAACCTCAAGCTACAGTACTCGCACGCGATCTTCGTCGGGAGAAAGACGTATCCGGATCTCGATGAGTTTATGGAAATGATAGAAAAAATGCGCAGCGAGGGTATTCGGGTCGGATATGACATCTATGATGAAGTCATGGGCGTTTCGGTCATAACGGTCATCATGCCCACATGGTATCAGGCACTCTCGCCGGAGGAGCGCGAGAAGCCCTTCAACAAGCTCAAATTCAAGGCCTTCGTCTGGGCAACGCCCAAACTTCTCGGCTTCGGCTTTCCTGATATTATGCTCGCTTACGGCGGTGAAAAGCTGAAAAAATTTGAGGGCAGGTATGTCACTGAGATAGCGAAGGAAATGGGAATAAAACCCTCGGACGCATATCTGTATCTCTGCAGGGAGTCGGATTTTTCAGGCCGCGTGAATCAGGGCGCTTATACTACGCCTGAACTGATCAAAAGACAGACGAACGACCCCAACTGCCTGTTCTATATGAGTGACGCCTGGATCGAGGAAAACGGTATCCAGAATCTTGCGGTCTACGACGTGTTTCCGAAGTTCATACACGATTCGATCCTCGGGATGGGAGATACTCTCCCGCGTACGATCCGGAAAATGTCCGGCGCAACTGCAGACCGTTTCCAGCTCAAAGACCGGGGCTACCTCAAAGAGGGCTGCTTTGCGGACATCACCGTATTCAATGAAGAAGAGATGAAAAACGGCGTGCCGGATCAGTACAGGCCATTTGGAATAAAACGCGTGATCATCAACGGCAGGACCGTTCTGGACGGGGACAGACTTGACGAAGAGGCAATCAAAACATCGGGCAGAGTCATACGCTGCTCATGAAAGGGAATAGAATGGAAGACAACTACAGAAGAACTCCCAGAAACTATACGCTGCTGACAGACGCCTATGAATATACGATGTCGGACGCCTATATCCGCAAGGGCATAGAAAACGACACCGCCGTATTTGACCTGTTTTTCAGACAGGTCCCGAACGGCGGAGGTTATGTGGTAATGGCAGGTCTCGACAAGGTAATAGACTTCATTAATGATCTTCAATTCGGTGAGGAAGAGCTCGAGTATTACAGGGCAAACGGCTACAGCGAGGTCTTCATAAACTATCTCAAGAATTTCAGGTTTACCGGCGACATCTACGCTATCCCGGACGGGACGCCTGTTTTTCCGAATGAACCCCTGATTACTGTCAAGGCGCCAATAATCCAGGCACAGATACTCGAGACAGCTCTTCTAGCTATAGTAAACGGCGCGACCGAACATGCGACAGCCGCAAGACGTATAATCGAAGCCTGCCCGAAGGGAGTCTCCGTAATGGAATTCGGTGCCAGAAGGGCAGACGGCTGTGAGGCGGCGATTGACGCGTCGCTCTACGCCGTAATGGCGGGCTGCAGCGGGACCAGCAATGTGCTGGCTGCAAAAATGATGGGCTCCAAGGCACTGGGTACCATGGCCCACAGCTTTGTCGAAGCCTTCGACAGCGAGTTTGACGCGTTCATGAATTTCGCCGGATGCTATCCGGACAACTGCATACTCCTGGTGGATACCTATGACACATTGAGAAGCGGAGTAGTCAACGCGATAAAGACGTTCGACGCCATGAAGGAAAAAGGCATTCCGACAGATCACATCGGCATAAGGATAGACTCCGGAGACCTTGCATATCTCTCAAAAAAGGCGAGGGAGATGCTGGATGAGGCGGGCTATCCCAATGCGGCTATCTGCCTTTCAAACGGGTTGAACGCCGAGACCATAGAGTCGCTTACGATCCAGGGAGCAAAATTCAATTCGCTCGGAGTCGGTGACAATATCTCGAAGCCTGCCGGAAGAATGGGAGCCGTTTATAAAGCGGTCGCGATCATACATGACGGGAAGCAGACCCCGAAGATGAAGCTCTCGAACGACATAATCAAGATAGTGAATCCGGGCTTCAAAAAGCTCTACCGCTGCTATGACAGAAAGACAGGCTATGCGCTGGCAGATGTAATGTGCCTCTGTGAGGAGAAGATAAGCAGAGACGAGCTCAGCATAGTGAGCCTGCAGGATTTCATAAAGAGCAGCGTTATTACAGATTTCGATCTGGTGCCGCTTCAGAAGACCGTGTTCAGCGGAGGGGAGCTTGTATATGAAGATCCTTCATTCGAGGAGAAGAAAATCTTCTGCGAAAAACAGATGCAGACGCTTTACCCGGAGGTCAGAAGGACCCTGAATCCGCACGAATACTATGTGGACGGGACGAAAGATTACGCTGGGTTTAAAAACAGCATGATCCGCGAGATCAAGAGAAAAGTCAAAGAGACCTGCAGATAATAATAAAAGCGCCCGAAAGGGCGCCTTTTTATTTTGTCAGATTATCTGCAGCTTCGATCAGATGCTTGAACAGCACGTAGATCGTTATCATGCCTATGCCTCCGGGGACCGGGGTTATCGCGTCCACGACGCTCTCAACTTCCTCGAAGACTGCGTCGCCCGTGAATGTTCCGAAGCCTCCGCTGCCATTGGGCTTTTTCTCATCCCAGGTGGTGGAGACGTCTATTACGACCTGACCGGGGGATACATTTTCTTTAGTCAGAAGCCCGGGGCAGCCAGCCGCGGAGACGATTATATCCGATTCTTTTGTGATGGAACTCAGATCCTTTGTCTTTTTATGGCAGAGCGTGACGGTGGCGTTTCTGTTTAAAAGCATCAATGCCGCGGGTCTGCCGACAATAAGACTTCTTCCTATAACTGCAGCCCTCTTTCCTTCGAGATCAATGGCGTAATGGTCAAGGAGCTCGATGACCGCCTGGGGCGTACAGGGCGGAAAGCCCGTGCTTTTTCCGGTAAAAACGCCTCCGAAGGAGATGTCGGTCATACAGTCTATATCTTTCTCGGGCGTCAGACGGTTGCTGATCTCTTTTTCATGAGCCCTGAGCTCGCCTGGAAGCGGCCTCAGCATGATACAGCCGTGGATGTTTCTGTCGGCATTGATCTCTTCAACGGCTTTTATAAGCTCATCCTTGCAGGCGTTTTCCGGAAAGCTGTATTTAAATACGTCTATCCCGAGCCTCGAGGCTCTCAAAGCGGCATTGTTTTCATAGGAGAGCATCGGCCTTGAATCCGTTGCTCTGATGATCGCAAGCCCCGGAGTCACGCCGCGTGCCTTTAAAGCGACAATGTCCTCTTTGAGTTTTGCTTCGAGAGATGAAGCGACTTCTTTTCCGCTGAGAATCTTGGCCATCAGTTTCCCTCCGGAAGAAAAAATGCTTTTGTGTTTTCATAGACAGCATCAGCCTTCAGACTGCATTTCCTGGCGAGCTCCGTGCATTCGGCTGCCATCCTGTCTGAAAGTGCTCTGTCAGAGAGAGACCGGGTGTTTGCAAGTATATTGAGTTCGGAAACAGAAGCAGCTGACTTTAAAAGCAGGGCTGCTGCGGCAATATCCGAGACAGCGGAACTGGAGGCCTTTTTGAAGACCTCTTCTGTCAGTTCGAGTCCTTCCAGACAGAGCTCAAGGACCTTTCGGGGAGCAGCACATGCTCCGAGAAGTGCGTTTTCAAGCGCAGCTTCCCTGCCGGGAGCTTCTTTCGGGAGCCTGTAGATATCGAGCATGGGGAGAAAACCCTCAGAATCTGCATCCGCAAGAGCAAAGAATTCTTCTTTCAATACGCTGCAGCGGGCTGAAAGCTCCTCGATTTCCGGACGTATGTCCAGATAGGCGCTTTTTCCGAAAGTGATCGAAAGGACCATGCCATCAAGCGCAGCTCCGAGAGCCGCTGCCAGGGGCGCGACAGCCCCGCCCCCGGGAACCGGAGCGGAAGAGAAGACTTTATTCGAAAAAGTATTGAAAGTATCGTCTTTGTATGCCATAACTGAGCTCCTTTTTGTCTGTAATAATTTATCACAGCGCCCTGAAAGAGACAAGTATTTCTCTTGTTTTTCGCCCTATGCAGGTCTAAAATAAGCAAAAAAGGAGAGCTTCTATGAAAACAGTCGGAATAATCGGCGGGATGGGCCCGCTCGCCACGGCAGATCTGTTCAGAAAAACCGTGATGAACACAAAGGCTTCCTGTGACCAGGAGCATATCCACCTGATAATAGACAACAACACGAATATAGCGGACAGAACGGCTGCTTTATTGCATGGAGGAGCGGATCCCTATCCCGAAATGAAAAAAAGCGCGATCCTTCTGCAGGAGGCAGGAGCGGAGATGCTGATGATACCCTGCAACACGGCCCACGCGTACTATGAAAGACTCAGCACTGAGGTCAGTATTCCTATCCTGCATATGCCTGAGATCTGCTGCAGAGTTCTCAGAGAAAAGGGTGTCCGTAAAGCGGGGCTGCTTTCAACCATGGGGACCGTTCAGACGGGCATATATCAGAAAGCGGCGTCAAAATACGGCATTGAGCTCCTTATTCCGGATGATGAGGGGCAAAGAAACGTAATGGACGTAGTATATAACGGCGTAAAGGCTGGAAAACGCGACTATGATACAACAATATATGAAAAGACAGTGCAGAGCCTTTTTGATCTCGGGGCAGAGACAATGATACTCGGCTGCACTGAACTGCCTGTCGCGATGGAGATGTATGGCCTGGACTTTGCATGTATCGATCCGACCCTCGAGCTTGCAAGAGAGGCGATAAGGCTCGCCGGAGGGGAGACGGTATAATGCTGACTTTAAAGCAGTTTCTGATCGTATGCCCGCTGGTGTTCCTGGGGGGCTTTACAGACAGCATTGCAGGCGGAGGAGGACTGATTTCGCTTCCTGCTTATCTCCTGGCAGGGCTGCCGGTGCACAACTCTATCGCCACAAACAAGCTGAGCTCATTTATGGGGACCTCTCTTGCGACATACAGATATCACAAAGCCGGCTATATAAACTGGAAGAGGGCAATTTTCTGCGTGATCGCAGCCTTTCTGGGCTCGGCACTTGGCGCGAATCTTGCTCTGATAATAGAAGACAGGATATTCAGGATCATCCTACTCATAGTGCTGCCTCTTACAGCTGCCTATGTCATCTTCGGAAAGAGGCTTGACACCGAGAGAGAAGAGTATCCCAAGATCAAGACAGCCGTACTGAGCTCACTCATATCCTTCGTTATCGGTATCTATGACGGATTTTACGGCCCCGGAACAGGAACATTTCTGATTCTTCTTCTCACCGCATTTGCCCACTTGAAACTTACCGAGGCGAACGGGACCTCAAAAGCCGTAAATCTCGCCACGAACTGCAGTGCGCTGGCAGTCTATCTCATTAACGGCAAGGTGCTGTTTGTGCTCGGTCTTGTCGCAGGGCTTTTCGGAATTGCCGGCAATTATCTCGGAACACGCATGTTCGACAAAAACGGGGCAAAAGTCGTTAAGCCTGTCATGCTGGCTGTCCTTGCAATATTCTTTATTAAGCTGCTGACAGAGCTTGTTTCCTGATGCATACTTTTTAAATATGAACAAAATATTAAAATTATTCTATACAGATCTGGGTTGATATTGTATAATATCGACATACTTGCATTAAAAGCACCGAAAATATTTGTGAAAAGGAGAAAGATCTATGCAAGAAAAGAAAAAACTGAGTCTTGGCGCGTGGATACTCATAGGTATGGGCTGCGGCATTGTCGTTGGCGCCATTCTGTGGGCAGCTATGGGCTCCGAAGCTGCGACCGGTTTTACAGCGACCTATCTCAAGCCGATAGGCGACATCTTCGTCAATCTGCTTAAGTTTATCGTTGTACCGCTGGTCCTCTTCTCGATCATGGAAGGCGTCATTTCCATGAACGATATCCGCAAGGTCGGGAAAATAGGCTGGAAGACAATAGCCTACTTCCTCGTAACAACAGCCATTGCATGTGTTATCGGCCTTGTTATTGCGGCTCTCTTCAAGGGTTCTTTCCCCGTGCTCAGCCTTGCTGAAGGTGCCGAGTACCAGGCAAAAGAGCCTGAGGGGATAATGACTGTTATTTCCAACATCTTCCCGAACAACGCGATTGCACCGTTCCTGAATTCGACCATGCTCCAGATCATCGTTGTCGCGATCGCATTCGGCTGCGGCATCCTGGTGGCAGGCGAAAAGGGCAAGCCGGCAGCAGATTTCGTTACCTCCATGAACGAAGTAACCCAGAAGGTCATGAGCTTCATCCTCAAGCTCACCCCGTTCGGCGTATTCTGCCTTATGGCTTGGGTCGTAGCCGCTCAGGGTCCGAAAATACTTGGAAGTCTCGGGCTCGTTCTTCTGGCTGCATATATCGGCTATATCCTGCACGTTGTGCTTGTATATACCGTATCCGTCAAGGCGATAGGCGGACTCAGCCCGGCCAAGTTCTTCAAGCTGATCACCCCGGCCGCCATCTTCGCGTTTACATCCACCTCCTCCGTTGCCACGCTTCCTGTGAGCAAGGAGAGCTGCGATGAGATGGGCGTAGACAACGAAGTATCCTCTTTCGTTCTGCCTCTCGGCGCAACAGTCAACATGGACGGCACGGCCATCTACCAGTGCGTGGCGGCAGTTTTCCTTGCTAAGTGCATAGGAATAGACCTGAGCTTCACACAGATGGCAATGATAGTTGTCACTGCAACGCTTGCCTCCATAGGAACTGCCGGTACATCCGGAGCCGGTATGATAATGCTGGCAATGGTTCTCGAGTCTGTCGGAATCGATCCGGTATACATCGGAATCATCTACGGCATAGACCGTCTCTTCGATATGGGCCGTACGACTCTCAATATTATCGGTGACTGCTCCTGCGCGGTCTGCGTACACAAGTGGGAGCACGGCGCAGCTCCTGTTCCCGTAGAGAAAGCAGAGACAAAACCCGCCGCATAAAATCAATTCATAGAATACTGAGGGGGCATTCACAAAAGGAATGCCCCCGTTTGATTTGACTTCAAGGAGAAATACAATTGGAAGAGATGAAAATAGAGCTTGTAAAAGAGCTTGAGAACACAAAATGCAAGGCATGCGGGCATCTCCTCGAAGGAGACCCGGCACTGTATCCGGAGTTCGTAAATCTGGAGTTTTCAATTACGAACATCTTCTGCCCAGCCTGCGGGAAGCCCCTCGGCTGGTATGGGGAAGACGATTATTACATAAACTGAGTCAGTCCCCTCAGCCAACGTTTCAATGTAATACGGCGGATTCTAAAGCAGCTTCTCTGACCTCATCGGGTACGGTCACTGAGGCTGCATCCGTTTCTCCGATGTCCGAGATATCGCAGCGAAGGCTCAGCTTAGCGTCAAGAGCCGAGAGATAAGGGACAAGTTCCTTGAGTATCGCGTCATCGGTATCGATAAATGCGGAAAGAGTTTCTCCTCCAACAGCGATCTCACTGATCTCTGCAGAAACCGGGTAGAAAGTATCCGATGCTATTTTAAGCTTAATTTCGGAACCGTTCAAAAGAGAGAGGATCTTTGCGATATCTTCGTCGCTTATGCTGTCATTTCCGGCCTGCGCAAACGCCTGCTTCATACCGGAATAGATCCGGGCTGAAATGAATTCGTTTCCGATTATATCCTCTGCGGGCACCGTGATGGTGTAGAATTTATCTGATGTCTCCATTGAGGCGTCTGCGAGCATCTTTTCAAGCTCGCTGTTTAGCGCCAGAAGTTCTTTGAAGGAAAGCTTCTCGAGAGAAACGGCATTGCTTTCTATCTCGACCTCGTTTTTATACCAGGTCTCCTCTCCATATGGCAAAGTATAGACAACAAGAGTGGAATCCGTCTTTTCGGAATATGATTCGGTTGTCGCTTTCCCAAGCTCTGTTGAGCTGACTGAGATCAGCGAGTGTGAATTGCCGCCGTTTATCTTCGTATCGATTCCAAGTGTCAAAGGAAGATCCATACTGATGTCCTGGCCTAAGATCGAAGTGCTGAAAGATATCGAGACAGGCACCTTAATATTCAGCGAGACACTGTCCTTATCCTTGAGCGCCATGGCCGATCTTGTGAGCACTCCGGCGGGCGAATCCGTAGAGAAGCCGCAGGCAGATAGCGCGAATACCATACACAGGATCAGTGCGGCAGAAATCACATAGCGTGCAGTTTTTTTCATAAAGCAACACTCCTTTTATATATTGCTGAGATTTACTGAAGCAATTATATAACAGGAGTGTAGAAACTTTTTGACGATAAATTAATAAAATATTATTAAACTGTAAATCCCTTACCGCACTTTTATTATTGCCGGCTCTCCCGAGCAGTCGAAGTTCCCTGCGATTATCCGGACAGATTTTCCGCTTATGAGTTCTTCATAATTTCCGTCATGCAATTCCGGCACCGGAACTGATGCTTTTCCGGCTTTAAGGCTGAAAATGCCGAGAAATTCGCAGTTTCCTGAGCCGCGCCTTAAGACGGCAATGTCATTTTCAGCATCAGCTCTTGCCAGAAACCAGTCGCTCTGCCCGAATAGATGTTTGATTGAAGAGAGCCTTTTTAAAAGAGGGCTTATATCCTTACCGGTCTTCCGGTCTATCGGTTCTTTTTCAAAGAGACTCGGAGTATGCGTGTTCTCAAATTCCTGGCCGGCGTAGATAAGTGTTGTGCCTTTGAGGAAATACAGCATGGAGGTATAGTTAATCAGCTCTTCTTCCGATCTTAAGCGTGAGCGTATGCGCTTCTGGTCGTGGTTTTCAAGGCAGTGCATCTTGTTGTAATTTGACGGATATACGGCTTCCTGGAGATTCAGCATATCCAGATAGCCGGAGAGCGGAGTTTTTCCGTCGAGGTAAGCCTCGAAAGACGCCCATATGTCATATTCATACTCCATATCAAATGCGGAGAAAGCGTCGGCATCAGACATGGCGTTGATCCCTATGCTTTTGGCATAGTTGTTTGTCACGGTATGCACAGTTTCTGCAAGCCATATGGCGCCCGGATGCACTTTTTCTACTGCCGATCTCGCCTCTTTCCAGAACTCGAGCGGAACAAAAGACGCCACATCGCATCGAAATCCGTCAACCGTCTCCGCCCACATACAGAGGCTTTCTATCTGGTAATCCCAGAGCGCCTTCACGTTATAGTCAAGGTCTATGACATCCGACCATTCGCCGAGATGATTCCCGAAACTCCCGTCCTGCCTTCGGTAAAAGAACTCGGGATGACTGTTTCTCAAAACGGAATCCGGAGACGTGTGGTTGTAGACAACATCTATGATGCATTTCATGCCTCTTTTATGTATCTCGGAGACCAGAAACTTGAAGTCATCCATTGTTCCGTAAGCGGGGTTGACATCTCTGTAATCCCTGTTGGCATATGGGCAGCCCAGGCTGCCTTTTTTCCCCTCAACACCGATCGGGTGTATCGGCATGAGCCATATGATGTCTGTTCCAAGCGCCTTTATTCTGTCCAGATCCGGGATTAGTGCCCTGAAGGTACCTTCTTCCGTATGGTTTCTGACATATATCGAGTAGATAACCTGCTTCTGCAGGGAGAGATCTGTATTCTCAGCCATATAAAACTCCTATGGGGATCATAGCTTTTCTTTTAAAAGAGAGGCAGCGTCAAAGCAATACTTTCTGCCGCAGAAACGGCAGACGACTTCAACTTCCTTATCTTCTGCGATAAGCTCATTCAGATCGTCTTTGCTGACTGCTGCAAGGGCTGCTTTTACTTTGTCTTCGCTGCAGCTGCACCTGTATCCCGCAGGGACCTCCTCGACGACTCTGTGATCAAGGTCTTTCAGGACCTGCTCGATGACCTCTTCGAGACCGTCTTCATCCAATATGGTGGTGAGCTGATCCATCATGAAAATGTTGTCCTCGAGTTTGTCGATCAGATCGTCTTCCGCCCCGGGCATGAGCTGTACTATAAAGCCGCCGGCGGCTTTGATGGAGAGGTCGGTATCCACCAGGACGCCAAGCGCGCATGCTGAAGGTATCTGGTCGCTTTCCAGCAGGTATTTAGTGAGGTCTTCGGCAATCTCTCCGCTCATAAGCTCTACAGAGCCCACATAAGGCTCCTTAAGTCCGATATCGCGGCTGACCGTAAACATGCCGTTTCTGCCGACCGCTCCTCCGACATCAAGCTTTCCGTCCGCTTTGAGAGGCAGCTCTGTCTCCGGATTTACGACATAGCCTCTTACAAAGCCCTCGCTGTCCGAAACTGCGGTTATTCCTCCGAGCGGCCCGCCGCCGTCTATCCGTAAAGTGACGGAGGCATTCTCTTCCTTCATTACTTCGCCGAGCATACTTGCGGCACAGAGAGCTCTGCCCAGCGCTGCTGAAGCTGTCGGAGAGAGTCCGTGGATCTCTCTGGCTTTCTGAACAAGCGCTTTCCCGTCTATCGCCGACATTTTGATCATATCACCGGCAGCAGTTGCATGCAGTATTCTGTCCATTTTCACATCTCCGCATTAAGAATATCCCGACCATTATAGCTTCATACTCTAAAAAAGTACAGATTCATATATGGTTCTGACAAATAATGTCATGGAGAGGGAAAACTGACATTTTATATTTTGGTGTTCGGTGCTATAATTTAACGTACTTCGGATTCGGAAGGAACAGTGATGAAAAAAAGGCATCTTTTCTACGGCTGGTATGTTGCTTTAGGTTGCGCTTTAGTCATGTTCTGCACGAGCGGGCTGACGGTAAATGCGTTTACGGTCTACCAGCCGTATTTAATAAAGGCGGGAGGACTTACAAATTCCCAGAGTTCGGCCATACTGACTGTCAGAAGCCTCACTTCCTTTGCCGCCATGCTGCTCAGCGGAGCTTTCTATAAGAAGATTTCGCTTCGGAAGGGAATGCTTGCAAGCGTATTTATGGTTTCTGCAGGCTTTGCACTTTTCGGTCTTTCAAAAAGGTTCGGCGCTTATCTCATTGCCGGGGCAGTCACAGGCATTGGTTACGGATTCGGTACCATGATCCCGGTTTCTATAGTTATAGAGCACTGGTTTGTTTCCGAAATGACAGTGGCGCTCGGCTTTTGCTCTGCAGCGACAGGGCTTGCGACTCTTGGGATCCCGTCACTGATTACAAGGATCATAGAGGGTTCTTCTCTTAAGGTCTCATTCATCTCGGAAGCAGTTTTCATAGTGCTGCTTGGAATAATAAGCTTTCTGCTGATTCGGGATGATCCGTCTGAAAAAGGGCTCTTTGCTTTGGGGACAGACAAGGATGATCCTGTAGCCGGCGTATCTCATCCTGGGGGACCGGGTATAGGAAGAAAAGAATGGATGTTCATTATTCCGATGCTCCTCTGCGTAGGCGGCATGACTAACGCAGGCTACAGCCATCTGACAGTACTGGCTGCAGGAGGAGACTTTTCACCTGAGCTCATTGCTCTTGCAATCACTGTCTCCGGTCTGGCACTTATGGGCGGGAAGTTTCTCTACGGTGTTCTGTCCGATAAGTTTTCCGCGAGAAAAACAAATCTTATGATGGGGCCTCTCGCTGCAGCAGGAATAATGATACTATGTATTATGAATGGGAATCCCTTTCTGCTGCTTACAGCCATGGTGCTTTACGGAGCAGGGCTTGGAAATACGACAGTAGGTCTTTCGGCTTGGGCGAGGGATTGGGCTGTACCAGAAAAATACGACTCTGCAGTTGAACTTTTCCAGGCGTGCTATGCAGCGGGAACAATGCTCTTTTCAATAGTTCCCGGAATACTTGCGGATATGCATGAAGGCTCCTATATCCCTGCGTACATTCTGTTTTTAGTCCTGACAGTATTCGTTATAACAGCCGTCGAAGCGGTCTATCTGATACAGAAAAGAAAATAAAAAATGCAGCCCAAAGGCTGCATTTTTTATTTTGTCTGTTTTGCTTCAGGCGGCGGGGCTGATGGAAGTGATATGGGGCTGAACGCCTTCATACCAGTAGAGGAAGCCTTCCATGTCGATGACATCGCCAACCTTCAGAGCTTCAGCTGCTTTGTAGACTTCGGTATCAGAGGAGCAGAGGTAGCTCTCTATTAGGAAGCTGTAACTGCTGCCGTCCTTGGAGACCGTGAAGTATACATCGTCTCCCTGTGAGCCGGAGCCGTCCCAGTTGTACATGAAAGCACTGCCGTTGCCGGAATCTTCAACGGTCATTCCCTTGAAGGCGACCTTCATGTTCTGTTTGTCTGCAAGCTCATCCTTGCCGAGAAGAGCTGTCACATCGAGAGGCTCGGCAATATAGCTGCCTTCTTCGATCTCAAATGTGGCATCTGCTATCTCGATCTCTCCGGACCACTCGGCCTTATAACCTGTGACTTTGATCTTAGTGCCGGGGACGAGCTTCGCTGCATCTTCTTCAGAGCAGGCCATGTTATAGATGAAGTATGCTCCGTCTTTATCCTGGGAGTAAACTGTTATTGTGTTGTCCCACCAGGACTGTGTTGCCTGAACATAGGTCTCGACGACAACGGGATCGTCTATAGCAGCAGCTGCATATTCTTCATAGGTCATGACGCCTTCGCCCTTGACATCCGTGTCGGAAGCGGCAGGAGCTGCCTGTTTTCCGCATGCAGCCAGTGCAAAGACCATCATAAGGGCAAGCATAAGTGCAAGAAATTTTTTCATTTGTTTTCTCCTTATTATTTATTGGGGTGGATATCTCACATCTGATATTATAGACGAAGGCCGTGCAAACTCAAGGGTTTTTAGCTGTTTTGTCCAGTCTTTTTTTTAACATGCTCTGTGATGTAATAAGCGCCTATGAGTACCCAGACACCCGCAAGCACTGAGAGCAGGATAACGGACTCCTTGGGAAGCGGGCCCAGATCTTTTGCATCTCTCCCGGAAACGGCTGCAGAAGCTCCGGAGGAATCGAGCCTGTATAGGGATGTCACATTGCTGTACAGTTTTTCTATATATTCGTCATTCACAGCCTCGCGTCTTCTGGTGGATTTTACAACGCTTTCCACAAGCTGGGAGGCAGCTTCCCTTAATGATGCGGAACCGTTGAAAACAGGAGTGACAAAGGTATTTTCCGTGTTTTCGGTCAGAAGCTCGGAAGCTTTTATCTTAACATAGTAATGGAGGCCGTTGTCCTCACCGCTTCTTGAAATGTAATCGCGGTACTCCGCGCTGTCCCTTGCGCGAGACGTGACCGGAACGTAGCCTTCAGTCTCGGAGTATGCGATCTGTACGTCGTTTGTCAGCATATACTGCGCAAACAGCCATGAGGCGAGCACTTCCTGCGGATCCTCCTTGTTGAAGATGCAGATCGAAGGCCCCTGTGAGATCATTTTCGGATCTGCAGGGTCAAACTGAGGTACAGTCATGACCTCGGTCTCGAATTCGACGAATTTGTCCTCGCTGATATCCGAGAGAGGGGCATGAGAGCCCATCCATGTGGCTCCGGCTGTGGAATCAACAGCAAATATGCACTGCCCGGCATTCAGGAAGTTTGCAGGGTATCCGGAGACCTTGAATGTGGAAAAGGCGCCGGACTTTGTGTGTCCGGATATATCCAGCAGAAGCTCCGAGGTAGTGTCGTTGAAGATGCCGATAGCGCCTTCATCCGTTGAGTAGGGAGCGTCTTTCTGCCGGAGCATGGTTATCATCATATTGTCCGATGATTTGTATATAAAGGGGATCATGACGTTCTGCCCGTTTATTGCAAAAGTCCCGTCCGCGTTTTTCTTAAGCGCGGCTTCACTGACTTCCCATACGAAATCCCAGGTGAGAGTCTCGGGAAGAGTGTAGCCGAGCTTTTCAACATAAGTCCTGTTGACATAGCATGCCTCGGTCGAACGCATGTAGGGGATCGCGTAGTAAGTCCCGGATATCATGCATTCATCAAGGAATTCAGGTATGAGCTCTTCCCGGGAGACTGAATCGAAGGCGACTCTCGTTCCGCCGAGCCCGTAGTTTTCGTTTTCAAAAAGCTCGTCCAGAGGCACAACGACATTGATTCCGGTCATATAAGTCGCTATATGGTCAGGATATGTTATGCAGACATTCGGCGTGGTGTTTGTGGAGATGTTGGTTATGACATCGTTGTAGATCTTGCTGTAGTCCGTATAAAGCCGGATGTTGACCTTGATATTCGGATAGATCTTCTCAAAATCCGAGATCGCCTTATGGTATATATCCGTCTGGGTCTTGTTCGTGTCATTCTTAGCCCAGAATGTGATCTCGAAGCTGCGCGAATCGTCGAATTCCTCCGGGATCACAAACTCATCCATCCCCCTGGAGCCGTGACAGCCGGAGAGCGAAAAGAGCGAAAGGAGCATTATACATGCAAGAAGTATGGAGAGACACTTTTTCATCCCTTTGTTCCTCCCCTTGAGACGCCTTCCATGATCTTATTTCTGAAGATCAGGAATATGACGATGAGCGGGACCGAGATGACAACAACTGCAGCCATCATCGCCGGGATGTTCTCTCTGCCGAATCCGTTTTCGCGAATCTCCTGGATTCCGTTCGAAACGAGGAAATAAGCCTGGTCATCGGTGATCAGTCTCGGCCAGACATACGAGTTCCAGCATTCTATGACCTTCAATATTATTACGGTTACGATCGTCGGCCTGCAGATAGGCAGCATGACTTTTGTGAGGTACTTGAAGTCTGAAGTTCCGTCCACTTTGGCTGCTTTGTACAGGTCATCAGGCACCTGTGCAAAGTTTTCCCTGAGGAGATAGATATAAAAGACCGAGGTGACAGAGGGAAGTATCAGGCCCATGAATGTGTTTCTCATATTCCAGTTTGTTATTGTCACAAAGTTTGTAATGACGACGAGCTCCGCCGGTATCATCATGAGTGACAGGAAAAGAGTGAAAACAAGATCCTTGCCTTTGAAATCGAGTCTTGCAAAGGCGAAAGCGGCAAGCACCGTAACGACGACCATGATCCCCGTGGTAGCAAGAGTAAATATGAGTGTGTTCAGAAAATACTTCGCAAGCGGAACTGCCGTGAAGGCGTCAATGTAATTCTGGAATGTGGGAGAGAGTGTAAAGAACTTTGGAATGTATTCCGAGGTATAGGCGCTGTAACTCTTAAAGGAGGTCAGGATCATCCAGTAGAACGGGAAGAGAACCATTATCGCCCAGATGGCAAGGAATATATATACAATAACATTTTTTATTGTTTTTCTGCGTCTGGACTTAAGTTCGATTTCTTCGTAATTCACAGTTTTCCTCCTTTCAGTACACTGCCCGTTTTCTGCTGACGGTGAGGTTAATGACCGTGATCGTCAGGACAACGGCAAAGAGGATGATGGCAGCAGCAGAGGCATATGAGGGATATCCGCCGCTGTCGCCGTACAGCATGTCATAGACATAGCCTACTATCGTGTTCATTCCTGCAGCGTTCAGATCTGTTCCAAAGAGGGCGACTGCATCACTGTATGATTTGAACGCGCCGATAAACCCGGTAATTATCAGATAAAAGATCATCGGGGAGATCATCGGAAGCGTGATTTTTTTAAACATCGTGAAACTGCCGGCGCCGTCTATACGGGCAGCTTTATAATACATGGGATTCACAGAGGCGATGGCGCTGGTGAGTATAAGGATCTTGAAAGGGAGAACGACCCATATGATGTAGAAGCAGAAGACAAACATCTTTGCCCAGTATGGGCCTTCAATGAAATCAACGGATGTTCCTCCGAAAAGAGATATCAGCATGTTGGCAAGCCCGTCCGAGTAGGGTGTCTTCTTGAAAAGTATCATGAATACAAGGCCCACTGCGAGGGTGTTTGTCACATACGGGAGGAAATAGATGGTCTGAAACGCGTTCCTGAGAGGCTTTATGGAGCTCAGTGCCAAAGATATCAGAAGGGCAAAGCCGGTTGAAAGAGGAACAGTTATAATGACCATCAGTATCGTATTTTTCAGAGCCTGCATGAAATACGGGTCATGCAGAACAAAGGAGTAGTTGAAAAGGCCTGTGCCCGAGTAACTCTGGGATGCAAAGTTGTAACCCTCTTCAAAGGAATAAATGAAGACGTCTACAAGAGGGTATACCATGAAGAAGCCCAGAAAGACGATCGCGGGCAACAGATAAAGCCAGCCTTTGAGATTGTTGTTATTCATATGCCCTGCCTCTCAACACGGATAGATGCGCTCTTCTGTCTCCATGTCGAACAGAAGCACCTTGCTTTTCCTCAGACTGAAGGTGACCGTGCCCGAAGTGGCGGCAGGTCTGTCTTCGGAATCTATTATGGAGCGTATCGTCTCGGTCTCCGCAACAGGGTGAGAGGAGACTATGCTCGTGTCTCTGCCCATGACTTCTACGACTCTTATTTTGCAGTGGAGCGGCCCGTTCTCGTCGACTATGAAGCCCTCGGGTCTTATTCCGACGTGTACTTCCTTATCCTCGATTCCCGGTGCGTCAAGAATACAGTCTTCTCCGAGATACACCTTTTCTTCCCTGATCTCCCCGGCAAAAACATTGATCGGAGGAGTGCCGAGAAACTGAGCGACGAACAGGTTTTTCGGGTCATCGTAGACGTCCTGAGGTATTCCTACCTGCTGTACCTCGGCCTTTTTCATGACCACTATCAGATCTGAGATGCTCATGGCTTCTTCCTGGTCGTGCGTGACAAAGATCGTGGTGATACCTGTCTCCTTCTGGATACGTCTGAGTTCCTCTCTTGTCTGAAGACGCAATCTCGCATCAAGATTTGAGAGTGGCTCGTCCAGCAGCAGCACTTTGGGCATCTTGACAAGCGCCCTCGCTATGGCGACTCTCTGCTGCTGGCCTCCGGACAGTTCTGAAGGCTTCCGTTCCATATATCCGTCGAGCTGGACGAGCTTTGCAGCCCCTAAGGCCCTGTCGTTCATCTCCTGCTTTGTGAGCTTTTTGTCTCCTTTCAGGTTTTCAAGCGGGAAAGTTATGTTCTGTCTTACAGTCAGGTGAGGGTAGAGCGCGTAACTCTGAAACACCATGCCGACGCCCCTGTTTTCAGGAGGAAGGTCTGTTACATCGTCGTCGCCGAAGAAGATCTTTCCGGAAGAAGGCTTCTCGAGTCCGCATATTATGTTTAAAGTGGTGCTTTTCCCGCAGCCGGAAGGTCCGAGCAGGCCTATAAGTTTGCCGTCAGGAATATCGAGACACATGTCGCTGACGGCAACCAATTCCGTTTTGTTTTTTTTGTTGCGGTCAATGAAGCGCTTGGTTATGTGTTCAAGTACAACTTTCATAGATATATCATCCCGCCTTCACAGAAAGTATTTTTGATGAATAAAAGATAGCATATATGTCCCTGTTTTTCAACATTACGGGCTTTTACAGAGCTTTCGAATATTCGGTGCAGAGCAGTCTGTAGGGAGGCTCGTCTTCTTCAATAGAAGGGAATCTTCCGACGGGGGGATTGAAGCGGTTGTCAGTGTTGTCATCATTGCACCGGCTGACCTCTCCGAGAAGTACTGCCCCGCTACCTTTCTCTACAGAGAAATCGTGATACATATCCTGACGTATAAATATGCTCTCGCCCGGTGTAAGCCGTATCTGTGTCCCGGCCGGAACAGTGTAGGTCCTGGCATCTGTGGTGACTGTTACATCGCTTTCAAAGTCGATGCTCTCGTCAGGAAGGCTGTTATAAACCCTTATCAGCACATTCCCTCCGCCCCGGTTTATGATATCCTCAGTCTTATACCAATGAAAATGGTTTGGAGAGTATTGCCCTTCCCTTAAGTACAGGAGCTTTTCCGCATACACCTTAGGGTACTTGTCCGCCATGCTCCTGTTTCCGTTTCTAATTGTGATCAGGGACATTCCGACCTTATCGAAATCTCCGAGCCCGTAGTCCGTGATATCCCAGCCGAGCATACAGTCACGTACCTCATCGTATTCATGTCCGAGCGTTTGCCACTCTTCAGGCGTAAAACCGCAAAACGGCGGCAGGGCGAAGCAGCAGGAAGAGCACATGGCTTCGAGTTCTTTTATAGCTTTGTTTATCTCTGATCTTTTCATATCCTGAGCATACTCCTTAAGCTTTTGCAACTGTTTTTTATCTGATTTAAATATACTTTCCGAGGGGCAGGTTTGCAAGGATATCATTGCAGACAGTTTCCAGACTTAATCGCTTATACAGAGACAGTAAAATTTACATTCAACGGTGATTATTGTATAATGACCCATAATAATGCGCAAAGGCGTGGAAGCTATGTACTACTATGAAACGAACAGCACGGATCCGTGCTTCAACCTTGCTTTTGAAGAATATCTGCTTAAGTACAGAATTGAAGGGGATCTGCTTATGCTCTGGCAAAATGACAACACGGTCGTTGTCGGTCTGAATCAGTGCGCGGAAGAAGAGATCAACAGAGAATATGTAAGCGCGCACAATGTGAAGGTCGTGCGCAGAAAAACAGGCGGAGGGGCTGTATATCATGATCTGGGGAATCTGAATTTTTCCTTTATTTCTGATACAGGTGATGTGGAGGCGCTGACCTTCGACCGTTTCTCACGGCCGGTCTGCAGAGCGCTCAGAGCGCTTGGCGGAGATGCCGTTCTTTCAGGAAGAAACGACATACTGTTAAACGGGAAAAAGGTCTCGGGAGTTGCCCAGAGAATAGAAAAAAGCAGAATACTCTACCACGGTACTCTGCTTTTCGATTCCGACAGTGATGCTGTGACGGGAGCTTTAAGCCCCGATCCCGAGAAGTTCATGTCAAAGAGCGCGAAATCCGTAAAAAGCCGCATTACGAACATTAAAAGCGAACTCAATAAGGAGATGGATATACTGCAGTTTAAAGACGCAATATTGAAAGAGCTTGTGCCTGGCGGGGCTGAGAGGTCATTTTTAAATGCAGAAGAACTGAAAAAGGTGGAAGAGATCGCGAAAGTATATAGAAGCCGGGAGTGGACCTTCGGAAGAGATCCCGCTTTCGAGTATACAAACAGGGGACGTTTTCCGGGAGGGACGCTGAAGATCTCCGCCTCTATCGAAAAGGGAGCAATAAAAGATATAGCTTTTTTCGGTGATTTCATGTCCTTAAAGGATAATGCAGAGGCCTGCGAGACCCTGAAAGGTACTGTTTTTGAAAAAAACGCGGTGTCGGAAAAGCTGTCCGGACTTGACATTCCCGCTATGTTCGGTGCTATAACGGAAGATAATATTCTGAGGCTACTTTTCGAAGAATAAAAAATAGGGTTTGAAAATACACAGCATGTGTGCTATTTATATTTAGCAGAAAGACAGATTAACCTGCAAAGGGGGTAACGGTATATGCAGCTCGATAAGATCCAGTATGATTCGCCTAAAGTCCCCGAACTGATTATGGAAGCGATCGTCAATGCGATCGGAGAGGGCAAGATAAAAGTTGGAAAAGAGCTGCCCCCCGAGAGAGATCTTGCTGAACAGCTGGGTGTCGGCAGAGGCTCGCTTCGTGAATGTCTTGCGATACTCGAGTTCATGGGGGCGATAGAAAGCCGCGGAAACAGAAAGGTACTGCTGAGAAACGCCGATTATATCAGGCAGATCAGTTCGTGGATCGAGAGTGCAAGTCAGATATCCGCACAGGAGACATTCAACGAGTTCAGGCGGGTCATAGAAGTCGGAAATGTGGAACTTGCCTGCAAAAGGGCAACAGAAGAGGACTTTAGAGCTATAGAGAAGGCTATAGAGGCCATGGACAACGACTTCACTAACTATATGCATGACGTCGAGTTCCATGATGCAATTGCAGTAGCCTCGCACAATGCCATGCTCGCGTCTACGATCCACATGGTCAATAATCTGATTGCCGATGTCCGCATAAGGTTTTGGGATCTGCCCAACTATCAGCAGAAAACCCAGAAGTCGCACAGGGCAATTTATGAGGCGATCAAGGCCAGGGATGTCCAGAGAGCCCAGCTTGAGATGATACTTCATTTAAATATCGTTAAAGAATACTCGGAAAAATACCCGAAGAGAAGCAGAGGCGTTGAAGAGGCGCCTTTACCGGATTGACAAAACAGGGAATTTGTGCAAAACGCACAAATTTCCTGTTATTTTATTGTGTAAATCGCCGAATCTTAGTTGGTTGACACAAAGCATGCTGAAGTGATAAAATTTACAACAAGTTGGTAAGACCAAAATACCATAAATGAATTTTGTTTGGGGTGATCTAATGAAGGTCTTTACAAAAATCATGGATGTGGTCGCGAAGATCGAAGGACTGATACTTATAGTTACAGGACTTATGACTACGCTGATCACATTTCTCGCTGTTGTAGGCAGAAAGACCGCATGGTACAAGTTCACCTGGTCAGAGGAAATAGTTATCAATGTGTTCATCCTCATGATCATGGTCGGCTGTGCTTTGGCGGCAAGAGAGGGCGGGCTCATCTCGCTTTCGCTTGTCTTTGACGCCGTACCGCTGAAGGCCAAAAAAGTAATTGCGACCTTATCAAGCATAATCAGCTTTATCTTCTATGTAATTGTTGTCAAGACCGGATTTGACAAAGTGGCTCAGATGATCGCGTCAGACAAGCGTACATCCATTCTGCTCTGGCCTGAATGGATATTCATGCTTTTCCTGCCGGTCGGCGCAATCCTGCTGATTCTTCACAGCTTTGAGTATCTGATGAAGATCTATTCCCTCAAAGAAGATCCCAATAAAAAAGCGGAAGAAAAAGAGGAGGCCAAAGCATGATAAATCTTATACTTTTCGGTACTTTCTTCATCTTCCTTCTTCTCAATACGCCTATCGCGGTCAGCCTCGGCATGTCCTCGATACTCGCAATGATGTATGCCGGAGACAAGATGTCTGTTATTCCGACGAACCTCTTCTCTGGCATGGCAAAGTTCCTTCTTCTCGCCATTCCGTTCTTCGTCCTCTCCGGCAACGTCATGGCAGAGTCCGGTATCTCCAAAAGGCTTGTAAATTTTATTGATGACTGCATCGGACACCAGAAGGGCGGTATCGCCATAGTCTGTGTTGTCGTTGCTATGTTCTTCGGAGCAATTTCCGGTTCAGGCCCTGCTACTGTCGCAGCACTTGGAATAATCCTTATTCCCGCGATGGTCAACCAAGGCAGATTTTCTGCTCCGTTTGCCTCGTCGCTGATGGCAGCAGCTTCTTCGATAGCTATAGTTATCCCGCCGTCCATAGCCTTCGTCGTTTACGCATCTATTACAGGCGTATCCGTAGGTGAGATGTTCATGGCAGGTATAGTTCCGGGCATCATGATGGGTCTTGCACTGATAGCGATAGTTATTGTTGAAGTCCGCAGAAAAGGGATCCAGGCTTCCCGTGAGCGCGCCACATGGGGCGCCAGAGCCAAATCCTTCGGCTCTGCTGCATGGGGACTTATGGTTCCTGTGATTATTCTGGGCGGCATTTACGGCGGTATATTTACTCCGACTGAGGCTGCAGCTGTATCTGTTGTCTATTCTCTCCTGGTAGGCCTTCTTGTCTACCGTGAAGTCAAATGGAAACAGCTTGTAAAGATCCTTGTGGATTCCGGAAAGACGACAGGCGGAATAATGCTCATAATCGGAGCTGCCACGCTGTTCTCCTTTGTATGCACCAAGCACGGCATTTCAAAGGCTGCCCAGGCGCTGCTTCTGAACGTCGCAGGCAACAAGTACATGTTCCTGTTAGTTGTAAACGTGATATTCCTCATAGCCGGTTGCTTTGTTGATGCAAACTCCGCGATGTATATATTTATCCCTATAATGTACCCCGTTGCGACCAAGCTTGGAATAGACCCGATACACTTCGGTATACTCTCGACGGTCAACCTCGCCATCGGCCAGGTCACTCCGCCTGTCGGAGTCAACCTCTTCGTTGCAATAGGCATTTGCGACAAGATGAAGGATCTGAGGGACAAGACGAAGGTCACCATAGCTTCGATGTCCAAAGCTGTATGGCCTATGATCATATCCTGTGTTGTGGCCCTGCTGCTCATAACCTATGTCCCTTGGTTCAGCCTCTTCATTCTCGGAAGATAATATGTATTCATAGCGCTTCGGCGTTATAAATAAAAAAGAAAAAGAACAAAAAAATTTCAGGAGGAAAATCATGAAAAAGTTCTTAGCACTCGTCCTTGCATTATGCATGGTATTTGCTTTGGCAGCATGCGGCCAGGCAGCAGCTCCCGCAGCAGCACCTGCAGAAGCCGCACCTGCAGAAGCCGCACCTGCAGAAGCCGCACCTGCAGAAGAGGCAGCGGCATCTGACCTTGTCGAATGCGATGACGTTACACTCACATTCTGCTGCTCCGCTGCAGAATCCACCTGCTGGGCCCAGATGGCAAAGGTCTTTGCAGACTATGTCAATGAGCGTACGACCGGCAACTTCGAAGTTGAGATCTATGCCATGGACCAGCTGACCAATGGCTCCCAGACCGAAGGAATTCAGGCTGTTGCAGACGGCACGATCGATCTCTCCGCGCACTCCAACCTCATCTACTCCAACTTTGATCAGAGACTGAACGTCGTATCTCTCCCGTTCATATTCGACAGCTTTGATGATGTTGACGCTGTTCTTGACGGCCCCGGTTACGACGCTCTCGCTCCCATTGTTGAAGGCATGGGCCTCCACCTCATGGGCATTGCAGAGAACGGATTCAGACATGTTACCAACAACGTACGTCCTATCGAGACTCTCGAAGATATGAAGGGCCTTGTTATCCGTGTCGCGGGCGCACAGGTCCTGAAAGACGAATATGAAGCATGGGGCACCAATTACACCACGGCAAACTGGAGCGAAGTTTACACAGGACTCCAGACCGGCACCTATGAGGCCCAGGAGAATCCTCTGCCCACAGCAGATGCTTCCTCCATTTCTGACGTTCAGGATTATGTAACATACTGGACCGGAGTTTACGACTGCATATTCTTCACCATGAACCAGGAACTCTATGATTCCTTCAGCCCGGAGATGCAGGCTCTTATTGACGAAGCCGGCGCATATGCAGCTGCCGACCAGCGTGTCAAAGAGCGTGAAGGCGACCAGGAAGTTCTGAAGAAGTGGGCAGACGGCGGCATGACAGTTTCCGAACTCAGCGACGAAGAAGTTGCGAAGTTCAAAGAGGCTGCTGCCGGAGTTCCTGCAAAGTTCGTTCAGACCTGTGTTGATCTCGGATTCGATCAGGCAGAGGTCGAGAGTATGGTAGCTGTTTTCACAGGCGCATAATTATCCGATATTAAACATTTTGCCCTGCGGGAAACCGCAGGGCAAATCTTAAGACTGTTTGGTATGACCAACATACCTGATTTTTCCGGAGGATAAAATGGATGACAGCTTGATAGAATTGGCACAAGGAAAGTTCGGGCGCGTCGTCGCGTTCCGGCTCAAACCCGGCGCGGATCTCTATCTGGGATTGGAAGAGGCCTGCAGGAAATACGGGATCTCAAACGGGGTTATAGTCAGCGCGATAGGAAGCCTCGATACTGCATATTACTGTGACGTACAGGAGCTCCCCACCGCGAAATGCGGCTACGGCTATGGAGAGACACTGCACATAACCGGTCCGGTCGAGCTGACCGGAGCTTCGGGCATTATATGCCATGATGATGACGGCAGTGTTAATCTCCACATTCATGTCAGCCTTTCGGACCGCTACGGGAACGCCTGGGGCGGACATCTGAAAGAGGGAACGAAAGTTCTTATGACGACCGATGTTGTTGTCGCAGAAATAGAAGGTATAGAGATGGGGAGAAGTTTTGACGATAATATGGGTGTCATGCTTTTCGCTCCGAGACAGCTTTCAAATTAAATATGTAAATTAATAATCTTTAAGGAGATGTTTATATGGCAACAGTCACAAAAGAACAGGCCAGAAAATTTTACGAGACCATGGCGACGATCCGCGCCTTTGAAGAGTCCGTAAAGAGAGATTTTCTGGCCGGTGAGATCCCTGGCTTTGTCCACCTCTATATAGGGGAGGAAGCAATCGGAACTGGTATCTGCGCTGCTTTGAGAGACGATGACATGATCGAGAGCACGCACAGAGGGCACGGCCACTGCATCGCGAAGGGCGCGGATGTCAACGCGATGATGGCTGAGATCTTCGGAAAGAAAGACGGCCTATGCCACGGCAAAGGCGGAAGTATGCATATTGCGGACTTCAAGATCGGCATGCTGGGGGCGAACGGCGTTGTCGGCGGAGGCTACAACCTCGCGACCGGCGCTGCTCTGGCGAGCAAGATGGTTTTGAAGAACGACAGGGTATCGGTAGTGTTCTTCGGAGACGGCGCTTCAAACCGCGGAACCTTCCATGAGGCCGCAAACGTGGCAGCTGCCTGGAAACTGCCGGTCATATTCGTAAACGAGATGAACTGCTGGGCATCCACGACCCCGTACCGTACGACAACAGCAGTCGAGAACATCTCCGACCGCGCGAAGGGCTACAACATGCCCGGTGTCGTAGTCAACGGACAGAACGTATTCGAGGTCTATGATGCGGCAGTTGAGGCTGTAGCGCGCGCACGCAGGGGCGAGGGCCCGACATTCATCGAGGCAAAGACATACCGCATCGAAGGCCACTTCGTGGGCGACCCGGAGAAATACCGCAAAAAGGAAGAGACGATGCAGATCTTCCACGACACGGATCCTCTGACCCACTTCCTTGGGATCCTTCCGGAGGGCATAAGCTTCGAACAGGCCGAGCTCGATCAGATCAGAGCGGACGCCGTTGAAAAGATCAAAAAGGCCAAGGAGTACGCAGTCAGCTGCGAGTACCCCGATCCTTCGGAATACATTACCGATGTCTATGTCGATTGAGGAGGAGAATGACAATGCGTAAAATTACATTTTCAGAAGCTACACGCGAGGCCATGGCCGAAGAAATGGAGAAATACCCGGAAGTGTTCGTAATGGGCGAAGACATTGCCCGCCAGGGCGGTATTTTCGGCCAGTTCAAGGGCCTTCCCGATGAGTTCCCCGGCAGAGTTATCGACACTCCGATCTCCGAGACCTTCATAGTCGGAGGAGGCGTCGGAGCCGCGCTTGCCGGAGCCAGACCCGTTGTTGACATGCACTTTGCGGACTTCATAGGAGTCTGCGGAGACGAGATCATAAACCAGATGGCAAAGATCCGTTACATGTTCGGCGGCCAGGCGAAGATTCCTCTTGTTCTGCGCGCTCCCGACGGAATGGCCGGAGGCGGAGCCGCCCAGCACAGCCAGAGCCTTGAGAGTTTCTTTATCCACATTCCGGGTATAAAAGTTGTTGCCCCGTCGAACCCCTATGACGCGAAGATGGTCCTTAAAGCCGCCATTGAGTGTGACGACCCGGTCCTCTACTTCGAGAACAAGGTCCTCTACAAGGAGACCGGTGAGGTTCCAGAGAAGGAAGATGAGGTCCCCTATGTGATAGGCAAGGCGAGAGTTGAGCGTGAAGGCACTGACGTGACCATCGTCTCCTACTCCATAGGTATGAAGAACGCCAGAGCTGCTGCAGATCTTCTTGAGAAAGATGGAATCAAGGCAGAAGTAATAGATCTTATCACTCTCTCTCCGTGGGACAAAGAGACCGTTATAAATTCCGTAAAGAAAACACACAGACTCTGCCTGGTTGCCGAGTCCGTCAAGCAGGGCGGCGCTCTTGCTGAAGTCGCGGCAACGGTCGCCGAGGAGGCGCTCGAGTATCTTGACGCTCCCGTTCTCCGCTATGGCGCCCCGTTCACTCCGATACCGTTTGCACCCACACTTGAGAAGATGTACAGGGTCTACCCGGAGGATCTCGTAAACGGAATCAAGGGTGTTCTTTGAGTTCTGAATGAAAGGAGAGTACGATGGCTGAAAAAGTGTTAATGCCTAAACTCGGCCTTACGATGACCGAAGGCACCATCGAAGAATGGAAGAAAAAAGAAGGCGATGAGGTAAAAAAAGGAGAGATCCTTTTCTCTGTCGCGACAGACAAGCTTACAAATGATATTGAAGCCGAGGCAGACGGTGTGCTTCTGAAGATCCTGGTGGGTGAAGGCGAGGATGCTCCGTGCAAGGCAGTCATAGCCTGGATAGGTGCTCCCGGTGAGGTTGTCCCCGGAGACGGAGAAACACCTGCAGTACAGGCAACCCCCGAAACAGAAACTTTCGCCCCGGAACAGGCAGCAGTTTCTGTTAAGGCTGAAGGCGGATTCATTCCTGCCATGCCTTATGCGAGAAAGCTCGCAAAAGAAAAGGGAATAGATCTTGGTCTTGTACCCGCAAGCGGTGCAAGAGGCTATGTGACATCAAAAGATGTTCTTTCCTATGTTCCCGCAGCAGTTATGAAAGCGCCTGCAAACGAAGTAAAGGCTTCTCCTCTGGCTGAAAAAGTTGCTTCCGATATCGGCATAGATCTGGCATCGGTAAAGGGCCGCCACTGCGGCAGAGTTCTCGCTGAGGATATATACGCGTATCTTGAGGAGACACGCGAAAAAGCGGAAGAGGAAGTTCCTTCCAATCCTCTCGAGGAAGTAAAGAAGATGAGCGGCATGCGCAAGGCCATAGCCAAAAACATGCTCGCTTCGGTACAGACCTCCCCGACGGTTACATTCAACCTTGCCGTTGACATGTCCGAGATGAAGAAATACAGGGAGATGCTGAAAGCGAAAGAGATCAAGGTCAGCTACAACGATCTTGTTGTCAAATTCGTAGCCAAGGCGCTGACCGAGTTCCCGATACTCAACGCATCGGTTGACGGAAACAGCATCATCCTGAAACACTATGTCAATATGGGCGTTGCCGTTGCGATCGATGACGGACTTCTCGTTCCGAATATCAAAGACTGTGACAAGAAGAGCCTGACCGAGATCCATGATGAGGTAAAGACCTTTGCCGAGCAGGCGAGGTCTGGCAAGCTCCCGATGGAGGCTTTGAAGGGCGGTACATTCACGATCACGAACCTCGGAATGTACGGTATCGACAGCTTCACTCCGATCATCAATCAGCCCGAAGTCGCGATCCTTGGTCTCACGACCATGGAGGACAAGGCTGTGGTGAGAAACGGCGAGATAGTGATCCGCCCGATGATGACGCTGTCACTCACGGCCGACCACCGTATCATAGACGGAGCCACGGCGGCGGAATTCCTTCAGAGGGTGAAGAATCTGCTGGAAAATCCTGCTCTGATGCTGGCTTAAGGAGGCGAAAAACATGGCAACTGCAATACTGATGCCCAAACTCGGCCTTACGATGACCGAAGGCACTATAGAAGAATGGAAGAAAAAAGAGGGCGATGAGGTCAAAAAAGGCGAGATCCTTTTCTCGGTTGCAACGGATAAGCTTACAAACGATATTGAAGCCGAGGAAGACGGAATCCTGCTCAAGATCCTCGTAAAAGATGGCGATGATGCCCCTTGCAAAGAAGTTATAGGCTGGCTCGGGGCTGCAGGTGAGAGTGTTCCCGAAGCAGCTCCCGCCGCGGAGAAAGCTGAAGCTCCGGCCGAGGCAGCAGCTCCCAAGGCGGAAGAGAAAGCTCCGGCAGCAGGTACTGTTCTGGTAATAGGCGCCGGTCCCGGCGGATATGTGGCGGCTATAAGAGCGGCTCAGCTCGGCGCGAAGGTTACTCTGTTTGAAAAAGCTGAAGTCGGAGGGACATGCTTAAATCGCGGATGTATCCCGACCAAGGCGATGCTGCACACAAGTGAGATCTACGCAAAAGCGACAGGTTCGGCTGACATAGGAATAGTCGGAAACGACGTCTCGGTCGATTGGGAGAAGGTCCAGGCATACAGGGCAAGTGTTGTTGAGAAGCTCACATCCGGTGTAAAGGCACTCTGCAAGGCAAATAAGATAAAAGTTGTAGCCGGAGAAGCATCATTTGTCGGACCCAAGACAGTAAAGGCAAACGGCGAAACTTACACTGCAGACAAGATAATAATAGCTGCAGGCTCATATCCGATAATCCCGGGAATTCCGGGTGTCAAAGGGAATAAAGCCTGCATAGATTCCACAGCCTGCCTTTCTCTTGATCATATTCCGGAAAGCCTGGTTGTTATAGGCGCCGGAGTCGTAGGTCTTGAGCTCGGTACCGTTTACTCCAGATACGGCGCGAAGGTGACCGTAGTGGAGAAAATGCCCGGCATACTGCCCGGTATGGACAGCGAACTTACAGGCATGCTGCTTGCAAAGCTCAGAAAAGACGGCCTTGATATCCTCACCTCAGCTGAAGTAAAATCTGTTGAGGAGACCGAAAAAGGCGCGCTCGTCAAAGTCGGGACCGAAGAGGGTGAGAAGGAATTCGAAGCGGAAAAAGTCCTGGTGTGCGTCGGAAGAGGAGCGGACAGCGCTGCTCTCGGCCTTGAGGCTGCCGGAATCAAGGCAGACAAAGGCTTCATACAGGTCAATGACCGGCTCGAGACGAATGTCCCCGGAGTATATGCGATAGGTGACATTACCGGTAAGATGATGTACGCACATGCCGCGATTGCCATGGGTGAGATCGCAGCAGAAAACGCTATGGGTCTTTGCAGGACATTTGATACATCCTCAAGCCCCTCCTGTGCCTATATAGGCCCCGAGATCGCGGGTATCGGCTTTACCGAGGATAAAGCAAAGGAGCTCGGGCTTGATTACAAGATCGGAAAGTTCCCGACCAGCGCGAACGGCAGAAGCCTTGCCGTTGGCGAGACCGACGGACTCGTAAAAGTTCTTGTCGGTTCCAGATACGGTGAGATCCTTGGCGTTCATATGCTCGCCTCCGGTGCGACCGAGATCATTGAAGAGGCTGCCCTTGCGATAAAGCTTGAGGCGACAGCCGATGAGATCATCGGGACCATACATTGTCATCCCACTGTTTCCGAAGCGCTCTCAGAGTGCGTTATGGCGGCAGAAGGAAGAGCGATACATATTCCGAACAAAAAGAAATAACTATTTTCAAAACAGGAGCCTGCAGATCCTTTCTGCAGGCTCTGTTTGTTTACAAGCCTGAAATTAATTGCTATAATTTATAAAAATCCTAAAAAAGGCAGGTGCGTATGAGCAACAGGAAAAATGCTCTTTCCCGAAGCGATGAGATCAGGGCAGCGTCCTTCTTCGGAAAACATGTGTCGAAAGAAAAGGCAATTATTCTTTTTGTTGTTACCTCGCTGATTTCAGCTGCTCCGATATTCTTGGGACTCAGGCTTAAAAGCGGCATTCCGGAGATCATAACGACAGGGCTTACGGATCTTGCGGGAAATGACGACTCGCTGCCCAGATGGGCATTTATTTATATGATACCGGGGCTTTTCTTTGTTTTGAATGCCATTTGTCATGTGCAGCTTTATATACATCAGCGCTTATCCAAGCTCCCTCCTGCACCCGTAAGGCTGCTTGGCCGATGGATAATTCCTGTCATTGGATTTCTCTTCTGTGTTTGGGCCATGCCGAGAGTCGCGGGCCAAAGCATGCCGGGAGGTTTTAAAACAGCTTGCATTACAGGGATAATATTGATTTACGCAGGCGGATATCTGTTTGACTGCAAAAAAGATGCAGCGCTGTCATTTAATTTCAAATACATGTCCCGCAGCGAGACGGCAAGAAAAGGCACAAACGACCTGGCAGGCATCTGTTTCATGGTTTCGGGTCTGATTCTTATTTACAGTGCAATGCTTATGCAGGATATCCCGGCGGTTCCGATAATAATTGCAGTCGCGCTCCTGATATTTCCGTTTCCCGCGAGTTATATGGCATACGGCAGAAAAAGATGAGAAAGAGGCATGATTATGTCTGATACGATGTTCGGTCTGAAAAAAGAACAGAAGGGAACGTGTGCTCCGGTCTGGCATGACGATCTCCCCATTCCCGAGCCGAAAGATGATGAGGTTCTGGTAAAAGTAAACAGAGCGGCTTTGTGCGGTACGGATATCCACATAATCGACTGGGACAAATGGTCCCGGATCTGGGTAAAGCCGCCTGTAATAATGGGACATGAGGCATGCGGAGAGGTAGTGCTTGCCGGTAAAAACGTGAAAGACAGAAAACCGGGGGACAGAGTCGCTTTCGAGTCGCATATACCCTGCGGAAAATGCCCGATGTGCTTAAGCGGTAAATCCAACATGTGTATGAATATGTCTCTGTTCGGCGTCGGAAGAGACGGGGCATTTGCCGAATATGTCGCAGCTCCGGAAAAGATCACATATAAACTTACCGACGATATCTCTGACGATGTGGGCTGCCTTTTCGAGCCGATGGGATCGGGGATCCGCGGAGTCGAGAAAGCGGAGGTCGAAGGGAAAAACGTGCTTGTCAGCGGATGCGGAGCGATAGGGCTGACAGTTATAGCAGGTGCTAAGACCTTCGGAGCAGAGAAAGTCATTGCCTGTGATATCCTTCCGGAGCGCCTGAAGGATGCAGAGAAGATGGGGGCAGATATAACGGTAAACAGCTCGGAAACGGATATTATCTCATTCTGCAGAGACTTGACCGGAGGACTCGGAGTTGATGCAGCCATAGACGTTACGGGAGCGCCGCCTGCAATCGTAAATGGAATAAAAGCACTGAAAAACGGCGGAAGACTTGTGGGAGTCGGATTCCCGAGTGGTGAAGTGGGTCTGGATCTGACAAATGACGTATATTACCGGGAGGTGGAGATAACCGGAGTCTGTGGAAGAAGGATCTGGGAGACCTGGGACAATTTCGCGAAAGTCATGCGTTCTCCTTACTTTGACGCGTCAGTTATCATCGGCGGGACCTATGCACTGCACGATTTCGAAAAAGCAGTCGATGCCTACCGCGCGGGCGTTCCCGGAAAGAAGCTTTTCAGGATAGAATAACAGACAGAGCCCGTCGAAGGGAGATATGGAAAGCATTATATTGTTAGCGCTTAAAACAGGCATGACAGGTGCTTTGTTTTCCTGTCATGACACTTCGTCCTGTCATGAAGTGATATGCTTTTTCGGACAACAAATATGACAGCTTGGACAGGGGTGACAGCACAAAAAAGCAGCTGTCATCCGTCAATCCGTTGGGCTACAAAGGCCGGTGACAGGTGACAGCTGAAACGTGATATACCCCAAGCTGTCATCAGATAATAATATGATAAAAAAGGTGACAGCAGCGATTCTGCTGTCACCCTGTCATCAATCCAGTGTTTACAATGCTTTGAGCGGTGACAGCATGATTATCGAGCTGTCATCAAAGACAGGTCATTCTTTTTCCGTAATCACATGCCTTATACAGTCAGATCGTTCACTATTCCGATGATTAACCGCTCAGGCATCAGCCGAAGCGGTTGAGTTTTTTGTTCAGGGTATTGATCACGGTTTTCTTGTCCGCGCACCAAGCGGGCGCGATCAGGATCTTTTTCGGAGGGTCTCCGGTTATCCGGTGTATGACCGTCGTCTCAGGCAGGATATCGAGGCACTTGCAGACAAGCTCCGCGTATTCGTCCAGAGACAGCAGATTAAAGGGTTTCTTCAGGTATTCTTCTCCGAGCTTTGTACCTTTAAGGATCTGAAGATTGGATATTTTGATTCCGTCCGGAGGCGGGTCGAGCCGGGCAAGATAGCCTGCTGTTTCGAGCATTTCCGGTTCGGATTCACCCGGCAGGCCGAGAATAATATGTACTATACCTTCAAGTCCCGCGGATTTCAGCCTGTTCCAGCATTCTCCAAAAACTTCTGTCTTATAGCATCTGTTAATCCTTTCAGCAGTCTTGTCATCGGATGTCTGCAGTCCGAGTTCGATCCAGACCGGTTTTGTCCTGTTCATCTCAGAGAGTCTAAAGAGTATTTCATCCGATAAGCAGTCCGGCCTGGTGGCGACCGATAATGCTGCAATTTCCGGAAACGAGAGGGCTTCTTCATAAAGAGCGCAAAGCTTTTCGGTATCGCCGTATGTATTGGTAAAAGATTGAAAATAGGCTATATATTTCCTGTCACTTTCAGATATTCTGCGCGGAAATTTGGCATCAACAAGCTTTTTTGCTGCTTCTATCTGGTCTCTTACAGGCAGAAGCGGAGAGGCAAAGTCACCGGAACCGCCCTCCGAGCAGAAACTGCAGCCGCCGAGACCCAGAGTACCGTCCCTGTTGGGACAGGTACAGCCGCTCTGGAGCGAGAGCTTATATACTTTTGTTCCGAAAGTATCCTTGAGATAATCGGACAGGAAATATCTTGTCAAAATACTGGCCTCCGGTATTGATACGGCAGATCATACTTCCAATAATATACGCAAATTCCGGATTTTCCAAGCTTTTCTCAGCATTTTGCGCGGACAGACAAGAATCCGGGGCAATAAAGGATTTTATTATCGGATCTTTTATGATAAAATCCCAGATATGAACGGAGGATAAGATTTATGGGAACAAATAGTGTTTTGATACTTGGAATAATTATACTGATAGCGGGTGCAGTCATGTTTTTAACCGTTCTGCCGACCGTATTGCTGGCACGGAGAAACAGATCCGTACTCAGCACACAGACAGCCGGGACGCTTGAAGGAATAAAAGCAACGGGCAAAAAGACAAATTCTGAAATACATTACAAGGTCTCATATACTGCAGGGAAAAAGAGAATACATACGGAGACAAGATTTGCTGAGGGCTTTAAAGCAACAGCATTTGATTTTGACAAAAAATACCCTGCCGGGACTCCAGTTACTGTCTATTACGACCCGCGGGAGATTAAAAGCTGCAGGATAGTCGGGCCTGAAACGGGCGGCAGCAGCATCCATGGAAGATTTCTCTTGATTGCCGTCATTATGGTCGCAGCGGGTATCCTGATGATAGTTATTAAATAGCCTGTGCGGAGATATTCCCTGGAAAATAAAGAAAAACGGAGCATCCAGGCTCCGTTTTCTTTATATAGTGAGGACAAAATGAAAAAGATTTCTCGCACTTGCTTTTGCAATTATAAAAATACATTAAAGATGTTTCATAATTAAGAGAAAAAATGTTACAGGGATATTAAATTGAAAAAAAGTACCGTATGCGTTATACTTAAACGATTTTTATAAAGGAGAAATGAGATGTCCTGTACAACAATACTCGCCGGAAAGAAAGCTACAAACGACAATTCGACACTTATATCCCGCACGGATGACGGGCATTTTGACGTAAAGAAAATGATCGTCGTAGAGCCGAAAGATCAGAAGAAGAAGTATAAAAGCGTTATTTCACATCTGGAAATAGAGCTTCCGGAAAACCCGCTGCGTTATACCGCCTGCCCGAGCGTAGATCCGAAAAACGGGATCTGGGCAGCAACCGGAATAAATGCAGCCAATGTCGGAATGACGGCAACTGAAACAGTAACTTCAAATCCGAGGGTCCTTGCAGCAGACCCTCTGGTCGAATACAGAAAGGCAGAAAAAAGAGGAGAGAAGGATATTCCCGGAGGTATAGGGGAAGAGGACATGGTCGTGCTTGTACTGCCTTATATACGCACGGCGCGTGAGGGGGTTATAAGGCTGGGCCAATTGCTTGAAAAATACGGCACCTATGAGTCCAACGGTATAGCATTTAATGATGAAGATGAGGTCTGGTGGCTGGAGACCATAGGAGGCCACCATTGGATTGCAAGCAGGATCCCCGATGATATGTGCGTTATTAATCCAAATCAGTTCGGAACGGACCGGTTCGATATTGACGATGCGCTCGGTAAAATGGAAAACTGCATGTGCAGTGATGACTTAAGGGATTTTATTTCGGACAACGATCTTAATCTTAACAATAACGGCGCCTGCAATCCAAGAGATATCTTCGGTTCCAGGACCGATATGGACCATATATACAACACTCCGCGCGCCTGGTTCATGGGCAGATACCTGGCACCTTATTCTTATAAGTGGGACGGAGAAAATGCAGATTTTGGTCCTGAGAGCGACAACATCCCATGGGCGATAAAACCGGACCGGAAAATAACCGTTGAGGATATAAAATATATGCTCTCCTCGCATTTTGAGGGGACAGACTATGACCCGTATCTCAACCGTGATACCGGCAAACGCGGGATATATCGCCCGATCGGCATTAACCGTACGGGGGTCACGGCGATCTGCCAGATAAGAAGCGGGGTTCCTGATGAGATAAAGGGACTTGAGTGGCTTACCTTCGGTTCCACGACATTCAGCGCCATGATCCCTCTCTATACCAATGTCCCCGGGATGCCGGAATATGTCAGCAAGGTGACTCCGGATGCGTCGACTGAAGACCTTTATTGGGCAAGCAGACTTATAGGAGCACTTGCAGATCCTGTTTACGGTTCTGCAGTGCAGGAGGTAGAGAGATATCAGTATGCCGTTGCAGTCGGAGGAAGGAGTATTGTTGCAGAATATGATAAGAAGATCTCCGAGAGCGGTGATCTGTCTCTGGCAGCCAAGGCCAATGACGAGATCTGCCGTATGGCAAAGGAAAAGACAACAGACTGCCTCAACAAGGTGCTGAAGATATCAAGCGAGCACATGAAAAACGGCTATAACCGCGCAGATAATTGAGGCTGACGGAATAAATAACTTGCATTTGATATGTCCGTGTGTTAGACTTTTTTCACCATGAAGAGAGGGTGAGAGACAAGCTCAATGACCCCTCCGCAACCTGCCGGGAAAAACCGATAAGGTGCGAAAGCTTGACCGATGGGTCGGATATTGCTTCAAAGACCTGTCATACGGCAGGTCTTTTCTTTTGAATAATATACAGAAAACACCAAGCTGTATTTTTCCATACTTGAGGTATGTTAAAATAAAAAGAGATTATTTTTGGAGGATCTTATGAAAAAAGGATTTTCGGTACGTACCATAGTCGCGATCGGTATCGGCGCTGCCCTGTTCTTTGTCCTGGCGCGTTTCGTCTCCGTCCCTTCACCCGTTCCCAACACCAATATCTGCACTCAGTACGGACTTCTTGCCTTCATGGCTGCAGTCTTCGGACCTCTCGCGGGACTCCTTATCGGCTTTATAGGTCACTGGCTGACGGACCTCTCTGCCGGCTGGGGCGTATGGTGGAGCTGGGTCATAGCTTCCGGAGTATTCGGACTTCTGACCGGGATCGCAGCGAAGAAGATAGATCTCGACGACGGCGAGTTCGGAAAGAAGGAGCTTATTCGTTTTAACGTCGCCCAGGCGATTGCGCACATTGTTTCCTGGATCGTTGTAGCACCGGTACTTGACATTCTGATTTATGCCGAACCGGTAAACAAAGTGTTCCTGCAGGGAACAGTCGCAGCTGCTGTCAATATTGTTACGACAGCAATAATCGGTTCACTTCTCTGCTTTGCTTATGCCAAGGCGAAGCCCAAGAAAGACTCGCTCAAGAAAGAACAGTAAGAATAAACAGCCGGGCTCCCTTAAATGAGAGCCCGTTTTGATTATACCGTATATCGGGAGATAAGCATTGGAAGAAGGATTTCTTGTTGAATTCAATCATTTCGGCTTTAAATACAACGCGCAGGCTGAGCCGACTCTGTATGACATCAGCCTCAAAATACGCAAAGGAGAAAAAATCCTGATAGCGGGACCTTCAGGCTGCGGGAAATCAACAATAGGCTCCTGCTTGAACGGCCTTATTCCCTTTTCGTTTAAAGGAGAGACAACGGGATCTCTGAAAATCAAGGGCAAAGAGACCGGGGACATGAGCATATTCGAACTCTCGAAGATAGTCGGGACCGTGCTCCAGGACAGCGATGCCCAGTTCGTCGGTATGACTGCGGCGGAAGATATCGCTTTTGCTCTGGAAAATGACTGCATAGAGACTCCGGAGCTTCATGAAAGAACAGAGAGGGTCGCTAAAACTGTCGGCGTATCCGAAAGGCTAACACATGCACCCGGAGAACTTTCCGGCGGGCAGAAACAGCGCGTGTCGATCGGCGGAATAATGGTTGACAATGTAGAGCTGTATCTCTTTGACGAGCCCCTTGCAAACCTGGACCCCGCAACGGGCAAACAGGCGATAGAACTTATAGACGAGATAAAAAAAGAGACCGGAGCGGCGGTCGTTATCATTGAGCACCGTCTTGAAGACGTTTTATGGCGTGATGTGGACAGAATAATACTGATGCAGGAAGGGAGAATAATTGCGGACCTTGATCCGGATACACTTCTCTCCACGGATCTTCTCCGGCAGGCGGGCGTCAGGGAGCCTCTCTATGTCACCGCCTTAAAATATGCAGGTGTCGGAATAAGACCGGAGATAATGCCGCACAGCATAAATTCGCTTGCGCTTGCGCCTGAGGAAACGGAAAAAGTCAGGGAATGGTTTGAGCATACTCCGGAAGCAGAGCAGAAAAAAGCCGAAGGGCCGATCCTTTCCGTCAGAGGGCTTGAATTTGAATATCCGAACGGAGTAAAAGCGGCGGACAATATCAGCACAGAGATAGGAAAAGGCACTTTGATCGCGATCGCAGGCAGAAACGGAGCAGGCAAATCAACATTTGCAAAGCTCATCTGCGGTTTTGAAACTCCTCAAAACGGGACAATTACACTGTTCGGGAAAGCCGGAGAATCAGATCTTGCAAAGCTGAGCATAAAGGAGCGCGCAGACCATATAGGATATGTGATGCAGAATCCCAATCAGATGATATCACAGACAATGATCTTCGACGAAGTCGCAATGGGTCTGCGTTCACGCAAGACAAGTGAAGATGAAATACAGGCAAAAGTAGAAAAAGCGCTAAAGATATGCGGGCTCTATCCATTCCGCAACTGGCCGGTCTCCGCTTTGAGCTTCGGGCAGAAGAAAAGGGTCACAATAGCTTCCATACTGGTTCTGGACCCTGAAGTGCTCATTCTCGACGAACCTACAGCCGGGCAGGATTTCAGACATTACACCGAAATAATGGAATTTTTAAGACAGCTCAATGCAGACGGGCTTACAATCATAATGATTACTCACGATATGCACCTGATGCTTGAGTACGCGACTCGCTCAATAGTCTTTTGCGACGGGAAGATAGTCGGAGATGATACCGGCGCAAATATTCTGACTGATCCGGAGCTTGTTGAAAAAGCAAGCCTCAAGGAGACATCTCTTTTCCGGCTCGCGCTGATGTGCGGAATTGAGACGCCGCGTGCGTTTGTTCAGCGGTTTATCGACTTTGACAGGGCGGTGAGAAGCTGATGACAAATGTGTTCAATTATATCGACAAAGACTCGCCGGTCCACGCTCTTACAGGTGCCTCAAAATGCGCCTGCATGATATTGTGGTCTGTCGCCGCAATGATGACTTTCTGCACGCCCTATCTGATACTTCTTACAGTTTTAGCTCTGCTTGCTTTTAAGCTTTCAAAGATAAAACTTAAGGAGGTCAGAGTGCTGCTGCTTTTTACACTGGTTTTTCTTTTTCTGAACAATGTACTTATATATCTGTTTTCCCCGGAGCATGGAGTGGAACTCTATTCTTCGAGACATGAGATTCTTCATATTGCCGGAAGGTATAATCTGACTCTCGAGCAGGGACTTTACCATCTGAATGTAATCTTAAAATATACTTCAACGGTACCTGTGATCATTCTGTTCGTCGCGACAACAAACCCGAGCGAGTTCGCTGCGTCCCTGAATAAACTCGGAGTCAGCTACAAGGTGTCTTACAGTGTGGCTCTGGCTTTGCGCTATATACCCGACACTATATCCGAGTATCATGATATTTCTCTTGCCCAGCAGGCAAGGGGTATTGAGATGTCAAAAAAAGAGAGCCTCGGTAAAAGACTCAGAGCGATGTCCGCAATTCTAATTCCGCTTATTATGTCGAGCATGGAGAGAATAGACACCGTTGCCAACGCTATGGAGCTTCGGGGTTTCGGCAAGAACAGAAAGCGCACCTGGTATATGTCCCGGCCGTTCCGGGCAGGAGACATAGCCGCTATAGCGCTCGGTATACTTATGGCAGCTGTTTCCTTGGCCTATACAGCCTATAACGGAAGCAGATACTGGAATCCGTTCTGAAAGAGAAGCAGAACAGAGCATATTGAGACAAGAAAAAAGGAAGGCCTGAAGGCCTTCCTTTTTATAGGCATTTATTACAGCTTTACGTTGTAGAAGCTGTCTTTGCCGCGGTATTCGGCGACAGAGCCGAGCTCTTCTTCGATACGCATGAGCTGGTTGTATTTTGCAATACGGTCAGTTCTGCTCATGGATCCGGTCTTGATCTGTCCTGCATTAGTAGCAACGACAAGGTCTGCAATGGTGGAGTCCTCGGACTCTCCGCTGCGGTGGGAGACAACTGCAGTGTACTTGTGCTCTTTTGCCATCTCGATAGCGTCGAAAGTCTCGGTCAGAGTACCGATCTGGTTCAGCTTGATGAGTACGGAGTTGGCAACACCGAGTTCAATACCTTTTTTGATAAAGGTGGTATTGGTGACAAAAAGATCGTCGCCAACGAGCTGGATCTTGCTTCCCAAACGGTCTGTGAGCTTCTTCCAGCCGTCCCAATCGTTCTCTGCCAGGCCGTCTTCGATGGAGATGATGGGATACTTTTCGACCCAGGATGCGTAGAGCTCGATCATCTCATCGGAAGTCTTTTCGCCTTCACCGGATCTGGAGAGATTGTAAACGCCCTTCTCCGCATCGTAGAACTCGGAGGAGGCGGGGTCCATGGCAATGCCCATATCGACTCCAGGCTCATAACCTGCTGCCTTCATGGCTTCAACGATCATCTCGAGAGGTTCTTCGTTGCCGTGCTTGCAGGAAGGAGCATAGCCGCCTTCATCACCGACGGAAGTGGCATAGCCGCGAGCTGCGCAGATCTTTTTTAGAGCATGGAAGGTCTCGGCGCCCATGCGGATCGCCTCGGCCTCAGATTTTGCACCTATAGGCATGATCATGAATTCCTGCATGTCGACACTGCCGTCTGCATGCTTGCCGCCGTTGAGGACGTTCATCATAGGAGTGGGAAGAACTTTTGCGTTCGGGCCGCCGAGGTATTTGTAGAGAGGAAGTCCGCAGCTGTCTGCCGCAGCTCTTGCAACTGCCAGCGAGACGGAAAGAGTGGCATTTGCGCCGAGTACTTTTTTGAATTCAGTTCCGTCAAGAGCGATCATTGTTCTGTCAATGAGAGACTGATCAAAAACATTGAGGCCGATCAGTTCGGGAGCGATCTTCTCATTCACGTTTGCGACAGCATTTAATACGCCTTTGCCGCCATAACGGCTCTTGTCGCCGTCGCGGAGCTCGACAGCTTCTCTTTCACCGGTGGAGGCGCCTGAGGGAACAATGGCGCGTCCGAAAGCGCCGGACTCAGTGCATACGTCACATTCGACCGTGGGATTTCCGCGGGAGTCAAGGACTTCGCGAGCATAGATTTTAACTATCGGATCTGCAAATACGTTCATATATTTTTCCTTTCAATAATTATAGTCCTGTTTATTACTGTTCTGTTGCCTTCACTATTACCGAAAAATCGACCGGCTTTAAGGAAGCGCCGCCTATGAGTCCGCCGTCGATATCGGGCTGTGCGAGCAATTCGGCTGCATTCTTGGCGTTCATGCTGCCGCCGTAAAGGATCTGGACAGCTCTTGCACTTCTGGCACCGTACATCTTGCGGATTATCGCGCGGATCTCGCCGCAGACTTCCTGGGCCTGATCTGCTGTTGCTGTCTTGCCCGTGCCGATAGCCCATATGGGTTCATAAGCAATAACACACTTGCGAAGCTCTGAAGAACTGATGCCGCTTAAAGCTGCTTTGACCTGATATGCAATGTGCTCCATTGTAAGACCCATCTCTCTCTGCTCAAGGCTCTCGCCGACGCAGATTATAGGCTTGATGCCGTTTTCGATAAGGATCTTTGCTTTTGCATTTATGAGCATATCGCTCTCAGAGTGGTACTGTCTTCTCTCGGAGTGGCCCACGATGCAGTATTTCGCTTTGAGATCTGCAAGCTGAAGCGCGCTGACTTCGCCTGTGTACGCGCCCTTGGCATACTGTGAGCAGTCCTGCCCGCCGGCAGAAACCTTGCACTCACGGCCGGCCTTTACCATCGCCGGAACCAGCGGACCCGGAACACAGAGAGCTACATCGCAGGATCTTTCTGCTGGCAGGTTTGCCTTGAGTTCAGACATGAAGGGTTTTACTTCGCTTGCGAGCATATTCATCTTCCAGTTGCCCGCTATAAAGGGTTTTCTGTATTTTTTGTTCATTTCTTCGTCCTTATATATGTTTATTAATTGATTTTATTTGTCCAGGAGGCAGGCAACACCCGGGAGCTCTTTTCCTTCGAGAAATTCCAGAGAAGCTCCGCCACCCGTGGAGATGTGGGTTATTCTGTCTGCAAAACCGAGTTTTTCAACAGCGGCAGCGCTGTCTCCTCCGCCGACAATTGTAACCGCACCGGAATCGGCCAAAGCCTGCGCCATGGCTTTGGTACCGTTTGCAAATCTGTCGAACTCAAAAACGCCCATAGGACCGTTCCAGACGATCGTGCCTGCGCCTTTGACTGCGGCAGCAAACTTTTCAACAGTCTTCGGGCCTATATCCATGCCCATAAGATCATCGGGAATATCGCCTTCAACCAGAACGGGTTCGGCATCAGCTGAGAACTCGGATGCGCAGAAGTTGTCATCCGGGAGAAGGAAATTGACGCCTTTTGCTTCGGCTTTAGCCAGCATCTCTTTGGCATAGTCGAGCTTATCTTCCTCAAGGAGCGACTTGCCGATGGTATAGCCCTGAGCTTTTTTGAAGGTATATGCCATACCGCCGCCGATTATTACCGTGTCAGCTTTCTCAAGAAGGTTATTTATTACATTGATCTTATCGGAGACTTTGGCACCGCCCAGAACAGCCACGAAAGGACGTTTTGGATCATCAAGCGCTTTCCCCATGATGGAGATCTCTTTTTCAACGAGAAGCCCTGCATAGGCAGGAAGGAAGGCTGCAACTCCGGCTGTGGAGGCATGAGCTCTGTGAACTGTTCCGAAAGCATCAGAGACATATACGTCTGCCATATCTGCCAGCGCTTTTGCAAAATCCTCACCGTTTTTGGTCTCCCTCGCATCGAACCGGAGGTTTTCAAGCAGCATTATCTCGCCGGGTTTTAAGGCAGAAGCCTTAGCTTTTGCATCTTCACCGACGGTATCGGCTGCAAATATAACTTCAGTACCGAGCAGCTCGCTCAGGCGCTTTGCCACGGGAGCCAGCGTGAGCTTTTTGAGTGACTTTTTCCATTCTTCTTCAGTTATATCATCTGCATTTTTGCCCTTTTCGACCTGCTTTTTTACGTAGGAAGAGAATGTGGCTGCGGGTTTGCCGAGATGTGAGCACGCGATAACGGCAGCACCCTGCTCAAGAAGGTATTTTAAAGTGGGTATTGCAGCGACGATACGCTTGTCGGAAGTGATCTCGCCCGTCTTCTTGTCCTGAGGGACATTGAAATCACAGCGAACCAAAACTTTTTTGCCCTTGACATCGGCATCATAAACAGTCTTCTTGCTGTAGTTCATTATATATCTCCTTTTTTGTATTTTTATCTGTTCCACGCCTATTTTAGCATAAAAAGGGCAAAAAACACGCGTTTTTTGTACAAAAAATCAAAATCTGCGAATTTACCAAAATTGAACAAAAAAAGAGCACATACCGCGCTCTTTTTTTGCCATTATTTACAAAAGTACTTAAAAATGTTTAAATAACCTCTCCGGAGGGATCTATTGTAATTGTCTGCACAGGCAGTATCCTTCCGCTTTTGGCAACAGCGGCCTTCACAGAGGCGGAAAGCTTGTTGCAGCATATGGAACTCATCCTGGCAACTGTTATACTTCTTATCTCATTATCCCCGAAGATCTCTGAGAGCTTAGCTTCGCTTTCTTCCAGGAGGGGGCATACTATTATTGTCAGCCGGTCTTTTATGTATTCGTCCTGAAAATCTGCACAGGCAAATGCAGTGCAGTCTGCAGCAATTAGAATGTCCGAATTGTATGGGATGCAGTTTGCAGCGCCAAGAAGGCTCAGGCGTATCGGCCAGCGCTTTAAAAGCCCTGATTTTAAGGCAGGGTTGTCAGCGCATGTACTGCACTGGTGATCACAGTTCAAAGCCCTTTCTTCATGTGTCATACAGCTCTCCTCATCTCCAAAGCATCTGCTCTCCGGCTCTCTTTATCTGTTCTTTTATCCGTTCCAGGGCTTCGATACGGTTTCGATCGGCCTGTGCCAAAGCAGCTAATGCTTTGCTTTCTGCATTTTCGATTGCTTCGCGCTGTCTTTTTTGAACAGCCTCGAAAGACTCATCCCACTCCTCGGCAAATTTCCTGAGTCTTTCAAGCGGATTTCTCCTTTTCTGGAGTTCCCCTGATGCCCAGAGTTCACGAACCTCGGAATAACGGCGGACTGCATTTGCAACGGAATCCTCCCAGGATATGTAGATCTCATTGCATGCAGCCTCACCGAGGCGTTTGAAGGCCGCCTTGTCACTGCCAAAGGCCAAAATGGCTTCTGAGACCGAATCGGCGTTTTCTTCAGCCAGAATACCTGTTTTTCCGTCTGTTATTCCCTCGGCAGCACAGCTTCCTATAATAAGAAGGCTTCCGAGTGAGCAGGCAGCGGCTTCACGGATAACAAGGCCGTTTGTATCGAAAGTGGAGCAGAAGAGCAGAAGATCTGCAGATGAATACCAGGTCTTAAGCACTTCACGGTCGCTGACAGCTCCAACGAATATGCATTCGTTATTAAGGCCGAGAGATTCTGCGTAGTTTTCCACTTCAGCTCTGTCCATGCCGTCCCCGACAAAATACATCCGGTAGCTGTAGCCCGCTTCTTTCAGTTTCAGCAGGGAATCTAGCATAAGTTTTAAGCCCTTGTACCACATTATCCTGCCTACGAAAAGAAAAACGGGGCAATCTGAAGGAACAGCGTATTTTTCGGCAAGCTCCCGTATTGCCGATTCAGGTGCTTTTCCTCTCGGAAGGTCGACACCGTTCGGCATTACTATATAATCCCCTTTATAGCCTAGGGATCTGAGATTCTCGCCGGCACCTTCGCTGACTACCCAGACCTCGTCACATGCAGATATGTTTTCGGCAAGCAGGCCCTTGGCCGCCTCCTGCAGAGGTTTGGTAGGTACCGTATTGGCTATGTCAACATCAAATTTGGTGTGATATGTAAAGATTACAGGGATATCCAGTTCATCCCTGAGCACTCTTGCCAGCATCGTCGAGGCAACGGGACAGTGTGTATGAATGACATTGAAGCCCTTGGTTTTAAGCAGATTGATGGTTGCCGGATCGAATGGGAAACCTGCCCTGTATCCTGCAAGCTTTTCTGTGTCGAGGCTTGGGTATCTGACGACCGAGAAAGAATAATAATCACGGGCTCCGGGCACATCAGGAGTTACAACGGTCACCTCTCCGAATTCGGAGTTTATGATCCCCGCATAATTGACGACTGCGTTTGCCACTCCGTCTATGACAGGGGGGAAAGAGTCGTTCAGAAGGCAGACATTCAGCTGCGATGACGGGTCATAAGCTTCCTTTTTAATTTCCATGTTTTGCTCCTTTATAAATCAGCAAAAGAACCCTGCTTTTTACACAGGGTCCTTTTAATATAGAGTTGATTATCTCCGGCTGACTTTTTCCTTTACCTTCTTTACGGTTATCCTTCCGGCCTTCTTTACGAAGTTTCCGAGGATAGGCGGGATCTTCTTTTCGGAGGCGATCATAGTTGAGCACTCGGGATGCTCGCGGAAGAGATGTATAGCGTCGAACTCGCACTTGGTAGTGCAGATGCCGCAACCGATACATTTGTTTTCATCGACGACGGAGGCTCCGCAACCAAGGCAGCGGGAGGTCTCGAGCTTTACCTGTTCCTCAGTGAACGGCAGACGCTCGTCGGAGAATGTCATTGCCTTTATGGGATCCCTGTGCGGTATCTGGCGCTCGGGCTTATTGAGACTTTCGACAGGCAGGACCACATCTTCCTTGTTCAGCTCTATGAAATCACGGCGGTTGCGTCCGATAGTCAGATGACCTCCGGTGACGTATTTCTGAAGAGAGATCGCGGCTTCATGGCCCTGAGCGATAGCTTCAATGGCAAATCTTGTTCCGCCGCAGTCGCCGCAGACAAAGATATCTTCCTGAGCAGACTGGAGAGTGAGATCTTCTCTCTGGGCAACGTTCTTTCTGTCTTTTTCAAGAGCACCGGTATCGAGGCTGCCCCAGTCGATTGCCTGACCGATGGCAGATATTACGGAATCTGCTTCGATAATCTCAAATTTTCCTGTTCCGACGGGTTTTCTGCGGCCCCTTTCATCGGCCTCTCCGAGTTCCATGATCTCGACCTTGAGACCGGCGGCTTTGCCGTCCTTCCCGACAATCTCGACAGGACCGGCGAGGAAACGGAATTTTATTCCCTCCGCCAGGGCATCTTCATATTCCTCTCTGGAGGCGGTCATCTCATTTTCGGTACGGCGATAGACAACAGTGGTATCCGCTCCGAGACGGACAGCCGAACGGCATGCGTCCATGGCGACATTACCTGCTCCGACGACGATCGTCTTCTTGCCGAGTGCGGGAGCGTTTCCGAGATTTACTGCTCTCATGAAATCGACTCCGGAGAATACGTTCTCCAGGTCTTCACCCGGAATACCGAGTTTCTGGCCCTTCTGGGCGCCGATAGCGACTGCGAAGCCCTTATAGCCCTCATCTCTGAGCTGCTGGATCGTTATGTCTTTTCCTACTTCAACGCCGCATCTGAATTCGACGCCAAGCTGCTTCAATACGTCTATCTCGGCATTGAGGACATCCTTCTCCAGTCTGAAGCTGGGGACGCCTGTCATCAGCATACCGCCGGGAACCGGGTTCTTATCGAAGACCGTGACATTCACAAAGCCTGCTGTTGCAAGGAAATATGCGGCAGTCATGCCGGCGGGGCCTGCTCCGATAATGGCTATCTTTTCTTCAAAGTTTCCTCTGACCTTGGCTTTTATAACAGGAGGAATGTAGCGGGTCTCGGAATCGATGTCCCTGCGGGCTATGAAGTTCTTGATATCGTCGATCGCAAGAGCCTTGTCGACATCGCCTCTCGTGCAGGCATCCTCGCATCTCTTGTTGCATATACTTCCGCATACGGCGGGGAAGGGATTCATTTTCTTTATTAATGCAAGAGCTTCGGTATAGCGCCCTTCAGAGGCCATTTTCAGATAGCCCTGGATCGCTATGTGCGCGGGACATGCCGTCTTGCAGGGAGCGGTTCCGGTATCATAGCAGTTGATACGGTTGTTGTCGCGGTAATCAAAGTCCCACTTATCCTGACCCCACCAGATAGAGTCGTCGGGAAGCTCGTGCTTCGGATAACAGACAGGCCCTTCGCTGGTGCAAAGCTTCTGGCCGAGTTTCACGGCGCCTGCCGGGCAGTATTCCACGCATCTTCCGCAGGCAACGCAGTTCTCTGCGTCAACATGCGCGACATACGCGCTTCTGGAGAGATTCGGAGTATTGAACAGCTGGCTCGTTCTGAGCGCATTGCAGATATCCGGGTTGCAGTTGCAGATCGCGATTATCTTGTCAGGACCGTCCATATTGGTTATCTGATGGACATATCCGTTGTCTTCCGCTTTCTGAAGGATCTCAAGAGCTTCATCTTTCGAAATGTAACGGCCGCCTTTTTTGCATTCGACTATATAGTCCGCGACAGGGCCCATAGCCAGACACCAGTCGTTCGGATCGTCGCTGTCACCTTCACCGAGAAGCTTTCTGCCCATTCTGCAGGAGCAGGGAGCGGCAGCCATCCTGTCCCATTTGTCGAGCCAGTGGCTGATATGCTCAATGTCGATAGAACCGGCATTTGCGGGAATGGCTTTTTCTACGGGAATGACATGCATTCCGATCCCGGCTCCTCCGGGAGGCACCATCTGATTGACGATCGTGAGCGGAAGGAATGTCATTCTTTCAAAGAATCTCGCTACTTCAGGATGTTCCTGCATGAGTTCGACATTCATGTTGGAGTACTCCGCGCTGCCCATTACAAACACAGGCAGGCAGTACTGCTTTTCGTTCTCGGGGTTTATGTAGGAAAACTCAAGTATGCCGTTGTCCAGCATTGTCTTGAGATCGCTTTTAAGGCGGTCCTCAGGAATATCCGGGTTCATTTTCTTCATAGCTTCGAAATTATACGGAGTACGAAGCTTCATTCTGAGACAGATATCCGCCATTTCATCTGTCGGAACCATTGCCGCGACACCGTAGTAGTCCGGATCTCCCGGCTTCACTTTAGCTTTGCGGTCCGTTATCTTCTGTGCCAGCTTAAGTATTTTTTCCCGTACCGGACCTTCCACCGGCATATTGAATACTTCGGTCGTATCGGTTATGTTCTTGCCTGACATGCATTACCCTCCTGTAGATTAATAGTTTAAAAGAAATAACCCTCTTTAACCTGTATCGATACTATCATAAATCCCCCAAAAAGTAAAACTAAAAAACCGCCCTTTCACCGCGGTCAGCTTTAAGGCTGAAATTGCGGTCCGGACGGGCGGTTCGATCATTTGACAAGATAATATTTCAGCTGTATATGAATTGTCTGTTGAAATCCACGAGGAGCTTTTCGCCTTCGCTCAACAGCTGATAATCCCTGTACCCGAGGCCGTAGAACAGCTCGATCTTCGGCTCGAGCTCCGAATAAACTGTGTTTTTTCCAAAGGATTCGATAACATCCAGCGGCTGCAGCAAAATGCCCATGCCTTCAGAAGCAAACTGCATGCACGATTCGGGGCTTCCCTCGAATACTATGTTCGGCTTAATTTTCTCACGCCCGCTCTTTATGGCATCGGTTATGATCTTAAAGACTTTCATACTCCTGCTCGGAAGAATGAGCGGCTCCCCTGCAAGCGAGGAGGCCTTGACACTTTCCTTCCCGAAGAGCGGATGCCCGTCAGGGAATACAGCGACTATCCGGCTCTTGCCGAGAGGGATAAAACCGTATCCCGTTTTTTCGCCGGATGAAACGGATACGCCTATAAGATTGATCTTCCTCTCGCGAAACAGCCTCAGCTCTTCTTCCTCACTCACCTCCAGAACATTGACGGAATAATCCGGATATTCTTTTTTAAAGGCAAAAAGGATCCCGCTGACGTTGTAGCGGTGAGAATCCTGTATGAACGCGATGGAGATGTTCCTGCTGCGCCCGGCCTTCTCCCTTTCCACTCGTAACAGAGACTCTCTGTACAGCGACCACATCCTGCGGGCATATGGAAGATAGAGCTTTCCGTAGTCGCTTAATGAGACATTCCGGGAATTTCGGTCGAACAGAACGGCTCCGACCTCTTCCTCAAGCAGAATGAGGTGTTTTGACAGGCTGGACTGGGAAATGTACAGTTTGGAGGCGGTCTCGCTGAAACTGCGGGTCTTTGCAAGCTCGAGAAATTCGAAAATATACTGTATTTCCATAAAGAGGAAACAACCTCCTTCTATTCCGTTTGCGAATAGATTGTATCATAAAGCGAATTGTTAGACAACTGTCTGAATGGTATATTTTATATGTATATTTGTGCCTGATTAGGATTTATCGGAGGTGTTTGATTATGCACGAAATGGGTACTGTTGTTTATATAATAGACACTGTCAACAAGCTGTGTGAGGAAAACAACATTGATAAGGTTCTCTACGTAAAAGTACAGGTAGGTGAGGTCAGCGGTATAATCCCGAGCTATCTTACAGACTTTTGGGAATGGGCGGTGAAAAAAGAAAAGCACCTGTCCGGAGCAGAGCTGAAGGTTGAAGAACTTAAGGCGGTCACAAGGTGCGGAAACTGCGGCAAAACATATGAGACAGTAAAATATGCCAAGATATGTCCGTATTGCAAGAGCGAGAATACCTGGCTGGAGACGGGAAACGAGTATATCATCAAAGAAATCGCGGTCCCCGATGAAGAGGGGCAGTAAAAACGGAAGGCATTAACATAAATATATACGATCATGATTTAGGAGGGTTAAACATGACAAGAGACGAAAAAATGCTTAAGCTTGCAAAGATGATGACGGATGTCGTATTCCATTCGACAGGGCTTCAGAAGATGGACAAGAAGTCCTGGGAATATGTCGGGATCAATTCCGGTCTGAAATTTGCAGAGTATAAGTATGACAGACAGACTGCAGATGATGTTCTGGATGTGTGCCTGTCCTTCGGTAAACGCAGAAAACCGCTTACGTTTGCCCAGCTGAAGGAAAAGAACCCGCAGTGGGATGACGCAAGACTTGAGAAAGCGCTTGATGCTGCAAGTGTATCAAGTTTTCTCGAGTACCACTATGAAAACAATGACGGCAAAAATCCGAACCATGAGAAGCGCTGGATGCTCGACATCTTTGTTCCCGGATCCGCGGAGCTGATGATGATCAATCCGGAGCACGCCGATATGTTCCCGGAGACGGCAGACTTCTTCGAACGCATGGCGTATGAACCGCTGGCCGGATTTACACAGATGGTGCCTCCCGGTGGCGCGGGGATCGGAATGCACGTCATTCCGGTCGAGAAAGCGATCCCTGCGGAGAACCAGTCTCTTGATATTGAGCATATCTCCTACTGGCTCAAAAAATATGAAGGTCAGATAGGCGTATCGGTCTGCTCCTGCAGAAAGCAGCAACGTATCCGCAACGAGGGTTCCGGAGATATTGAGGCTGACTGGTGCATAGGAGTAGGCGATTTTGCGGATTACTGCCGCGAGACAGGACACGGGCGCGATCTTACCTATGATGAGGCCATGGAGATCATTCAGAAGGCAGAGGACAGGGGTTATGTCCATCAGATCACCAATATTGACGGGCAGGACAAGATCTTTGCGATCTGCAACTGCGCTGTCGGCGTCTGCAACGCGCTCAGGACATCCCAGCTTTTCAACACTCCGAACCTCTCGAGATCGGCGTATGCAGCCGAGAGCGACCCGACAAAGTGCGTCGCCTGCGGCAAATGTGTCGAGACCTGCCCGGCGGGAGCCGTAAGGCTCGGACAGAAGCTCTGCACGACCGAAGGAGAGATCGAATATCCGAAGCACGAGCTGCCGGATGATACTGTCTGGAGTGAGAAAAAATGGAATAAAAATTACAGAAATGAAAACGGATGCATCCAGACCTGGCCGACAGGCACAGCTCCCTGCAAGGTCGCATGTCCCGCGCATATCGCGATCCAGGGCTATATAGACATGGCGGCTAAAGGCAAGTACAAGGATGCTCTCAAGCTCATCAAGAAGGATAACCCGTTCCCCGCGGTCTGCGGAAGCATCTGCCGCAAATACTGCGAAGACGCTTGTACCCGCGGAACTGTCGATGAAGCGCTCTCTATCGATGAGATCAAGAAATTCATCTCCGAGCAGGATATGAAAGACGAACACCGCTACATACCGCCGATGCTCTCCTGCACCAGAGCTCCCTTCGAGCAGAAGATCGCAATCATAGGCGGAGGCCCCGCAGGCATGAGCTGCGCATACTTCCTCGCGATAGAGGGCTATAAGCCGGTAGTATTCGAAAAAGAGAAGGAACCCGGCGGAATGATGATAAACGGCATGCCGAACTTCCGTGTTGAGAAGGACGTTGTAAGATCGGAGATAGATGTCCTGAAGCAGATGGGTGTTGAGTTCAGATGCGGAGTTGAAGTGGGAAAAGATATCACTCTCCAGCAGCTGAGAGATGAAGGCTACAAGGCATTCTATGTAGCTGTCGGTCTTCAGAAGGCTCTTAAGCTCAATGTCGAAGGCGAGGATCTCAAGGGTGTCTACGGCAGCCTGGATCTTCTCAGAGACGTCAACGCAGGAAAGGCGCCGAAGCTCAAAGGCGACACCGTTATAGTCGGAGGAGGTAATGCAGCTATCGACGCTGCACGTACAGCCAGACGTCTCGGGAACGGAAAAGTGTATCTGTACTGCCTTGAGCAGTTCGACGATATGCCGACTGTGCCGGAGGAAAAGAATTCAGGTATTGAAGACGGTGTTCTGATAAACAACGGCTGGGGTCCGAAGGTCATACTCGGGGAAGACGGCAAAGTCACCGGCGTGGAATTCAAGAAATGCCTCAGTGTAAGAGACGCATCCGGAAGATTTGCTCCGGTATATGATGAGAACGATACGATAACTGTCGAATGCTCCAACGTTATCGTCTCCATAGGCCAGAGAAGCGAGTACTGCGGGATCTTCGACGGATCGAAGGTCGATGCCCAGGACGGAAAGCTTATCGCATGTGACAAGGTCACATTCCAGACTGCCGAGCCCGACATCTTTGTCGGCGGAGATATAGCGACTGGTCCGATGTACACCATTGACGCCATCGCGAACGGACGTGAAGGCGCGGTCTCCATACACCGTTTCGTCAACAAGGGCCAGAGCCTGACGATACACCGCAACACCAGGGTGTTTACGGAGCTCGACAAGAACAATATCGTTCTTCCGCCCGAGAAGATCAAAAAGCCTGCAAGACAGATACATGCTATAGACCCGGAGAAGGTCCTCTCTATGCATGACGAGCGCAAGACATTCACGGAAGAACAGATCAAAGCTGAAGCTTCGAGATGCTTAAGCTGCGGCAGAAGCGTAGTAGACCAGAACAAGTGCATAGGCTGCGGAATCTGTACGACCAAGTGCGAGTTTGACGCTATCCATCTCTCCAGGATCCGTCCCGAGTGCTCTACAATGAAGGATGAGAGCCAGAAGTATGTCGAAATGGCGAAGTGGGAAGCTCAGAGATCTATCAAGATCGCAAGGAAAAAGGCTGCCGAGCTTCGCAAATAACACAATAACGTTGAGATCGCCGCAGAGGCCCTCTGCGGCGATCTCCCGGCGTAAATAATCAATATATTTTTATGTAAGGAGCAATGCATGAAGGATTTAAAGCATCTTATTTACTTTGAAAACCTTCTCCAGTCTGCAAACAATGAATTGATCAGGCAGGCGCAGAAAGACGGGAAAATCTGCATAGGCTATTCCTGCGAGAATGTTCCCGAGCCGCTGCTGAATATCGGCAACGCTTTCTCTACACGGCTCCGCGCGCCCAACACAGGGTCCACTGAAGTCGGGACTTATTATCTTACAAATCTCCTGTGCGAATACAGCCGCAGTCTGCTTGAGAGAGCGATAGAGGGCGGATACAACCACCTTGACGGACTTATTACGCCCGACGGTTGTACCATGATGAACCGCTGCATCGAGAATATGGAGCTGCTCAATGCCGTCGCTGCCGATAAGGAGAAATTTTTCTACGATTACATGGAGATCCCTATGAAGGCTGATGAAAACGGCCTCAAGCTCTATGTAACCCAGTGCAAAAACCATATACTGAAGCCTCTCAGCGAGAACTACGGCATAGATGTTTCGGATGCCTCTATTAGAGAAGCTGTTGCAAGGCACAACAGGATATGCGAGCTCATCAGAGCTATAGGGGAGTTCAGAAAAGGAAGGACACCCGCAATAACCGGCTATGAGTTCCATGTTATCACGCTCTGTACGTATGTCGCTCCGAAGGACATGCTTATAGGCAAACTTGAGGAGACGCTCGAAGAACTCAAAACGCGCGAACCGATGAAAGAAGGAGAGGCACGGGCAAGAGTGCTTGTGGTCGGAAGCGAAGCCGATGACGAATACTTTATAAAGCTGATAGAAGACTCTGGAGCATATGTTTGTGCCGACCGCTTCTGCTACGGTTCATTGCCCGGAAGGGATCCGATCGTTTTAACAGATGACGAGGACGCTCTTACCCAGATCTGCCGCCGGTATATGAGCAGATGCCAGTGCCCGAGAATGATGGACACTCCGACGATGAACGGCAGACGCGAGTATGTCAACAAACTCGCGAAAGAGTACGAAGCAGACGGCATCATTTACCAGCAGATCAAATTCTGCGATCCGTGGGCATATGAGAGAATGCTGGGGTCGCATATCCTTCACGAGGAATACGATTATCCGGTGTTGTCGGTAGACAGACCGTACAATATTAAATCTTCCGTGGGGCAGATGAGAACTCGTGTTCAGGCTTTTGTCGAAAGCATAGAGATCAAAAAGATCAGAGGAGGTGCTGACTGATGGCAGAGAAGTTAAGAGTCGGCGACAATGAGCTTGGAAAACTTTATACAGACGGTAAAGTCAGAAAAAGACGCGAGTGGCGCGGAGTATCGGATACGCTTTACGATTACTGGCGCTGGCTCGGGACAATGTCCGTCCTTGCAAAATTTATTGTCAAGCCACGCAATATAAAGGCTATGTTCCGCTATCGCTGGATGGCGAACTACCTGGCGTCTCCCATGATGCTCGACCGTTTTTCTCAGGGACTCAGAGGCGAGTATCTTCGCATAATGCATGAAGAATATGATACCGTATTCAAAGATATCGGACTTCTGCTCGACAAGGTTTTCAGAGGGGACAAAAGGATCGGAAACGACAAGAAGTTTTCGGATAAGGTCGTTCTCGTAGATGAAAACGAGATGACAGCAGTGATGATGGGCTTCAAGACGCTGAAAGGTCTTTCCAGGGAAACCATATCGACCTATGTACCGGTTCTGCTGAACCAGCATTCGATGGAGCACTATATTGATGTCGCTCAGCTCCAGGGACTGGCGGCAGATGTCTGCCCGATGCCTGAGGCCGAAGCCGGCATTTCGATAGACGATGACGCGCCCATACTCGGCAAATGCGCTGTACAGTGCAACACTACCTGTGACGGATCGCTTCTCGGAAACGGAATTATCTCCAGAAGACTTATTAATGTGGACGGTATACCGGTGTTCCAGCTGGCGGCGCCTCTGCGTCACAGAGAGGATGACGTTCAGGACTATGCAGCGGGCGAAATAAAGAATGCAATTGCATTCATAGAAGAGCATACCGGGGAGAAATGGGATTGGGACTACTATTTCGAGTGTGCCAAGCGCGTGAATTACGCGACAGAGTGCAGGCAGGAATGGCTTGAGATGAACCGTACCGATTACCCGCAGGTGTTCGGCGGAAACCTGGCTCTTTATACAGAGACAAACTATATGGCTATCTGCGGCAAGGTCGTGGATTTTGAAAAAGCAGACAGAAAGATAACCGAGCTGGCAAGACGTGCCTATGACAAGAAACTGAAGATGGTACCGCAGTACAGACACCGCGCGATTATCTGGGGCGTACAGTCTCACTATTATTTTGATTTCCTTGTGTGGCTTGTTAACTGCTGGGGCATAGTTCCTCTTACAGACATGCTCTCCATGGTTTCTACAAGAAAGCTCGTGACTGAGGATACTCCCGAAAACCGTGAAACAGCCTACTACGATATGGCCTGGCTGACTGAGAATATGATCATGAGAAACCGCACCCACGGCGGCTACAAAGTTCTGCTGGATGAGCTCTGGGAGTTTGTCGAGCAGTTCAATGCGGACATGGTCATCCTTTGGGAGCACCAGAGCTGCAAGGCACTCAACGGTATGCACGGGCAGTTCGAGGAAAAGGCAAGGGAAAAAGGCATTCCTCTGGTATGGGTCGGTCATGATCTGTTTGATCCCAGAATCGTTTCCAGGCAGGGTGTACGCGATCAGATCAACAATTTCATGAGAACGGTCATGAACGAAGAGCCGATCGATCCGAGCCTTGAAAATCTGCCGGATGAAAAATCCTGGTAATATAGGAGCAAATAATGAAAGTAATAGGAATGATAATTCTTAAAGTTTTTCTGGTTGTATTTGCGCTGTTTGCAGTTACCTTTACGGTTTATTTCTTCAATCTGGATATGAAGGCGACGTCACTGCTGGAGCCGCTTTTCATAAAGCACTACGATTCGATGGAGCGCAAGTATTATCTCTGATTTCCGAATATGCCGCTAAGAAGCTGTGTTCTGCATTCTGAACACAGCTTCTTGTTTTGCGTTGATTGACACTGTTTACAAATTTAATATTGCTTTTTGATGTAAACATCTTAATATATAATATACTTTGTAAACTCTGACTAAATGTATTACGAAAGCAGAAAACTATGTTCAGGATGTTTAAAAAACTGTTCAGATCGGTCCGCGAATACAAAAAGGAATCCCTTTTCGCTCCTTTCTTTATGATAGGAGAGGTCGCCATGGAATGTCTGATCCCTCTGTTCACGGCGAGACTTATCAATTCAATACAGACGGGAAGCGACATGCGGGAGATCATGCACTACGCATGGATCCTGATTGGTATGGCACTTCTTTCAATGACATGCGGGATGCTCTCGGGCTGGTTTGCGGCCACGGCTTCGGCCGGCTTTTCCAAAAACCTCAGACATGACCTTTACGACAGAGTAAAGGATTTCTCGTTTGCCAATATTGACGATTTCTCAAGTTCTTCACTGGTTACAAGGCTGACAACGGACGTGGCCAATGTCCAGATGGCCTATATGATGGTAATAAGGATCGCAGTCAGGGCACCGATGATGCTCATTTTTTCGATAATAATGGCAGTGAACCTGGGCGGGAATCTGGCGTTTACATTTGTTGCGGTCATTCCGATACTCGGATGCGGACTCCTCATGATAGCAAGGAAGGCTCTGCCGGTGTTCCGGGCGGTATTCAAAAAATATGACAAGCTCAACGAATCCGTTGAAGAAAATGTCAGAGGAATGAGGGTAGTCAAATCCTTTGTAAGAGAGGATTACGAGAAGCAGAAATTTGCGATCGCGGCAGGCAATGTCAGGAAGGATTTTACGAAGGCTGAGAAGATCCTGGCCTTCAACAATCCGCTCATGCTTTTCGCAATAGACTTCTGTATGCTTGTCATCCCGTTCTTCGCAGCAAGGCTCATAGTATCCTCCGGAGGCAGTTCAATGATGATCGGGAATCTCTCGAGCCTTATGACCTACAGCATGCAGATACTGATCAGCCTTATGATGCTCTCGATGATCTTTGTGATGTTTACTTTCTCGATCGAATCGGCGAGAAGGATAACCGAAGTCATTGACACCGAATCCACGATAAAGAATCCCGAGAATCCCGTGACGGAAGTCAAAGACGGGAGCATAGACTTCGAGAATGTCGATTTCAAATACTCGGAGGGAGCCCAGAAATTTGCGCTCTCTGATATTAATCTGCATATTGCGTCGGGGCAGACTGTAGGTATAATCGGAGGGACAGGAAGTTCAAAAACCACACTGATCCAGCTTATACCGCGGCTTTATGATGTAACTGACGGGACAGTCAGGGTCGGCGGAATTGATGTCAGAGATTATGATCTGAAGACATTAAGACATGAGGTCTCTGTTGTTCTGCAGAAAAATGTTTTGTTCTCCGGAACTATCAAAGATAATGTGCGCTGGGGCAAGGAAGACGCGACCGATGAAGAGATATATGAGGCATGCCGCCTCGCGCAGGCAGACGAGTATATTCAGAGTTTCCCCGATAAGTACGATAAATATATAGAACAGGGAGGCGCAAATGTCTCGGGCGGTCAGAAGCAGAGGCTGTGTATAGCCAGGGCGCTTATTGCAAAGCCCAAAATACTGATCCTTGACGACTCGACATCTGCTGTCGACACAAAGACCGATGCGCTTATACGAAAGGCCTTCGCGGAAGAGATACCTGATACCACAAAGATAATAATAGCCCAGAGAGTAGCATCTGTTGAGGATGCGGATATGATAATCGTAATGGATAACGGCACAATCTCCGATACGGGTACTCACGAAGAACTCCTGGAAAGGAGCCCGATATACCGGGAGGTATACGAGTCTCAGACCAAGGGAGGTGAAGAAGATGCCTGAAAAAAAGATGCCCGGAGCCAAAAAGGGGACCTTCAGAAGGCTTATAAAGCTTCTTTTTGCGGATTATAAGTGGCAGTTTCTTATAGTCTGTATTTGCCTGATAGTTAACGGCGTTTCGAACGTTATGCCTGCGGTGCTGCTTAAAAACATCACGGATATAATTGAAACAGGACTCAGCCTTGGAAACGGCGCGTGGCTAGTGGTAAGACCTCAGGTAATAAGACTGGTCGCAATAATGGGAACGGTCCTGCTCTTCGGTCTCACGGCTGCGCTTGTCAAAGGTCTTACCATGGCGACTGTCACACAGGGGTTCCTTGACAAAATGAGAAACCGCATGTTCGACAAGATGCAGGATCTGCCGATAAAGTATTTCGATGCCAACGGACATGGCGATATAATGAGTCATTATACGAACGATATCGACACTCTAAGGCAGCTTATATCGGAAACTGTTCCGCAGATGGTCCAATCCTCCGTGATACTTCTGGCATTGGTATTTGTCATGCTCTATTACAGCATCAACATGATGTTAATAGTCTTTCTGGGAATCATACTGATGGTCGTCATTACGAAAACGATCGGCGGCAGGAGCGCGAGATACTTTGTCAAGAGGCAGCAGTCGCTCGGCAAACTCGAAGCATATGTCGAGGAACTGATGAACGGGCAGAAAGTGGTCAAGGTCTTTAACCATGAAGAAAAGAGCATGGAGGAGTTTGACGTGTATAATGAAAAGCTCTTCTTGGACACGCAGAATGCCGGCCGTTTCGGAAATATTATGGGGCCAATGGTCATGAACGTGGGAAATCTGCTCTATGTACTTGTTGCCATAACGGGCGGACTTATGATAACTGAAGGGCTTCACAACTGGTCATTGGGCGGATTGCTCAACGGAACCTTCGGCGCGGTCATATCCGTATCTGTAATCGTTTCTTTCCTCAATATCTGCAAACAGTTTACGGGCAACGTCAACAACATCGCCCAGCAGTTTTCGTCTGTTGTGATGGCTCTTGCAGGCGCCGGCAGAATATTTGAGCTTATGGATGAAGAGCCTGAAAAAGATGACGGCAATGTTACGCTGGTCAATGCAAAGAGAGATGAAAACGGGGAGCTGTCCGAGTGCAGCGAGCACACGGGCCTCTGGGCTTGGAAGCATCCGCACGGTGACGGAACTCTGACATATACCGAGCTCAAGGGAGATGTAAGGCTCTTCAATGTGGATTTTGCATATGAAGAAGGCAAGCCCGTGCTTCACGATATAACCCTTTGGGCGGAGCCGGGGCAGAAGATCGCTTTTGTTGGAGCGACCGGAGCCGGAAAGACAACGATAACAAACCTTATCAACCGCTTTTACGACATCGAAGACGGAAAGATAAGATATGACGGAATAAACATAAACAAGATAAAGAAACCCGATCTGAGACGATCTCTCGGCATAGTCCTTCAGGACGTGAACCTGTTTACAGGTACCGTTATGGACAACATACGCTACGGAAAGCTTGACGCGACCGATGAGGAGTGCATCGAAGCAGCAAAGCTTGCCAATGCACATGATTTCATAACCCGCCTTCCGGAAGGCTACGATACGATGCTCAGCTCAAACGGCTCAAATCTCTCCCAGGGCCAGAGACAGCTTATTTCCATTGCAAGGGCGGCAGTCGCAGACCCGCCTGTCATGATCCTCGACGAGGCGACATCTTCCATAGACACCCGCACCGAGGCTCTGGTCCAGAAGGGTATGGACAGTCTTATGAAGGGCAGGACCGTTTTTGTTATAGCTCACAGGCTCTCAACGGTCAGAGACAGCGATGCCATCATGGTGCTTGACCACGGCAGGATCATCGAACGCGGCAACCATGAGGATCTGGTCGCCCAGAAGGGCGCTTATTACCAGCTCTATACAGGTGCTTTTGAACTAGAATAATAATTCAGACATAATTAAAAACAAGCGTCCGATAAGGACGCTTGTTTTTATTAACCTAAAAATCTCAGCCGTCTGCGTAAGATGCATACCAGCCGGTGTAATCGACCTGGAGGCTTCCTTCAAATTCGCCCGAAAGCTTCTGCATTACGAGGTCAAAGTGCTTGAAATCTTCTTCATATGGCGTGGGACAGTAGTCGTTGTAATAATAACCTTTACTGGTATCGTGCTGAATGATCCCGTCCATATCGCTGCTGACTCCGCAGGGTATGACATCAAATCCGTCTGTAGAAATGCTTCCGTCGATATCTCTCTTTACCTTCACCTGCACTATCGCGGTGTCGGCATCGCTCGGTGATGTGCTGCCGCCAAAGGTCCAGTTGCTCATACTGTACAGGATCAGCCCGTCACCATATTCTTCAATAGGCTGGAGGACATGAGGATGGCTTCCGTATACGACATCAGCTCCTACATCGATTGAAGCGTGGGCAAGATCGATCTGGCTCTGGGAAGGCGTATACTGGAGCTCCTGACCCCAGTGGAATGCACAGATTATATAATCTGCTCCCTGCTTTTTAAGGCTTTCTATTCCTTCGATGGCTTTACTCTGTGAAGGCGCCAGGTCCGTTCCTGCACAGTAGATGCCGACCTTGAGATCGTCTCCGACCGTTATGATCTGAGCTTCATTTTCCTTGCCGTAAGGGATACCGAACTGTTCGAGCGAGGCGTATGTGTCATCAGCTCCGTCCTGGCCGAAATCGTCCATGTGGTTGTTTGCGGTCGTCACAAAATCCACTCCGCCTTCCAGGAAGATGTTCAGTGCCTCCGGCTTTGTCTGGAAATAAAAGGTATCTGCTGACCATCTCACCTTCTCGGATATGGTGCATTCGAGATTTGCCACAGTGAGATCATCGGATTCAAAATATGAGACGGTGTTTTTGAACGGATAGCTGTAATCGCCGTTCATTTTGTCCTCATAGTCCGTCGTCTTCTGATGGGAGCAGATCGTGCAGTCTCCGATAAACGAGAACGTAAAATATTCGGGTTCGGGCTCCGGAGTCGGAGAAGGGGTGATCTCAGGCGTTGGAGTCACATCGGGAATCGGAGAAGCCGTGATTACCGGAGAGGGTGTCACGGCGGGAGTATCCGGAGTGTAGCCTCTTTCCTTGACTATGAAGACCGTTGCCGCAAGCATCAGCACAAACAGAATGCTTTCGACAATAACGGGAGTTTTGCTTTTTCTTTTTCTTCTCTTCACTTGATTTGAACCTCAATACTGAAACTTTGGACATTATACTTTAAGTCCGATAAGAAAACAAGCTTATTTGGTTTTAACTCTGATACAATTCAAATACTTTTTCAGGCAAAAGCTTCATAAAAACCGGCAGACTCCGGAGCGATCCGGAATCTGCCGGTGATTAATCTGATATAAGAGAATTACAGTAGGCCGCCGAACTTAATAAAGATCGGGGCAAAGACCAAGGAAACGACGGTCATGAGCTTTATGAGGATGTTCAGGCTCGGGCCTGAGGTGTCCTTGAACGGGTCGCCGACCGTATCACCGACGACAGCAGCCTTGTGGGCACTGGAGCCCTTTCCGCCGTGGTGGCCTTCTTCAATGAACTTCTTCGCGTTATCCCATGCTCCGCCGGAGTTGGACATGAATATCGCAAGCAGAACACCGGTCACCAGCGAACCTGCGAGAAGTCCGCCGAGAGCTTCTGGGCCGAGAAGCAGGCCTACAAGCAGAGGAGCTACGACAGCCATGACTCCGGGAAGGACCATTTCGTGGAGAGCTGCCTTGGTGGAGATGCTGACACAGGTGCCGTAATCCGGCTTTGCCTTTCCGTCAAGAATACCGGGGATCTCGTGGAACTGTCTTCTGACTTCCTCAATCATCTTATAAGCAGCCTTGGAGACGGAATCCATCGTCATCGCGGAGAAGGCGAAAGGAAGCATACCTCCGATAAGAAGACCTATGACAACATTCGGAGTCAGGATATTGATTGAATTGAGCTTTACTTCGTTTGCATAGGATACAAACAGCGCCAGCGCTGTCAGAGCAGCGGAACCGATCGCGAAGCCCTTGCCCATTGCCGCAGTGGTATTTCCTACTGCGTCGAGCTTGTCCGTTATCTCTCTGACGCTTTCATCGAGATCCGACATTTCTGCGATTCCGCCTGCGTTATCCGCAACAGGTCCGTAGGCGTCGACGGCAACAGTGATTCCGGTCGTGGAGAGCATTCCGACTGCTGCCAATGCGATTCCGTACAGATCTCCGGTCGCGAGATAGGATATGAAGATACCGACGCATATCAGGAGAATGGGAATGGTAGTACTTCTCATGCCGACCGCTATACCGGAGATTATTGTAGTGGCACTGCCTGTCTCGGACTGATCGGCGATCCTTCTGACCGACTTGTAATCCTCGGATGTATAGACCTCAGTCATGTATCCTATAACGAGACCGACGAGGATACCGGCAATGATTGCAAGTGCATAGATTATCTGGCCGAAGAATGTGAAGCTGAAAACTAAAGCTATGACAGCCACAATTGCAGAAGAGACATAAGAGCCGGCTTTGAGAGCTTTGTGCGGGTTCGAATTGTCTTTTCCTCTGACAAAGAATGTTGCTATGATGGACGCAAGAATTCCGAGAGCGGAAATGACCATGGGATATGCTATTCCTGCCCCGTCAAACAGACCTCTGGCTTCTGCCGCACCCAGAGTTACAGCCGAAACGATGGCGCCGACATAGGATTCGAAAAGGTCCGCGCCCATGCCCGCCACGTCGCCCACATTGTCGCCGACGTTGTCCGCTATGACTGCGGGGTTTCTGGGGTCGTCTTCAGGGATTCCCGCTTCAACTTTTCCGACCAGGTCGGCACCGACGTCAGCGGCTTTTGTATAGATACCGCCGCCCACACGGGCAAAGAGAGCGATACTGGAAGCTCCGAGCGAGAAACCGAAGAGAATGTTGTAATTGTGTGTCAGAATGTAAATCAGCGAAACGCCGAGAAGACCGAGACCGACAACACACATACCCATGACTGAACCGCCTGCAAAGGCAACACTCAGAGCCTTGTTCATGCCGCCGGTCATTGCGGCGTTGGCAGTACGGACATTGGCTTTGGTGGCAGTTCTCATGCCGAAGAAGCCTGCAAGGATTGAGAACAGCGCGCCGGCAAGAAAACATACGGCAGTTTCCCAACCGATGAAAAGACCTATAAGAATAAATAGAGCAGCAACAAAGATAGCAAGGATCTTGTATTCGGATACGAGAAAGGCATTGGCGCCTTCAGCTATGGCAGCCGCTATTTCCTGCATCCTCTCATTGCCCGGTGCCGCTTTTTTTACGTAAGAAGCTTTGTAAAAAGCGAAAAGCAGCGCACATGCTGCCAAAACCGGGGCTGACCAGATCATTACCTGCATAATCATCAACTTCCTTTGCTATATTATTTTGACTTGGTTATTTTACCCTAAAGAGGCCCTTTTTTCAACACGCAAAACACACCAATTTGTACAATGTGAATAAAATCGTTAAATGACACTAAAGAAAAAGGAGCATTATTATGCAATTTATACAATATATACAAAAAAACAGGGCATCTGCGCTTGACACATGACAATGGCGATTTTATACTTCATAATGACAAAAAGTTCGGACGGAGGCAGATCCATGAAACAGTATTTTGAAATCGTTGACGTCCTGGCAAGGAAGACAGCAGACCTTAACGGAGCCCCTGCTCTCGAAGCGGAAATAACTCTGGATGACGGAACAGTCGGAAGAGCAGCAGTGCCTGCAGCACTCTTTGAAGAGAGCACGGGTGGGAAAAAAGTCGGTCTTGCTGTCGAAAACATAAATACGGAAATACAGGAGGCCCTTCTGGGGCTCAATGCTCTCGATCAGACTGCAATAGATAATATGCTGCTGGAGATAGACGGAACCAAAGACTGCTCGAGACTCGGAACAGGTGCGGTTCTCGGCGCGTCCCTTGCAGTTGCAAAAGCTGCTGCGGAGGCCAGCGGAGTGGGCCTTTACAATTATATAGGAGGGGTAAACGCAAAAACCCTTCCGGTTCCTGTTGTGCTGTGTGAAAGCGGAGCTGTTGTACCCGCAGAGGCAGATGACTGGAATGAGGCAATGGAGCTCTGTCTTGATTATGATGACAGAAATGAAGCCTTCGCTTCAGTTTCAGATGAGGAAAAGGAGGAGACAGCTTTCATTGTACCTTCCGATTATCCGACACTTACCGGAATCCTGGATGCTGTTTCGGTTGCGCTCAGAAGCGGATGCGCAGCAGCAATAGATGCCTCAAAAGACTGTACGGATGAAACCTTTACGGCAGATCTCTCGGTTGCAATTAACGCTCCGTTTTATTATGCGGGGGAAATGAAAGGCCCCGCCCTGGTCAAGTACAACCAGCTTTCAAGAATCTCGGAAGAGCTGTTTGACGCGGCTGTCTACGCAGGATCGAAGCTGAAATGAAAAAAGCAGCCGTTTTCGCAATTTTTTGCGCGATAATCATTTCCCTGTGCGCATGCGGGAAAACAACAGAGATAAAGATTACCGGCGGGGATATAGAGCAGAGCCGGTCACAGATCGCTGACGCGGCGCTTTTCTACAGCACGGAAGACGGTTTTCTGCACAAGGGTCGTCCGGACGGAGCGGTTTTCGAATCAGAGTATTATTCGGGAAACGGAAAAGAACTGACTTTAAGCGGGCTGGATCTGGTTATAAGGGGCAATTGCGGGATATATTTCAAGGATGATGTCTCCCTTGTTCTGAGTCCCGGGACCGAAAACAGCATCTCACTGGAAACGGATACGGACAGCAGCAGCGCGTATGCCCTGGATGCGGAGAAAAGCCTGTCGATAGTCGGTGGAAAGCTTGAGATAAACACACTAGGCACATGTGAACTCGTCGGGGGTATTGCCTGTGCCGGAGATCTTGAGATCAAAAACTGCAGTCTTTCGCTTTCATCAGTAAGCGCTGCCCGAGGAAGCTACTGTATATACTGCGACGGGGATCTTGCGGTTTCCGAAAGCAGGATATCTGCAGGCAGCGGGGGTGCCGCTTATCCGTATTGTATAGTCTGCAGATCATTCGTATCGGACGGCTCGGATCTGAATCTGTCCTGCGGAAAATGCACTGAAACAACACTCGGCACCTCATGCTGTGTATTTGCTGAAAATGATATCAGGCTTGTTTCGGGCTCCTGGTCTTTTGCCTGCGGTAAAGCCGACAAAAAGATATCGCTCTACAGTGAGAACGGCGCGATTTACGGAGATTTCGAGGCAGAGAATTATGCCGCCGGAGAGACAAGAATTATTTACAATTAAACTGTTGACACAATACTGAAAAGGTGTTACATTCCACTTGCGCCGCATCCGCTTAAGGAGCGACAGCAGGAGGAATTTAATATGGCAGACACATCCAGTCGCGGTTCATCCAAAGGGCTCAGAAATCTGGTCGGAACAGCTTTACTCACGGCAATAGTCTTTGTTCTCCAGGTACTGGGGTCTTTTGTGCGTTTCGGACCTTTTTCGATTTCTTTGGTTTTGGTCCCTATAGTCGTAGGAGCGGCCCTCTACGGCGCTTATTCCGGCCTCTGGCTCGGATTTGCATTCGGGATTGCGGTGCTCGTTTCAGGCGACGCCGCCGCGTTTTTGACGATCAATCCGATCGGAACAGTTGTAACCGTTCTGCTCAAGGGAGCTTTGGCAGGTCTCGTTTCCGGCATTGTATACAGAGCTCTTCAAAAGAAAAACGAACTGCTTGCTGCGGTATGTGCAGCAGTGGTATGCCCCGTGGTCAATACCGGTGTTTTCCTTATCGGCTGCAGGCTCTTCTTCTTTGATACCATCAGGCAGTGGGCTGAAGGCGCGGGCTTTGGAGCAAATGTCGGCAGCTACATGATTCTGGGGCTTGTCGGAGCCAACTTCCTGGTAGAACTTGCAGTAAACATCATTCTCAGCCCGACGATCGTACGTCTTGTAAAATTCGGCAGAAAGGCCTGGACCTGATATAATGATCCTTGCGATAGATGTAGGAAATACCCACATAGTTCTCGGATGTATCGAAAACGGGAGCATCCTCTCCACAGACAGGCTCCGCACGGAAAAGAACATGACCGATACGGAGTTTGCGATCAAGCTCAAGGATGTCATGCAGTACAGGGGCATCGATGAGAAAAATATCGAAGGCTCGATCCTCTCCTCAGTCGTACCTGAGACCGTCTCCTCCATAAAGAGGGCAGTAAAGGCTGTGACCGGGACCGATTGTATGACTGTCGGAGCGGGAATAAAGACTGGCGTGAACGTCAGGATCGACGATCCCGGAACGCTTGCGGGCGATATCGTCGCCGGAAGCGTCGGAGCGATGAAGTACTACGGCACGCCCGTTATCGTTCTCGACATGGGAACTGCCACGACTATAGTGGTCATCAACGGAAAAAACGAGTATCTCGGCGGTGCTATAGTGCCCGGCGTAAACCTGGGGCTTCATGCGCTTGCCGGAGGGACCAGCCTTCTCCCGGCCATCTCGCTCTCCGCACCCTCAAAATGTATCGCCACAAATACGGTGGACAGCATGCGCAGCGGAAGCGTCTACGGAACTGCCTTCCTTATAGACGGCATGATAGAGAAGATGGAAGAAGAACTCGGCGAGAAATGCAGTGTCGTCGCTACGGGCGGTCTTGCCTCGTCCATTATCCCGTACTGCAAAAGAAAAGATATCTCGGTGGACGGAGAGCTGCTGTTAAAAGGGCTCTGGGTACTGTACGAGAAAAACAGGAAAAAAGAGTAATTTTCGGCAAAATCTTATTGACAAGCAGTGCCTCTTTTGCTAAAATCACTACTACGTTTGGCGGCATAGCTCAGCTGGCTAGAGCATGCGGTTCATACCCGCAGTGTCCCCGGTTCAAATCCAGGTGCCGCTACCAGTAATAAGTGCAGATGAAAGTCTGCACTTTATGCGGCCCGGTGGTCAAGCGGCTAAGACACCGCCCTTTCACGGCGGTAACACGAGTTCGATTCTCGTCCGGGTCACCAGAAACTCCCTGAAGTTTATACTTCAGGGAGTTTTTTGATATATTTCCGAATAATTTACGCAGGGTACTTCGGAACCAGGACAAGGCCTTTTTCAAGGTCCTGATCTGTAACGGTGTTTGTGCTCAGAAAAACGACTTCATTTTTGCCGAAGAAATTCAGAAAGTCCGGCAGCTCCGAGATTACGTCATATCCGAGTTTTCCCTGCCTGTAGTGCATGGGGACGCATACCTTCGGGGAGATCTTTCTGACGAGATCATAGGCAGTTTTGGGGCCTATCGTATAAAAGCCTCCGACGGGGATCATGAGGATGTCTGTTCCTCTAAGGGCAGAAAGGATATCTTCATCGGGAACGTGTCCAAGGTCCCCGAGATGTGCGATCTTCATATTATCGCTCTCAACAACCGTGATAAGATTCAGCCCGCGTTTTTTCCCCGAACAGTCGTCATGAAAGCAGGGGATCCTTTTTACCTTCATATCCGAGAATCTGTAGTCCGGGGAAACCGCTTCCGGAAAGAAATGGTCACCGTGCGTATGGCTGCAGAAGACGGCAGAGGCGGAAAGCTCAGGCAGATCTTTATATCCGCTTACGCTACCGGGTCTGAACGGATCAAAAACAGCGGAACAGTTTTCCGATTCGAATTTAAAGCAGGAATGTCCGTACCATGTAAGTTTCATAAATGCTCCTTAAGCTCCGCTCTTGTCTTTCGCGGATCCTTATTACTTAATGTCTCCTGTGAAAGCTGATGACTGGGCATCCGACGGGATAAGGAATCCCACTCTGGGAGAGACGGAGAAACCGTCTATCGTAGGCCCGTCCATAAGGCATGAGCGCTTGAACTGCTGCGTGAAATAGCGTTTGCACCAGGAAGTCATCCAGCGTACGAGCTCTTCATGCGTAAACTCGTCATTATATGCAATGTTCGCAAGGCGTATGGTCTTGTTCGGCGTAAAGCCGCATCTGAGCACACACCAGGTGAAGAAGTCTTGGAGATTGTACGAACCGACTGCGTCTTCGCTCTTCTGCTCTATCATGTCGTCGCGTATGGGCAGAAGCTCGGGAGTAACGGGGCAGTCGAGCACATCGAAAAGCGCCTTCGCGAGGACCTTGTTTTCCGTATGCTTTGCGATATGCGTAACCGCGGCTCTGACCTGGGTCTTGGTCATCCCTATGTTGACATCGTACATGCTGGTGTGGTCTCCGTTATATGTGCACCAGCCGTCCACATATTCGCTAAGATCCTCTGTCCCGACATCGAGACCATTGCATTTGTTCGCCAGATCCATCAGCACCTGGGTACGTTCTCTCGCCTGGGCGTTTTCAAAAGCAACGGAGTAGTCGTCTCTCGCATGTCCTATATCGTCGAAATGCATGTTGACCGAGTTGCTTATATCGATGACTCTCACATCTGCGCCGAGTTGCTCTGCAACTACGACAGCATTGGATTTGGTGCGTGAGGAGGTCCCGAAGCAGGGCATAGTCACTGCAATGCAGTTTTCGGAGGGAAGCCCCATCTGGGAGACCGCAAGCGCTGAGATGATCACCGCAAGTGTGGAATCGACTCCTCCGGAGATCCCGACGACCGTGTGGTCCAGATGCGCGAACTTCATACGCCGCACAAGCCCGGACACCTGGAGCTCTATCATCCTCTCGCAGTATCTGTACATCTTGTCCGGATCCTCGGGGAGCTGCGGATACTTTTTGTATTTCCTTGTGAGTTTTGTCTCCTCAAGCGGGCAGCTCCAGAGCACAGTCTTTTCGCTCTCGCGCAGATCGAAGCCTCCGTCAGCGCGTCTCATATTCATAAGGTAGTCTATATCGAGCTCGGAGATGGCCATGCCGTCCTCGCCCTCAAATTCGGAGAGGATCTTGCCGTTCTCCGCGACGGTGCAGAGACCCGTGTATACAAAGTCGGTCGTGGACTCGCCGTAGCCCGGAGCTGCAGAAACTATGCCGCATTTGAGCCTTTTCGAATCGGCCTTTAACCTGTCCTCCTCTTCCTTTGTGCTGTATACGCTTGCAGGAAAGGAAGCCATTCTAGCGATGACTGTCGCGCCCTCTGCAGCTAGGTCATAAGACGGCGGGACTATCTCATCGGAATCCGAGCCGAGTTCCACGCCGACCTTAAGTCCCGGAATATCCGAGCACTCGAAGAGAATATCCTCTTCGCAGTTTGCAATACCTATTATCTCCCCGTCGTATATTGCCGCCGCACTGCTGCAGATACGGCTGCCGCAGGCCTGGGGAAACCCGACCAGAGAGAGAATCTTTTTCCCGGCAGTGGAGACCGCGATCTTTTCGACAGCCTCTTTGGCGCCTCTGAGGAGCACATTGTGCGAAATAAAGTCTCCGCAGGTATAGCCGGTAACGGTCAGCTCGGGAAAGACTATTATTCTGACGCCCGCTTCATATGCTTCTTCAATAGTTTCGGAAATGACAGATGCGTTTGCTTCAGTGTCCGCAAGGCTTATGACGGGTGAAGCGGCGGCAACTTTGATAAATCCGTCTTTCATCAGAACTTTATCCTCTCTGAGATGTATGCTTTTACTTCGCTTATGGGAATGCGCACCTGCTCCATCGTATCTCTGTCGCGGACAGTCACGCAGTGGTCGGCCGGATCGGTCTCTGTGCCTACCGTGTTGAAATCGAAGGTGATGCAGAACGGAGTTCCGATCTCGTCCTCGCGGCGGTAGCGCTTGCCGATGGAGCCGGTCTCGTCATAGTCGACGGGGAACTCTTTGCAGAGCTCTGTGTAGAGCTCCATGGCAGGCCCGGTGAGGATCTCTTTCTTGCTTAGAGGCAGTATCGCGGCCTTGAAGGGAGCGAGAGCGGGATGCAGATGAAGGACCGTTCTGATATCGTCATTGCCATTCTTGTCCTTACCTACGACCTCTTCGTCATAGGCTTCGCAGAGGAAGGCCAGCATGACTCTGTCGCAGCCGAGTGACGGCTCGATGACATAAGGGATGTAGCGCTCATTCGTATCCTGGTCGAAATAGCTCAAGTCTCTGCCGGAGGCCTCCTGGTGGCGGCTCAGATCGTAGTCGGTACGGTCTGCAATGCCCCAGACCTCGCCCCAGTCCGTAAACGGGAAGGTGTATTCGATATCGGCAGTCGCGCGCGAATAGAAGGCGAGCTCGGCCTTTTCGTGATCGCGGAAACGCAGATGCTCCTCTTTCATTCCGAGGGAGAGCAGCCAGTTCTTGCAGAAGTTCTTCCAGTATTCGAACCATTCGAGGTCCGTGCCCGGCTTGCAGAAGAATTCGCATTCCATCTGCTCGAATTCTCTTGTGCGGAAGATGAAATTACCCGGAGTGATCTCATTGCGGAAGGCTTTGCCCACCTGGCATACGCCGAAGGGGAGCTTTTTACGCGTTGTGCGGGCAATGTTTGCAAAGTTGACGAAAATACCCTGAGCTGTCTCCGGGCGGAGATAGCAGACTGAAGAGGAGTCCTCCGTAACGCCTATTGAGGTCTTGAACATCAGATTGAACTTGCGGATCGGAGTGAAATTGTGGTTTCCGCATACAGGACAGATTATCTCCTCGTGTGATGCGATAAAGGCGTCCATCTCATCGAAAGTCATCGCGTCCACATTCACGTCCGGGTGTTCGTCGCCTATCAGCTTATCGGCTCTGTGTCTGGCCTTGCATGAACGGCAGTCGAGCAGAGGATCCGAAAAACCTGCGACATGTCCGGTGGTGACCCACGTCTGGGGATTCATCAGAATAGCGGCATCAAGACCGACATTGTACGGGTTTTCCTGGACAAATTTCTTGAGCCATGCTTTTTTTACGTTGTTCTTAAGCTCGGTGCCGAGGGGACCGTAGTCCCAGGAATTGGCAAGTCCGCCGTAGATCTCGCTGCCGGGATATATGAAACCGCGGTTTTTGCAGAGAGCGACGATCTTGTCCATTGTTTTTTCAGTATTGTTCATTGAACTTCTTCCTTGTGTTAATGATTTTTTTACAAAAAAAGATTATATCAGCGGGGAGAGATATTTGCAATAAATTATGTTCGCTGCCGCTTTTATAATTGAGCCTGCCGTTTGCTATTTACGGCAGCAGATTATATAATAATAAACACATAAAAAACCAAACGACTGAAAGGCGGATTATACCATGGGCAAAAGAATAGCTGTCATTACAGGTGCCTCGAGCGGGATAGGTAGATGTTTTGCGTTGACCGCGGAAAAACACGGGAAATTTGACGAGCTCTGGGCGATCGCGCGCAGGGAGGACAGGCTCGAAGAACTCAAAAGCCTTGTAAATGTTCCAGTCCGGCCTCTGCCGATGGATCTTACGGACAGGGAGAATCTGAAAAAATACGCTCAGCTCCTTGAAACGGAAAGACCGGAGATAGACCTTCTGATCAACTGCAGCGGATTCGGGAAATTCTGCGGGACATTTGAGGTCCCCCTTGAGGAAAACCAGAACATGGTGGACTTGAACTGCACTGCACTCATGTCCATGTGTCAGATAAGCGAGCCATATATGAATGAAGGCAGCCGTATAGTAAACCTCGCTTCTGTAGCCGCACACCAACCCATACCTTATATAAATGTATACGGTGCGACCAAAGCTTTCGTGCTGTCGTTCAGCCGCGCTCTGAACAGGGAGCTTAAAAGCAGAGGGATATCCGTGCTCGCGGTCTGCCCCTTCTGGACGGCGACCGAATTCTTCGAAAGGGCGATCATACCTGGAAGAAAGCCCGTAGTCCGGAAATACGACGCTCTGTACAAACCGGAATACGTCGTCAGCTGTGCCTGGCGCGATCTTGAGAAAGGAAAGGACGTCTGCAAGCCCGGACTCACAGCAAAAGCGGAAATGGCCGGAGCCAAACTGCTCCCGCACAGAAACGTGATGGATATCTGGCAGAAAGAGCAGGGGCTCGAGTAAGATATAATCCAGCAAATAGCATTTGCGTATTTCATTTCGCGCGCAAGTGTGTTATAATGACGTTTACATTAATAGAGTTTACATAATACAGAGACAACAGCCATGAACGGGAACAAGACGCCGGGAATCATTTTCGGCATACCGATCAGAAAAATTTTATACAGTGCGATTGCTGTGCTGCTTCTTCTGATAATCGTGCTTGCAGCCGCGATCGTCCGTAACAGGACGGAATCCGGAGAATACAGAAATCTCCGCCAGAACGCTCAGGAATACTTTGATGCGGGAGAATATCAGGAAGCCGCGCCGCTGCTGAGAAAAGCCGCTGATCTCGAAAAGACTGACGAGTGCCTCGTCATGCTCTCCGAGTGCTACTGCAGGATGGGCGAGTTCGACAAGGCCATCGAGATCCTGACAGAGGTCTCCTCCGAAAACTATGACACCCTCAAACTTATTTCGGAGGTCGAGGAGAGGCGCACTGCGGCTAATGCTGCAGACATGGTGGAGATTGCCGGAGAGAAGTTCTCCAGAAACGCCACGAGCCTGCTTCTGAGCAACAGAGGCCTTACGGATGCAGACCTTTCGAATATCAGCCAGCTCTACTCGCTGAGCAACGTGTCGCTCGAGAACAACAACATTCAGAATATAGGCTTTCTCTCGTCTCTCGGCGGGCTTCGGACTCTCAACCTCTCGGACAACTCGATAGGCGACCTGAGCCCCCTCTCATCCCTGACCGGGCTACGGACACTGTATCTCGACAACAACCCTATCGCGGATTTCTCCCCGCTTTATTCGCTCAGCGGCCTTACGACGCTCAGCGTTAAGGGGATAAACATCACCGATCACCAGCTCCAGAGTCTTATGAACGCGCTTCCGGACTGCTCCATACACAGCGAAAAGGCGGAAGAGGCTGCCTCTGATATCACTCTGGGGGGCAGAAGCTTTTCCTCGGCCTCGGAGAGCCTGGATCTTTCCGGCTGCGGGATCTCGGATATTTCGGCGCTTTCGAACTGCAGACATCTGAAAAATCTGAACCTCGCGTACAACGCAATCTACGACCTGACCCCTCTCATGGATATCCCGACGCTGGAGACTCTCAACATCTCATACAACAATATTTCGGACATAAGGCCTCTCATGGGGCTTACCACTCTTAAGAACATCAACGCCGACGGGAACGGCATAATGTCCGTGGCTGCTCTCGGCAGCCTTCCGAATCTGAGCGAGCTCCACTTAAGCGGAAATCCGATCACGAACTTCTCCACATTCAGAAAGCTCAGGCAGCTCTCCGTCCTCACTCTGGACGGGACAGGCCTCACGGACGGCGATCTTCCCTATTTCTACGGCTACAGCAGCATCTTCACACTGAGCATTCTCGACAACCCCGCGCTGACTGGAAGCGCCGTGGAAAAGCTGAAGTCTCAGATAACGGCCTCGGCCGTAATGCACGATGAGCTGAATTTCCAGATCGTTCTGGGATCCAGAGTCTTCAGCTCCTCCGATACCGAGGTGGACGCGTCGCGCATAGGTCTCCAGGATATAAGTCCCATTGAGGAACTGAAGGAGCTCAGGGTGCTCAATCTCGAGGGCAACAGCATAGAGGAGATATATGTCTTTTCCAATGTGACAGCCCCGATCTATTCCCTCGATCTCTCGGACAATCTGATCTCCGACGTAAGCCCTCTCAATCTCATGACATCGCTCGAGACTGTCGACATATCGAATAATCTTGTCAGCGACATAAAATGCCTCGGGGGGCTCACGAACCTCAGATACCTCTATATCGGAGGCAATCCGATCCCTGAAGAGGACATAATGTACCTGCGGGATATGCTCCCCAATTGTATAATTTACACAAATTGAGACCGGTATTTCTGTTAACATTGCTGCGAAATTCTGTGCTATAATATATTCAGCAAAAGAAAGGAGCTCTATATCATGAAGTTCACTTTTACCGAAAAGAAAATGGATTCCTCTGAGGAGCTGAGAGCATACGCGATCAAAAAGATCAGCAAGCTCGACAGATTCTTCAAAACAGAAGCTGATGCGTATGTCACCTTCAGCCTCGAGCGCGGAAGGTTCAGAGCGGAGATCACGATCCACAACAACGGCATGTACTACCGCGCCAGCGAGCTGACAAACGATATGTACGCATCCGTCGATTCCGGAGTCGCCGCTATCGACAGGCAGATCAGAAGAAACAAGACAAGGCTTGAAAAACGCCTCAAGGAGGGCTCTCTCGATTTTGAGCAGCCCGCTCCCGCCGTTGAGGAGAGCGACGAAGACGATTTCAGAATCGTCAGGAGCAAACGCTTCTCCATCAAACCGATGTCCCCGGAAGAGGCAATACTTCAGATGAACCTTCTCGGCCACGAATTTTTCGTATTCAAGAACACCGATGCGGAAGAAGCGATATCTGTGGTATATACCCGCAAGAACGGCGGCTACGGTCTTATCTGTGACGACGGCATGCAGGACTACTGATACCGGAATACAACCGATCACGGGAGGATGCCCTCGGGCATCCTCTCTTTTAAAGGCATTAATTCTCAATTTTGTAACATATAAAGACCCGATAAGTATATAATTTTCGCAGAATATAAGGCAGCATAAGAGAAAAAGGGGGAAATACACTATGAACAAACGCGCGCTCGTAGTCGAAGACGACAGCAATATTGCAGAGCTTCTGAGGCTCTACCTCTCCAAAGACGGATTTGAAGTTATGATCGCTGCAGACGGAGGAAAAGCGGAGTCATCCTTCGATCTTTTCCAGCCCGATGTGGTCCTGCTGGACATAATGCTTCCGGTGAAAAACGGATGGGAAGTCTGCAATTATATAAGAGGCAAATCCACGACGCCCATAATCATGCTCACGGCCAAAGGCGAGACAAAGGATAAGGTCACCGGCCTCGAGATGGGAGCTGACGACTATATCACAAAGCCTTTCGAGGTCAAGGAACTCATTGCGAGAGTCCATGCTGTCATGAGGAGGAGCGAGGGAGATACGGTCGGAGAGAAGAAGCTTGATTTCGACAAGCTCACTATAAACCTCGATTCCTATGAGCTCATAGTGGACGGAGAAAAGATAGACACTCCTCCAAAAGAGATGGAGCTGCTCTATCATCTGGCGTCTTCGCCAAACAGGGTCTTTACAAGAAACCAGCTTTTGGACGAGGTATGGGGCTTTGACTATTTCGGAGATTCCAGAACAGTGGACGTGCATATAAAGAGACTTCGCGAAAAGCTCGAGGGCGTGTCCGACAAATGGTCCCTTAAAACGGTCTGGGGCGTCGGTTACAAGTTCGAGGTCATGGAGTAACTTGAAAAGCATATACCTCAAAAACTTTGCAGCCACCGCGCTGATAGTCCTGGTCGCCTTCCTGCTCGTGGTCTCGTCCTTTACTGTGATAAGCCGCAGCTATGTGGTGGCGGACTACAGAAGGTCTATGGCCAATACGGCAGCAGAGGTCTCGAGAATCGTTACCGCGCTCTCAACGGATGATGACCCGGACGAGTGGAACATAGGGCTCATACTCACCACGGTCGCCGGGAGCACGGGAAACAGGATCCTTCTCGCGGATCCCTCCGGCACGATCACGGCATGCAGCGACAACGGCCCGGTATGCAGGCATATAGGCATGAAGACTGACCCGGACATGATCGCCGCGCTGCTCGAAAACGGCACTTATGATGAGCGGGGCTCGCTGGACGGCGAATCCTATGAAGAGAGCTATATCTCCGCCCGCACGGTCAAAAGCTCCGACGGAACGAAGATCCTGGGCTTCATATTCGTTACGGGCGAAAAGGCAGGAATGCTCGGAGCCTATCCCTCTTTCGTCATTCCGACCGTGCTCGTCGGGGTCATAATATTCGTTCTTGCCATGCTCTTCGCCCTTGCCTACTCGAAGCATATGGCAAAGCCGCTCGATGAGATGGCTGCTGCCTCCAGGCGCTTCGCGAGAGGAGATTTCTCGGTCAGAGTCAACAAGGCCGAGGACGTCGACGATGAAATGGGCGTTCTTATCGAGTCTTTCAACACGATGGCGGACTCGCTCGAGAAAGCAGAGGAGAGAAGGTCGGAATTCATATCGAACGTCGCCCATGAACTGAGGACGCCTATGACTACGATCGCGGGCTTTGCGGACGGGATCCTGGACGGTACGATACCGAAGGAGAGCGAAGAGAAATATCTGACCTCCATACGCGACGAGACCAGGAGACTCTCGAGGCTCGTCAGGAGCATGCTGGATGTCTCCCAGCTCACGGCCAGAATAAAGGACAGATCCAGATACGAGACTTTCGACCTCGGAGAAACTGTAGCGCTCACGCTTATAAACTTTGAGTCACGCGCGACTGCCAAGGACCTGGATGTAGATCCGCAGCTCCCGGTCAGCCCCGTCATGGTAAAGGCGGATAAGGACGCGATAGTCCAGGTGATATACAATCTAATAGACAACGCAGTGAAATTCGCGGAGAACGGAAGCTGCATCACGATCCGTGTATACAGGGACGACGAGAAGGCTTATTTCTCCGTAAAAGACAAAGGCGAGACCATTCCCGAGGACGATCTTCCCTATATCTTTGACAGGTTCCACAAGTCCGACAGGTCGAGAAGCCTCGACAAATCCGGAGTAGGCCTCGGGCTGTACCTTGTGAAGGAGATCGTAAACTCGCATGACGAGGATATCGCGGTCACATCGAAAGACGGCATAACAGAGTTCGTCTTCACACTTACTTTAGCGTAGATTCAAGAGGTTGAATGAATGGAAGATCATAACGGCTTAAACAGCAGCTGCTGGTATGTTCCGGCAGAACCGGAAAAGAAGCTGGAACCGGCACCGGTGCCGGAGCGGAAGAAAAACAAAACTGCCAGGATAATAGCGCTCGTTCTCGTTGCGGCGCTTCTTCTCGGAGCTGCCGGATACGGCATCTTCGGGCCTAAAAGGCCTGCCATGCAGTTTGAGAGCTGGAGTTACGATTCCTCGGAGGACAAACCGGAGGACGCTTTTTCCGACATGCCCGAAAACTTCCACGATTTCTTTGCCCAGTACTACGCCCCATCGGATGAATCGGCCAATACTGAGGTATATATAGAGAAATACGCAGGAGAAGTCAGTTTCAAGCCCGACGTGAAAAAGGTGTCCGGCGAGGAGATGGATCTGAGCGAGCTGTACGAGAACTGCTATGAGTCTGTTGTAAGCATAACAGCCTATGCAGACGGAAGCTCAGGCTATTTCTGGGGCACGGGCTTCGTGCTCTCGGAGGACGGGCTGATCCTGACCAACACTCATATAATCGAGGAGTGCAGCAGCGCGACAGTTACCCTTCATGACGACCGGACCTTCGATGCCAAGCTCATAGGAGCCGACTCCATAAGCGACATAGCCCTTCTGAAGATAGAAGCCAAGGGCCTCGTCCCCGCGCAGCTGGGAAGCACTGAGGACATCAAAGTCGGCCAGAAGGTCGCGGCGCTCGGAAACCCTCTGGGCGAGACCTTCCGCATGACTCTGACTGACGGGATAATATCCGGCCTCTCGAGAGCCATGAACTACAAGGGCCACACGATGACGCTCCTGCAGACAAATGCCGCCCTCAACGAAGGAAACTCCGGAGGACCTCTGTTTAACATGTACGGCCAGGTGATAGGAGTCACCAACATGAAGATGATGACCTCCTCCACCGACAACGCCATAGAGGGCATTGGCTTCGCAATCCCGACAGACACAATGGTCGAAATAGTTCAGTCGCTGATAGAAAACGGAGAGGTGACGGGCAGAGCCACCATAGGCATAACAGTGGGAGGCATACCCAAGGAGGCCAACAGTGAATACAAGCTCCCTGAAGGCCTGTATGTCGTGAGCGTTGTCGAAAATTCCGACGCCGCGAAACAGGGGGTCAAAGCCGGAGACATTCTCACGGCTGTGAACGGCCAGGCGGTGACCGAGACCCAGCAGGTGCTCGACATCAAGGAGAACATGAAGGTCGGAGACAAGCTCACGCTTACGATCTGGCGCGAAGGTGAGACATTCGATGTGGAAATAACCCTTATGGAGGCCAACGACCTATACTGAGCAAGCTCATTCAAAGCAATTTATATTTTTGAGAAACAGCGCCTTTTTGACTTGACAAAAAAGGCGCTGTTTGCTACAATGCCTTTTGCACTCGGGGGTATAGCTCAGCTGGGAGAGCGCTTGAATGGCATTCAAGAGGTCAGCGGTTCGATCCCGCTTATCTCCACCAGAGCCTTGAAACTCAATGGTTTCAGGGCTTTTTGCTTTTCCCGGATATAAACTGACTGCTTTTTTTATCTTCCCTATTGTGGTACAATCCGGTTCAGAATGACAGGAGGCTGAGATGGGCACTTTTATCAGAAAAGAAAAAGGTAATTTGCCGGTACTGGCGATCTGCTATGATTTCGACAAGACCCTTTCGCCTGACGATATGCAGGCGCAGGGCTATATACAGTCTGTCGGTTACGATGTGGATGATTTCTGGAAGGAGACCAATATACTGGCGACCGGCAACGACATGGACAGCAATCTCGCGTACATGTACGCCATGCTTTTGGGCGCGAAGGGGCATTTCGCGCTCACAAAAGAGGCTCTGAGGCAGTACGGGGAAAAGGTCGAGCTGTTTCCCGGAGTCAGCGAATGGTTCGAGAGGATCCGGGCATACGGAGAGGACCACGGAGTGAAGGTCGAGCACTATATCATCTCCTCCGGGCTGAAGGAAATGATCGAGGGCACGGAGCCTGCGAGGGCAGGGGCCTTCGAGAAGATCTACGCCAGCTCGTTCTACTTCGATGAGAACGGGGAGGCGAAGTGGCCCGCCCAGGCGGTAAACTATACTAACAAGACACAGTTCCTCTTCCGCATCGAGAAAGGCGTGCTGGATATCAACGACCCGAGCGTCAACGACTATTTCGCGCCCGAGGAGATGCGCGTTCCATTCAGGAATATGGTGTATATAGGCGACAGCGATACGGATGTCCCATGCATGAAGCTCGTCAACTCATACGGCGGCCACTCGATAGGCATATACAATAAGGAAAAAGACGACAGGAGCAAGGTCCATAAGATGATGCGCGAGGACAGGATCAGATATTTTGTCCCCGGGGACTACAGCGAGGGAAGTGAGCTGGATCTGCTCGTGAAAGCGATCATCGACAGGACCGCCGCAAACGAGATCCTCGAGCGGGAGCATTACCGCTGCGGGGCAGAGACGGGGAAACAGGCATGAACCGCTTTATTGCTTTCGACGTCGAGACTCCGAATCACTGGAACAACCGGATGAGCGCGATCGGGATCACCGTTATAGAGGACGGAATCATCACGGACAGCTTCTATTCCCTTGTCGATCCCGAGCAGCCCTTCGACTGGTTCAATACAAAGCTCACCGGCATTAATGAGGAATCCGTATTTGACGCGCCAGCCTTTCCCTTACTCTGGGAGAAGATAGAACCAATCATGTCTTCCGGGATCCTGGTCGCCCATAACGCGGGCTTCGACATGGGCGTCCTGAAGTGCTGCCTCTCTGCTTACGAAATAGAGTGGAAGCCCTGTGTCAGAGGGATATGCACTGTGGTCATGGGCCGGAGCCTCCTTCCGGGGATAAGCCACAAACTCAACGACATGTGCGATTACTACGGCATCTGCCTGAACCATCACCATGCGGACAGCGACAGCCGGGCATGTGCCGAGATCTTCCTCAAGTACATGGAGGGCGGGGCAGTTCCGGAAAAGTACATCAGAACCTACAGGCTGATATAAAGGCCGGAAGGGCATAAAAAAAGTCAATCCGAGATTGACCAAAAAGCTCCCCGATTGTTTTATAATACGGTCAAATAAAACAAAGGAGGAAAAAGCTATGTTTGGAGCAATAATTGGCGACATTGCCGGATCGAGATTCGAATGGAACAATATTAAGACGAAGGACTTCGAGTTCTTCTCGGACAGGAAATGCGAACCCACAGATGACAGCATCATGACCCTGGCAGTGGCAAGAGCGATACTCGACTGTGACGGGGATTATTCCGATCTCGGGAGCAAGGCTGTCATAAGGATGCAGGAGCTCGGAAGAAAATACCCGGATGCGGGCTACGGCGGGAGGTTCAGCAGCTGGCTGCTGAGCAGATTCCCCGAGCCCTATCAGAGCTGGGGAAACGGCTCCGCCATGAGAGTGAGCCCCTGCGGGTTTGCTGCGGCTTCTCTCGAGGAAGCGCTCTATCTGGCGGACCGCGTCACGGAGGTCACGCATGACCATCCCGAGGGAATGAAAGGCGCGGAGGCGACAGCAGCTGCTGTCTATCTCGCTAGGACAGGAAAGAGCATCCCGGAGATAAGGGATCATATAACGGAGAACTACTACCGGATAAATTTTACTCTGGATGATATAAGGCCCCGCTACAGATTCGACGTCTCGTGCCAGGGCTCCGTGCCGCAGGCTCTGGAGGCCTTCTTCGAATCAACAGGCTTCGAGGATGCGATACGCAACGCGATCTCGATAGGAGGGGACAGCGATACGATCGCTGCCATCACCGGAGGCATCGCCCAAGCGTTTTACGGAATACCGGATGAGATCAGGGAGCAAGCGCTGAAGTTCCTGGATGATACCCAGAAGGAGATCCTCACAGCCTTTGAGGAGAGATTCTTGAAAGTCTGAAAAAGGGCATAAAAAATCACCGCCGAAGAGCAAGCACTGCCGCATTTAAGGTGTCTTACTTTGCTCTTCCCGGTTGACTGGTATTATAAAAGCACGCATTTGAGAAAAGGGCAAGTAAACAAACTGTTAACTGTTGCTGCCCTTTTCTCTTTTATTTGTTTGTCGTTTGCAGGTCCGGTTGCGGGAAATTCAGGCGGAGCAGAACTCTTCCGAGGAGAGGATCTCCGCACCTATGTTTTTCATATCGAGTATGTTTGCGCTCTGGATCTCCGGAGTGACGCTGGAGGTGCAGTCCTCGAGCACGCTCACGTCGTAGTCCAGACAGAGCGCGTCGAAGCAGGTCGTCCGGATACAGTTCGGGGTGGTCGTGCCCATGATGTAGATGTGCCCGATCCCCATCCTACGGAGCACCATGTCCAGCTTCGTCGAGAAGAACGCGGAGAATCTGGGCTTTTCGATGCAGATATCTTCGGGCGTCCTGCCGAGCTCAGGCGGATTTTCGGCTGAGAGCTGCAGCGGAGCGCCGGGAATCATAGGCTTTGCCGTCTCCCATGTCTTAAGCCGCGTCTTCTCGACGTCGAGCCCGTCTTCGCGGTAGCTCCTGTTGACGAAAATGACGGGGATGCCGCTTTCATGCGCTTTCGCGATCACCCTCGCGCAGGCGGGGACGGTGCCCCTCGCGTACGGGATGCAGAGCGGCGACGCGGGGTCGATGAACCCGTACTGCATGTCTATCACTATAACTGCTTTGTTCATGCTTTTCCTCCTTATCAGGCCTCGCAGAAATCGAATACTCTGTCGTAGAAATCCCGGGCTTCCTCATAGAGGCCGTGCCCGAGCCCTTCGTATACATACACCCGGCTTTCCGGAATGCATTCCTTCAGATCATCTGCTGCTTCCGTTCCGACAGTCCTGTCCTCGGAGCCCGCAATGATCAGCACGGGGCATTTAACAGAAGAGAGCTCCTCCCGCGCGTCGAAATCCAGGATAGCGTATGCGTTTCTGAAAAACCTCTCATAGCTCGCGGGCTTCGTGAGCCGGGCAGTAAGCGGCAGGAGCTTTCGGTTTTTCTCGAGGAAGGCGTCCGAATACATCCTCTCCGCAGTGTCGGTCATCAGGGAGAGGTGGTCTCCCCGTTCCGCCATCTCTATCCATGCTCCGACAGCCTCTCTTACCGTGTTATTGGCATAGGGGGCAGTTACTGCGAGGATCAGCTTTTCGACGGCCTCGGGATGATCGATCGCGAGATACTGGGCGATCATGCCCCCTTGGGACACGCCCAGAACGAAGGCTCTGTCTATACCCAGAGCTTTCATGGCAAGGGCCTGATCCTCCGCCATCTGACTTATCGTATAGTCCTTCGGCATGCTGTTTTTCCGGCTGAACATATAAACGCTGTAATCTCCCAGATATTTCCGGTAGGGAGCGGACAGCACCAGAGCCTTCCCTTTGACCGTGGCCAGCCCGTCCGAGAGTCCGGGCAGCACGACGAGAGTCTTTTTCCCCCGGCCGAAGGAAACATAGTACATGTCAGTGCCGCTGACAGCTACGCATCCGTTTTCCATTTTCCTTCTCACCCCCGCAGATCAGTGATTTTTTAGGAGATTATAATATAAAAGAGTACTGTGCGCAATCGTTCAGTAATGCAGAGAATACTTTGCAAAAAGCAACCCTTACGGCTGCTTTTGTATTATATCGATATTGGATTTATAAAGAAACCTGTGGTATAAACCTTCGGGATCATTATTTGTGGAACAGCTTCTTGACCTGATAGACAGGCTCGAAGGTGATGTTTACACCGAGCTTTTTGAAAAGGGATTCGTCCGTGCTCGAGAGGATAACGCTCGAGTGTGCCTCACAGCCGCTGAGCTTGTTCAGCTGGTCGATGGCGAGCCCGGCCCTCGGGTCGTTTACGGCGACGATCGTAAGCGCTATGAGCAGCTCGTCGGTGTGCATCCTCGGGTTGTGGTTCCCCAGATGCTCGACCTTGAGGTGCTGTATCGGCTCTATGACCTCAGGCGGCATCAGCAGCTCCTTCTTCGGAATGCCCGCCAGATATTTGAGAGCGTTCAGAAGACAGGCCGAGGAGGCTCCGAGAAGAGAAGTAGTCTTTCCAGTTATGATCGTCCCGTCGTTCAGCTCGAGAGCGACTGCAGGGCCTCCGGTCTCTTCCGCCCTGTCCAGAGCGGCCTTTACGACTGGCCTGTCGTCCGGGCCCGTGCCGAGCGAATTCATGAGGAGCTCTATCTTAGCGGTCTCGCTGCTGTCGCTGAAGCCGCGCCTCTGGGAGACCAGCGCGTTGTAGTATCTGCGAATTATCTCCTGCTTGGCAGCCTCTCTGCAGGCCTCGTCGTTGACGATGCAGAAGCCGCACATGTTGACGCCCATATCCGTGGGGCTCTTGTAGGGGCTCTCCCCGCTGATCTTCTTGAAGATGGCGTCGAGAACGGGGAAGATCTCGACATCGCGGTTATAATTGACGGTCGTCTCGCCGTAGGCCTCCAGGTGGAAGGGGTCTATCATGTTGACGTCGTCCAGGTCCGCCGTGGCGGCTTCATAGGCCAGGTTAACGGGGTGCTTTAAAGGCAGGTTCCAGATGGGGAAAGTCTCGAATTTCGCGTAGCCCGCCTTGACGCCCCTTTTCTGCTCGTGGTAGAGCTGGCTCAAACAGGTCGCCATCTTGCCGCTTCCCGGCCCCGGAGCAGTTACGACCACGAGGCGGCGGGAGGTCTCTATGTATTCGTTCTTTCCGAAGCCGTCGTCGGAGACGATGAGATTCACGTCCGAGGGATAGTTCGGGATCACATAATGCCGGTAGACTCTGACGCCGAGCGCCTCGAGCCTCTTCTGGAACTTTTCCGCTGCAGTCTGCTCCCGGTAGTGCGTCAGGACAACGCTTCCGACGAAGAGCCCTATGCCCCGGAACGCGTCGATGAGCCTCAGTGTATCGTCCTGATACGTGATGCCCAGATCTCCTCTGCGCTTGCTGCGCTCGATATCGTCGGCAGAGACGACTATGACTATCTCCGCGTCGTCTTTCATCTCGAGCAGCATCTTCACTTTGCTGTCCGGCTGGAAACCGGGGAGAACGCGCGAGGCGTGATAGTCGTCGAAGAGCTTTCCTCCGAATTCCAGGAACAGCTTTCCGCCGAAATGGTCTATTCTGTCTCGGATATGTTGGGACTGGAGCTTGACGTATTTGTCATTGTCAAAGCCTATGCGTGTCACTTGCCACACCACCTTTTACAACAGGATATATTATATTGTATTTTGATTATGTTTATTATGTTCCGTTTACGCTGCAGCCGAGCGCCATGCAGGCGGAGAGATATTTCTCGCAGCTGGTCGTGACGGGAGCGGTGATCTCATAGTTTTCGCCGCCCTCCGTGCTGAGAAACAGACAGCTGCTCCCTCTTATCGCCATACCCGCGAGCTCGTCGAGCGGGATTCTGGTATTGTCGGGAAGGACCAGGGCGTCCTTATAAAGGCTCAGCGTGCCCGTGCCGAGGTCCCGGCTGGAGACGCCCGTCTTTACGGATTTGAGCCTGAATCCTGCGTCCTCGAAGATAAGGCCTCCGTCCGCGGTGCCGTCGCAGAGAGCTTTTATCTCCTCTGTCTGCCAGGCGTACCAGTCGCGCACGGTATCAAAAGGAATATCCTCCCCGCTGAAGAACCCTGTCTTCTCATACCTGACCTTGAGGCCGCATTCCGTACAGAAGAGCTCGGCCTTTCTGCTTCGCATCGTGCCTGTCTTTCTGCATCTCGGGCAGATGCACAGAGCCGTCTCCAGGTGCTCGGCCGGCGCTTTAGAGCGGTATCTGACAGGCTTTTCAAGAGACCTCTGGAGCTCGAAGGCGTCCTCGAAAATATCTCTCGCGATTATTGCGTTCACCTCGGCGGTACTCATCTTTTTGAGCTCCTCCGGAGGATATACGCCCCTTATTTCAACCGTGATCCCGCCTCTGCGGATCCTCGCGCCGGACCACCTCGGGGAGGCGAGATACGCCCCCTTGAGACAGACGGTGACAAGTGTTGCCCCGCTCGTTTTCGCGAGCTTTCCGGTCGCCGGGGCGAAGCAGCGCGTGACCCCGTCCCAGGAGCGGTTGCCCTCGGGGAACAGGCCTACGCTCTGCCCCTCCTTGAAGGTCTTCAGCATCTCGCGCACTGTCCCCGTCGCGCTTCCGCCCTTCTGGCGCACTATGGGCGGCTGCGCGAAGGCGAGAAGTTTCGAAAGAAATCCGCTTCTCATGACATGCTCGCTCGCGACGTAGTAGAACTGGTGCTTGAACGCGGTGCCGAGTATTAAAGGGTCGAGATCCGTGTTGTGGTTGCACATTACGAATAAAGGCCCCTCGAGCTCACAGGTCTCGGGCACCCGGCAATTTGCGCTGATACGGAAATAAAGCCGTACGAACGGCCTTAAGAAGCGCCATATTCTCTCATGTCTCGCGTGATGTTCCATATTCTCCTGCCGGACGGGATATCCCCGATCAATAATATATCAGTTTATCACATACCCGTGAAAAATAAAGAAAAAAATCGATAAACTTCAGTTTACATCGCTTCATATCTCAACTGTCCTCGCAATCGAATAGATCTTTACATCTTCGGTACCCGATATGCGGTACCGGAGTTTATTCCGTCTCAAAAATGCAGAGCGCCTTTTGGAAGAATATAATATACGTGTCATAAGCAAAAGAGACATGTCATCAAGGAATCCTGTATTTTCAACGGTTTATGACACGTATGACGGGAATGACACGTACTTGAACACACCTCAAAACTGCGGATAATCACATATGTCTATCTACGCGTCATACGTGTCATACCCGTCATAACCCAATAATACCAATGGTTTTAAAAATCATCTTAGTGCCATATTATGACACGTAAAAAACAGGCACTTCGTATCCTACTACGAGGAGTCTGCATATCATTTGTTGTAAAGTATGATGTTTTTTATAGAAAGGGAAGAAAAATAAGCCACACGGAAGTGTGGCTTTTGTATTTTGGTCCTTGTCAGGCCTGTGTCTGCTTTTCGTATTTCATTGCCGTGAAGAGCGGGATCAGGGTCAGGACAGTGAAGATGCCCGCGACCATGAAAATGACGTTTGTCGGGGAAGTCACATCCACGCCGTCTACGTTTATGACGAAATTGATCTTCTTGATTATGGTCGCCGCGATTACCGGGCCGATTATCATGGGAACAAGATTGTAGAAAATCTGCTTGATGCCCTCAAGCTGGCCGCGCCTGTCCTCGGGGCACAGGTTCTTGAACCAGGCGGTGGTTGCGAGCAGACAGAGCACATAGCCGAAGCTGCTCAGCGAGATGAACACATAGAGCATCGCCACATTTTTGGAAAAACCGAGCATGATGAGCGAGAAGACTGAGACTATGACCGAAACCAGGGTCATACGGGAGCACTTGCCCCTGTTTATCGGCTTTATGAAAAAAACGCTCAAAACCACACCGAGCAGCATGCCTATCCCCTGAATAATGCTCGCGCTGCCCTTGCTTATTTCAATACCCGAATATACCGGGAAATAGATCCAGAGGTAGGACGTGGCGTATGACATGTAGATGTTGAAGCCTATCGTGTAGACACAGAGCGTGAGCAGCATCCAGAGCAGGGCTTTGTTCCTGAAGGTCTCCCTGAAATTGAAGGCGGCGAGCACCTGCGCCCAGAAGCTTTTGTGTGTGACAGAGGGCTTAAGGTCCGGGCTGTCCCTGAGCACCAGGAAACAGAGGACTCCTATCAGCAGCACGAAAGCGCCCATGAAAGCGAACATCGGAAGGAAGCCGAAGGTCTCGACTATAAAACCCTGAAGCCCAAGCACCACGATATTCGCGATGATGACCATCGAGCTTATGGCAGCGGAGACGCTGCCTCTGTTGCTCTCGTCAGAGATATCCGTCGTCCAGGGATTGACGCCCCCCGAGTATCCGATTGAGCCGCAGAAGCTCATCACGGCGTCCATGGCGACCAGATATACGGCGATGAACGAGAGGTCGTTCTGCGGTATGAAATCCGCAAGACCGAAAGCGATCGTGAATATGCCCCAGAGTATGAAGCCGATGGCGATGATCCTTCTTCTGCGCCCCAGCCTGTCGCCGAGCGTGCCGCTGATGAACGTGGCTATCGTCGTCGTCGCGGCAGAGAGCGCCACCATCCATGTTACAGTGTCGGGGCTGCCCGTTTTCGCCAGGGCATAGGTCGCGAAAGTGTTGTTCTCCACAGCCCAGCACATCTGCCCGCAGAAAGCGAGGATCCAGATCAGTATCCAGTCGCGTCTGCTAATCTTCTTTTTCTCCATATCCGCCTCCGTATGGTTTTATCGTTATACTGTATTGTAACTCAGCCTGCCCGAAAGGTCAAAGGTTTATAAAGACGGAGGACGTGGGATGCTTTTTGTTTAATTATATGCTGCTTTGTGGTAAAATAACCTAAAACCGGAAACGAGGCTATTTGCAATGATCATATGTTCAGGTATTGAGGGATTTGAAAAAGAGGGGAAGAAATATCGCTTTCAACTAAACGGAGCGGAGATGCTGGTCGCGGCGCTCACGGATGAGATATTTCGCGTTAAAGTCTCCTTTGGCGGAGGTCCGGCGCTCACGGATTATGTCCTTGAGAGCGATGCTATAAATGGCAGTTTTCTTCCGGAGGCGGAGGAGAGCGCAGAAAAATATGTGATATCTACAAAGGCGCTCCGGCTCGAGGCCTGCAAAGACCCGTTTTGTCTGAAGCTTTTTGACGTCAGCGGGGATCTTTTATATTCTTCCGTACCCGGCTTGACGTTTCTGAAAGACAATAACCTCAGGGTCAGCCACTACAGCTGCATGGAGGAGGACGCCTGCTTCTACGGCTTTGGCGAAAAGGGCGGGGAGCTCAACAAAAACGGGAGCTTCATACGCGAAAAAGCGACGGACAGCTACTCCTACAGTGCCATAAACACGGACACGTTATACAAGCATATCCCCTTTTATATTGCCCTGAGCAGAAAAACGAAAAAAGCGCTCGGCGTATTCTACAACAATTATTACGAGTCCGAGTTCAACATGGGGCGCGAGATCAGCAACTACCTGCCGCGCTATACGTATTGGAGAGCTGACGGCGGAGATATAGACCTGTTCCTGCTGGGAGGAGGAAAGATCTCCCGCATCATCGACAACTACACATATCTTACCGGCAGGCCGGCCCTGCTTCCTAAGCGGGCTCTGGGGTATCAGGGGTCCTCAATGTACTATTCCGAGCTCGAAAGAGGCTGCGACAAAGCCATAGAGAGCTTTGCCGATACTGCGCAGAGCGAAGGCATACGCCTCAGCGGTTTTCACCTCTCCTCTGGCTACACCGCGCAGGACGGGAAGCGCTGCGTCTTCACCTGGAACGAAGACAGATTCGGTGATCCGGATGCTTTCTTTAAAAAGATGAGAGAAAAAGGCGCCGAGGTCGTCCCGAACGTGAAACCCGGAGTCCTGCTGAGCCACCCGTATTTTGAGAGATACGAAAATGCTTTTGTAAAGAGCGGCGAAGATAAGAAAAAGCCCGGCGTTGTTCCATGGTGGGGCGGGAAAGGCGCCCTCTGGGATTTTACGGACCCGGAGGCGAGAAAGCTCTGGAAGGACGAACTCAAAGAGAAGCTCATACGGCTCGGGACAGACTCTGTCTGGAACGACAACTGCGAATACGACAGCCTTGCGTGCACGGACGCCGTCTGCTCGAACGAGGGGAATCCTGCCCCTGCCGCTGGGCTCAGGGCACTTATGGCCAATCTGATGTGCAGATCGGGCTTTGAGGCTGTAATAGAGGAGAATGAAAACGCGAGGCCCTACATGGTCTGCAGGAGCGGGGCCCCGGGCATACAGAAGTATGCCCAGACCTGGTGCGGGGACAATTCCACGTCATGGGAGACTTTGAAGTACAATATTCCGATGATAACAGGCATGGGGCTCTCCGGCCAGCCGAACGAGGGCGCGGATATCGGGGGCTTCGCGGGGCCAGCGCCCGATGAGGAACTCTTCGTCAGGTGGGTGCAAAGCGGGATCTTCCAGCCGAGATTCTCGATACACAGCGCCTCTTCCGACAACACGGTCACGGAGCCCTGGATGTTCAGCGCGTCGAAGGACAGGATAAGAAAACTCATAGATCTGAGATACCGCCTCATGCCTTACCTGTACTCCCTCGAATATGAAGCGCACCTTACCGGCGCCCCGGTCATGAGAGCTCTGGTATATGAGTTCCAGGGCGACGAGAGCGTATTTGACGAGAGCTTCGAATTCATGTCCGGAAAGGATCTTCTGGTCGCAAACGTGCTGGAGCCGGGCGCGAAGACGGGAAAGGTATACCTGCCCGCGGGCTGCAGGTGGTTTGACGCAAACGACCGCTTCAGGGCATACGAAGGCGGGCAGAGCATAGAGGTCCCGGTTACCCTTGATACCATACCTCTCTTTGTCAGGGATGGCGCGATAATACCGTATTACGGAGAGACCGAGAATACACTGGAACTTCTTCTGGCTCCGGGCAGGGACAGCTCGTTTACACTCTATGAAGACGACGGTGTAACGAACGGCTTCGAAAAGGGCGTTTTCCGCAAAACAAATATCGAAATGAGCGGAGACGAGTCCGTAAAGGTCCTGTTCAGGGCAGAGGGCACATACAAAGACAGTATTGTAAATATTCATATAGAGATGATAAAAAAGGAGCGCTGCCCGTACCGGGTCGCGCTGGACGGCAGGAAGCTGGAGCACTTCTTGAGCAGAACGGAATTTGAAAAAGCCTCCGAGGGCTGGTACTACAGCAGCAGCAAGAGGTCTGCCCTGATAAAATATGATAATCCAAAAAAAGATGCAGAGCTTCTGGTCTCGTTCGAGGATCTCGACCTGATCGGAATGTGAGGGAGCTTTGGCGCCCGTTTATGAAATGTTTTACGAATAAACCGAATAAATGCATTATTTTGGAGCTTTTTTTATAAAAATGTGGTGAACAGTCAAAAAACATGATAAAATAATTATTCAGAAATCGCGAGTCCCGGCAGTCTTTGATCAAATCTGAATATACGGGGGATAGCAGCATGGACAGAAGACTGTATGACAGCTGTGTATCGATCATTCACAGCGAGCTTAAGGTCGCTCTGGGCTGTACCGAGCCTATAGCGATCGCGTATGCCGCAGCCAAAGCCAGGGCCGTACTCGGAGAGCTTCCCGACAAGGTCCATGTGCTCTGCAGCGGGAATATAATCAAAAACGTTATGGGCGTCACCGTTCCGAATTCCGGAGGACTCAAAGGCATAGCTCCTGCCGCCGTTCTCGGGATCGTAGGCGGTAACGAAAAACTGGAGCTTGCTGTCCTCGAGACTGCTACGGATGAAGACAGGGCAAAGACCCGCGAACTTCTGAAGGATAAGGACTACTGCAGATGCGATCTGATTGAAGGGGTGGACAACCTCTATATCGCCGTGACGCTCAGCAAGGGCAAACACTCCTCGGAGGTCGAGATCACCGGGACTCACACGGGAATCACGCGCATAATGAAGGACGGGGAGCTCATATTCTCCGCAAAGCCCGCGGAGATACCCGAAAAAAAGGTCTCCGAAGCGGAGACGGATATCTCGGAGCTGAGCGTAAAGACAATTCTGGAGTTTGCCGATGAGGTCAATCTGGAAGATATCGCGGAGACGATAGAGCGGCAGATAGAATACAACAGCGCGATCGCAAAAGAGGGAATAGATAATCCCTGGGGTGCGGAGATCGGAAGAACGCTCTTAAGATCCTGCGACGAGCCTCCAATTGAGATAGTTGCGAGAGCCTATGCCGCCGCCGGTTCGGATGCCAGGATGAGCGGCTGCTCGAAGGCCGCTGTCATCATAAGCGGAAGCGGGAACCAGGGAATCACTGCTTCGGTGCCTGTTATAAAATACGCGGAGCATCTCGGAGTTTCGCATGAGAAGCTGATAAGATCGCTCGCCGTGTCGAACCTGATCGCGAAATACCAGAAGCATTTCATAGGCAACCTCTCGGCGTACTGCGGGGCAACGGCTGCTGCGACGGGCGCCGGCGCCGGGATAGCATATTTGATGGGATACGGCTATGACATTATCAGTCAGCAGATAATCAATACTATCGCGACGATCGGAGGAATGGTCTGCGACGGGGCAAAACCCAGCTGCGCCTCCAAGATATCCTCCGCCCTGGCGACGAGCCTCGACGCGCTCAGTCTGGCAGCCCAGGGCAAGGGCTTTAAAGAGGGCGAGGGAATAGTCAAGGAGGACGTCGACGCGACGGTAAAGAGTATCGGCAGGATGGCCAGAGAGGGCATGAAGTCCACTGACGTCGAGATCCTGAATATCATGCTCGGACACTGAGAATACCTGTTTTGAAAATAAAAACATCTCCGGCACCGCACAGACGGCGCCGGAGATCCTTATTATTATACGTTTAATTATTCCGCTCCGGTAACTGTTAAAGAGGGGAGCTTTGTCACTGCGGGGATCAGCCAGTTGTCATAGAGAACGCGCTCTTTTGACGCCTGAAGCGTTCCCGTCGCTTCAAGCATGGAGCCTGAGACGCTGCCGCCCGAGACAGGAGTGATCTTCTCTCCGTCGTGGAGGTATGCAAGGCGGATCTCTCCGAAGATGTCGCCCGTCATCGCGTCCACCTGGAAATCCGAGAACTCCACGACCTCGAGGTAAGGCCCTTTTCTGAGCTCCGCCTCCGGACGGGTGCCTCCGCTCACCTCGAAGTTCGAGGGAATGAAGGAGCTTTCAAGACCCAGGTAGCTCGAGAACATCCTCCCGCCCAGATAAGCTCTGGCGACGCCGTTTTCCAGCATGACTGTGTCCCTTACCGGGGCTCCTTCGGGGTCGAAGCTCTGGTTTTGTGAGGAGTTCGGAAGATTTTTTACGGCCTTTAAGGTCAGGGAGTCTCCGCTTCCGCCTGGGGCGATCTCCTCCCCGAGCTTCCAGGAGCTCATTTTCCTGTATATCATGCCGGCGCTCAGGCGGGAGGCAAAATACTCGTACACCCTGCATGCGTCCGCCGTGGAAAAAATGACGTCCGCTCTGCCGAGAGGAGGCGTGGGCACAGCAAAGAGCCTGTCGCGCCCAAATGCGAATGTTCGGATCAGGTCTTTTCTGAGAGCTTCTCTGTCGCAGCCGCCTGAGCTGTAGTTTCTGTATAGCTCTATCTCATGCCCGCCTTTTCTGGCGTTGACCACGACCTCGATCATGCTGTCGGGGCCACTCTCTGTGAATTCTATGCCGGTAGAGGAGATGAAATGTCTTGTCTTTAAGGATACAAAGATCTCATAGCTGTTGATATCCTCGCTCTCCGTCTCCGGGAGGAACTTCATCGTCTCGATAAAATCGCGGGAGACGGCCGAGATGTCGGGCAACGCAGCACTCCCTGCTTTCGCTTCGCAGGGCGTATTGAGGGTATATGCCCTGTTTTTCACGAGCGATGCCCTGTAGCCGAGGCTCTTTATGAGGGCTTCGGCCTCCTCTTCGGAGGCAGTCGGGGATATCTCGCAGGAGGCGCTGCCCAGGTATTCCCCGTCTTCGCTCAGGGCATAGGCCTTTACCGTTATGTGTTCGACATTTTTCACCCTGTTCTGGTCCAGGCGGTGGCGTATGAAATAAAACTCCCAGCCCTCGGTCTTTACGTCGCTGACTTCCCAGCCGTACAGGCCGGAAGCTTTCAGTATGGATACGATCTTTTCAGCATTCATTATCCGAGCCTCGCTTTCGTTTTGAGATAAGGCCCGCCATCCGCGACCTTGACCCATTCCTTGTGGCCCTTGCCGCAACCTCCGTTGCCGAAGACTTCACGGTCTCTGGACCTCATAGTTATATTTCCGAGCAGATCGGGAACATAGCCCGTCATAATGATCGGCGCGAAGACGCGCCCGGTGAGACTGCCGTCCTTTATCTCGCGGCCGAGCTTAATTATGCACTGGATGCCCCAGTGCTTCGGATCCTCCATGCCGCTTTCCATACCTTCAAGCAGAAATCCGTATTTTATCGAGGAGATCATGTCTCCAAGAGTATCGTCGCCCGAGTCGAATATAGTGTTGGTCATGCGGGTGTAGACCTTGTGCTCGAAGTTCTCGCGCTTGCCGTTGCCCGTGGGAGCGCTTCCGAGGCGAAGAGCGCTGAGTGCGTCGCATATGCCTGTCTTCAGGATCCCGTTTTCTATCTCTGTCACGTCTCCTGCGGGGGTCCCCTCGTCGTCGAAGACATAGGAGGTGACATCCTCAGCACAGAGGGCGCCTTCATGCATGGTCACCTTGTCGCTGCCCACTCTTTTTCCTATATACTCTTTTCCGAGTGCCCTGTTCTTGACGAACATATCCATCTCGACCCCGTGCCCGAAGGCCTCGTGCGCGATAAGACCAGTTACCTCGGGGGAGGTGATGATCTCGTATTCGCCGGGCTCGATCCTCTCGGCGCTGAGCAGTTCCTCAGCAACGGAGACGGCTCTTTCCACCCTGTCTTCGAGCTTGGAGAAGATCTCAGGCCCTATATCTCCTGAAACGCCTTCATATCCGTATTGGGTATGCCCGTCTTTGTTCGTGATGGCGACGACCGTGCCCTCAGAATACACATAGCTCTGGCACAGGTCCCTGTTTTTCGTGAGGAACATCTTGCAGATGTGGGTCGACTGGGCGGAGGTGCTGCACTCGAGCATATGCTCTCCAAGAGTCATAGCCCTGTCGCTGAGTGTGCTTAAAAACTCAACAAGCTCTTTCAGGTCGGTCCCCTCGGGGAGAAGTTCAGTTTCTTTCTCGACAAACACAGTCTCTTCATCGTCTGAAAGGACGGGTGTCTCGTATACGGCAGTGCCGGTGCTCTCTAAAAGAGCAAACTGCCTGTCCAGAGCTTTCTTTATCTCTTCTGCCGCCGCCAGGGGAGAGGCAGGGTCGAAGCTGTTCAGAGCGTACTCGCTGTAAAGGCCGTTTCTGCAGACCCTTAAAACGATGCCTCTCTCTGTAGTCATCGTCTCGCTGCTGACGGATTTGCTCGTCTGCGAGACCCTGACGGCAAAGCCCTTGGAATCGGTAGCAAGCGCGCTCACATAATTGTAATCCTTTTCAAGACTCTCAATCAGGGTCTTTATAGCGCTTTTGATTGAAACCAGATACTGGGAAAAAGGAGCTTTCAATAAAATATCCTCCGATCTGCATCTTCGGGACAAGCTTAAGTATCAGTGGTCCTTTCTGATGCTCTCTTTTATGTTTTCAAGTTTTTCCTTGACTTCGGCGATCTCTGTGACCGCTATGGAGTTTACCTTCCCTGCGACATTGTCCTTGGCCTTAGCAAGAGCTTCTTTTACATCGTCCAGGTCAGTCTCTCTGACCGCATCGAGCTTTTCTTTCACAGTCCCGACAGCATTTTCGCGCGCGGTATTGATGCCCGCCTTCAGGTCCGCCTTTATCTCTGCCGGAGAGGCGCCCTTGTAGCTGTCGAGCGTCGTCTTCACGGAATTTACCATGGTCTTGAGCCTGTCCTTCGCCGAAGCCATATCGTTCAGCGCCGTGCGCACGTCGTCGCGCCCTTCGAAGAACAGAGCCAGCGTGCCCGGGCCCACGTGGGAGCCTGTGACGGGCTCGTAGCCGACGGTCAGTATGTCGCGCGGGGGTTTGTTCTTTTTGAGCAGCTCCGCAAGCTTTTCCGCATCCTCTATACATGCCGCATGCACTATGCCGACAGTCTGCGAGGCCGGGTCCTCAACCAGCGTGTCATAGCGCTCAGCTAAGGCTTCGACAGCCTTCTTCCGGCCCCTTATCTTGGCGAAAGCGACTATATGCCCGGTCTCGTCGCCCTTTAAAAGAGGCTTTATGTTCAGTACGGTCCCGACCAGCGCCGAGAGGTTGCTGAGCCTTCCGCCGCGTTTCAGAAACATCAGGTCGTCGACCGTAAATACGTTGCACATGCGTGTCGAGTATGTCCTGAGCGCGGATACGGCCTCTTCAAAAGACAGACCCTTATCGCGGAGCTCCGCGCCTTTCAGTGCCACAAAGCCCTCACCGAGAGCGGCGCCTTTGGTGTCGATGACTGCTACCTGCCTCTCGGGAAATTCTTCCTCCAGGAGCGAAGCCGCGATATTCGCGCTGTTGTATGAGCCGCTTATTCCGGACGACATGCTCACGAATATGACATCCAGCCCGTCATTCAGAAAAGGCCTGAAGAAGTCCGCGTATCCGGAAGGAGAGATCTGAGTGGTGGTCACCTCCTTGCCGCGGGCGAGAAGGGAATAAAATTCCTTTGCGTCGAAGTTTTCCACATCTTCGCAGACGTGGTCTTCCCCATCGTAGCTGTATACAAAGGGAATGACCGGTATGTTTTTCTCTTCAAGCAGTTTTTTTGGGACGTTGCCCGAAGTGTCGGACAGAACTGCAAAAGCCATGGCATCCGCCTCCTCATTCGTTTTTATGTAGCATTATACGCATTTTGCGCGAAAAAACAATGCAGCACCAAAATAAGCGGGGGGCATCTTGATAATATGGAGAAATTAACATATAATGCGCGTATGCTGAAAACCGCACTCTGCGATCGAGGAGATGAATAAGTGGAACGTTTTTCGAGAACGGCTCTCCTGTTGGGCGAAGCGGCAATGGAAAAACTGAAAAAAGCACATGTCGCCATCTTCGGAATAGGCGGCGTCGGAGGCTATGTCTGCGAAGCTCTGGCGAGATCCGGGGTCGGAAGCTTTACCTTAGTTGACAGCGACAGGGTCGCGTTTTCCAACATAAACCGCCAGATAATCGCTACAGAGAACAATATCGGCAGATACAAGACTGAGGCCATGAAAGAACGGATCCTGGATATAGATCCGGAGGCGGAGGTTGAAACGGCGGAGGTATTCTATCTTCCCGAGACCGCGGATATGTTTGATTTTTCAAGGTTTTCGTACGTCGCTGACGCTGTGGATACCGTAACGGCCAAGCTCCTGATCATTGAAAGGGCGAATGCTGCAGGCATTCCCGTAATAAGCTCCATGGGCGCCGGAAACAGACTGGACCCGACGAAGATAACAGTCTCGGATATTTATGACACCGCCGAGGATCCTTTGGCGAGGGTCATAAGAAGAGAGTGCAGAAAGCGGGGAATAGAGAGGCTCAAGGTCGTGTGTTCGTCCGAGAAGGCTCTGGAGCCCCGGGAAAAGATAATGAACGGGGAAAAACAGGTCCCCGGCAGCATTGCTTTTGTTCCCTCCGTGGCGGGCCTGGTCCTCGCCTCGGAGATCATAAAAGATATAATTAACGGCAATTGAGGAGGATTTTTATAAATGAAAAGAATACTTACAATACAGGATATCTCCTGCCTCGGAAAGTGCTCGACCACTGTCGCGCTTCCGCTCATCTCGGCCATGGGGGTCGAGACGGTCATACTGCCTACGGCTGTGCTTTCCACACATACAATGTTCAAGGGCTTTACGGTAAAGGACCTCACGGATCAGCTCGTCCCTATCACGGAGCACTGGAAGAAGGAAAACGTGCATTTCGACGCGATCTATACCGGCTATCTGGGCTCCGCTGAGGAGATAGATATCGTTAAAGGCATATTCAGGGATTTCGGCGGAGAGGATACGCTCATATTCGTGGACCCGGTCATGGCCGATAACGGAAAGCTCTATCCGGCCTTTGACGAGGCATATGCAAAGTTGAACGCATCGCTGTGCTCGATGGCTGATATAATAGTACCGAACATAACCGAGGCCTGCTTTATGACGGATTCCGAGTATAAGGAGAGCTATGACGAGGACTACATAAAGGATCTCCTCTCGAAGCTTTCGGCTTTGGGCGCAAAGAAATCCTTTATTACAGGAGTATCCCTCTCCGAAGGTAAGACCGGAGTCTACGGTTATGACAGGATAAGCGGGGAATATACTGTCTACCAGAACGAAAGGGTCGACGCCTCCTATCACGGGACGGGCGATATCTTCTCCTCTGTTTCGGTCGGAGGAATAGTGAGAGGGCTTTCTCTTTATGACGCTTTCAAGGTCGCTGCGGACTACACGGCGGACACTATCCGCGAGACGCTCACAAACCCCGAAAAACCGTGGTACGGAGTGGATTTCGAGGCTACGCTCCCAAGGCTCGTCGCCGGGCTTTCAAAGTATTTCTGAGAAGAGCATCATTGCCGCCGTATAAAACGGCGGCATTTTTATTTGCCCTTGCAATTGAAAGTCTTCGGAAGATATAGTAAAATGAATAAACTGATCCAAGAGATCTTAACGGGGGGGGGGAGGGGCAGGATTATGCACGAAGATCTTGCTCAAAGAAAGAAAAATCTGTGGTTCTTCCCGCTGGGGACAGTCGGAAGAGACATGATATATAACCTGTTTACGGGTTATCTTATGACTTATATCCTCATAACGAGACAGCTCAGCGTAGCCCAGCTCGCTGCCATATCGATCATCATGGCTGCGGCGCGAGTCTTTGATGCTCTCAACGACCCGGTAATGGGCAATATCATTGAACACACGAGGACCCGCTGGGGAAAATTCAAACCCTGGCTCGTAATCGGTATTCTGACCACATCCTTTGTGATCATTTATACCTTCAACAACAATTACCAGGGCTGGACCTTTGTGTGGTTCTTCGCTATCATGTATTTCCTCTACAGCATCACATATACCATGCATGACATCGCCTACTGGGGAATGGTCCCCGCGCTAAGCTCAGATCCGGACGCGAGAAACATGTTCACGGCGAGGGCGACTCTGTTTGCCGGAGTCGGCATGGTGCTGGCGATGGGGCTTATCCCGACGCTCACGACGGGCAGCAACGCCTTGGGCGGGAACGCGGTTACAGCCTACGGGAGAATAGCGGTGATCGTCTCGATACTCGCTCCGCTCTTCATGTGCTTTACGGTGTTCGGAGTAAAGGAGCAGAGAAACTACAAGGATGACGACGCACCTCCCATAAGCATAAAGACGATCGTTAAGACCATATCCGGCAACGACCAGCTCGTCTGCGCGGCTCTGGTCCTATTGCTCCGCGAGCTCGGAGGCGGGATAATAGCGAACGGGGTCGGCCAGTTCTATGTCTATTTCGAATACGGCTATGAAGGCGGGCTCTGGTTCTGGTTTACGATGATCGGAATGTCCGCCACTGCGTTTCTGATGATCTTCTACCCGGCCATTGCCAGAAAACACACCAGGAAGTCCATAATGGACACCATGATGCTCATATCCGCCATAGGATACGCTTTCATGCTCGTTATCGGAATACTCCTTCCAACAAGCACGATCAAATTCTGGCTCATAGTTCTCGGCTACACTGCAGGCAATTTCGGATCCTACTGCTTCTATCTGATACTCATGATCTCCATCAGCAACTGTGTGGAGTACAACGAGATCAAGACGGGCGAGAGAGAGGAGGCCGTTATAGGTTCCATAAGGCCATTTGTTACAAAGCTCGCTTCCGCGCTGGTCGCCCTTATCACCAGCGGCATCTATATCGTGTTCAGAGTGCTTGAGAGCACGAACCAGATCTCCGCGCTCGAGAATGCCGCCCAGAGCGGGACCATTACGGCAGACGAGAAGCTCGGACTTATCAACGAAGTCATCACGGGAATAGACAAGTCCAAGCCCAGAGCTCTTCTGATATGCATGACAGTCCTCAGCCTCGTTTTTATGTATTCCGCTTACAGGCTCTATAAGAAAAAATACAGACTCGACGAGGACGAATACAAGAGGATCTGCGAGGAGCTCGAAGAACGCCGCGCAGCAGTCTGAAATACTCGGAAAGGAAATTCCGTTAAAAATGTCACTAAACTGCCACAAGGCAGAATAACCAGGAGGAATCATGGAGAATAACAAGCTTCCGCTCAAATCAAAAATCTCGTATGCGCTCGGTGCCGTAGGAAAAGATATGGTGTATATGCTGTCTGCCAGCTATGTACTGTATTATTTCCAGGATCTTCTGGGCGTCAATGCCATTGCCATGGGCATCATACTTATGGCTGCCCGCGTATTTGACGCTTTCAACGATCCGATCATGGGCGTCGTTGTAGCCAAGACCCGCACGCGCTGGGGCAAGTTCCGCCCCTGGCTTTTAATAGGGACTCTGACAAACGCCGTCGTGCTGGTGCTGATGTTTGCCGCGCCTCCTGCCATGAATGCGAAAGGCCTTGTCGCCTATGCTGCAGTGACCTACATCCTTTGGGGCGTGACCTATACAATGATGGACATCCCCTACTGGTCCATGATCCCGGCCTTTACCAACGGAGGCAGGGAACGCGAGAATCTGACCACACTTGCCCGTACCAGCGCGGGCGTCGGAAGCGCGATAGTTACGGTGTTCACGATGATGCTGGTCCCGATACTTGGAAACGTCTTCGCGGGCAGCGAAGCCGGAGCGAAAATGATCGAGATCGTCGGATTCAAGTACTTTTCGATCATAATTGCCGCCATCTTCATCATCTTCACGATACTCACCTGCGTCAATGTCAAGGAGAAATCGACTGCCGACATGCAGACCGTATCTGTCGGACAGATGTTCAAGGCTCTCGTACAGAACGACCAGGCCATGACCGTCACGATAGCGATCGTTCTGATAAACTGCTCAATCTACATCACCTCCAATCTGGTCATATACTTTTTCAAGTATGACTTCGGAACGACGGGATGGAATGACGCATACGTGCTGTTCAACATGTTCGGAGGAGCCATCCAGGTCCTTTCGATGATGGCCTTCTATCCGCTGCTCAGGAAAAGATTCACCAGCCTGCAGATCTTCTACATAAGCCTCGCGATGGCTATGGCCGGATACGCGGTGCTGCTTGTCCTGGCCTTTACGAACATGTCCAGCGTATTCATGCTCTTCATACCGGCATTCTTTATCTTCGCGGCCAACGGTATGCTCACCGTTATCACGACTGTCTTCCTTGCAAACACCGTCGACTACGGCGAACTGAAGAACAACCGCCGCGATGAAAGCGTCATCTTCTCGATGCAGACCTTTGTCGTAAAGCTCGCCTCAGGCGTGGCTGCGCTGGTCGCCTCGATCTGCCTCAGCATCAACCATCTGCAGGCAGGCACGGAGGTCTCCGAGGCAGACAAGCTTGTGGACTGGTCGCAAGGCGTATCCGCCGCGAGCAAGGCAGGACTCAGAATGACTATGACGGTCATCCCTGTGATAGGACTTGCTATAGCTTTCATTTACTTCCGCAGGAAGTTCACGCTGACCGATGAGCGCGTCACGGAGATAGCGGAGATGGTGAAGGCAAGAAGAAACGATACAGTAAATGGGAACTGATTATATAGCGATTAAAGAAATTACGGACAGACTGACTCTGGAGGAGAAAGCAAAGCTCTGCTCCGGAGCTGACAGCTGGCATACAAAGGGGATAGAGCGACTCGGAGTTCCTTCCGTCATGATGACCGACGGGCCTCACGGGCTCCGGAAGATGAAGAGCATGGATCTGGATCTGGAAATAAACGATTCAGTCCCTGCTACCTGCTTCCCCACGGCTGCGGCCATGGCTTCCTCCTGGGATGAGGAGCTCAACGAGGAGATGGGAAAGCTCCTCGGAGAAGAGGCCGCTTCCGAAGGGATCTCCATGGTCCTCGGTCCCGGGATCAACATAAAGAGAAATCCTCTCTGCGGAAGGAATTTCGAATATTATTCGGAAGATCCGCATCTCGCGGGGAAGATGGGCGCTGCGCTGATCCGCGGGATACAGGCAAACGGCGTCGCAGCGTGCTGCAAGCATTTTGCCGCAAACTCCCAGGAGACTCTCAGAATGACCTCGGACAGTGTCATAGATGAGAGGGCTCTTCAGGAGATATACCTTCCCGCCTTCGAAACTGCCGTAAAAGAGGGTAAAGCAAAGGCAGTTATGTGTTCGTACAATAAAGTGAACGGCACATACGCATCTGAGAACAGGTACCTTCTCAGCGATGTGCTGAGAGACCGGTTCGGCTTTGAAGGTATCGTGATCTCAGACTGGGGCGCTGTAAGCGACAGGGTCAAAGGGGTCAATGCCGGGCTGAATCTGGAGATGCCGTATTCCGGAGGTGAGACGGACACGGCCATTCTGGACGCGGCCGGAAACGGGAAGATAAGCCTGAAAACGCTTGACGCCAACGCGGAGAAGCTCCTCAGCTTCGCTTTTGAAGGCGCTGAGGCGGTAAAAGATCCCAAGGTCTACGACAAAAAAGCCCACCATGAGTTTGCGGTGAAGGCTGCCGAGGCCTCGTGCGTACTGTTGAAGAATATTGCCGATATCCTGCCGCTCGAGAAGGGAGCGAAGATAGCGGTAATTGGCGACTTTGCAGTCTCTCCGAGGTATCAGGGGGCGGGCTCCTCGCATGTCAACCCCAATTATCTTGAGACGGGGCTCGATTCGCTCAAGGCGGAGGGCTTTGAGATCGCGGGATACTGCAAAGGCTTCGACAGACTGGGCAAAAAGGACACGGGTCTTCTGAACGAGGCTGCGGAGCTTTCCGCTGATGCGGATTTTGTTGTCATGTTTCTCGGGCTCGACGAGTTTTCCGAGGCTGAGGGCAGAGACAGGGAAAACATGAAGATGCCTGAAAACCAGGTGAAGCTCGTTGAGGCGGTTGCGAAGGTCAATCCCAACATAATCGCTGTCGTGTCCGCGGGAAGCCCGGTCAACATGAACTGGGACAAGAATGCTGCCGCTGTGATCTGGACCTCTCTAGGAGGACAGGGAGCGGCGAAAGCAGTTTCGAGGATCATCTCAGGAGAGGTGAATCCCTCCGGAAAGATGTCCGAGACCATACCAGTTGTCAGAAGGGATGTCCCCTGTTATAAATACTGGCCCGGGAAAGAAGCGACTGCCGAATACCGGGAGAGCATCTTTGTCGGATACAGATACTACGACACCAGAGGAGTCAGAGTCAGATACCCATTCGGTTACGGGCTTTCGTATACCGGCTTCGAATATAAGGACCTGAAGCTTGAGGACGGCAAGGTCACTTTCACTTTGAAGAACACAGGCAAGCGCGCAGGGGCAGAGGTCTGCCAGGTATATGCGGGATTCTCAGACAGAAGCAAAAGCGAAGTGTTCCGCGAAAAGAAGAAGCTCGCCGGATTCAAAAAAATCTTTCTCGAGCCGGGAGAGAAGAAAACTGTAGAAATAAGCTTAGATGAACACGCTTTCTCCTATTGGAATACGAATACGCACTCCTGGGTAAGCGAAGACGGCAAATATACTGTGAGCGTGGGTTCATCCTCGAGAGATGAGGACCAGAAGCTCTCTTCAACTATCTCATTTGAAGGCAATAAAGCCTTGAGTCCATACTCGAGAACAGATATTCCCGAATATTTTGAAGCTGATGTCCAGAATGTTCCCGATGACGCGTTTGAGTATATTCTGGGAAGACCGATACCCGAGAGCAGATGGGATCTGTCCGCGCCTCTGGAATTCGACACTCCGGTCGCCATGGGGAAAAAGAAAAGAGGGCCTTTAAAGCTTCTTTACAGCGGTCTGAACCTGTATGTCGAAACGCTTAAAAAGACGGGTTCCCTCCAAAAGGCGATGGATATGGAAATGGCGGTGAATATCCCGCTAAGGGCATTTTCCCGGATGACGAATCTTCTTACGGACGCAAAGCTCCGGAAGATACTGGACGCCGTGAACGGAAAAAAGAAATAAGAGAGAAACAGAAAGCACCGCTTTTACAAGGCGGTGCTTTAATAAGAGAGGCTTACAGACGATAATATTTGCAATACGGAAAGAATGCTGATAAAATAGGCTGAAAAGTGAACGGAGCAACAAAAAACTCCGTACCTTTCGGACACGGAGTTGATTGGCAGGGGAAGAAGGCTTCGAACCCTCGGCCTACGGTTTTGGAGACCGCCGCTCTACCAGCTGAGCTATTCCCCTAGATGCAATTGGTGGACCGTCAGGGACTCGAACCCCGGACCGACCGGTTATGAGCCGGTTGCTCTACCAACTGAGCTAACGGTCCGAATTGCAAACGCAAATATATCATACGGCATTTTAAAAGTCAATAATATTTTTACTCGAAAAGGAGAACGATATGGGACTAATTTCTACAGCTCTGATAAGCGCCGGCAGCGTACTCAGCGACCAGTGGAAGGAGTATTTCTACTGTGATTCGATTCCGGCAGATGTTCTTGTCGTCAAAGGCAAGAAGAGAAACAGAAACAACAGAGGCAATGACAATATCATTTCCAACGGCTCGATAATCGCCATAGCCGAAGGCCAGTGTATGATAATCGTCGAGCAGGGCAAGGTCGTAGACCTCTGCGCTGAGGCGGGCGAATACACCTACGACATGTCTACGGAGCCTTCTCTGTTCTACGGGAGCCTGAGCGAGAACATCCCCGAGATATTCAAACTGATCGGAAAGCGCTTCACATTTGCGGGCGACACCGCCAAGGATCAAAGAGTATACTATTTCAATACCAAGGAGATCATCGGGAACAAATACGGCACGCCTTCCCCGATCCCCTTCAGAGTAGTTGACCAGAGAGCGGGAATAGATATAGACATCTCGATCCGCTGCTTCGGCGAATACAGCTACAGGATCACCAACCCGATCCTCTTCTACACGAATGTCTGCGGCAATGTGGAAAACAGCTATACAAGAGACAAGATCGACTCCCAGCTCAAATCCGAGCTTCTGACAGCCCTCCAGCCTGCATTCGCGAAAATAAGCGACATGGGTATCCGCTACTCGGCCCTTCCCGGCCACACGCGCGAGATCGCGAACGCCCTGAATGATGAGCTCTCCGCTTCCTGGAAGAACAAGAGAGGCATCGAGATCGTTGCCTTCGGCGTGAATTCGGTCAAAGCCTCCGAAGAGGACGAGGAGATGATCCAGTCCATGCAGCAGGCTGCAGCCTACCAGAATCCCGGCCTCGGCGCGGCAGCTGTCATCCAAGCGCAGACACAGGCCATGAAGGACGCTGCGAACAACGCCGGAGGAGCGGCTGTGGGATTCATGAACATGAATATGGCTGCCCAGGCGGGAGGCGCCAATGCGGCTGAGCTCTACAGCATGGCGGCTGCCCAGAACGCGGCTCAGCAGACCGCCGGTACTCCTGCTGCTTCTGCAGATTCCTGGACCTGCCCGAACTGCGGCTCTGTCAATACAGGCAAGTTCTGCCCCGAGTGCGGCACGGCGAGACCTTCTTTGGAATGGACCTGCCCCAGCTGCGGAACAGTCAATAAAGGCAAATTCTGCACGGAGTGCGGAACCGGAAAACCGTAATGATCTGAGGAGACTCCGGCTTGCAGTCAGGTATATTTTCCTTGACTAAGATTTATAAAAATGTTAACATAATCTACACTATTGTTTGATACCATCAGTGTAATGTACCTTAAGATTGAGGAGACCGGATAATGAAAAAACGTATTTTTGCCATAGCGGTCGCGGTAATGCTAATTTGCGCTCTGTTTACGGTCAGCGCATTTGCCGTTACCGAAAACAGAACTTATGTATTCAAAACGGGAGATTTTATCTCTTCATACTACGTGGATCAGGGCAGCAGCATCACCGATGTCTCTGTCAGCGGCAGTCTGCCTTCCGGGATCCAGATAGCAAACAACGACACACAGGTGTGGATATACGGAATGCCTGACACGGCAGGGACCTACTACGCCCAGATAAATGTGACGAAAAACGGTGAAGCCGTCACCTACGTCTGCACGTTCACTGTCTCCGGCGCCCCGGTCTCCACGTCACAGCCGAGCTACTACGTATATCAGCCCCTGTCGATAACCAAGAGCCCGACAGACGAGACTGTAAAGACAGGCGAGGACGCAGTTTTCGTTGCCAGAGCCGACAATGCCCAGTATCTTGAGTGGCGCTTCAAAAACGCCGACAAGAGCAAGACATACTCCGTAGCCGAGATCAAGAAAGAGAAGGGCTTTGAAAATCTGGAGATAGACGGCTTCAATACCGAACGCCTCGTTTTAAAGAATATCCCCGCAGCTATGGACGGGTACAGCGTTCAATGCAAATATCTGGGTTTTGACGGGACAACGGCTTACACCAATTACGCGAAGGTTACTGTCAGTGACGCTGCAGCGCCGGCTTCCCCGACTCCGACCATCGCGCCTATAGTCACTCCGTCTCCGACGATAGCTCCTGTGATCAACACGAACAACCCCTCATATACCGGAGGGAATAACGGCACGGGAACAGGCAACGGCACTACGGGCTCCAATCCCGCCATAACCCATAACGGAACAAGCGGCAACGATGCGACTGTCGATACGACAATTAACAACAGCGGAGCTGCGGGAGACCCGAACAATGTCTCGACTATTGACAATACGGGCACAGGCGCAGACGGCACCTCTGCTTCGAGAAGCGGCGCGTCGGGCACTACGATACTTCTGTACGTGCTTATAGTTCTGGCTGTTCTGGCACTGCTCGCGATACTGGTGCTTCTGCTTCGCAACCGTCTTGCAAGAGCGGCAGTCCCGCAGGTACAGGTCAGATGCAACAAGTGCGGTTGGGTTCCTGATGATCCCAACGATATTCCCAAATACTGCCCCGAGTGCGGCGAGATAATCTACAGGGGAAACTGATAAATGGACGAGAATAACGGAAAAAAACCGCAGGAACCGAAGAAAAGCGGAGGAACTCCAAGCAGAAACCGCTCGGTGACATTCGTCCTGATACTCTGTCTTCTGCTCTGCGGAGCAGCCCTGGTCTTCAATGTGGTCTCAAGAAACTTGGACAGCAAGGTTGCCGAGCAGGAACTGGCCGCCCAGGCCACTCCGGCACCGACAGAGGCGCCTCCCGAGCAGAGCGGTTCGGATAATGAAGCGGGAACAGAAACTCCCGCCATACCCACTCCGGAGCTCAACCCGGACGATGTCCTCTATACCAATGAGAATGCTCCGGTCCTGAATCCGGACGGCGAACACACATATCTCTGTTATGTGGAAAACATCTCTTGGGATAACGCCAGGGAGAAATGCGGAAAGCTCGGCGGATATCTCGCTACTGTAAGCAATCAGGAAGAGCTTGACAAGGTAATAGAGGCAGCTTCCGGAAACGGACTGACCTATGTCTGGATCGGATGTCACAGAGAAAACGGAAATCTCGTCTGGGAAAACGGCGAGACCATAGATTTCTACAATTGGGCCGCCGGGGAACCCTCTTATAAGGACGGGGGAGACGGAGTCATTGAGGATTACATACTTCTGTGGAACAACAACGGGAAATGGTACTATAACGACAGCAGAAACGATCCCTGCCAGGATTACGGCTACATGTTCAACGGAAAGATCGGATATGTCTGCGAAATAGGATAAACTGAACAAAGAATTCCGGCCTGCATTGCAGGCCGGAATTCTTTGTGTTAGAATGTTACGATTTTTATTTTCGGAGATGTTTTTATGCAGGCTCTGCTGATTAAAATGGCGGTTTTCGCCGTAATGATGGTACTCGGTTTCTGGTTTACAAAAAAGGGGATTCTCGGCGACGCTTTCATCAAAGGCGGCAGTTTTCTGGTCGCCAACGTGTTCCTGAGCGGAACGGTCATTAACTCGGTCCTGAATTTTCCCGAGGGCATGACAAATGCCGAAATGCTGAAGATCCTCGGGGTCTCCATTCTCTACACTGCTGCCTCATACCTCTTCGCGGAGATAATCGGTATCTTTCTGAAGGGCGATAAGCAGCAGAATGCCGTTATCAAGCTCTCCATAGCCTGTACGAACATAGCCATGGTGGGCATACCTGTGGCCAAGGAGCTGTACGGCACTGCAGGAGCCTTTTGCGTTTCGGTCGCTTGCATTCCGTTCAATATTTTTCTCTGTTCATGGGGCGTATGGTGGCTTATCAGGAGCAAAGGCGAGGGCAAATTCAGATTCTCCCTGCCTGTGCCGCTTTTCGCAAGTGTGGCCGCGCTGATAATCTGCCTTCTGCATTTAAAACTGCCGGCCGTTCTGACGGAAGTGTTTTCCACTGCTGCAGGGGCTACCGTTCCGGTCTCAATGCTCATAATAGGCTGCCAGCTTGCCAGAGCACCGTTAAAAGAGGCGCTTTCAAGCGCAAAGGTCTGGATGACTTGCTTTTTAAGGCTAATAGCAACGCCAGTTGTGATCCTTCTGCTTATGAAGCTTATCGGCGCCGATGCGGCGCTTACGGGCTCGATGGTGATCTGCGCCGCCTGTCCCACCGCAGTTGTGGTTACGATGTTCTCCGTACAGTACGGGGGAGATCCGCTCCTTGCCTCGGAAACCACGATGCTCACTACTGTCCTGTCGCTCGCGACCATTCCGCTTATCACTTTAATACTGTTATGAGGAGACAATCATGAAATACGATCTTAAATTCTATGAAAAAGCTGCAGATTATATCAGAAGCAAAACAGATCTTGTCCCGGAGCTCGGGATAATTCTGGGAACTGCTCTCGGCGCTTATGCCGATCTTCTGGAGGACGCGGTAAGCATAGACTTTTCCGAGATCCCGAATTTCCCGAAAGCGACCGTCTCCGGCCATGCGGGAAAGCTTATCTTAGGAAGACTCGGAGGAAAGACTGTAGCCTGCATGAACGGGAGAGTCCACCGCTATGAAGGCTATTCCTATGAAAAGCTGGCAACTCCGGTCAGAGTTCTGAAGCTTCTGGGAATAAAAAAGCTCATAGTCACGAATGCGGCCGGAGCGATCAATCTCGACTATCATGTCGGCGATATCATGATAATCAAAGACCATATAAAGCTCTTCGGAGACAGCCCATTAAGAGGCAGAAACCCGGAGGAGCTCGGGCCCCGCTACCCTGACGTCTCCGATATGTATCCGAAGGATATGCGCGATCTCGCGAAAGTGCTTGGCTCGAAGCACGGGCTCTCCATGCAGGAGGGCGTGTATTTCTTCTTCCCCGGGCCACAGTTCGAGACTCCTGCGGAGATCAAGGCTGCCCGGATCCTCGGAGGAGACGCGGCAGGCATGTCCACGGCCCCCGAAGCTCTGACCGCAGCCCACTGCGGGATCCCGGTCCTCGGCCTCTCGGTCATGGTAAACATGGCTGCAGGCATACTCGACCAGCCGATAACTCTCGAGGAGATGGACGATGTGACCTCCATGCTCAAAAAGCCCTTCCTCGATTTCATGGCGGAGCTTACTGAGAAGATATGAGCAATGAGACCGTTATAAGAGCGGATGAAGGCCTTGCCTTCATGCTCAGATATGAAAATATAGCCCGCTACGAAGACGGAAGAGTATTCATTCTCGACAGGCGCATTTACCCTGTAAAGACCGAGTTTGTAGAGTGCAAAACGCATGAAGAAGTAACAAAGGCGATCACGGATATGGTGACCCAGTCCGCGGGCCCCTTCACCGCTGCGGCGGCGGGCATGCAGCTGGCGGCCTACGAGTGCAGGGATCTCTCCGCTATCGCCCAGAAGGCGTATCTTAGCAAAGCGGCGGACACGATCTCACACGCCCGCCCGACGACCGTGGGGCGCATGCAGCTCGTCACATCCGGCTGCCTCAAAGCAGCTGAAAAGGCGATAGATGAGGGCAGGGATACTGTCGAAGCAGTATATGCCCAACTTATATCCGCCAACAACCACAGATACGGAAAGATATATAAGATCGCCGGGTTTCTCGTCGACAGGTTTCCCGACGGCGGGCATATCATGACCCAGTGCTTCGGAGAGACCATAGTCGGAATGATGCTCAAGGTCTGCAGGGAGCGCGGGAAGGACATAAAGCTCTTCTGCCCGGAGACGAGGCCTTATTTCCAGGGGGCAAGGCTTACCGCGACCGTTGCCAGGGACATGGGCTTCGATGTCACAGTGATAACCGACAACATGCCCGCCTTTGTCATGGAAAACGAGGGCATAGATGTCTTCACCTGCGCGGCGGATGCTATCTGTCTGGACGGGCACGTGGCCAACAAGGTCGGAACCTTTCAGATAGCCATAGTCGCGAAGCGTTTCGGCGTTCCCGTTTATATAACCGGTGCCCCCGACAAAGGGCACGCGACAAGAGATGACATAAAGATCGAGATGAGAGACGGAGATTTCACTCTCCAGGCGATGGGAGTCAGGACCGCGGCGGAGGGAGTGAAGGGATATTACCCGGCCTTCGACATCACGCCTCCGGAGCTCATTACCGGAATAGTGACGGACATCGGTATCCTATCCCCGTATGAACTCAATAAATACTTCGAGTCCGGCGCCTCCGGAGAATATGACATAGTCGTATGAAAACAGCAGAGCAGGTCAATCAAATAGTCGATACCCTTCTCGACGAGTATCCCGAGCAGAGATGTTCCCTCGACTACGGAAAGGACTACGAGCTCCTGTTTTCCGTAAGGCTCTCGGCCCAGTGCACGGACGAGCGGGTCAACATGGTGACTCCCGCCCTGTTTGAGCGTTTCCCGACCCTGGAAGCCTTCGCCAACGCGGATGTAGAAGAGGTCGAGAGATACATCCACTCCTGCGGCTTCTATCACGCCAAGGCGAGAGACATCGTAAACTGCGCGAAGGTACTCATCGAAAAGCACGGCGGAAAGGTCCCCTCGACCATGGAGGAGCTCACGGCCCTTCCGGGAGTTGGCAGAAAGACCGCGAACCTGATACTCGGGGATGTCTATAAAGTCCCCGGCTCGGTCGTAGTGGATACCCACTGCATAAGGATCTCGAATCTGCTCGGCCTTGTGGATAAGCTGAAGGAGCCCGAAAAGATCGAAAGAAAGCTCCGGGAGATTCTTCCCCCGGAGAAGTCGAACGATTTTTGCCACTGTCTGGTCCTGCACGGACGGGCCGTCTGCATAGCCAGAAGACCGGATTGCGAGGCGTGCTGCCTCAAGCAGTACTGCAGCTATTATGAGGAGAACAAGGCCTGAGCCCGCTCTGCCGCTTTAATCCTCGAATTCGAATTCGAATGTACAGCCCTTCAGATCCCTGGTGCCCGTCAGAAGCCCCTTTATGATCGCCTCGGCGTTGTCGCGGGCGGAATCCAAAAGCCCGTGCTCCTCGGCTTTCTTGAGCATGTTCGCCTCCAGATTCTTCTGCGCGTTGTTTATGTCCTCGACACTTATCTGATTCAATATATTGTGCGATTCGTTCGTGACCGAAAGCGAGTCCGGAATGAGATAACACTCGGTTATCTCGACCTGCGGGAGCGTTATCCTGTAGGTATCCGGGCCCGTCTTTTTTATTTTCGCGCGGCTCAGATCTCTGATGCCCGCCTTGACCATCCCGTCGTATACAACGGTAAAGCTCTTCTCCGTCAGGGGAATGTTCCAGCCGGAGATAGACTTCGAGTCCGAATAATCCTCGCTGCAGGTATAGAGATACTGGGCGGAGATGAGCTCGCCGGCGGAGGAGAGCTCCTCCTTTATTATGCCCTCGGGGCCGATCTCCTCAAAGCCCTTGTCTTTGCCTTCGAGAAAGCCGTAGTCCTGCAGCACGGCCCTGCCCCCGTAGAAGGCGAGCAGAAGAACGAAGGCCAGAAGGAGCAGAACGGCAAAATTGCTGAAAACGCCGCCTCTTGAATTCATTGTCTCACCCCCGGACTGTTGGAAAATTCTATAAAGGAATCCTGAAACTGCTTCGCGCTCTTCATCATCTTGAAAACGTACTCTGCTCCGGATGTACCGGCTGTCGTGACGATGATATTGTGATATCCGAACATCTTCCCGAAAAGGCCGTTGTCGATCTCAACGCCCTGCACCTTGGACAGAGGAGATCTCAGGGTCCTCGAATTTATGAAGCCCTTGTGCCCTATGACCTCCTTGGGATTTACGGCGATGTACTCCTCGCGGATCGTGAAGAAGGACACAACGGCTAAAGCCAGCACCACCGCGAGCGCTATAAGCCCCGGCCCGGTCTTATATCTTATCAGGACAACGGATCCCGCGAGAAAGAGTAGGAACCACAGGGATTCCGAGACATAGGAAAACCAGTGCTTCTGGCATTTGATTACAGGCATCGGAGACCACCCCTTTCTTCGGAGAAATTATACAGGGAATCTGCTTTGAAAATATTAAAAAACAATTAAATCTGAGCGCCGGGACCGGGCAGCCTTGAAGAAAAGTCCCGAAAGTGGTATATTCAAACAGCATTATTATTGCGTTTTATTAAGATCCCACGGAGACGGCACGGCTTGAAAACTATCGACATTGTCCTTGCGTTTTTGATATTTGCCCTGATACTGACCTGCGCGGCGCTCCTGACGCTCTCGGCGGCGCCGCTTATCCCCGACGCGCCCGTTTCTCCGTCTCCGGAAGTTACCGAAGCGCCGGCGACCCCGGCTGTAACGCCGAGCCCCTCACCGTCCCCGGCTCCGTCGCCGAGCCCGACGCCGGATCCTCTGCGCGAAAAGCTCCTGACGCTCGTCAACCCCTGGAACAGCGTTCCGGAGGACTGGGAACCGGAGCTTACCGGGATCTACGTCTATACGCTCTATGTTCCGGAGCGCGGCGAGATATATGTGGATTCCTGCTGCTTCGACGATCTGGTGGCGATGCTCGACGCCTGCTACAACGCCGGAGGAAACCCCTATATCTGCGCGGGCTACAGGACACACGATTACCAGCAGATGCTCTTCGACAACAAGATCAAGAGAGTTATCGAGGAGTCCGGAGCTGACCGGGACGCGGCGGAGATGATCGCCTCAAAGAGCGTTGCCGTGCCCGGAACGAGCGAGCACGAGCTGGGGCTGGCCGTGGATATCATAGACTGGGACTACGTCTATCTCGACGAGGGCCAGGAGGACACCTTTACCCAGCAGTGGCTGATGGAGAACTGCTGGGACTACGGTTTCATACTCAGATACCCGAACGACAAGAAGGATATCACCGGCATAATATACGAGCCCTGGCACTACCGCTACGTAGGCAGGGAGCTCGCGGCGGAGATCAGAGATTCCGGGCTCTGCTTCGAAGAGTATCTGGAGAGCCTTTCCTGATATGTTCGGAATCGTCTGGCTCTGCTTCTGGCAGGCGTTGGGAATTATAATATCGGATAAAATCTTCAGAGAGCGGAGAAGGGTGATCATCGTATGGCTCGGAAGCGTTATCGGATTGCTTCTTGCCATGTGGACGCCCATTCTTCCCGCGCTTTTCCTCGGTTTTACCGTAAAGGCCCACATCGTTGCTCTCGCGGCGGGCCTTGGCGCCGCCTCAGGGCTCATCCTCTCCCGGGGCAAAGGGGAAAGACCGCTCGGAGCGCTTCGGGTAAAGCAGAAGATAAACTTAAGACCTGTGTTTCTGACAGGTCTGTTCTTTGCCTTTACCGCTTTTATTCTTTATACACATACACTTCGGCCGATAAACGGGGCCTACTACACCGGCCAGAGCACATACGGCGATATGCCTATGCATCTGAGCTTCATAACGTCGATGGCGGAGCAGGGGCGATTCCCCTTCGAATACAGCCTCCTTCCGGGTACGGCGCTCAACTACCCGTTTTTGTGCGACAGTGTTTCCGCGAGCCTGTATCTTCTCGGAACCGGGCTCAGATGGGCATATATGCTCCCGATGCTTATTGCGCTGGCAGATGTCTTCTGCGGGGTATGGCATCTTGCCGCACTGGTCACACAGAGCTCGAAGGCTGCTTTTCTTGCCTTCCTGTTTTTCTTCCTGAACGGGGGATTAGGCGTTATATACTTCCTGAACGGGGAATACAGCTTCTCCCAGCTGATGAACGGTTTCTATTTCACTCCCACAAACCTCACGGACGAGGGCATGAGATGGGTAAATGTCATCTGCGACATGCTCATCCCGCAAAGAGCGACTCTGTTCGGCTGGTGCGCGCTTTTCGCGGTTATGTATCTGCTTTATCTCGCGATGTTCGGAGAAGCTGAAAGAAAATTCGCGGTCTGCGCCGGCGTTCTCGGAGGAGCCCTTCCGATGGTCCACACCCACAGCTTTTTCGCCCTGGGCCTCGTCTCTATCTGCTGGATGATATACACGCTCGGCGCGCGGAAGGAGAATAAACGGGCGCTGTTTACAAACTGGCTAATATACGGCTTTCTCGCGGTGGGCCTTGCCGCGCCACAGCTCTTCGCGTGGACCTTCAGGTCCGTCGGAGGCTCGGATCACTTCCTGCGCCTCCACCTCGACTGGGTCAACAACGGGAACGAGAATTTCTTCGTATTCTGGCTTAAAAATATCGGGATCCTGCTGCCTTTAAGCGTCATCGCCTTCTTCACGGCGGACCGAGACACGCGGGGCTTTGCCTCCGGAGCGATCCTGATCTTCGTTATCGGAGAGCTTTTCGTCTTCCAGCCGAACGTATACGACAACAACAAGATATTCTATGTCGGCTATCTGCTCGCCTGCATATTGTCGGCCTCCGAGCTCGTAACATGGCTCTCTGCCCTGAAGAGCGGGAAGCTGAGGGTACTGCTCGCGGCGGTGCTTCTCATAATATCGTCGAACGCGGCGGCGTTGAGCATCGCGAGGGAGATAAATTCGGGCCTCAAAGGCAGCGCCTACTGCCAGTTCGATGAAAGCGCCGTAATGGCGGCTGAGTATATAAAGAGCAATACGGAGCCCTCCGACGTGTTTCTGACGGCCGACAACCACAACAACGCCGTCGCTTCCCTGACGGGCAGAAATATTGTGTGCGGGAGCCCTTCATATCTGTTTTATCACGGGCTCGACTATTCGACCGCGAATACAGACGCCAAGCGGATGCTGTCATCACCCGGCTCTTCCCGGGGGCTTTTTGATAAATATAACGTTGACTATGTATTTATAGGTCCCTCCGAGATATACGCGGGCGCGGACAAATTCTGGTTCGATGAATACTTCGATACGGTGTACTCATACGGAAACGCCGCAATCTACAAAGTAAGACAGGAAAAGGAATGAACAAAGAAGCAAAAAATAACAGGTCCTTCATGGAAAAACTCGCGACCTTCATAGTGGACAGGAGAAATTTCATCATCTTCTTCTTCCTGATCGCCGCGATCTTCTGCGCGTTCTCGCGCAACTGGGTAAAGGTGAACGACGATATCACCGTATATCTCTCCGAGGATACGGAGACGAGACAGGGCCTCGATATCATGAACTCCCAGTTTACCACCTACGCGACGGCGGAGGTGATGGTGGACAGCGTCTCCTATGAGCAGGCCGAGGAGATCCTCGGCCTGATAGAGGAAATAGAGGGCGTGAAATCGGTGGATTTCGACGATTCGGAAGACCACTATAAAGAGAGCGCCGCCCTTTTCAATATAACATTTGACGGCGACACCATGGACGAAGTTCCGATAGCAGCTCTGGCGGAGACCGAGGAGCTTTTGGCGCCCTACGACAGCTATGTCAAAAGCGAGATCGGCAATCCGCTGGAGAAGATAATCGAGTCCGAGATGCTCATAGTGGACCTGATCGCCTTCGTGATCATTATTCTGGTCCTGCTCTTCACTTCGAAGTCCTACGCCGAGGTCCCCGTCCTGCTTTTAACCTTCGGGGCGGCGGCCATACTGAATATGGGCACGAATTTCATCTTCGGGACCATCTCCTTCGTCTCAAACTCCATAGCCATAGTCCTCCAGCTTGCCCTTGCCGTAGACTACGCCATCATCCTCTGCCACCGCTTTACGGAGGAGAAGGAAAATCTCGGGGACGCAAGGCAGGCGGCCATAATCTCGCTGAGCAAGGCCATCCCGGAAATCTCCGCCAGCAGCCTCACGACGGTCGCGGGACTTCTCGCCATGACCTTCATGTCATTCAGACTCGGCTACGATATGGGCATAGTCCTCATAAAGGCGATCATATTGAGCCTTCTGTCGGTCTTTCTGCTGATGCCGGGGTTACTTCTCATCTTCTCCAAATGGATGGACAAGACAAAGCACAGAAATTTCGTGCCAAAGATCTCCTTTCTCGGAAAAACAGCCTATGCTACGCGATATGTGGTCCCCGTCCTGTTCATCGCGATCCTTATCGGGGCATATGTCTGTTCGAACAGGGTGAACTACGTTTATTCGGTCTACTCCGTGACATCCTTCAGGCAGAATGAGAGCCAGCTGGCAAAGAAGAAGATCGAGGAGACCTTCGGAAAGACGAACCAGCTCGCGGTAATAGTTCCCGCCGGGGATTACGAGAGCGAGAAAAAGCTCACGGAGGATCTGGAACAGCTCCAGGGAGTCGAGAGCGTGCTCGGACTCGCGAATATAGAAGTAAACGGCGCGAACCTCACGGACGGGATGACTCCCAGGCAGTTTTCCGAATATACGAACCTCGACTACGAGGTCGCGGCGACGCTCTATGCCGCCTATGCAGCCGACAAGGGCTACTACGGGCAGGTCATAACGAACATCTCGAATTACTCGGTCCCGCTGATAGATATGGCTTCCTATCTTGTGGAGGAACAGGAGTCGCTGGGGATAGTTCTGGATCGGGATACATCGGAGCGGATCGAAGAGCTCAGAACACAGCTCGACGACGCCAAAGCGCAGCTCATGAGCGATGAGTATTCGAGGATAGTCGTGGAGCTGAACCTTCCGACAGAGGGCGAGAGCACCTTCGGATATCTGAGCATCATCCACGGGCTTGAGGCCAAATATTACAGCGAATACTACGCGGTCGGAGACAGCACGAGCTGCTACGACCTTATGAAATCCTTCGAGAAGGACAATGTTCTGAACAGTATTCTGACCATCCTCTTCGTTATAGCCGTATTGCTGCTCACATTTAAGTCCGTAGGTCTTCCGGTGCTCCTGATACTCGTCATCCAGGGCAGTATCTGGTGCAACTTCGCGATTCCGTATTTGAGAAACTCCAACGTCTTCTTCCTGAGCTTTCTTATCGTCTCTTCCATACAGATGGGCGCGAACATAGACTACGCCATAGTCATCTCCAGCCGTTATATGGAGTACAAGTCGAGGATGTCCGTAAAAGAGGCGATGATAGAGACACTCAATATGGCTTTTCCGACCATAATCACGTCCGGCCTCATGCTTGCCTCCGCTGGCATCGCAATAGGGCTCGTCACCTCCGACGAGACGATCTCGAAGATCGGCGCCTTCATAGGATCCGGAACTTTGATCTCGATCTTTCTGGTCATGTGCATACTCCCCCAGATCCTTCTGCTGGGCGATACGCTGATCTCACGGACCTCCTTCACCATCACGAATCCGATACAGCCGACGGTAAAGACGGGTATCGTGCAGGTCAACGGCAGGGTAAGAGGCATGGTAAACGGAATAATAGACGCGGAGATTAAGGGTGTGTTCAGCGGCGAGATAAACGCGATCATGGATATGGGAACTGTCAACGATATCCCCGAGGACAGACTGAATGAGCTCGGGGAGCTTAAGAAAACGATCGAGGGATCAGGGGCTCCGGCTATACCGGAGACCGGCACGGAGGAGAAAGGCGGCGAAGAGCAATGAAGATGAGAAAAACACTTTGCATCGCGCTCGTGATCGCGCTGGTGCTCTCCCTCTCACCCGCGGCTTACGCGCAAAGCGGCGGCGCGGACGAGAATACGCTTCACATAAAAGCTAAGGCCCAGCTCATAAAGTTTGCCGAAAACTGCTCTCTCGACACCTACAGCGAGGGACTTACGGTGGAGCTCGACACGGATATAGATTTCGGAGATGACGATTTCGCGCCGATCCCGACATTCAGCGGAGTCTTTCACGGGAACAACCATACGATAAGAAACTTAAGCCTTTCGACGAACGGCTCCCATCAGGGCTTTTTCAGATATGTCCAGGAGGGCGGATATGTTGAGGACCTGCATCTGGAGGGCTCGATGAAGCCTTCAAGCTCCAGAAGCCAGGTCGGCGGCATCGCCGGAAGCAACTACGGGACGATAGAGAGCTGCAGCGTGAAGGGCGCGGTCGAAGGCCTTACGGATATCGGCGGCATCGCGGGAGAAAACTTCGGCAGGATAGAAAACTGCAGCTTTGAAGGGGCTGTGATCGGAAAAAGACACGCCGGAGGCATCGCGGGCTATAACGAAGGCACCATCACCGGCTGCACCAACAAAGGCTCCGTAAATACCACGCTGGTCACTGAAGGCATAGATATAGACAACCTGACAATACAGAAGCTGATCTCGGCGGACGACAACGATGTCTCCATGGATATGGGAGGGATCGCGGGCTTCTCGAGCGGGAAGATAGAAAACTGCACAAACTCAGGGCCCGTGGGATATCAGCACTACGGATACAATGTCGGGGGCATAGCCGGAAGACATAACGGCTACATCGCGGACTGCACCAACAGCGGAGAGATCAACGGGCGCAAGGACGTCGGCGGGATAGCCGGGCAGTTCGAGCCCTGGCTGCAGCTCAAGGGTCAGGCTACGCTGGCGGACGAGATAAACAACCTGTACTGGGTGACGGTAAACGCTCTGAACAATATGAGCGGCAACGCCGACGCGGTAGTTGCCGGTCTTTACAACGCCGCGGTCGCCGCCGGCGGGGCGATAGGGCAGACAAGTCTCGACCCCGAGGCCGGCACCATGGACTTAAACGCTCTTCGAAATTATATAAGCGGGATATTCGACAATTTCTCGACAGTCGCCGCGGGCCTTGACAACGTCTCCGACGGCCTGGCAAGGGATCTGGCCAATGTCTCCGCCGCTTTCGCCAGTGTCATGACACATCTGGCCTCCGCGGCCGGCGGGGCGACCGAGATCGTAAATTACGACGACAGATCCGAGACCGACGACGAGAACAACAAGGACGGCAAGATCTTCAATTGCGTAAACACAGGGAATGTCGACGGGGATACGGATATCGGCGGAATAGTCGGAACGATGGGCGTCGAGCTGGAATTCAATCTCGAGGGAAGCGTGAGCAAGGTGCTCACGGCCGAGCAGATCGCGGTCGCCGACTACCTGACCAAATGCATAGTCAGAAACTGCGTCAATACCGGTAACGTCAGCTCCAAGAAAAACTGCGCCGGAGGGATCGCGGGGCTCGCCGAGATGGGCATGGTCCGGGAGTGCGAGGGCTACGGCAGCGCGAAAGCCGGAGGCAGCTACGCGGGAGGCGTTCTCGGATATTCGTACACGGCCATCAGAAACTGCTGGTCCATATGCAGGGTCGAGGCGGCGGAATACGCGGGAGGCATCGCGGGATACGCCACGAAGCTCACGCAGTGCACGGACATGTCGAATATAGACCCGTCCATCCCCTGCAGCGGAGCGGTCGCCGGATATATGGACCTTCACGACCCCGAGGTCGAGATGGAAGACAACGTCTTCGTGTCGCGCTCTCTGGGGGCGGTGGACGGAATAAGCTATTCCGGAAGGGCAGTGCCTGTCACTTACGAGGAACTGACGGCCTCGGCTGACGAGAAGGATCCTCTCCCCGAGCAGTTTACGGACCTCAAGCTGACCTTTGTCGCCGACGGGAAGACGGTAAGGACGGTAAGTTTCAGCTACGGCGAGAGCATCCCGCAAAGCCGGATACCCGTTGTCCCGAACAAGACCGGATACATAGGCTCGTGGCCGGAATACGACTTCAGCGCAGTGTATTTCAGCGATACGATCGAAGCCGAGTACGTTACAAAGCACTCTACGATCGCCTCGGACGAAAAGAGAGAAGGGGCGAAACAGTCCCTGTTCCTTGCGGAAGGCAGCTTCGGGGACAGGAGCAGCCTGAGCGTTGAAAGCTATGACGGGGAAGGACCCTCTGTGGAGAACGGCAGCGTCGCCGAGATGTATACTCTGACGATCGAAAGGTCCAACATGGGCTTTGAATATACCGTCAGATATATGCTTCCCCAGGCACAGAAGGGCTATAAGTACGAGCTGTACATCCTCAAAGGCGACGGGAGCTGGGAGAAACAGGATTATCGCTCATCCGGCAGCTACGCGATATTCAATATAAAGGGCAACAGCGTCACGCTCGCCGCCGTTTCGGTGAAAAAGACGGGAAACTTCTTCTCCAACCTGTTTTCGTAAAACTGTTTATCCCTCTGCTTCCCACTGGACATTCAAAGGGCCTTTGGCCACTTATTTTGGAAATTTTATTATAATTTTTAAGACGCCGCGGGGAGGACAGCTTCTCGGCATGAAGAAAGGGCCCGTTTCGGCCCTTTCTTCATGCGTAAGCTGTCTGTATTTCTTCCCGAAAAGCTTCAGGGAAAAACGGAAAGGAAAACTATATATATAACCGATTTCCGCAACATTCGGAAAAAAGGAAAAATACGGTATTTTCCTTTTTTCCCTGCAGACCGGTCCGGATACAAAAATCATTTATTTACCAAAAATTGAATTTCCGTTTTAATTTTTGATTCCTGAATCCCTTGCGCCGCAACGGGTTTGAATTGTTTGGATTTATTTACATGTTTTTTCAAGTGTGATTTGAAAAATCATAATAATGTCATTGCGCGGATCCGTCATTGCGAAGAATTGTCATTGCGAGGAGCGATTTATCGCGACGTGGCAATCCGCTCCTACGTCCCCTGCCTTCCCTCTCTCGACCGGGAGAAGGTGGCTCCTCAGAGCCTGATGAGGGGTCGATATCTGTCATTGCGAGCTCTTTAGAGCGCGGCAATCCGTCTCCAAAATCTGTTTTTTACAGAAAAAATTGAATTTCCATTTTGTTTTTCGAATTCCGAACCCCTTGCGCCGCAATGGGTTTGAGTTTTTTACATTTTTTACAAGGTTTTTCAATGTAAAATTTGAAAACCGTTCCCCGTCCCCTGCCTTCCCTCTCTCGTCCGCTGTCATTGCGAGGGATCGAAGATCCCGTGGCAATCCGTTCCCAAGAGAAATGAGGGTCGTCTTATCCCGCCGGATGAGGGTTCGACCATTGTCAATAATGTCTTTTGTTATAAAAAATACAGGAAAAACGAAAAAACAGCCTCGAAATACACACGTATGTACTCGAGGCTTGTCAATCTGTCCTTACCGTATCGATGGCAGTTTTTCTACTGGAGATACGATAGAAGTGCCACCATTTACGGTTTCTTTCTCATAATTAAATACGGATTCCCACGCTACGCTCGGAATGACAGAGATCGAACCCTCATCAGTCAAATTTTCGCAAGCAAAAATTTGCCAGCTTCCCCCGGTCGAGAGGGGGGAAGCCGAGAAGGACGGAGAAACGGATCAGCGCGCTTCGGTATCGCCTGTGGGTCTGAAACATGCTTCATTCAATACCGCCGGGTCGCGATAGATCGCTCCGCGCAATGACAGGGAGGAACAGTAATGGCTTATTGGACAGAAGAAGAACATCTTTTTTCGGGAACAAAATATGTCTGCAGCAATTGCGGGTGTGAAACGGACCAGCCTTATATCAGTTGCCCGGGGTGCGGGGCGGATATGAGCGGAAGGCAGAGATACGACCCGAAATTCGTCGACGAGTGCGAGATACTGGATTTACTCGACGGTGGATTTTAAAATTTCACTTTAAAAATCCTGTAAAAAATGTAAAAAACTCGAACCCGTTGCAGCGCAAGGGGTTCGGGACCAAAAAAATAAAACTGAAATTGAATTTTTTTGTAAATAAATAGGTTTTGAAGGGGGGAAAGATCCCCTTGACAGCTTTAAGCGCAAGAAGAAGGACCGCTTTCGGGCCCTTCTTTTTGCTTTAGCTGTCCTTTTTGCGCTCCGGAGAAAAAACGGAGAGGAAAAATATATATATAATCGATTTCCGCAATATTTGGAAGAAAGGAAAATGGGAAATTATCCTTTTTTCCAAGCGTATGGAAAAATTCGCTTCTCGCGGCTCGGTCACTGGCGGGTCGCGATAAATCGCTCCTCGCAATGACAAAACACAAAAGCCGCCCGGAGGGGCGGCTTTAATATATCCGGTTTATTGGCCGAGATCTATCTTTTCGAGGTTGGCCATCATCTTCTTCGAGACATTCCAGAATGAAAAAGCATCTTCCGGAGAAATGCCCGAGAATATCATTATTTCATACATTACTTTGAGCTTTTCCGCCTCTTCGAGTACGGGCAGGGCTTTCTCTGTAACGGATGCGTGTGAATAGCGATGATCCTTGTTATCCCGTTTCAGGGTAATAAACCCGCCGGAACTGAGATTATCCATGGCGACGGAGACCTGCCCCTTGTTGAGCCCCATTTCTTTTATGAAGGTACTGGCGGACGACTCAGGGTTTCGAGACAGATATATCAGTATCTCGACCTCCAGCTGCTTAATGCCGTATTTTTTCCTGAGTTCACCAAAGGCAATGTCTGAGATCCGTTTTATCTTTCTGCCCCGGAGTATGATATCCAGATTGTCTGACATTTCCTGTGATCCTTTCAAAAGGTTTAATATAAAACTGTTATCAGTATAACAAAACCCGTGTCAATTGTCTATATCATTATTTCGGTTCCGACAGGGGAGAAAAGGGGGTATCTTTTTTGAATCAGTTCTCATTAATTATCTTGACTTCTTATAACAAAAATGTATAATATCTAGGCCTGCAAATTTCAGGCAGGCAGTATCCTTGTTCCCGCGGTGACGCGGGGGCCATTTGACCAAAGGGAGGTGCAACCATGGCAAAAGCAAGCGAAAAGTACGAAGTAATGTATATCATCGATCCGACTCTCGGCGAGGAAGCCACAGCAGCAGTTGTTGAGAGATTCAAGGCTTTAGTTGAGCAGAACGGAACACTCGATGAGCTGGTCGAGATGGGCAAAAAGAAACTCGCATATGCTATCAACGATCAGAATGAAGGCTATTATGTCCTGATGAAGTTCACATCAGGTCCGGAGCTGCCCGCAGAGGTGGACCGTGTCCTCGGCATTACCGAAGGGATCATGCGCAGGCTCATAACCTTGCGCGCAGAGTAAGGAGAAGCGGATGCTGAACCACATAATAATCATGGGCAGGCTGGTCCGCGATCCGGAGCTCAGATACACGCAGTCGCAGGTTCCTGTTGCAAGCTTCACGATAGCGTGCGACAGAAACTTTACGAACCGTGATTCCGGAGAGAAGCAGACGGACTTCATCGACTGTGTCGCCTGGAGAAGCACTGCCGAGTTCATCAGCAAATACTTCTTCAAGGGTTCCATGGCGGTAGTTGAAGGAAGACTTCAGGTCCGCAACTGGGAAGACTCCAACGGACAGAAGCGCCGCAACAGCGAGATAGTGGTAGACAACATCTATTTCGGCGATTCCAAGAGGAAAGAAGACAGCGGCGACAGCTACCAGAGTTCATACACGGGCAATTATTCACAGACTCAGGATACCGGCTCCCAGAGCGGCAATGCATTTGCTGATCTGGGCGATGACGACGGCGAATTGCCGTTTTGATTAAAACAGGAGGAATATAATGGCTTTTGACAAAACAAATCCGAAGGCAAGACGCAAAAAAGTCTGCCAGTTCTGCGCGGACAAGGCTGCTTTCGTCGACTACAAAGATACCGACAAACTGAGACACTTCATCTCCGAGCACGGCAAGATACTTCCGCGCCGCACGACCGGAACATGCGCGATGCATCAGCGTCAGGTACAGGAAGCTATCAAGAGAGCACGCCAGGTGGCTCTGCTCCCGTACGTAGTTGACTGATATCAGAGATTATTTCGGAAAACAGAAAGAACCGACCGATCGGGCGGTTCTTTTTTTGCTGTATTTATCTGAGCTTCAGGGGATCCAGGACAGAGTCGTAAAGGTCAGCTTCTTTGTTTATCGCTTCCTTGCCGCCGACAGTGAAGAGCCTTCCGTTTTCCACCATTTTCGCGTAGAGGGAGGCGTATGAAGCCAGTTTTTCACTGTCGAGGGACTTGAGCTCTTCCATACGGCGGACCCTGAGATCCTCGGGCTCGTTCCTGAGCCGTGAAAACACAGCCGAAACGGCACCGCTGAGCTCGCCCTCCGGAGCAGCGAATGATGAATAGGAGGACAGGATGTAGCCGTTGAGCGTTTCCTGGTCAGCCTCATACTCTGAGAGAAATTCCGGGATCTTCGAGTAGACCTCGAAGGTCTCTTTTATGTTCGGGTCGCTGTAAGTGATGAGATATGCCCCTTTGTCACCCGAGAAGGAGTGCATGGGAGTGTATACCCCGTATTCATCCCTGAGCTTAGGTATGAGGTATTCATCCAGCACTAGCGCGGAAACGGCGTCGAGATCCGCGCTGTAGGCGTCAATGCCCAGAGTGTCGGTATCCGCGACTATTCCGTTATACTGGACATTCGAATCGATCACGAGAGCTTCGCTCTTCGCGGGGGCTTCAAAGGAATAAGTCTGTCTCTCGACCGGATGGTCCTCCAGCTTACCGAAAAACGCGTCGGCCAGAGTTTCGTTTTCTTCGAACATATCACTGTCGCCCGCGAAGACGGAGATCGCTCCGCTTCTGTTTTTCAGGAGCTCCTGGATATACCGAAGCTTTGAGATAACGGTCTCGGGGGAGCTTTCCATAAGCTGTGCCGCTTTGTCGTAAAAATCTATCGCGTCGAGACCCGTCAGATAACTGTTGTAGGCGTAGTCCGGCGAGCAGGCCCCGAGCTCCCTGTAGAGCATTGTGCTGTATGCTCCGTAGCCGAGAGAATTCTTCATCATGCTCTGACGGTTCGAGATGTTATCTGCAAGAGCTCCGGTGTCCGTAAACTGCGTTTCGAACATAAGCTCGTACATAAGATCGTAGCCCTCGTTGAGATCGCCGTCCCTGGCTATCCAGCCGGCGCTTATGTACGGGTCGTAATCTAAGGTGCCGAACTGTGTCATCAGCGAGTAATTGACGTTCCAGCCGAAGCAGTAGCGCGAGAGAAGCTCAGTCAGCTCGTCTTTCGTATGAAGAGAGGTGTCGAGCTCTCCGAGAAGACTCAGATACAGGGAGTACCACTGCAGGTCCTCCTGCTTTATTCCCGAAGCGTCGAGAAGAAGGATGACTTCGCCGAGAGCGTCGGTCCCGGTTTCCGCGCTGATATGCCTGATACCGTATCTGCCGGTCGTATCGCTGATCTCATATTTGCGCGTCTCTTCCGGAAGCGATGCTATGGAGACGGCCTGGAGCTGCTTTACATATTCCGAGGAGTCCTCATTTTCTTTAAGCTCCGAGGAGGCTTCGGTCAGGGAGAGGAGCTCTTCTTCGGACATGGACTTTTTTATCCCGGAAAGGCGGAGCTCTTCTTCTGCATCGAGCTCTTCTTTAAGCCCCGGCTCCGGATATGTCGTGACCAGAACCGTATTCGGATTGTTAAGAAGATTGTCTTTGACCGCACTCTTATATACGCCTTTGCTGTTGAGCTCGGGAATGCGCGTAATGGCTTCGATATATTCTCCGTAGTAGAAGGGATCTCCCGTCTCAGCCAGAGAGGGCGCGAATTCCCCGGAGATCAGTGCCGTGCCTAGGTTCGGATCCTCGCAGACCAGGGAGTCGCGAAGCGCTAAAGATGCGCTTAAGTCTCCGGCGAGTTTATCCGAAAAGCCCTCCGCGGCGGCTTTCTCAAGAGAATCATCCACTATATCGTGAAATCTCTCCGCGTCGTCCGCGTTTACATACATCGCGCAGAAAACTATCATGTCCTCAGGACCGGAGAGGTCTATGAAGGAGCCGAAATATCCGTAAGGCATTTCCTCTTTCAGCGTGCGCATGAGACAGGACGCGTCCGCCGACAGAAGGTCCGTAAGGGTGTTCATCGCCATTTCTTCATCGGGATCGTCCTTGAGTCCCGGGCAGATGAAAGCGTAATAAATGACGGAGGCGTTTTCGGTATCGGAAGAGCTCTCCGCCGGGAAAGGAACGCTCAGGACCAGAGGAGCGCCCGAAGGCTCATAAACGCTCTCGTCAAAGGAGATGTCGCGCCTGTCGAAAGCGCTGAACTCACCGTCGAGAAGCTTTAAAAATGCCGTATAGTCCTCAAATTTCCCGTAGAGGTAGGCCATGCAGTTTGAAGGGTGGTAATATTTCCCGTGAAATGCCTTGAGGTCCCCCCAGCTCATGTTCGGGATCTCGGCCGGGTCTCCTCCCGCGATGTTTCCGACGCTTGCTCCCGGAAAAGCCGCTCTCATCAGATTGTAATGGGACATGCTGTTAAGATCCAGAGAAGAGAGCATTTCGGAGTATACGGTCCCCTCTATGCCGAGCTCGTCATCCGGGCTGTCGAGCCTGTAGCGCCAGGCTTCCTCGCGGAATATGCTCTCATCCTCGAGCACGCGCGGATACAGGCAGCTGTCGGTATAGAAATCGGCGTATTTCAGAAGCTGGGCCTCCGAGAGGCTCGACATCGGGTATGTGGTGTAGAGCTGGCCGGTCTCAGCGTTGAGGTACGTGTTGTAGGTCTGGTACATGAGATTGAAAAAGATATTCTGGGACGGATATTTTCGCGAACCGCTCAGCGTCGCGTGCTCGAACACATGCGGCAGACCCGTGTTGTCGACTGCTTCTGTAAAAAATGTGAGATCGAAAGCGCGGTTGATGTCCTCATTGGCAATATACAGGAGTCCCGCGCCGGTCTTTTCGTGCTCAAAGAGCACGGCTGTCGCGCCGATCGAAGGGATATCCCTTATTTCTTTGACGCAGAAGCCCTCAACAACATCTCCGACAGACGGCAGAGTTCCGTTTTCCGTCGGTCCGGAGAAGGCTGCGAGCGACAGAATCATGCATATTGTAATAATAATGATAACAGTTTTTTTCATTTTACGCCTCATAACATCGCGCGCGGATATATGGTAAGCTTCTGGCCGTCTTTCAGGATGCCGTGCGCCTTGAGTCCGTTCCATTCCTCTATCTCCTCAACGGTGACTCCGAAACGCGGGGCAATGCTGCTCAGTTTTTCGCCGTGGTAAACGGTGTAGACTATATGGGATCCGCAATTGACATAGTTGCCTCGCGATCCGGACCATCCCGCCACTCCGCCGGAAATGGCGCCGAGTTCTTCGTCATTGATCGTATTCTTATTCATTATATGTACTCCTTTTCCTTTTTGCTGCACGCAGATGATATCATTCGGACTGTCACAGCAATGTCACACAGATTATTCTTGTCATTTTGCCCTTGCGGCATTAAAATACCATCAGACAGAAAAGGATCCCCGGAGGGAAGAAAATGGCAGACAAGATTATAGACCGCGCTTTCTATGACTCCATCGTACATTTCGACGAATCCGACGAGGCCAAAGAGTATTATTATTCGGTCATGAACACCGTGACCGAAACGGGCGGAACGAAAGATACGGTGAGAAACCGGATACTCCGCGACTATTCCATGCTCTTTTGCGATGAGCTCGGGACTGTCCCCGGACAGATCGCCATTGAGGAGGACGTCGAAAAGACCGCCGACAGGCTGTACCTCGGCAGTACGGGCTTTGACCCCCGGCACTGGTACAGAATGCAGCACCGTTTTCCCGTAATAGACGAGGATAATTACGACAGATTCGCGGCGCTTGTGATCGCAGACCTCAATGCCGGCCCGCTGAGAGACGCAGCCGTTAACGGGGGAGAGGTCCTTCTTGTCGGAGAAGCGGATCCTCTGACCATGACTGAGGAAGAGAGGGCGCGCCAGCGCTTCCGCAGGGTGGAGATCGGAGGAACAGAGGGTTGACCGTTCTTATCGCCGAAGAAAATGACGAGGCTCGGAAACAGATCTCCGATACGGTCTCGAAGCTCCGGCCGGAAGCTGAGCTTCTGTGCTTCGGAAGCAGCCTGGCCGCTCTTGCCATGGCCAGAAAGAGGGAGGTGGACACCGCTTTCCTCAGCACCGGCATGCGTGAACTGAACGGGCTCGTTCTGGGGTCCTACCTCGCCGATCTGAATCCTTATATAAATCTGATATTTTTAAGCGACGGGCCGGAATACGGGTATGCGGCAATATCCAGGCACGCCAGCGGCTATATAATTAATCCCCCGACGGAGGAAAGCGTCAGGAGAGAACTCGACGATCTGAGGCATCCCGACATACAGAAAAGGGAGAAGAGAGTATTTGTGCAGACCTTCGGCAATTTCGACCTTTTCGCGGACGGCAGGCCTGTTGCTTTCAAGTACTCGAAGACCAAGGAAATGGTTGCCCTGCTTGTGAACAACAGAGGAGCGCGTACCACCAACGGGGAGATAATAGCCGCTCTCTGGGAAGATGACGGCGACCCGGAAAAGAAAGGCTCCTATCTGAGCAATCTCCGGCAGGACCTGCAGAATACCCTCACGCGGCTGAAACTCAACGGGATCATCATTAAACAGCGCGGGAGCCTTGCCATCGTACCGGACCGCATTGAATGCGATCTCTACGACTGGCTCGAGAAGAAGCAGGATTCGGCCTACCGGTATATGGGGGACTATATGAACCAATACAGCTGGAGCGAGTACATGCACGCAGAACTCGACGAGATCAGTTATTCAATGGAGGAGACATGAAGATAATCAGAGGCATTAAACTGGGAGGCCTTCAGAATAAACTGTTTAATCTGATACTTGTATTTATCCTGATCCTGGTCGGAACCTACATCGGCGTCTCCGCGTACCAGCGGAGCAACCTGAGCAGGATCGTCCAGGAGTCCGGTGCCGAGCAGCAGGAGGCAATTGTCAGTGTCTCGGAAGAGACGATGTCGGCGGTTCTGGACAGTACCATGGCGAAAGAGACTGCCCTTCAGGCATATATCGCCGACGATCTGTTCGCGGACGTTAAAACGGATGTTCTGACGCTGCAGGCCTTCGCTTCCGAGCTGTTCGGGCACAAGGAGATGTTTTCCGCGCATCCGGTACCGGCGCCCGACGCCGCCAATGACGGAATTCCCATGGTCCAGATGCTTCATGAGGAGGGAGTTGATCCCGAAGGCTGCGAAATTGCCGCTCTCGCCGGTAATATGAGCGAAATAATGCTCGCCATGTATAAAAACTCGGACAAGCTCTCCTCCTGCTTTGTGGCCACCGCCGACGGCGTGATCATATATGCTGACGACAGGGAGGGCTCGTATGTGTCGGAGAGCGGAGAGATCTATCCTTTCGATGTCCGCAACCGGCCATGGTATATACAGGCTGTTTCAGAGGGAAGGCTGATCTTCACCGGACTTGAATCCGACGCTTATACGGATAATCCGGGCGTTGTCTGCGCTGCACCCGTGTACGATGACGGAAACCTGGTGGCTGTCGTGGGAGCGGATATCTTTCTTTCCTCTGTACGCGATTACGTCGATGGTACGGCAACCGAAGGCGGGTTCCTCTGTGTGATCAATGATAACGGGCAGGTGATCTTTTCTCCGCAGAGCGAAGGGATCTTCAAGGCTGAGCTCTCATCGGAGGCACCGGATCTGAGGAAGAATGAAAACGCTGCACTCGCCGCCTTCATATCGGAGGCGATGAGTGAGAATACGGGACTTCATGAGATATCCGCGGACGGCAGGGATTATTACATGGCAGGCTCGCCCATGGCGACGATCGGATGGACCGTAGTCTCAGTTGTATACAGGGAGATCGCCCACAGTCCGACGGACGCAATGCTCACCAGGTATGACGCCATTAAGGATGAGGCACTCGAGACTTACTCCGAGGGAGCAGGAAATTCCGCAAAGACCTTCCTCGTGCTGACGCTCGTCATACTTCTGCTGGCTATCACAGCCGCACTGATCACGGCATCGAGGATAGTCAAGCCTTTAGAGCGCATGACTGCACGGATAAACGAGCTCTCGGGCAGCGATTACTCCTTTGAAATGGAGAATATCTACAAGACGGGCGATGAGATAGAGATCCTTGCCAGATCCTTTGAGACACTCTCCAAGCGGACCCGGGACTATATAACGCGGATCACCGAGATAACCGCCGAAAAGGAGAGAATAGGAACGGAACTGACTCTGGCTAACCGCATACAGGCAGACATGCTCCCCAGCCTTTTCCCGCCGTTCCCCGACCGTAAGGACTTTGATGTTTTTGCGAAAATGATTCCGGCCAAGGAGGTCGGAGGGGATTTCTTCGATTTCTTCCTCATAGACGATGATCATCTCGGGCTGGTCATGGCTGACGTATCCGGAAAGGGAGTACCTGCGGCACTCTTTATGATGGCCTCCAAGATACTGGTCCAGAACTATACTATGATGGGCTATACCCCCGGTGAAGCGCTCGGAGCAGTCAACAATCAGATCTGCAGCGGCAATCATGAGGATATGTTTGTTACCGTCTGGCTCGGAATTCTGGATCTGAAGACCGGAAAACTTGTCGCGTCCAACGCCGGGCATGAATATCCGATCATCATGGCTCCGGGCGGAGAATTCGAGCTGATAAAAGACAAGCACAGTCTCATTGTTGGCGGGATCGAAGGGGTAGATTACAAGGAATACGAGATAGAATTAAGACCCGGATCGAAACTCTTCCTTTATACGGACGGAGTACCCGAGGCTGCGGATACAGACAATAACCTGTTCGGCACGGAAAGGCTCATGAGTGCTTTGAATTCCGTTAAAGAACAGGGACCGAAGGAGATACTGCAGGGAGTTTATGATGCTGTTACCGCTTTTTCGGGAGAGGCTCCCCAGTTCGACGATTTAACCATGCTCTGCCTCGATTACCGGGGACAGGAGAACGCAGGAGGTACCGGCGTGAAAGAGATACTGATTGACGCAAAACCGGAAAAACTTCCGGAACTTACGGAATTTGCAGAAAACTTCCTCGATGAGATCGGCTGTCCGCTTAAGACAAAACTGCAGATAGATGTCATGCTGGATGAGATATTCACGAACATTGTCAGCTATGCCTATGCCCCCGGAGAAGGAAAGGCAAGAATAAGCTTTGAATGCTTGGAAGGACCCAAGCGCGCGGTCATCACTTTTGCCGACAGAGGGATGCCCTTCGATCCCACGAAAGTCGAGGAGCCGGATATAAGTCTTCCCGCCGAGGAAAGAAAGATAGGAGGACTCGGCATACTGATGGTCAGAAAAACAATGGATGATGTCAGCTATGAGTATAAAGACGGGCAGAATATCCTCACTGTAATCAAGAATATCTGATCCGGGCAAAAACAAACGACAGATCGTAAAACTGATCTTCACTTAAAGTGAAAAACATAATTCAGATCTCTGTGACAGTAGTGTGACAAAACTTGTGATATTATTTGCACGCAATCAGAGAAAGCCTAAAAAATAATATAACGGAGGAAAGAAAAATGAGTTTGGTCAAGGATGCTAAGAAACTGGCAGACAAAGAACTGGATAAAGTCTCCGGCGGTGTTACCGCTGCGTATTTCGCGGCTCAGGATGTAATCAGGGGCAAATACGGTGTCGGCGAAGAAAGAAGAATAGCGCTCGAAGCAGCCGGCTACAATTACTATGAGGTCCAGCGTATTGTCAACGGGCTGATGAAAGGCTACGACGTTGTGGCGAGAGACGTAATAAGCGGCAAATACGGCAACGATCAGGCCAGGATCAGAGCTCTCACGGCTGCCGGTTATGATCCTTACCTTGTACAGGACATTGTAAATGCAATGCTGCTGTAAAATCAGGTAAAATGACAATATAGATCAAAAACACCAGAATGCCTCGAGTTAAGGCAGTATCGGACAGAATATTGTTATTGAAATCATGAAAGGATCGGATATAATGGAAAAGATAAACAACATCTCCGATGATGAACTTGATTCTGTATCCGGAGGTACCAGGGTCCCCTATGTGGTAAAAGAGGGCGATTCACTGGAAGAACTCGCAAGAAAGTTCCATTGCACGGTCGAACAGATCATGCGTTGGAACAATATAGCAGATCGCGATCAGATGCTGATCGGCCGGAAGCTTATAATAAAATTTTAATTCAAACACAAAAAGAATCATTCTTTTGTGAATAAAAATGGAGGAAAAACAAAATGGCAGATGAAGTAAAACTCAATGACAGCGAACTCGACGAAGTAGCAGGCGGCGCAGGCGAATGGCGTAAATACGCCAAGGGCAGCTTCGTAAACTACGGCAACTACATTGTTTACACAGTAGCTGCAGGTGACATCCTCAGCGGAATCGCAGTCCGTTTCGGCGTAACAGTTGCAGAGATCTCTCTGTGGAACAACATCAAGAATCCTGATCTCATTTACGCAGGACAGAAGTTCACCATCTACGCACGTATAATTCGCTGATCCGAAAGGAAAAACTGTGCTCCGGAACTTGTTGAGGAGCACAGTTTTTTTTATAATGATTTAAGTATTTGTTTGATATAATATCTCTGAAGGTGTAAACTGTTATACTGCATAATGGTTTGGTCTGTTCGGCGGTACCCGATACAGTTTAAACCGCGGCGCGATAATAGCCGCTGAGATCATTCCCGGTAATATAAAAAGAATTATTAATATTAAAAAGAGGAGAAAACAAAATGCTTAAGATTGAAAAGAAACAGGATGACAAGAAGCTCGAAGCTGCACTTGAAGGCAGACTCGACACAACAAGCGCACCCCAGCTCGAAGCGGTGCTCAAAGACAGCTTCGACGCTATTGATGAGCTGATCCTTGACTTCACGGGTCTCGAATATATCTCTTCGGCCGGACTCCGTGTACTTTTAAGCTCCCAGAAGATAATGTCGAAAAAAGGCGGCATGAAGGTCACACATGTCAGCGATGTGATAATGGAGATCTTTGAGGTCACGGGATTCTCGGATATTCTTACGATCGAGTGATCCGGTCTTCCGGGTATCGGCTAAGCTAATAGGAGAAAATATGGAAGAATCTCTGTTCAGAAAAGACAGCATGGACCGCATTTCCTCTCCGGAACAGCTCAATGACTATCTTCATGTAACTAACCCTACGGTATGGGTTGTTCTTGCAGCTGTGATAATCCTTCTTGCGGGAATGCTTGTATGGGGCTTCTTTGCGCAAATTGACAGTTTCGCATCGGGAACTGCCAAGGTTGAAGGCGGGACCATGACGGTTTTATTCGATGACGAAAAGGCTGCATCAAACGTGGAAGCAGGCATGAAGATCATTGTCGGGGAGTCCGAAAGCACCGTAACGAGTGTCGGGAAGACTGAAGAAGGCAAAACATTTGCTCTTGCGTCCACATCCCTTTCAGACGGAACATACCCAGCGCGGGCGGTCTTCAGGCAGACGCAGGTGCTCCGCCTGCTCTTCAACTGAGGCTGTATCGGGAAAATGGCAAAAAACAGTAAAAATATAAAACAGCCGGTGAGAAACGGACGTGCAAAGGTTCCGGTAGTCATGCAGATGGAGGCTCTCGAATGCGGAGCCGCCTGTCTCGCCATGGTCATGGCATACTACGGCAAATGGGTTCCTCTGGAACAGGTAAGATATGATTGCGGGGTCTCCAGAGACGGTTCGAATGCCAAGAACGTTCTTGTAGCAGCCAGAAACTACGGGTTTGATGCGCAAGGTTTCAGGTGTGAGATAAGCTCTCTCAAGGAAAACATGGATCTCCCATGCATAATCCACTGGAATTTCAACCACTTTGTTGTTCTGGACGGATTCCGCGGCAATTACGCTTATTTAAATGATCCTGCCAGAGGCGAAGTAAAGGTAAGCATGGAGGAATTTGACCAGGCTTTTACCGGTATATGTCTCCAGATAAAGCCCGGTGAAGAATTCGTACCGGGAGGCAAGCCCAAGAGCACTCTTGAATTTGCCAGGAAAAGACTCGCCGGTGCCGGTGTCGCCGTCCTGTTTGTTCTGCTTTCGACAATAATAGGATATCTGTTCGGCATTGTGAATCCGGTCTTCGCCCGTTTCTTTATGGACAGGCTTCTGACCGGGGAGAACAGGGAACTTCTGATGCCGTTTATCGGGCTTCTGGCGCTTATGGGTGCTGCCCAGATCGTGGTTGCCCTGGTCCAGGCAGTCTATTCTCTAAAGATAAACGGGAAGATGGCTATAGTCGGAAACAGCACATATATGTGGAAAGTGCTCCGGATGCCCATGGAGTTCTTCTCACAGCGAATGTCCGGCGATATACTCCAGCGCCAGAGCACAAACGCATCCATTGCGAGCGTGCTCATTAATACGCTCACACCTCTTGCGCTCAATACGATCATGATGATCTTCTATCTTGTGGTAATGATACGCTACAGCGCCATTCTTACCGCGGTGGGAATCATAACGATAATATTGAATCTTTTCGTGTCCCGGTTTATTTCGGCCAAGAGAGTCAATATAACGAGAGTATCCATGCGCGATTCGGGGAAGCTTGCAGCTGCGACAGTTTCCGGCATAGAGATGGTGGAGACGATAAAGGCGAGCGGAGCAGAAAACGGTTTCTTTCAGAAATGGGCAGGTTATCAGGCCTCGGTAAATGCGCAGAATGTCAAATACGCGAAACTGAACCAGTATCTGGGAGTGATCCCGACGCTTCTCTCTGCAATTGCCGATTCCGCAGTCCTTGTTCTCGGCGTATGGCTTGCAATGAGAGGGGAATTTACTCCGGGTATGATCATGACGTTCCAGGGCTTTTTGAGTTCCTTCATGTCTCCTGCTATGACTCTGATCTCGGCAAGTCAGACAATTCAGGAGATGCGCACCGAAATGGAAAGAGTAGAGGACGTCATGCAGTATCCTTCAGACACCTGCTTTTCCGACGAGCCTCTCAAGGAAGATGCCGACTACTCCAAGCTCTCCGGCACTATTGAACTGAAAAACGTCACCTTCGGATATTCCAGACTCGGAGAACCTCTGATAAGAGATTTTTCCATGAGCATGAAACCCGGAAGCAGAGTGGCGTTTGTGGGAGCTTCGGGCTGCGGAAAGTCCACGCTTGCGAAGCTGATCTCGGGACTGTATCAGCCTTGGAGCGGCGAAATACTCTTTGACGGGAAGCATATATCCGAGATAGACAGAAGCGTGTTTAAAGGCTCTGTGGCGGTCGTAGATCAGGATATAACCCTGTTTAAGGATACTATAGCAAATAATATAAAGATGTGGGACGACTCGATAGAGGATTTTGAAATGATCCTGGCCGCCAGAGATGCCCAGATATATGACGATATAATGGCCAGAGACGGAGGCTTCTACGGGAAGCTCACTGAAGGCGGAAAAGACCTCTCGGGCGGGCAGAGGCAGAGGATCGAGATCGCCCGCGTTCTGGCCCAGGATCCTTCGGTAATAATAATGGATGAGGCTACATCGGCTCTTGACGCCAAGACGGAATATGAGCTTGTAAAAGCAGTCAAGGACAGAGGGATAACATGTATTGTTATCGCCCACAGACTCTCAACCATACGCGACTGCGATGAGATAATAGTCCTGAACAAGGGGCTCGTCGTCGAGCGCGGCACGCACGATGAGCTCTACAGCAAAGGCGGTTATTATACCGAGCTCATCGCGAGTGATTGAGGAGGTGCCGTAAATGGGTTGGTTTGACGAACAGATACGACAAAGAAAAGAGAGCGACCAGGAAGTATTTGAAGACTCCATTTTCCGTATGGCCTCTGTCGTGCTGGGAAAGCAGGGCACGGGGATACTGAATGATGAGAGGATAATAACCAAGGCGGCAATAGATGATATTTTGAAGTATTATCATTATAAGCCGTCGGAGATCCCGGACTCCTTAACAGAATCTGAGGAACAGCTTGAGTACTGTCTGCGCCCTCACGGACTTATGAGGAGAAATGTAAAGCTTGAAGAGGGCTGGTATAAAGATGCATATGGTCCTGTTCTGGCTTTCCGTAAGACTGATGGCATTCCCGTGGCGCTTCTCCCCAAGCCGTTCACCGGATACTGGTATAAGGATCCGGACAGCGGTGAGAAAAAGAACCTTAACAAAGAGAATGCCGCAAATTTTGATGCCGATGCCATATGCTTTTACAGGCCTCTCCCGCTGAAAAAACTCGGCATTCCGGATCTTATCATCTTTCTGAAGAATTGTCTCAATACCGGGGATTATGTGCTGCTTGTAGTTCTTACCCTGCTTGTGACACTGGTGGGAATGGTAAACCCGAGCATTACAAAGGCTCTGACCGGTTTTGTGCGTGAGAGCAAAAGCATTTCGCTTCTGATAGGCACCGCGGTATTTCTGCTGAGTGCCATTATTTCCTCGCAGCTGATCAATACTGTAAGGTCGCTTATGATGAACAGAATAGAGATAAAGACATCTCTTTCCGTTGAAGCGGCAATGATGATGCGCGTCATGAATCTGCCTGCAAACTTTTTCCGGGACTATTCTTCCGGCGAGCTTTCCAGCAGGTTCGGAGCAGTAAACAGCCTTTGCGAACTGCTTCTCGGTAACGTGTTTTCAACCGGTCTTACTTCGCTCGTTTCGCTTCTGTATGTAACTCAGATATTCAGATTTGCACCTGCATTGGTCGTCCCTGCAATAGCTGTTATTCTCGCTTCCGTTTTTTTCAGCATTATCTCTGCCCTTACTCAGGTGAAGATATCGAAATCTGTAATGGAAAAAGGCGCGGAGGAGGCCGGACTGAGTTACGCATTAATATCCGGAATTCAGAAAATAAAACTGGCGGGCGCCGAAAAACGGGCATTCGCCCGTTGGGCAGGCACGTATTCTGAAGCAGCCGAGTTGAGTTATAATCCTCCGCTTTTCATCAAGGCCAACAGCGCGATCGCATCAGCGATATCCCTTGCGGGAACGATACTGATATATTATATAGCCATAAAGACAAAGGTCAGTCCACCGGATTATATGGCATTCAACTCTGCGTTCGGCTCTCTTACCGGGGCATTCGCGGCTCTGACAGGCGTCGCGCTCTCGGTTGCCCAGATAAAGCCGATCCTTGAAATGGCGGAGCCAATACTGAAAACTGAACCGGAATCCTCCGAAAACAAGAAGATGGTGACCTCCCTGAAAGGGAATATAGAGCTTTCAAACGTATATTTCCGATACAATGAGACCATGCCCTATATTGTTAACGGTATGAGCCTGAAAATAAAAGCGGGGGAATACATCGCGATAGTAGGGACCACCGGATGCGGGAAATCTACGCTTCTGCGTCTGCTTCTCGGATTTGAGACTCCGGAAAGAGGAGCCGTATATTTCGATGGCAAAGACATCTCCAAGCTCGACCTGAGATCATTGAGACGCAGAATAGGCGTAGTCACACAGAACGGGAACCTTTTCCAAGGCGATATTTATTCAAATATAGTTATTTCGGCGCCTCAGCTCGGAATCGATGACGCGTGGGAAGCAGCTGAAATTGCGGGAATTGCCGATGACATACGCGCAATGCCCATGGGAATGCAGACCATCATATCCGAAGGTCAGGGAGGTATCTCAGGCGGACAGAAGCAAAGGCTCATGATTGCAAGGGCGATCGCTCCGAAACCGAAGATACTCATGCTTGATGAAGCGACGTCCGCCTTGGACAACAAAACTCAGAAGCAGGTATCTGACGCATTGGACAAACTGAAATGCACACGCATCGTCATAGCTCACAGGCTCTCGACCATAAAGAACTGTGACAGAATACTCGTTCTCGACAAGGGAAATATCATGGAAGACGGAACATATGACGAGCTTATTGAAAAGAACGGCCTTTTTGCCGAGCTTGTCGCCAGACAGAGAATTGATGTGCCGTCATCGTAAGGAGGACAGGATCAGATGCCGTATAATAAAGACCGGATAAAAAACACGGACATGTATCTTCTGGATGATTCTGATCTTGAAGCCGTCGGGGGAGGCTATCGGGTGGTGTTCGATGAAGAAGGAGTGAACAGAGACTCGTGGTTCGTATCCTTTCTGACCAGAAGACTAATAGAGAACAAAATACGCCGGGAGCTTGAAATGAGGCCGGGCAATATACCTTCAGAGATCGAGATCGAGGGAAGAAGGTTCAGAGTCACATCCGTTGGCGAGGATTATCATATCGAGGAATTGTTATGATATGGGCAGGGGTCATATCGGCAGTCTGCTTCGGCGTGTTGGTCTTTCTGCTTACAGTGGCATTTTTCAGGCAGATCAGGACAGATCTCTACTCATATAACACCATAATCTACGCGGGATTTGCCTTATTTACCCTTTCGGTTTTTGTGACCCATGTATATATAGCAGTCCTGGGGTTCCTGCATCCCTATGATTTTCACTTTATGCAGATCCTCTATACTCTTGTACATTCGTCCAAAAACTATATGTTCATCACTTCTCCGGTACTGATCGTTTTTTCTGCCGCGCTGTTTGTTTCCAATGTTGCGCTCATCCGTCATGAAGGACTCAGGTTTGCAAATCTTCTGGGGATCATTCTGGCATTGGCACTTGTTGCCGGTGAAGCGGCTGTCGCCATTTTGGACTTCAGAAGTGCTTTCTCTTCCGACAATATGCTTGCAAGAAATCTTCTTGTTAACACAGTTTCAGCCTTCTACCTCTATTTTGAATGTATGATGGTGGGCGCCGTTACCGCGGACATTATTGCAGCGAAAAGAACACCTGATAAAAACAAAGATTATCTCATCGTGCTCGGTTGCGGTTTGAGAAAGGACGGGACTCCGACTCCGCTTCTCAAGGGAAGACTTGATCTTGCTGCAGATTTTTATAATACTCAGACAGGAGAAAACGGGAAACCCGCAAAGATCATAGTTTCCGGCGGACAGGGCAAAGATGAACCCGTATCCGAGGCTTCTTCAATGAGAGATTATCTCATAGGCAGAGGTATTCCGGGCAATCGTATACTAACCGAGGGAAATTCCACTGATACGGCAGAAAACATGCGTTTTTCGGCTGATATCGTAAAGGGAGAGAACCCGGAAGCAGAAACGGCGTTTTTTACCACAAATTATCATGTATTTCGTGCAGGTCTCATGGCAGATATGGCAGGGCTCAAATCGGAAGGCATGGGAGCATCGACCAGGTGGTATTTCTGGCCTAATGCTGCCGTAAGGGAATTTGTCGGACTGCTGACCGAACAAAAAGGGAAACAGGCAGGAATCCTGATGATGCTTCTGGCCTTGTATGCATACCTGACGTTCCGGCTTTATTACTGAAAACAGAAGCTTCCGGGCAAAAGATGCATTGCCTGATAATTAGAGATCGGGGAAGACAAAATACGGGGATGAAAATACTTGCCATTTCGGATGTTGAATCCAAATTTTTTTATGATTTCTACACTCCCGGAAAACTGAAAGAGTTTGATCTTATTATTTCCTGCGGAGACTTAAAGGCCAAGTATCTGGAATTTCTGGTTACCATGGCAAGATGCCCGCTTCTGTATGTACACGGGAACCATGACGAGGCATTTAAAAGCGAGCCGGAGGGCTGTACATGTATAGATGATACCCTGTACACATATGAGGGCCTCAGAATTATGGGGCTCGGAGGATGTTACCGATACAGGGACGGACAATACATGTATACCGAGACCCAGATGAGAAAACGTATAGCCAGAATGCGGTACAAGCTAAGAAGAGCCGGGGGAACAGATATTCTGGTCACACATGCTCCGGCAAGGGGCATAAATGATTTCGACAATATCTCTCACAGAGGCTTCGAGTGTTTTACCGAGCTTCTGGACAAATATGAGCCTTCTCTTTTCATTCACGGTCATGTCCATAAAACATACGGAAAAGATATCCCGCAGCGGAGCACATACGGAAAGACAACTGTCATTAACGCGTATGATTACTGTATAATTGAAATATAAGCAGGGCAAAACAGGAGCCGCTCACAGAAATGTGAGCGGCTCTTATTATTACGGCCGGAAAAGCCTTATTCAACTTCGACGGTTCCGTCCTCAAAGACTTTAATTTTCATTCCTGTTTTGACATAGTCCAGGAACTCATCTCCGAGACGGTCTATAACAGGCATCTTAGCCTCGGTCCATACATCACCCAGGATCGCGCCCGAAGCCGCAAGCGGGTCTATCTGCTTTGAAAACAGCATACAGGCGGGCTGTGTACCGGCCTGACATACCACGTACAGAACCATGCCGCCGGTTGTCGAGCCTATGGTCTGCGGGAGACACAGGGCTGCGCCTTTCATAGGCTTTTTGTACAGATCGGGATTGTTCTGATCTCCGCATTTAACTTCCTTGTCCCCGAACATCATGGCGCTCTGATAGCTTGCGAGCGTATTGAAGCCTCCATGGCTGACAAGAGCTTCAGCCTCACAGGTGCCGGGAACTACAACACGTCCCTTAAAAGACCTCATAATCTCGCCTCCTTGTTCGTAATAATGCTCAGTATCTCTTCCTCGGAGTAGAATTTTGCGCTGGTATATGTGCGGAGCTTGTTTGAGGAGGTGATTACATTTTTCTTTTTGCAGAGAGGATTATTCATATACATCAGAGCGCAGATAGGACTTGTGGTGACCCCGAAGCTTTTGAGCTTTTCTGCATACGGAGTTTTTTCAAATTCTTCCAGCACGCCGACACTTGCAGTAAATACGGTCGGCACGCTGACTCTTTTCAGCCCGTTTTTCTTAAGGCCCTTTTCAATGTTCGCGGTCCAGTCCTCAAGCTGCTTTAATGTCATGTGGGGGCAGCCGTTGAAGCAGAGCTGGGGCTTGCCGTTTGGATTTTTCCAGATAACAGGGTAGGCGGCTTTGACTGTTTCAAGCTCGGCGTCTGTAATCACATATGTCTTTGCGCCCTCTTTTATCAGAGATTCTCCGAGTTCCTTGGCTTCGGGAGTGAGGTCTGCGATATGGTAGAGGCCGACGGATCCGTTGGAAGCGGTGGCAGCGCCGAAGTCCTTGAGATATGTGCAGGCATCCTCATTCAGTTCCGTGCCGATCCATTCGTTGAGGCCTTTGACATAGGGAACCTCATCCATTACTTTCATGCCTATCGCGGAGCCGAGAAGCTGGGCATCAGGCTTTTTGCTGCATTTGACCTCTATGACCCAGTCCGCTTTCCTGCCTTCATCTGTCAGAAAACCGAATTCCGGTACAAAGCCTGCGATAGAACCCATCAGTTCTATTATACCGGAGTTTCGGTTGCATCTGGCGCCGAGGACAGAGTTCGCATATACGACCGCGGAAGATTCTGCCCAAGAGAGCACTTCTCCCTTTTTCGGCGTATTGCCGACCTGAACAAGATAGCTTGTACAGGTATAGGAATCGTCATCCTTCAGGCCAAGCTCTCTGAGCTGTTTTTCAAATCTGTCCTGCTCAGAGTACATAAATTTCTTGAAGATCAGGTCATCGATCAGAGTTTTGGGTACGGCGGGATCCATAGGTCTCGGGTCTGCCGTAAATTTCTGCTTGGATACAAGCCCCGCATCAATGAGCTGCTGGAACAGATCCTGTACGGGTTTCATGATACCCAGCCCGAAACTGAGGACAGTATGGCCATATTCGCCGGTGACGGGAACCATTCTTTCTGCACCGAAGGCCTCGCCGTACATGACGAGCGTCTTCATGACCTTGGCCATGGTTTCGCCTTCTTTGCCATCGAGCAGTGCCTGCTGCTCAGGTGTTAAGATCATTTTGCATCGCTCCTTTCTTTAATAATAAATTTGACGGAAAATGAACAATAATTATTTTAACATCACGGCTGTAAAAAAACAATCTGAGCTTTTTATACGGCTCAGATTGGAGTTATCGGGTCTTTCTGTTATTTTCTGTCAGGCTTCTCGCTGTCGATGAGTTCCTTCATGTCCGCCAGGAATTCATCCCAACCCCCGTGCTGCATGATCACGACATAGAAACCGAGCCCCAGCAGGGAAATAAGAGCTATTATAACTATTGTTGCAGTAAGAGAACTGTTTCTTTCTGATCGGACATTGTTATGTTCAGCAGCCTTATCAGGAGATACCGTGATGACCACAGGGCTTTCCCTGACACTGTTATCAGGTTCGGCAGTCGGGGCAGAACTTGCCGGAGCCGCTTCGATTACGACCACATAAAAACTGCATTCAAATCCCCCGTAGCTTACCTTTACTGCCTGCCTTGCAGAAGGTTCCGTAAAGAATTGCGGAGTGCACGTGTAACCGCTGTCTGCAGTTCTCTGGCCGAGATTAGTATAAACCGTAAGTGACAGACCGGAAGTATTAAGCTGTTCACCTGCTTTATATGTCAGTTTATACGGCTTGGAGGCAATCTGTATCGCGGAGATCTTTTCCTCCGCCTCATTTACGGAGACATTGAACGTGCAGGCCAAAGATTCATATGATACCGTTATGCTCTGCGTTCCCGAAGAATCGAGAATCATGGGCGAGCAAATAAAGCCTTCAGTAATGTCCCGTTTTTCGCCGGTACTGTAGAACAGTCTGAGCTCAAGTCCTGAAGTATCAAGTGCCTCACCAACAGTATAATCAAGCTTGTAAGGCATTCGGTTTACGGCAACGGAGACCAGGGAGACGTCAGCTGAGTCGACCTTAACGATATCGGAATCCACAAAAGAAGAATATCCGTTGTTGGTGCATGTCACTCTGCAGAAAAGAAATACCTGGCCGCTCTCAGACGAAGTATAAGGTAGATTTGCATCTGTAGCTCCGTCTATCGGGAGAGCTTCACTGCCGTCATATGCACACGAAAACCATTGATAGCTCAAAATGTTGGACTCGGGAGAAGCCACCTCAGCGCCGACGCTGAGTATTGCAGTTTCACCGACTCCTATCGATTGGGCAGCAGGCTGGCTGTAAATAAAAGGGACAGCCGGAAGAACATTTAACGCGCATGTTATTTCCTCTGTTTCTCCCGAATCATAGGAAAGAGTAAGAATAAAAATGTGCTCGTTCGCAATCAACGGTTTCCCGGATATAAATACTCTTCCGTCTTCTGTGAGAGAAGCCGTTGTGCCTTCAGGCATGCCGGCTGACAGCACGCCCGTAACAGTTTTTGGGCTGCCGTCGGGTGTGGATACCCCGACGGTAAAGGCGATTTCAGTACCCGACTGAACGTCGTTAAAAGAGTAATCTCCCCAAGCTGAGAATGAGAGCAGTACTGTCAGAAGTACAACAGAACCCAGAAAAACAAACAGTTTTCTTTTCATAACTAGAAATAAATAAAGAAGAGACCCTTCGCTGCTTAAAATATTCTGAATTATACATTCGCTTACCGTAAAAGTCAAATCAGGCACTAAAACCTTGAAACACTTATATTCAGGTGATATAATCTATAAAAAAGAGTCAGGAGTTCAGTAATGAAACGAGTAACCGTATCCAACAATGTTATACGCCGCCTACCAAGGTATTTGAGAAAACTCGGCGAGCTTGAAGAACAGGGTGTGGCACGTATTTCATCAAAAGAGCTGGGAGAGTCTCTCGGGCTCACGCCGTCCCAGATAAGACAGGATTTTTCCTGTTTCGGGGAATTCGGCCAGCAAGGATACGGATATAATGTCGCAGCTTTGAAGGGTGAGATAAAGTCTATTCTCGGAATGGACAGGGGATATCATGCTATCCTTGTCGGAGCAGGCAATATAGGCAGGGCGCTGCTTGACAATTTCAGCTTTTCCGAGTGGGGCATAACCATGGACTGCGCATTCGATATAAAGGAAGCGCTTGTAGGGACCTCATTCAAAGGCGTAGAGATCAAATCTGCCTCCGAGATGGCAGACTATATCGATAACAATACAGTTGACCTGGCTGTGCTCTCGGTTCCTAAAGAGAAAGCAGTCGAAGTCGCAAAAGAGCTTATTGAGAACGGAGTCAATGCGATCTGGAATTTTACCAATGTGGAGCTTACGGAGCCCAACAGCCCCGTACTTGTCGAGAATATCCACTTCTCGGACAGCCTGCTGTCTCTGAGTTACTTCATATCTGAGGCAAATGATGAGAAGGCAGCAAGAGAGCAGAGACTGAGAATCAGAAATGTCTGACACTATAGCAGCTGTCGCTACCGGAAATGCAGTGACTGCTTTGGGGATCATCCGGATAAGCGGAGACAGAGCTGTCGAAATTACGGACAAAATATTCAAACCGGCCGGAGGAACGCCATTGAAAGAGGCTCCTTCCGGTAAATTGGTGTACGGAAAGCTCTTCGGGGAAAACGGAGAGCTTCTTGATTTATGCCTGGCGCAGATCTGCAGAGCACCCGGGAGTATTACCGGAGAAAACTATGCTGAGCTTCAGTGCCATGGATCACCGGTGGTTCTGAAAGCGGCAATTGAGACGCTGTGTGCCAACGGTGCCAGAATCGCACTGCCCGGGGAGTACACGAAGAGGGCCTTTTTAAATGGCAAAATGAGCCTTACCGAGGCTGAAGCAGTTATAGATCTTATCGAGGCTGAAACTTCCGACTGTGCCGCCAATGCAGCCGGACAGCTTGCCGGAGCAGTTAGCAGAAAAACTGAAGCCGTATATTCGGATCTGGCAAACATAAGCGCTCACTATCATGCTGTGCTGGATTATCCGGATGAAGATATAGAAGATTTTGTTCTTGACGAATACAGGGCTGCGATTTCCGGAAGCATTTCCGTGATCCGAGCTCTTCTGTCTACATTCGAGAGAGGCAGCCTTATGAAGAACGGGATCCCTGCTGTAATCGTCGGCAAACCTAACGCGGGGAAGAGTTCGCTTCTGAATGCGCTGTTGGGCTATGACAGAGCGATAGTTACCGATATACCGGGGACTACAAGGGATACAATAGAGGAAAAAATAAAATTCGGAGCAGTGACACTGCTTCTGTCGGATACGGCCGGCATACGTGACACGCAGGACACTGTTGAGAAACTTGGAGTCGGCAGAAGCTTAAAGGCAGCCGAGAATGCAGAACTGATCATAGCTGTGATCGACGGAAACAATTCTTTCACAGCAGAAGACAAAAAAGTGCTGGAGACCGCAGAAAGGGCTCCGAAGGCAATTATAGCAGTCAGCAAGACGGATCTCACAGATAAACCTGTGATGCCGGAAAGCCCTCTGCCTAAGGTATGCATAAGTTCTGTAACGGGTGAGGGCATTGAAGAGCTTTCCGCTGAGATAGAGAAGCTCTTTCCGATGCCTCAGGTGCCGGCAGGAGAGATAATAACAAACCTGAGGCAGAAGGAAGCTCTTGCAAGGGCGTTTAACAGTCTGGAAAATGCGCTTGAAGCTATGGAAACCGGAGTGACGCCCGATGCCGTTTTAACTGAAACAGAAAATGCAATGTATGCGATCGGGGAATTGAACGGAAAAACTGTCAGAGAAGATATTACCAACCGCATTTTCGAACGCTTCTGTGTAGGCAAGTGAGAAGAGAAAAACAGCGGAGTTTCATTTGAGAAACTCCGCTATTTTCTTTTTGTCCTCACACAGCTTATCGGAGTGCTCAATGTATTCGAGCGGATACTTCGGTGCCATGAGCCTTATATTCCGTCCGTCACCGGGAGCGATTAGTTTGCTTGAACCTCCTCCTCCGAGGGCCAGTATCGAGCACAGCTCCTCCATTATGCATATATTATACAGGTTGACATGTCCTGGCTTTGCCCAGCCGGTATTCTCAAATCCACCGGACATAAACTTCTGCCTGTAAAGATAATACGGAGAGTATCCGTTTTTTCTCAGACTGACATCTGCGTCATCAAGCATCTGTGATACTTCTCCTGCAGTGGGAATCGCTGTCTTTCCAAGCGTTATTGCAGAGCCTCTTTTCAGAGAAAGCGTGTGAACGGTGACGTTTTCGGGTGAAAGAGAAATGACCTGATCCAAAGTTCTGCGAAAGCTTTCGGGATCGTCTCGGGGAAGCCCGGCTATGAGATCCATATTTACGTCAAAGTCTCCTGCCTCTCTGACGAGCGATAAGGCATTCGATATATCAGATGCCGTGTGCTTTCTTCCGATTGCTTCGAGAACACTGTCATTCATTGTCTGGGGGTTTACGCTTATCCTTGTGACCCCGTGCTTTTTCAGGACTTCAAGTTTCTCGGAAGTAATGGTATCCGGTCTTCCCGCCTCAACAGTATTCTCACGCAGGGAGGATAAATCGTAAAGGCTTTCGAGAAGTGAAAAAAGCCTGTCGAACTGTGAGGCACTTAAAGTGGTGGGTGTTCCGCCGCCAAAATAGAGAGATACGACACGCAGAGAGCATTTTTCCGTTTCAGCTGCAAGCGCTTCCGCCTCTTTTTCCAATGCATCCAGAAATGGAACGATAAGATGCGTGCTTTTTTCAACAGAAGCGCTTACAAAACTGCAGTATGAACACCTTGTCGGACAGAATGGAATGCCGACGTAAAGACAGATATCTTTTGGAGCGAGTGATTCTTCTGCCTTTAAAGTCTCAAGTGATGTCTCGCTGCAGAGTTTAGCCCGGACGGGATCCACCCCGTAATCAGTTTCAAATCTTCGTGCAGCTTCATCGGGAGAAAGGCCGCTCCTAAGCAGATTCCTGAAGATCTTGCCTGGCCTTACCCCTGTGAGAGAACCCCATACAGGCTTTTTGATACCTGAAGAGAGCGCTGCTCTGTAAATTGAATTCTTTATGAGTCTCTGGCATACGCGGTCTGTGGTGATCTCGTCCGTAAGAGCGGAAGACAACTCCCTTGCCATTCCTTTGAAAACTTTACCGTCTCTTTTGAGCATACAGACGGAGACGGAATACATTTCAGCTCTCGAGAGAGATACAGAGAGACAGTCCTCTTGTGGCTTTTTCAGGACATATTCCGGCCTTTCATCAGGGAAAACCGTCAGCAGCATCTGCTCAACGGCATATTTGTATTTACCGGCTTCACCCTTTAAAACGATCTTCATACCGCGATTATACACCGAAAAAATATTTTTGTGCAACTTGAATAAAATATTAAAAAATTTTTTGGTGAAAACGGAAAAAGTGTGGAAATTGATTGACAATTAGTGTATTATAGTTATAATAAAAATTTTTCTTATTAATTATTATATCTGAAGAAAAAAGCAGGAGGTATTTGTTGTATAAAGTCGGAGATAAGATAGTATATGGTGAAAACGGAGCCTGCAACGTTGAAGCTGTCGGCGAACTTTCTTTCAGCGGCGCGCAGCCCGGAAGAAAGTATTATACTCTGCGTCCTCTCGCAGGGTCTGGGACGTGTTTTGTCCCTGTTGATACTACATTATTTATCCGCCCGGTAATCTCCAAAAAGGAGGCGCTGGCATTCATAGATTCAATACCGTCTATAGAGCCCGCTATCTGCTACGATAATCGCTTTAACCATGTGGACGCGTTTTACAGAGAGCTTTTCAAGCAGCATACGAATGAAGCGCTTGTTTCGATAATCAAGGGTCTGCGCCTCAGAATGACCGAACGCAAGACAAAATCCGGCCGGATAGAGGCCACTGCCAAACGTGCTCAGGATATGCTCCACGGCGAGCTCAGCATTGCGCTCGGGATCGAAATGAAAGAAGTCGAGCAGTTTATTACCGAAAGGCTGGATGGGAATCCGGATTGAGTTTTTTTAAAATCGTATTGACAGACTGATGAGTATTGCAAGAGCACCCTGCCTCGCGCAGAGTGCTTTTGATTTTTGTTAAAAATAACACTTGAAGATATCATCACTTAGTGCTATATTATCGATTGTTAATAGTTTATTCATAAGTTTTAGTGGGAAAGTGTCTTATATGAAATTCCAGCCTCTTTCAGAAGGGTATGAAATTCCGACCAACGCGGAAGAAGAGTTCAGATCTTCCAGGGCGATAGGCCCCGTCAGAATCGGTGCGGAAACCTTCTATTTCAAAAAGGGCAGAACTGCTTATTTTATCCCCTACGAAAACATCACCAGAGTTTTCAGAAGGGTGCTTCTTGTACCCGCCAAGATGGGCTGCTGTGCGGGAGATCTTCCGGTCGAGCATATAGTGATCTGCGACGGGTCCGGTGAGCTTGCCCAGATACAGCTTCCCGGCGAAAAGGCCGGCAAAGCGCTTCTGGAGGAACTGAAAAAACTCATTCCTGACGCGCAATTCGGGAAACCGGGCGCTCGGGCACCGTCAGAAGCATGACGTCAAAAGATCTGCTCGAGCGGGTACTTCTCTCCTATCACAGTTATTATGATATAAACAGAGAAAATCCCGCGAGTCCTTTTGACGCCGAAGCGGTATTCCGCGTAAACGAGGAGCAGTATTTTCTCTTCAAGTCTGCCGTTTACAACAAATGGAGTACGAGCGAAACAGTCTTTTTCGCGACCTGTGCGGACTTGGACGAAGAAAAGCTCAGAGAGTTCGACAGGGAGGCCTGGGAAACAGGTGTATCGAGGGTCGTTCCGGGTCCCGATCTCAAAAACGCTGATATCACTCTGATCGTTATTGCGGACAGGATCACTGAAAATGCCATGCCGGTTTTCAGGGAACTCAGGCACAGCAAGGGCTATATGTACGGCCTCCGCGGCTACAGCAATTATAAGCTGTTTGGCATTGAGGCATCAACAGGTAAACTTTTCTTCAACAGAAGGGGAAAGGATCTTCAAAGGATCTTCAAACCTCTGCAGGAGAGTTTAGATAACAGTTAAAATTATTTTTTTAGAAAGGGAGAAACACCAATGGCACTAGTAATCTTATTAGTTGCAATCGTTCTGCTCGTCCTCGGCTACATTTATTATGGCCGCTGGGTAGCGGGACAGTGGGGCATTGACCCCTCAAGAGAGACCCCTGCAGTCACCATGGCTGATGGCGTCGACTATGTCGCTGCCAAGCCCGCGGTACTTATGGGGCACCACTTCTCCTCCATCGCAGGCGCAGGCCCGATCAACGGCCCTGTACAGGCTTCCATCTACGGCTGGATCCCCGTTTTCCTGTGGTGTGTCCTGGGTGGCATTTTCATCGGCGGCCTTCATGACTGGGGCGCACTCTTCTCCTCTGTACGTCATGGCGGCAAATCCATCGGCGATGTTATCGGCGACTCCATGGGCAAGAGAGCCCATAAGCTGTTCCTGATCTTCGCTCTGCTCGTTCTCGTGCTCGTCGTTGCGTCCTTCGTAAACGTCGTCGCCGGAACCTTCATGTCTGACCGCGCAGGCATCGTAACACAGCCTACCGGAAATGAGACGACCGCAATTATATCCATGCTCTTCATAGTCCTGGCTATAGTATACGGTCTCCTCACAAACCGCGCCGGCCTCGGAATCGTTCCGGGAACGATAATCGGTATCGTCTGCATCCTTGCTTTCCTGTTCCTCGGACTGAAGCTCGGTCTTGCTGCAAGCCGTACCTTCTGGATCGTATTCATCGGCGCTTACATCGCGATCGCATCCCTCGTCCCGGTCTGGATACTCCTCCAGCCGCGTGACTACCTCAGCTCCTACCTGCTCTACGGCATGATGATCCTCGCCATTATCGGCGTTCTGATCTCCAGCTTCAGCAGCAGAGTCAACTTCGCGCTTCCCGCGTTCCAGGCATTCGGCGGCAAAGAAGCAAACCTCCAGAACTTCATCGTTCCGACCCTGTTCATCACGGTCGCCTGCGGCGCCTGCTCCGGATTCCACTCACTCGTCGCTTCCGGTACTTCTTCCAAGCAGATCGCTTCCGAGAAGGACCTCCAGCCCATCGGCTACGGCGCGATGCTCATCGAGTCCGCTCTCGGCATCATCTCGCTGCTTGCTGTCGGCATGGTATTCGAGAAGTACACCTCCGGCGGATTCGGCTCCCCGGCTGCTGCTTTTGCAGGCGGTATCGCCACGATGTTCGGCGAAGAGGGCACAGGTGTCTACACGATCATGTACGGTATGCTGACACTCGCTGTCTCTGTATTTGCTCTTACCTCTCTCGACACAGCAACACGTCTTTCCCGTTTCATGTTCTCCGAGCTCTTCCTTAAGGAAGGCGAGGCTTCCTGGAAAGATGCGACAGGCGTTCGCAAGCTCCTCTGCCACCCGCTGTTCGGTACTCTTCTGATGGTCGTCATCGGCTGCGTACTCGGCGGACTGAAGCTCAGCGCTATCTGGGGTCTGTTCGGAAGCGCCAACCAGCTCCTCGCAGGTCTTGCTCTGATGGCTGTCGCCACATGGCTCGGCGAAGTCGGCAAGAACAACAAGATGCTCATCCCCGGCATGATCTTCATGCTCGTCATGACCATCTGGAAGCTCATCCTCACTGTCGTTGCTCTCTTCGGCAAAGTCGGTGCAGGCGCGGCTGCCTGGGGCGACTGGTTCCAGCTCGTATTTGCAGTTGCAATGCTTATCCTTGCTGTCATCCTCGTTATCGAAGGAATCCAGACACTCGGCAAGCAGAAGGCTTCAAAGAAGGCCTGATCGCTTTAAGCTTATATTTCAAAGGACAGCTCTTCGGAGCTGTCCTTTTTTGTTTTATTTCCGGCGCTTTTGTGCTAAAATGAACGAAAACTGCAATAAAGGGGTATCGCCATGAATTTTGAGTTTTCAGACGAGCTCAGGGAGCACCTGAGAAAGACAGGGAAAAAGGCCGTTGCCGTTGAGCTCATCTCGACGACGACATCCGACATTGACATCACGGAGCTCTACCCGCGTATAGTTAACGCCAAAATGGCGGAGCAGCTCAAAAAAAGGGGCTATAAGGTCTTTGAAACGGAGACCGCGGAGGTCCTGCTTCCCAAGTATGTCCTGGAGTATTCCGACACTGTTTTCTTTTCTCTGAAGAAGACACTTTTCGGTTACAGGCTCGAAATGGACGGGATAAAGCTCTGAGCGCTGCAAGACACCAAAAAATATACCGTTTTCAATGAAATTGTATTGAAAAGTGCCCTGCCTTTGTGGTATATTCTCATGCGGCTAAAATAATGAAAGGATATATGTAAATGAGCAAAAAATACGTCTACCTGTTTTCCGAAGGAAACGCAGGCATGCGCGAGCTCCTTGGAGGAAAAGGAGCGAACCTCGCAGAGATGACCAAGATAGGTCTTCCCGTTCCTCAGGGCTTTACGATAACCACAGAAGCCTGTACACAGTATTATGATGACGGACGCCAGATAAACGACGATATCATGGCTGAAGTCATGAAGAATGTTGAAGCGATCGAAAAACTGAACGGCAAGAAGTTCGGAGACCTCGAAAACCCGATGCTCGTATCCGTAAGGTCCGGCGCACGCGCATCCATGCCCGGCATGATGGACACGATCCTGAACCTCGGTCTCAATGACGACGTTGTCGCCGCTATGATCAAAGGGAATCCGGATCCGAATTTCGAGCGTTTCGTATACGACTCATACCGCCGTTTTATCCAGATGTTCTCTGATGTCGTTATGGAAGTCGGCAAGAGTTACTTCACGAAGCTTATAGACGACATGAAGGAAGAAAAGGGCGTCAAGCTGGATGTCGAGCTCGACGCGGCTGATCTTAAGAAACTGGCGGAAGAGTTCAAGGCAGAGTACAAAAAGCAGCTTGGAGCCGATTTCCCCTCCGATCCTATAGTTCAGCTCAAGGAAGCCATTAAGGCGGTCTTCAGATCCTGGGATAACCCCAGAGCGAATGTATACCGCCGCGACAACGATATCCCGTATTCCTGGGGCACCGCGGTCACTGTTATGCCGATGGTATTCGGCAACCTCAACGACAACTCCGGAACCGGCGTTGCCTTCACGAGAGACCCGGCAACAGGCGAGAAGAAGCTCATGGGCGAGTTCCTGAACAATGCACAGGGCGAGGATGTCGTCGCCGGTATCCGTACTCCGATGCCGATATCCGAGATGGCCCAGAAATTCCCACGGGCATATGAGGACTTCACCAGAGTCTGCGCTACTCTTGAAAACCATTACCATGACATGCAGGACATGGAGTTCACCGTCGAAAACGGCAAGCTCTATATGCTCCAGTGCCGCAACGGCAAGCGCACTGCCCAGGCAGCTTTGAAGATTGCCTGCGATCTCGTTGACGAAGGCATGATCACTCCGGAGCAGGCAGTCCTGATGATAGATCCGAGAAACCTCGACACGCTCCTCCACCCGCAGTTTGACCAGAAGGCCCTCAAGGCGGCAACTCCAGTCGGCAGAGGCCTCGGAGCTTCTCCGGGAGCAGCCTGCGGAAAGATAGTCTTCACTGCCGAAGACGCCAAAGAGTGGGCTTCCAGAAAGGAAAAGGTCGTTTTGGTCCGTCTCGAGACCTCTCCCGAGGACATCGAAGGCATGAAGACTGCCCAGGGCATCCTGACTGTCCGCGGAGGCATGACCTCTCACGCGGCGGTCGTAGGCCGTGGAATGGGCGTCTGTGTCGTTTCCGGATGCGGAGCGATAGTCATGGATGAGGAGAACAAGCAGTTCACGCTCGCCGGCAAGACCTACCGCGAGGGCGACTGGATCTCCATCGATGGTTCGACCGGAAACGTATATGACGGAATCATTCCCACGGTCGATGCCACCATCGCGGGCGAATTTGGCCGAATCATGGCATGGGCAGACCAATACAGAAGACTTAAGGTCCGCACCAACGCGGACACCCCGAGAGATGCCGCAAAGGCGATCGAGCTCGGAGCCCAGGGTATCGGACTTACAAGAACAGAGCACATGTTCTTTGAGGCGGACAGGATAGAGGCATTCCGCGAGATGATCTGCGCGGACAACAAGGAAGACAGAGTCAAGGCTCTTGCAAAGATCGAGCCCATGCAGCAGAGCGACTTCGAAGGCATATACGAGGCGATGCAGGGCAACCCCGTAACGATCCGTTACCTTGATCCGCCTCTCCACGAGTTCGTTCCTAACACCGAAGACGATATCGAGCTTCTGGCAAAGAACGTCGGCAAGACTCCCGCGGACATAAAGAACATCATAACATCCCTTCACGAGTTCAACCCGATGATGGGCCACAGAGGCTGCCGCCTTGCGGTCACTTACCCCGAGATTGCAGAGATGCAGACAAGAGCAGTCATAAAGGCAGCTCTTGCGGTTCAAAAGAGACACCCCGAGTGGAACATGGTCCCCGAGATCATGATCCCGCTGGTAGGCGAGGTCAAGGAACTCAAATATGTCAAGGACGTTGTTGTAAGAGTTGCCGATGAGCTCATAAAAGAGTCCGGCACGGAGATGAAGTATCTTGTCGGAACGATGATCGAGATCCCGAGAGCCGCTCTTACAGCAGATGCAATTGCGACTGAGGCAGAGTTCTTCTCCTTCGGCACGAATGACCTTACACAGATGACATTCGGCTTCTCCAGAGATGACGCGGGCAAGTTCCTCAGCGCTTACTACGATGCAAAGATCTATGAGTCCGATCCGTTTGCAAGACTCGATCAGACAGGCGTAGGCAAGCTCGTTGAGATGGCGGCAAAGCTCGGCAGAGCAACACGCCCCGACCTTCACCTCGGAATCTGCGGCGAGCACGGCGGAGATCCTTCCTCTGTTGAGTTCTGCCACAAGGTAGGCCTCGACTACGTCTCCTGCAGTCCCTTCCGCGTTCCCATCGCGAGACTTGCTGCAGCTCAGGCAGCAATTAAAGAGAAAAACGCCTGAAAAGCAATAATATAAAAAACACATCTCCGGTGCCCGTTGTTCGGTACCGGAGATGATCATTTTGAGGATGACAGGCCGGTTTTTGCTCTGGCATCAGCCTGAGTGCTGTCACCAGAAAGACCGGATTTAATATACGATTGATTTTCAGAGAATTTGATAATATAATATCAACGATATTATGTAAATTAAGGAGGTCTGAAGATGCTGTACTGCGAGAGTTGCGGAGCAGAAGTCAGCGAGAATGATCGCTTCTGTTATAAATGTGGATATCCGCTTCCCAAACTTCCTTATGATACGAAAGCCTGCCCCGTCTGCGACAGAACGGTCAGAGGCGACGCTTACTACTGTCCCGGCTGCGGAATGCACTTTTCCCCCTTCGTTAAGCTCGCGTCGGACGAAACCTCCGAAAAGGCAGAGAATCAGCAGAAGGCCTCCGATATTACTCCGGCGGAGACTGAAAAGCTGATCAAGGATCCTCCCAAACAAAAAGAACTGAGATCGGACGAAGAAAAGGCGCAAAAGGAACTTGTTTTGTCCGATGACGAGCGAGATGAGCGCAAGGCTTTAAACAAACCGAAAAAGATCCGCAGAAGAGCGAAACGAGAGAAACCGGATGCTAAAAAGCTGCTGAAAACGGCTGTTCCGATAGCGGTTGTCGCCGCGCTTATGATATCTGCCCTCATATGGGCCAACATGGCTGCAAAAACTGTTGTTCCCACGCTGGCTCCATCTCCGGCGGTAACGGAATCGCCCGTCACTCCGAGCCCCGTTCCTACAAAAAAACCGGCGCCTTCTCCGTCCCCAAGCCCTGAGATAAGTCCCGAGCCGACTCCTGAACCCACTCTGGAGCCCACCCCCGAGCCGACTCCTGAACCCACTCTGGAGCCCACCCCCGAGCCGACTCCGGAGCCCACTCCCGAGCCCGACCCTGTTCCCGAGGCAGTCGCCATCCTGTACAACGGGGAGATAAAGAAGGAGTTTACGATGTATGTGGGAGAACCACCTCTTCCGCTTACCGCTTATGTCCAGCCCGGGGATCTCAAAAATATCCGCGAGAATTCAAAATGGTATTCCGAGAATGAAGGCGTAATAAAGGTAAATCTGACAGATGAGGGCTGTGTGGTCAGGGCGGTCGCCTCGGGTGTAACCGATATAATTTGCGAGGTGTACGGGGTCCAGGCCAGATGCACCGTGCATGTGTACAGGAAGTAGGATATGAAATCAGACATAGAAATATCAAGGAGTTCCGAACTCCTTCCGATAGATGAATTGTCGAAACTCATCGGAGCAAAAGACTGTGATATAGAACCTTACGGAAGATATAAAGGGAAACTCAGTGAATCATTTCTGAGATCTCTTGAAGACAGACCGTCCGGAAAGCTCATTCTTGTCACGGCGATAAACCCCACTCCTGCAGGTGAAGGAAAAACAACGACAAGTATAGGCCTCGCTGATGCAATGAGACTGTTGGGGAAGAATACAATGCTCGCTTTACGCGAACCCTCTCTCGGACCTTGCTTTGGGATAAAAGGCGGAGCAACGGGCGGAGGATATTCCCAGATCGCTCCTATGGATGAGATAAACCTTCATTTTACCGGAGATATCCATGCTGTAACAACTGCAAACAATCTGTGCGCGGCTCTTTTAGATAACCATCTGCATCAGGGCAACGAAAAGAAAATAGATATTCAGCGCATAGTATTGAAGCGATGTCTGGATTTAAACGACAGAGCTCTGAGATGCATTACGGTCGGCAACGGAAAATCTGATGGCCCGGTTCGGGAAGACGGTTTTTCAATTACGGTAGCAACCGAACTTATGGCGATATTGTGTCTCAGCGAGGACCTCAGAGATCTCAAAGATCGTCTTAATCGGATGATCGTTGCCTATGATATAAACGGTATGCCGGTGACTGCTGAGGACATCCAAGCATCCGGCGCGATGGCAGCACTGCTTAAGGATGCGCTTAAGCCTAATCTGGTCCAGACGCTCGGACATACTCCGGCTCTTGTGCATGGCGGGCCTTTTGCCAATATAGCTCACGGGTGCAACAGTGTCAGAGCAACAAAGACAGCGCTTCGTCTGGCGGATTATGTAATAACAGAAGCAGGCTTCGGAGCGGATCTCGGAGCTGAAAAATTCTTTGATATAAAATGCAGGCAGGCCGGCATCAGGCCGGATGCATGTGTTCTGGTAGCAACAGTAAGAGCTCTCTGCTATAATGGCGGAGATGGAACAGACGCACTGAAAAACGGAATATGCAATCTTGGGAAGCATATAGAAAATCTTAAAAAATTCGGTCTTCCGGTTACTGTAGCCATGAATCTTTTCGGAACGGAAAGAGAAGAAGATATAAGTTTTGTCAGGGATTATTGCATTGAAAGAAACTGCCGGTTCGCCATTTCGGATGTATACAAGGAAGGAGGAAATGGCGGAATCCTTCTTGCGAAGGAAGTATTAAATTCGCTTGAGGAGTCTTCTGATTTCAGACTGTTGTACAGCGATGATCTTTCCGTTAAGGAGAAAATCAAAACCATTGCGAAAGAAATATACGGGTCTGGAAAAGTCATATTCTCGGATAATGCCAATTTGGAGGCAGAAATAATAGAGAACTCAGGATTTGGAAGACTTCCCGTATGCATAGCAAAGACCCAGTATTCTCTCTCGGATGACAAATCTCTGCTCGGGAGGCCTGAGGGCTTTGATTTCCACATACGGGAAATGTATGTTTCCTCCGGGGCGGGGTTTATAGTAGCTTTGTCAGGGAATATACTCACTATGCCCGGGTTGACATCGGTTCCTGCGGCATACGGTGTAGATGTGGACGATGAAGGGAATATTACCGGACTGTACTGATAATAAAAACAAAAGGCACTCCATTTGGAGTGCCTTTTGTTGTATTAAGCTATTTCGCGGCGCCGTTCCGGCTTATGAAGATCATTATAATTATATACAGAGTCGCAAACATCCCCGCGAGGCAGAGAATCTTGAGCCACATGAAGGGACTGACTCTGATTATGGGCATGAGACAGAGAAAGGCCGAGCCGGAGCACAGAATGCCCACAGCCTGTTTCGGACTGAATCCCGCGTCCAGAAGCCTGTGGTGAAGATGCTTTCTGTCCGCGTGGAAGGGGCTTTCCCCGTGGGAGATCCTGCGGAGAAACGCAAAGCCCGTATCCACAAGAGGATAGACCAGAGAAACAAGCGGCACGAAAATGGTGAAGATCGCATAGAATTTGAAAAGGCCGAGCATCGAAGCAGTCGCCAGGATATATCCAAGAAACTGTGATCCGGTGTCGCCCATGAATATTTTCGCAGGGTTCATGTTGTAGGGCAGAAATCCTATACAGGCTCCGAAAACTGCAGCAAGTATCACGGCAACCTCAGGCTCCAGAAGAAAGTATGCCACCAGTAACATGGTCAGAGAACTTATAGAGGATATACCTGCTGCCAGCCCGTCGAGCCCGTCAATGAGGTTAACGGCGTTCGTGCAGGCAACTATCCAGAAAATAGTCAGAGGATAGGCCAGAAGGCCTGTTGATACTGTCCCGCCGCCGCTGGAAATATAGTCCCAGACTACGCCGTGCAATATGGCAATGCCTGCGGCGAGGATTTGGATTGCGAGCTTTATCAATGGCCTCAGATTATACTTGTCGTCCAGGATCCCCATCGCGACTATTACGAGCGAGCCCAGGAGTATTCCGCGGACCTCCTTCGTCAGCTCGACAAAGAGAATAAGGGACAGGACAAAGCCCAGATATATGGCAAGTCCTCCCATCCTGGGCGTGGCTTCTTTGTGTATATGCCTTTTGTGATCGGGCACGTCCAAAGCTCCGATCCCGATTGCAAGCTTTCTGACGGGCGGAGTCAGGACCAGGGATACAATGAGAGATATAACAACTGCAAGCACTATTTTAGTCAGTGTAGCAAGGTTAGAGAACATGTAACTCCTTAAAAGGGCTTTTCGACGAGCCCCACTTTTCTGTATACTTTGCGGAGAGTCTTTCCCGCGATGTATGACGCTTTTTTTGCGCCTTCGGCGTAAATGTCCCGGATATACGCTTTGTCCGACAGTATACGGTTTGCTTCTTCGCGGATCGGCCTGAGCGTTTCCACTACGGATTCGCCGACAGCGTTCTTGAAGACTCCGTATCCCGAGTGTGCGAATTCGGCCTCTATTTCGGAATACGTCCTGCCAGTGCAGGCGGAATAGATTTGCATAAGGTTCGCGACGCCGGGCTTGTTTTTCTGATCGTAGCGCACACAGCCATCTCCACTGTCGGAATCCGTAACGGCGCGTTTGAATTTTCTCATGATATCCGCGGGATCGTCCATAAGACATACCCTGCCGTTGCCGATCTCATCCGACTTTGACATCTTGCTCAAAGGATCAAGAAGATCCATTACCCTGGCACCGACCTTGGGTATCCATGGCTCGGGGACTTTGAATGTTTCTCCATAGAGATTATTGAAACGCTGAGCTATATCGCGGGTGAGTTCCACATGCTGTTTCTGGTCCTCTCCTACCGGCACATAGTCGGGCTGATAAAGCAGAATGTCTGCAGCCATCAGAGCAGGGTAAGTGAACAGACCGCCGTTTATATTGTCAGCATTTTTAGAACTTTTGTCTTTGAACTGGGTCATACGGCTCAGTTCGCCGAACATAGTATAACAATTCAGGATCCAGCCCAGCTCCGCATGTTCATGTACATCACTCTGAAGAAAGAGGGTATTGCGCTGAGGATCCAGACCGCAGGCAATATATTGCGCAAGCTGCTCAAGAGTCCTTCGCCTGAGATCGGCAGGTGTGTTTCTTGTGGTAAGAGCATGCAGATCGGCCATAAAATAGTAACAGTCGAATTGCTCGGCTCTCTCTGCCCAGTTTTTGATCGCCCCGAGGTAGGAGCCTAATGTGAGGTCTCCGGTGGGCTTTATGCCGGAGAGCATTATTTTTTTTCTTTCAGTGATATTATCCATTAATTGCCTTCTCCAATATACCGATACAAAACATTATAATATCAAACGAACCCTTAAAAAGCAATAAATTGTTGAGTTTGCAAAGCATTTATGATATAAAAACAAAGAACATTCAAACGGAGGAAACAAGATGAAAGATACAGCCTGGTTCGATGAAATGGAGAAAAGGATTCCTCACGACGGAGTGAGGACCCGTTTTGCTCCGTCTCCGACGGGATACATGCATGTGGGAAATCTGCGCACGGCTTTGTATACCTATCTGATAGCGCGGCACAACAGAGGAAAGTACATCCTGAGGATAGAGGATACCGATCAGGGGCGCCTGGTCGAAGGAGCAACGGATGTCATATACAGAACTTTATCCGAATGCGGTCTCGAGCATGACGAAGGCCCCGATATAGGGGGCCCGGTCGGACCGTATATACAGACAGAGCGGCGCAGCCTGTATAAGGAATATGCAGATCTTTTGGTCAGCCGCGGGCATGCTTACAGGTGTTTTTGCGAGAAGACGGAGAGCGAAGAGGAGAGCGGAATCTTCGAGATGAAAGAAGACCCGTGCAGATCATTAAGCCCTGAACAGGCTGAAGCTCTGGCAGAAGAGGGAAAACCTTTTGTCATACGCCAGAGAATCCCGCGGGAAGGTACAACTACATTCAAAGATGAGATCTTCGGTGAAGTAACGGTTGAAAACAAGACCCTGGATGATCAGGTGCTCTTGAAGAGAGACGGCCTCCCCACTTACAATTTCGCAAATGTTATAGACGATCATCTGATGGGGATCACGCATGTGGTCAGGGGGACTGAATATCTCTCTTCGGCGCCGAAATACAATCTCCTTTATGAAGGCTTCGGATGGGAGATCCCGAAATATGTGCACTGCAGTCCCGTCATGAGGGATGCCCATAACAAAATGAGCAAGCGTCATGGGGATCCGTCCTATGAAGACCTGAAAAATCAGGGCTTCCTGACTGATGCAATCTTGAATTATGTGGCTCTGCTCGGCTGGAGCCCAAGAGGTGAGGAAGAAATGTTCTCCCTTGCAGAACTTGAAGAAGTATTTGATCTCTCAGGGATGTCAAAGTCTCCTGCAATATTTGACATTGAAAAACTGAGGCACTTTAATGCGGAATATATAAGGGCTATGACTGCCGAACAATTTGAGGAAGCAGCAAAGCCATGGATAAGGATCTCGGTACAGAATGAATCCTACGACTTGTCAAAAATAGCCGCTCTTCTGCAGCAGCGCACGGAAATCCTTTCCGAAATACCGGAAAAGGTGGATTTCTTTGATGTGTTACCTGAATACGGCAAAGAGCTTTTTGTTCATAAAAAATCCAAATCGGATGAAATCAGTTCTCTTGAGATTCTTCAGGAGATAAAGCCGGTGTTTGAGGCACTTTCAGATTGGAACAATGAGAGGCTTCTGAATGCGATGGTCAAAACTGCGGAAAAAATGGAATATAAAAATGCCAAAGTCATGTGGCCGGTCAGAATAGCTGTTGCGGGGAAGGCGGTTACCCCTGGCGGATCTTCGGAGATATGTGAGATACTTGGTAAAGAAGAAACTTTGAAGAGAATAGAAATAGCAATTAATCTATTAAAAAGCTGACGGTTTTATTTGACGAAAGAAATATTGCGTAGTAGAATAAAGAATACCTAAGAAGATCGTATTGAAGAAATATTAGAGCAGGGAGTGAATGACATGCCGATAGTACCTCAAGTAAAATGCCGCCGCTGCGGAGCAACATTTTCCAGCCTTTCCAGCCGTTGCCCGAATTGCGGAACAAGAAGAGTGAGCCAGAGTTCCAGGACTCCCGGAACCACACCCAGCACAGTCAAGGGAACTGCTGCATATGACAGAGCAGCTGCCAACACTAAATGGCAGATGATCTTCGGCCTTATTTTGGTCGTTGCGGTAATTTTGGCAGTCATAATAATGGTTTCCACCGGTATAGACGGATCAGGGTCTTCTGCCAAGCCCCCGCGGGCAACAGTTGAAGTGTCAACAGAACCGGTTGTGGAGACGCCGGTCGTCACACCTACTCAGATGCCGACGGTTGAAAGTGTAATTATCACGTATTACGGAACGCCGAAAGATGACGTAACCATGGAAGTCGGCACTGAACCGCTCGCATTTACAGCATCTGTTACCCCCAGAGACCTTCAGGATGTGGCTGCAAATACCGTTTGGTCTTCGAGTGATGAAACTGTTATTACGGTTTCCAGGACTGACGACGGCGGATGTGAGGTTACCGCGGTCGGATCCGGAAATGCGACACTCACATGCACGGTTTTCGGTGTATCCGCCCAGTGCATATTCCGCACCTGGAGCAAATAAATCAGAAATCTGTTTCCGCCCCTTAAAGGGGCGGATTTTTTATTTAAATATCTGTTGCCTTGTCGGCAGTTTTTGATATAATGTATATTCAGGTAAGAATGATAACAAGATTTAGTATTTTGTACGCTGAGAAAGGAATCCGTTTATGACAGAGGAAAGCATTTATATAGGGATTAACGATAAAGGTGAAAAAATAAACCTGGATCTGGCTCATGCAAACCGGCACGGGCTTATCGCAGGAGCAACCGGAACAGGCAAGACAGTTACCATGAAGGTCATGGCAGAGGCATTTTCCAGGGTCGGAGTGCCTGTGTTCCTGTGTGATGTTAAGGGAGATGTATCCGGAATTGCACAGGAAGGTGCGGACAGCGCCGGGATGCAAAAGAGAATAAACAAATTCCGGTTGAAAGATCCTGAGTTCAATAACGGACATGTGTTTGAATACAGAGCTTATCCGACGGTCTTCTGGGATGCTTTTGGTGAAAAAGGGAAGAATATAAACACAACCGTCAGCAATATGGGTCCGCTTCTCCTTTCAAGGCTCCTTGGACTTACGGAAGTTCAGGAGGGAATACTGAATATAGTGTTTCGAGTCGCTGAAAAAGAAAATCTTCCGATGTCCTCATTTGAAGATCTCCGAAATGCCATCAGCTATGTATATGAAAACCGTCAGAAATATTCAGCCAGATACGGCAATATAGCTGCGGCCAGTATAACCTCTGTTTTAAGGACCTTAATTCCTCTTGAAAACCAGGGCGCCGGGAAATTCTTTTGTGAGCCCGCAATAGATATTACCGAATGGATAAAGTGCTCAGAAGAGGAAGGAGAGCAGCACGGCTGGGGTGTAATCAATGTTCTTGATTGTGTGGAGCTTGTAAAAAATCCCGATGTATACTCTACATTCATTTTCTGGCTTTTGACGGAACTGTATAATGTGCTTCCGGAGGTCGGGGATCCGAAAAAACCTAAAATAGTATTTTTCTTTGATGAAGCACACTTCCTGTTCAAAGATGCCGAAAAAGCTCTACTGAAAAAGATAGAGCAGACGGTAAAGCTTATAAGATCAAAAGGGGTAGGAATCTACTTCGTCACCCAGAGCCCTTCGGATATTTCTAATGAGGTCCTTGCCCAGCTCCAGAACAGAGTACAGCATGCCCTCAGAGCCTATACTCCCGCTGAGATAAAGGCTGTTAAAGTCGCAGCCGAAAGCTTCAGGGAAAACCCGGAACTTAATACTTCAGAGTGTATTATGGCTTTGGGGACAGGGGAAGCGCTTGTGAGTTTTCTGGACGCAAAAGGCATTCCGCAAATTGTCCAGCAGACGTCGATTATCTGCCCGGAGAGCCTTATGGGCCCGTGCAGCGAAAAAATAAGAGAAGATATAACAGACAAATACAAGGAGGAATTAAAGATGGACGAAAACGTCAATGCAAATGCAGCTCTCTCTGCACAGGCACTTGAGAATGAGCGACTCAAGCTCGAACTTGAGAAGATGAAAATGGAACTTGAGCTTGAAAAGACAAGGCTCGCCCAGGCAGAAGCAGAAGCAAAGAAAGCAGCCGCTGAGGCAGAGGCACAGGCCAAGATTCAGATAGCCAGAGAAGAAGCAGAGCGCAAAGCAAGAGAAAAGGAAGAGGAAGAGGCAAGGAAAGTGGCAGAGAAGGCTGCTGCCCTAGCTCAGAAAGAGGCGGAAAAGGCTGAGGCAGAGGCCAAGAAAGCTGCGGAAAAAGCAGCGGCAGAGGCCAAGAAAGCCGAGGAGAAAGCAGCTGCTGCCGAGCAGAAAAAGAATGCTGCCCGCCAGTCAAAGATCGAATCCCAGGTGATACAGGCAGGCGGCCAGGTTCTGAAAAAGACGCTGCTCAGGCTGTTAAAGCTTTCAAAGTAAGTCGGGATCCATCATATCCCCCGCAAAAGCGGGGGATCTTTAAACATACAGAAAGGACAATAATATGGCAAGCAAAAAAGTCGGAGTGTTGATAAAAGAAGCCAGAACAGCTGCAGGCCTTACTCAGGAGAAACTTGCACAAAAGGTTGACAACTGCACTGCCTCTGATATCTCGAAAGCGGAACGCGGCGAAAAGGAACTCACCTCCACCCAGCTCCGCCAGATAGCAAAAGCTACTGGAGTGACACAGAGCTCTCTCCTGAATGCTCCCAAGGGAGGTACAGGATCGGGAAAACCTTCTTCTTCCGCCTCCTCATCATCTACATCCTCCACATCCGGAAAAAAGAAAACATCCTCCTCATCCTCCTCCGCATCCAAAAAAACAATGACTGTAACTGCTACGGAGAAAAAGCTTGTTGAGCTATACAGAGAGGCCGATTCCGATACAAAGAAGTCGGTCATGAATCTGCTGAAGGGTGTAGAGGACGAGAGCAGTGCGATACTGAGCAATTTCCTGAGCGAGGCAATAAACTTATTTACATCAAAAAAAGAACTTCCGTCCAAGGAGATCCTCCTGAAGTAAATGAAAAGGCTGGCGGCACTTTTATTAGTTTTTACGCTTCTTTTCACGACCGGTTGCGGTGAGGTTCTTTCAAATCCGTATCTGAGTGCAGATAATGAAGAGAGAAACAGCTCAGATCTTGTACCGGAAGCGGCAGCCATTGATGAGGACGGAATCTACGATTCCAAGGATGAGGTCGCGCTCTATATACATACTTACGGGCATCTGCCTTCAAATTATATAACTAAAAAGGAAGCAGAAGCCCTTGGCTGGCAGGGAGGCTCCCTGAATGATTATGCTCCGGGGAAATGTATAGGCGGCGGGCATTTCGGCAATTATGAAGGCATTTTGCCCGATGCGCCCGGAAGAGAGTGGACGGAGTGTGATATCGATACACTAAACTATAAGTCCAGGGGATCAAGAAGGATCGTTTTTTCAAATGACGGACTTATATATTATTCAGGCGATCATTACAAGACTTTTGAGCTCTTGTACGGAGAAGAATAGAAATGATTCTTAATATAGACGGAAACAGCATAAAAAACAGAGACGATCTCCACAGGGCTTTTTCCGAAGTTCTGATTTTTCCGGACTGCTATGGGAATAACCTTGATGCGCTGCACGACTGTCTCACTTCTCTTTTTGAAGAGACTGAAATCTGTATTTCAAACCGAGATATGCTGAAAGAAAACCTCGGGGACTATGCAATGAAATTTGAAAAGTGCATTGAAGAAAGCTCTGAAGAAAACCCCAGAATTAAAGTTGTGTATCTGAATAAGCCTGAAGGGAAAAAGGGAAGCGGAGAATTCTTGCGTTTTATAAAATTTGCACTTTTCTCTGCCTCGGCAGGGCTTATAGAGATCGGAGTATTTACTCTTTTAAACGAGCTGGCGCATCTTCAGTATTGGGTGAGCTATCTGGTGGCACTTGTCTGTTCGGTTGTATGGAACTTTACGCTGAACCGCAGGTTTACCTTCAGATCCGCCAATAACGTTCCTAAAGCAATGACGCTGGTCGCACTTTTCTATCTGGTCTTCACTCCGCTCTCAACGTGGCTCGAGCATTTTCTTACGGGTATGCAGTGGAACGAATACCTCGTCACTGCTATTAATATGATCTTAAATTTCGTCACTGAGTTTCTCTATGACCGCTTTGTAGTTTTTAGAGATTCAATCGATACAAATGATATAGCGAAAAAGAGCAAGTAAGTCTGATCAGGAAAAATGAAATAACAGGAGCAGCCGAAGATTACGGCTGCTCCTGTTATTAATAATTGTTATAATATATCAATAAGCTCAGAGTTTCGGTCCTGCTTCAGCAAGCTCTTTTCCGCCCTCGATGCCTTCATACTTTGTGAAGTTCTTTATGAAGCGGCCTGCAAGATCCTGAGCTTTTCTGTCCCACTCCGCCGGATCAGCATAGGTATCTCTCGGGTCAAGAATGCCTGTATCAACACCTTCAAGCTCAGTGGGTATTTCGAATCCGAAATAAGGGATCTTCTTCGTGGGAGCATTTAAGATAGCTCCGTTCAGTATGGCGTCTATGATCCCGCGTGTATCTTTGATGGAGATGCGTTTGCCTGTACCGTTCCAGCCGGTGTTGACAAGGTACGCTTTCGCTCCGCTCATCTTCATCTTGCGGACCAGCTCATAGGCGTATTTTGTGGGAGGAAGCGAGAGAAATGCCTGACCAAAAGCGGCGGAGAAGGTTGGGGTAGGCTCAGTAATGCCACGTTCCGTTCCGGCGAGCTTTGCCGTGAATCCGGAGAGGAAATAATACTGGGTCTGCTCAGGGTCGAGTATTGAGACCGGGGGAAGGACTCCGAACGCGTCTGCAGAGAGGAATATTACATTCTTCGCAGCGGGAGCGGCAGAGATAGGACGGACAATGTTCGTGATGTGGTCTATCGGATAAGAGACGCGCGTGTTTTCGGTAACGCTCTTGTCCGCGAAGTCGATCTTGCCGTTTTCATCGAGTGTAACATTCTCAAGAAGGGCATTTCTTCTGATGGCGTTGTAGATATCGGGTTCCGAATCCTTGTCGAGATTTATAACTTTTGCATAGCAGCCGCCTTCAAAATTGAATACGCCGTTGTCATCCCAGCCGTGCTCGTCATCACCGATAAGGAGTCTTTTGGGATCTGTTGAAAGGGTGGTCTTGCCGGTGCCGGAGAGGCCGAAGAAAATAGCGGTATTCTCACCGTTCATATCGGTATTGGCAGAGCAGTGCATGGCGGCTATGCCCTTTAATGGCAGGTAATAGTTCATCATGGAGAACATGCCTTTTTTCATCTCCCCGCCGTACCAGGTGTTCAGTATTACCTGCTCGCGGGAAGAGATGTTGAATACGACGGCAGTCTCACTGTTGAGCCCGAGCTCTTTGTAATTTTCGACTTTAGCCTTTGAAGCCGTATATACGGTGAAATCAGGTTCGAAGCATTCAAGCTCGGCAGCTGTCGGTTTGATGAACATATTGCGGACAAAATGTGCCTGCCATGCTACTTCCATGATAAACCTGACAGCCATTCTTGTGTCCTTGTTTGCTCCGCAGAACGCGTCTACGACATACAGCTTCTTTCCGCAAAGCTCCTTAACGGCAAGCTCTTTTACGACAGCCCAGGTTTCCTCGGAGCAGACATGGTTGTCGCTTCCGTTCTTTCCGTCTGCCCACCAGACCGTATCCTTGGAATTCTCATCCATAACGATAAACTTGTCCTTGGGAGAACGTCCGGTATAGATACCGGTCATTACATTGACAGCATCAAGTTCTGAAAGTCTGCCGACATCATAGCCGGTGAGAGAGGGATCCATTTCGTCTTCGAACAGTTTTTCGTAGGAAGGGTTGTAGATGATCTCAGAAACACCTGTTATCCCATATTTGCTTAGATCAAGATTTGACATTTATATACCTCTTTCTTAATTAATTCTTATATTTTTTTGTCTGAGCCAGAATTGCACATGCAGCAAGTGAAAGGAAGGCCTGCTCTTTCGAATCGCTCCTGGAAGTGATCGCTATCGGGACTTTGGCGCCGGCAATGATCCCGCAGCTGTTTGCCCGGGCATTCATTTGAAGAACCTTAATAAGCAGGTTCCCGCTCATAAGATCAGGCATAACGATACCGTCAAATTCACCGCAGTACTCACAGTCGTAGTTCTTAAGCCTCGCTGCCTCTTTGCTCACAATAAGATCCCAGGGGATGGGGCCTACAAGCTTGCACTCTGCAAACGGGTGTCTTTTCTGTTTGACTACGAGGTTCGCAGCATCCAATGTATCCTTCATATAGAAGTTCGGAGTCTCGATAAGCGAGAGAATAGCGATTTTCGGATCTTTAACATCCATGACCTTCATGACTCTGACCATGTTTTTTATGATCTCTTCCTTCTGATCCGCATTAGGCTTTACAAGAAGAGTGACATCAGAGATGAAAAGGACCTTATGATAGTCCGGGATTTTTATCATTGAGACATGAGTCATAAGCCCGTCCTCAAGCAGGTGGTTGGTTTTGTTGACAATGGGGAGCAGGAAATCTCTGGTCTGAGTATTGCCGCGCATAAGCACATCAGCTTTGCCTGCAGCGACCATATCTATTGCATATTGAACGACATTGACATCGTCGGCAACAGGCTGCAGATCGAAGGACCTGTTTTCCAGACCCAAGGCTTTCAGCTTATCCATTATTCTCTGGTAATTGCCGATCAGAATCGGCTCGGCAAAACCCGCTTCCTGTGCATCAAAAAGACCCAGAAGAATGTTCTCCACATCTGCTCCGGCCAAAGCAACACGGGCAGGCCTTTGAAGAGAGGATGCGGCATTGACTATTTTGTCGAAGTCATGCGAGTACATACTATCCATAAAAAACCTCCACTTAAAAATTGCGTATATATAAATTTTTCATCAAAACATTATATCTTCAATGATTGAAAATTACAATAAAATTTGCTTTTCATTTCGCAGTATGCTACTATAAACCGCAATTTGAAATCATTACAGTTCGGGAAGTGAGAATATGAGAATAACTGTGGCAGGCGTGGGATATGTAGGGCTTTCTCTTGCGGTGCTGCTCGCCCGAAATAATGATGTGACAGCCGTAACCACGACTCCGTCCAAAGCGGAGCTTATAAACAGCAGAATATCTCCGATACAGGATGAGGAGATAGAAGAATATCTTGCTGCCCGGGAACTTGATCTTAAGGCCACTACGGACAAGGAAGCTGCTTACAGAAATGCCGAAATGGTCATAATAGCTGCCCCTACAAATTATGATCCCGCACGCGGGTATTTCGATACTTCGGCCGTAGAGGATGTTATTAATATAACCATGCGCGTTAACCCTGATGCTTTGATGGTAATAAAAAGCACAGTGCCCGTAGGTTATACAGAATCGGTAAGAGCAGAAACAGGTTCAGAGAACATTCTTTTTTCTCCCGAGTTCCTGCGCGAATCCAGAGCTCTATATGATAACCTTTATCCAAGCCGCATCATAGTAGGAACAGACCTTAAAAATGAGAAGCTGACTAATGCAGCACATACATTCGCTGATCTTCTTAAGGAAGCTGCCAATAAAGAAAACATTGACACTCTTTTCATGGGCTTCACGGAGGCCGAGGCAGTGAAGCTCTTTGCAAATACATATCTTGCTCTGAGGGTATCATTTTTTAACGAACTGGATACATATGCAGAGCTCAAAGGATTGGATACCAGGTCTATTATTGAAGGAGTCTGTCTGGATCCGAGGATAGGTTCCCATTACAACAATCCGTCTTTCGGCTACGGCGGATACTGCCTCCCGAAGGATACCAAACAGCTGCTTGCAAACTATGAGGATGTCCCGGAAAATCTCATAAAGGCTATAGTGGAATCAAACCGTACCCGGAAAGATTTTATAGCGGACAGAGTCCTTTCTCTTGCGGGAGGTTATGAAGCCAATGACATGTATGACTCCTTAAAGGAGAAGAAAACGACAGTCGGAGTATACAGACTGACGATGAAATCCAACAGCGACAATTTCCGGCAGAGTTCAATTCAGGGAGTTATGAAAAGAATAAAAGCCAAAGGGGTCGAAGTCATAGTATATGAACCGACTCTTGAAAACGGATCGACATTTTTCGGCAGCAGAGTTGTGAATGATCTGAATGAGTTTAAAGCTCAGAGCAACGCGATAATAGCAAATCGATATGATACAGTTCTCGACGATGTAAAAGAAAAAGTCTATACAAGAGATCTGTTCAGAAGAGACTGACCAATAAAAAAGATCCCGGCTACCTGAAGGTTTCCGGAATCTTTTTTATTTTCTTCAATTACTCGTCAACTTCTTCAAACGCCTCTTTGCCGGCTCCGCAGAGAGGGCAGGCAAAATCGTCGGAAAGCTCATCCCACTTTGTGCCGGGTTCGATTCCGTTTTCAGGATCGCCGAGTTCCTCGTCATAGACATAGCCGCAGATGCTGCAAATGTATTTCATGTTATTTCCTCCGTGTTTTATATATGGCGATGCCATTATATAACACGATATTTCTGTTGGCAATATAAAAAATATAATGCTTGCATTTTCAGTATGCATATGTTAGACTCACCTCACCATAAAGAGAGGGCGAGAGACAAGCTCGATGACCCCTCCGCAACCTGCCGGGAATTCCCGGTAAGGTGCGAAAGCTTGACCGATGGGTCGGATATTGAGTTTAAAGGGCCTGTCAATGACAGGTTCTTTCTTTATGGAATGCAATTATTGAAAGGGAATAATATGATCGAAAAAGTTAACCCGTGCCATCCCGACAAAGTGGCAGACAGAATAGCCGGAGCAGTTGTTGACCTCGCTTATGAAAAATCGAAATCGCCCCAAATAGCTGTTGAAGTGCTTATCGGCCACGGCATGTGTCATCTGATTTCAGAGACAAGCGTCGTACTGGATAATTCTGATATAGAAGCGGCAATTAAGCGTATAGCCGGTGATATAAAATGCGATATCGTTCAGGTACCTCAGGATATGCATCTTGCAGATAATCAGAAAGACGGCATTAGAGCGGGAGACAACGGGATATTCAAGGGCATGCCTCTGACCGACGAACAGAAGAAACTGAGTAATATAGCGAGAGATATCTATGCCCGTTACGGCTGTGACGGCAAATATGTTCTGTCAGGCGACAGGCTTATAATCTGCCAGAGCAATGCAAAGAGTTCCGAGCTGGCAGCTGTTTACCCGGATGCAGAGATTAATCCTCTCGGTGACTGGACGGGCGGCCCGGATGTGGACACCGGTGCGACAAATCGCAAGCTAGGTTCGGATATGGCAGACAGTGTCACAGGCGGAGGATTGCATGGAAAAGACCTGAGCAAAGCAGATGTGGCGGTCAATATTCATGCGTTTTTAAAGGCACAGAGGACCGGCAGACCGGTCGAACTATGCTGTGCCATCGGAGACGATATGATAGACGGCATTGCATACAGCGAGATAGTTGCAGAGGCAGAGGAGTATATAAAAAATCTCGGCGGCTTTGAAAAACTCGCCGAATGGGGACTGTATTGAGGCAGATATAAGTTTGCGTATAAAGTAAAAAAACAGACATCCCGTATCGTTACGGGATGTCTGTTTTTATAACCAAATCACGTTAAAGCCAGAAAACACTCGGATGATGTGATCTCTGAATACAGTACAGCATTAAGACCGTTCAGGTCATAGACCCTGACAACTTTATTCAGGTCATCAGCCGGCTTTCCCAAGATTATATCCGTGCACTCAGGAAGAGACCTGAGAAGCTCTTCATCGAAGACAGATCCTGCTTCGCCAGGGTAGATAGCAGTATAGAAGGTTTCCGCTTCAACAAGATCCTGGAAGAAATGGCTGCCATAGGAGAGCTCTGGCCTTAATCCGTGCGAGTTGTAAGCCAGTTCTGAAATGCAGAAATAATTGTTTATCTCCATGAAATGAACGGGCACGCCGAGGCTTGGCGTAGTCGTTCCCCATCTGCCGGGGCCCATCAGAACTGCTCTTTTGCCCTTCAGTAAAGTGTTCAGTTCTCCGATCCTTCTTGCCACGGCATATTTTTTCTGTTCCGGCAAAGAAAGGTAGCTTTCTACATCAACGAAGACGACATATCCGGGCATCTCACAGATGTTTCCGCCCATGAAATTGCCGTTTATTTGAAAGATCATTTTCTTTGCTTCCGGCCTTTTGGCCGCATATCCTACACCTCCGGACTGAAGAGGTCTGCATTGCAAAAGATTAATCCGGTAGTCCCCGCTTTTGCGGAAATTGCAGGCAAATTCGATATCGACAGGATAACTGTATTTATCTGCCAGCAGCTGCATGATATGAGTCATGTCGCCGGCAAAAGAAGTCTTCTTTAAAAGCCTGTTGAAATTCATAATATCCGGGGCTTTGACATTAAAGAGGCCTGCTTCACGGAATCTGTTCAAAGCCGCCAGATCCGGTTCCATGAAGAGCCAGGGGTCAGCTTTCAGGTCATTTTTGTCGAGAGAGTCGATCTTGACAGTACAGAAACGGTTTTCCTTTATGTCGATAACATCGGCTTTGTGCTGGGAATACTTGTATTCATCTCCGTGCTCTATAAGCTGCGGGGCAAGAGGATCTGCCATGTTAAGCAGTCTCGCGTAATCGTCAGCTTCACGGTCAACAGCTCGCGTTCCCATCCCAAAGACCAGACGCAGCATGCCCTTGTTGTTTTCATCATTTACAGCGCCGTTTACATAGAGATTTTTTGAGTGTCCTACACCCGCTATATGCGGGAAATAGTATCTGCCGTGGATATCGCCGCAGACTCTCATTACCAGAAGGGCCATCTGTTCATCGCGGTTTAAAAGATTCCTCTGGGCGCGGTATCTGATGGCATCCGGATTGACTGTGCTGGCATAGACAGTCTTTACGGCAGACTCAAATTCTGCATATCTCTCTTCCAAATTACCCTGGTTCGGACAGAAGACACTCTCATATTTGCCGGCAAAAGCGTTTCCGAAACCGTCTTCGAGCAGAGAGCTGGACCTGACTATTATAGGTGACTGGCCGAAATATTCGAGCATGGAAATGAACTGGTCTTTTATAGATTGTCTGAAGGTACCGTTTAAGAGCAGATCCCTGATCATGGGGGAGACTCTGATGTAGTCTTCTTCTTTTTCCATTTCCGTACGGTATTGCCACAGATTGTTCTCGACGCCGTAGGTATAGAATACATCGGCACCTATAAAATAGGAGTCATGAGGTTCGATCCTGCTGTTGTAAAAATCCGTATCTGTTTTTTTGAGGATATTTCTTGCCAGCAGCATGCCTGCTGCCTTTCCGCCTATACACCCTGTACCTATCTCACGCTTCTTTATGTCCATGAGATCAGCCGTTGAAAAATAATTGCGGCAGAGTTCAAGCCTTGTCGGTTCTATACCGAGAAGACAGCGCATAATATTTTCTTTTATGCGTACTCCATCAGGATCTGTCGGATCATCCCCTCCTGAGGCGACAGAATCAAACATGGTATCCCAGCAGTCACGGCGTTCGCCGGTCTGAGTAAAAATATCGAAAATGGCATAGCTGTCTGCGCTTGAAGTTATGAGTTCGCATCCGGACGGGCTGACTTTCAGAGGAAGAAACATAGTCTCGGTATGCCTGCCGTTGACCTTGACCGGGTGAATATAGAGATTACCGTCTACAGTTCTTACATTGATAAGAACAGGAGTTGTATTTCTGATACGGGAAACAGTCTCGTAGGTATGTCTCTGGTATCTGATCGGTATATATGCGACCGCTCCGTGCGCCTTCAGTTCCGGGTAGGTGAGACAAAAGAAGTCACAGATCAGCATATCCGAAAACCAGTGATTTTGGAGCTCTGAGAGAGAATCAAATATATAGAAAGCGTTGTCCTGCTCAGATTTGATAATACGGTAGACATTGACCGCAAAAGTCTCAAACCCCACGCTCGGATCAACATAATATTTCCTGACATTGGCTCCCGCTTTTGCCAGCGCATCGGCGTCAATGGCTTCAGCATTGCTTCCGAAACGGATGTAAATGATCCTTTTTCCTGAGCGGGCTACTGAAGTGACGAATCTGTTCGTCATGTATATGTAGTCTGCAGTGTGCTCTGTCTGCCAGACAACGGTATCTCCCGGATGCAGGAAGTCTATGGACCTGTCGAGGCCTTCAAGGCCGGTGCTGATTTTTACGTCTTGCTTCATACTATTGGACCCTCACACAGAAATAATCCGTTTCAATTACCGATAACTGTAATAATACTCCAATTTGCTGTTCAGCGGCAGCATATAAGATCAAAAAGTTCATCTGCAGACGAGGCAAAAAGACGGGCACCGCAGTTCTCCAGATAATCTTTATTTCTGAAACCCCATGTGACACAGATACAGTCACAACCGGCATTCCGGGCTGTTTCAATATCGACTTCACTGTCACCTATGTATACGGTCCCGCTTATATCCGCGTTCAGAGCATCGGCTGCAAGAAGTGTGGTGTCCGGAGCAGGTTTTCTCCTTACACCCAGAGCTTCATTTTCACCGATGGCGGCATTAAAGAGACCGGGGAAATACTTTTCGCTCAGTATTTTAACTGCCTTGTCAGGCTTGTTGGAGACTACAGCACAGCGGACTCCTCCGGCTTTCAGTTTTTCTATAAGGCTCAGGATACCGGGATAGGGACAGGTGCTTTCAGCACAGTGCATATCGTAGTATGGCCTGTATATCGCTTCAACTCCGGAAATATCAGTCTCAGAAGCAGCAATTTTTTTACTTGAAAAAGCTCTTTGTATCGCGACCCTTGCCCCGCTTCCAAAGAAGCTTTTAGTATCCTCGTCGGTTATATGTGAAAGCTCCGGATATCCTGCTTTTAAAAATGCATATTCAAGAGAGAGTTTAAGATCTGTGACAGTATCAAGGATGGTCCCGTCCATATCGAATACAGCTGCTTTGTATTTCATGACAGTGCTGCAGATCTCTTTCTCATAAGTCTCGGTTTCCAATACGGTTTCCAGTAGACAAGAAGTTCAGCCAGAAGCCCTAAGGGTAATGCCGCAACGACATCATAACATGAATGCTGCTTTACAAAAAGGACAGATACTGAAATCATAACGACCCAGATAAACAGTACAGCTTTCCATAACCTTGACGCATTTTTCTTTTTCCACCAGACTGACCACATTCCGAGAGAATATGCCACATGAAGGGAAGGACAAACGCCTGTCGGAGTGTCAAAAGCATAGATTATTCCCATTATCCACGTGAAGATATTACGTCTTTCAAATATTTCAGGACGCAGATCCTGCCGGTTCGGCCAGATAATATAGACAGCCATGGCGAAAAGCTGTGTGATTATTATAAATATTTGCAGCTTTGAAAAACTGTCAACGTCGAAGAAGAAAAAATATGCCAGCGAAAACACGAGCAGTACATACCAGCTCACATAAAAAACTGCAAAATATTCGCAAAACGGGATCATATCGTCCACGATACTGTGTACAACATGGCAGTTTTCATATGGAATCAGATTCTCTGTAAGAAAATAAAGGGCAAAATAAGCTATCCATCCGGACAGAAGCTTTATGTGTTTAAAGCGGGGATCATTCAGCTTCCTGAGTGAGAAACCGCTGTAGTCCACAGGAATGCGTCTGTTTCTCGCCGCTGCGTCTCCTATATTTTCATCCGTGTTCTTCGGATAATCTGATTTTCTGATATTGCGATAAGGAACTACCGTGTGCTCCGGAAGCGATCTGGCAATACAGGTTATTGTATTATGAAGATTTGTGCAGATCCGTTCACGTTCAAGTTTTATTGAGGCAGAAGGATCAAAACTGACAGGGGCGCCAAAATAAAATTCCTTTCGCTTTGGCGCTATATACATGGGCACAAATTTTAGTATTGTACCGGTCTTTTTGTAATACAGAGCGGCAATATCTATAAACTTATCCTGGAAGGCATAGAGGATATTGTTGCTTTCTTCATTGAATTCCGGGAATATGACTATACTGTTCCCCTCGCTTAATAGATCCATGGAAATGCGGAAGGTGTTTCTGAGCCTTGTGTCATGGTAGACGGGGACGGTGTGCGCGTTGTTGAAAAGAAGTAATGCAAGTGGAGTTATGATCCTGGCCAGGATTTTATAGAACCAGAGAGACCATTTGGGCTTGAAAGACCAGAAGTCGGTAAAAGCGTAATCGGCGACCTCGCGCCTGTTCATCATTTCGCCGGCACACCATATATAATGTTTCCCGGGAATATACAGCTCTCCGAGTATAGGACCGTACATCTGACTGTGGTTTCCGACAATTATACACGGCTCATCCGGGAGTACTTCAGGATTCCTGCATTTGAATTTAGGCGAAAAAAGCCAGACAAAAAATTCGACAATTTTGTATAATACGGACATTTTTTTGCCATAATCGTTTTTATTTGGCATTGTATCATCCCTTTCAGACAACAAACGAGTATACCAATTTGGAATAAACAAATCAAGTCAAATTAACACAGGCTTTCTGTAAAGAGTGCATAATGACAATGCCGCAGAGTTTTTTTACAAAATGCAAATAAGGTATTTAAAAATTAAAATGCATTTGATATAATAGCATAAATAAAAATGCCGAATTATACCATCAGGAGAGGTAGACAATGAAAAAGAACACAATATTTATGGTGCTTCTTGTTCTGGCGCTGATTTTTGCATTCACGGCTCCTGCGCTGGCAACAGAAGCTTATGCGGACGGTGAAGCGGCCGTGATCTCCAAGAACCCCGGCGGAGAGACAGTAAAGGAAGGCGGCAGTACTCTGTTTACTGCAGCCGCAAATAATTATGCCGGCGTTTCGTGGAAGATAGTAAGCTTTGACGGAGAGACCGTACTCAGTGCCGAACAGGCGCCGGGAACATTTTCAGGGCTGAGCGTGAAGATGTATAAACAGACCAGCTGGCCCTACAACGAAGCAATAAAGCTTGAAAATATTCCTGCGTCAATGAACGGGTGGAAAGTAGTAGCGGATTTTTTGGGCAATGACGGAAATGTCGTTTCCACTACCGGTGCAACTGTTGCCATAGAAGGGCTTGCGCTCCCCACCCCGACCCCTGCTCCTACTCCGGAGCCTACTCCCGTTCCGGAACCTTCAGAGATGCCGATTGCAACTGAAGAACCTGATTTCGCGACGGTTACGGTTATTGATACAGAGCCTGAAACCGACACCGGGAAAGCGGTATCTTCTTCGAAAAAAGGCGGGTATTCTCTGCTTACTCTGATTATAGTGGCACTTCTGGCTGCTGCAGTTTCTGCGCTGATCACATCATTCGTTTTAAACGGGAAAAAGAGCGGCACCGGGAAGAAAAAAGTCTCCAAGACTTCAAAGTCGAAGAAGCAGACCTCATTTAAGCGCGGCAGCCATGATAAAAAAGACGCAGGCTATGAATACGATGAGGATGATTCGGACAATTACGATCCCGAGGAGCTCTATGACAACGCATATGAGGAGGATCTCCCGGAAGAAGATACGGATGATTACGGCGAATTTACAGGATTCGATGACCTGACAGCGACTCCTGAAGATCCTGCGGAACCGGAGGCTGAGGACATTGTCCCCGAAATATCCGCTGAAGATCTTGACAGCTTGTATGATCAGGATATCTTTGACGACAGATTCAACAGATACGACAGATAAATAAGAAAACCTGACGGCCGGGAACACCCGGCCGTCTTTTTTTATTTAAAGTATTTATTTACAAATTCAATGTTTGACTTATCCACACTGAAGCTTTTTCCCTTGAGATAATTCAGAATGCCTGCATCTGTAGGGAATTCAAAGATCAGCTTGTATGAATACAGCGCCTGTTGTTTTTCTCCGAATTGCCGGTTGAAACGTTCGGTCCCGTATTTTCCATCCCCAAGAAGAGGCCATCCGGCATGAGCCATCTGTGCCCTTATCTGGTGGGTTCTGCCGGTAAGAAGTCTGCATTCAACAAGGCTCAGCCCACCTCTCGTCTGGAGCACTTTGTATTCAGTCACTGCGGTTTTGGCACCGGGTTCCGGCGAGGACTTCACATATACTCTGTTTTTGGAAGCATCCTTGAAGATATAATCCTCAAGTCTTCCCTGAGTCGGATGCGGGTTGCCTTTTACTGCACACAGATAGTATTTTTCAATCTCGCGGAGCTTTATTTTTTCGTTAATAATACGAAGAGCTTCCGCATTTTTTGCAGCGATCACGATTCCGCCCGTGTTCCTGTCTATACGATTGCACAGAGCCGGAGCAAAAGCGTTCTCGGTTCCGGGATCCCATTCGCCATTTCTGAGCATATAGGCTTGTATATTTGCGACGACAGTATTCCAGTCCCAGGCACCCGCACTGTGACAGAGTACACCCGGCTTTTTGTTAATCAGGAGGATGTTCTCATCTTCATAAACAATATCAAGTTTCGGATTGCCTACTTTTAAGTATGCGTTGTTATCATTCGGCTTTTCAAAAAACTCGTCTCCGATATAAAGCTGTACCGTATCTCCCTGCATGAGACGCGTGGCTCTGTCAGCCTTTTTACCGTTGACCTTTATGCGCTTAAGACGGATATACTTTTGAAGCAGCGAATCCGGCAGCAAAGGTACAGCCTTGCCTACGAAGCGGTCAAGTCTCTGATTTTTATCGTTTTCTTTTACTTGTATTTCCCTCATATTTTGCGATTATACAGCACAAAATATTTATTGACAAGCCAATAAAAAGCTAATATAATAACTGAGCGATTTTGGCGGGGTGCTGTTTTATGCGTCTGAATTTAAAAGATATTATTGAAGTTCCGGGGAAGAGCGTCCCCTTTGAGTGCGTGATAGAGCCGGAGCTTATTTCTTTTGATTCCATAGCAGAATTTAAAAGTGCTCCTAAGGCGTCAGGCAGGGTTTCAAATAAAGCCGGAGTCCTTGTCCTCGAAGGTGTAATGGATGCCGATACCTTGTGTATTTGCGACAGATGCGGTGAAGAATTTGATAAATCTATGCATCTGGATCTTGAAGCCGTTATCGGAGAGAAAGCTGATGAGGATGATCCGGATATATTTCCCATCTATGGTGATGAAGCGGATCTTGACGAAATAATATCCACTCTTTTTATTCTCGGTATGGATTCCAAAGTGCTTTGTCGCGAGGATTGCAAAGGCCTTTGCCCGACGTGCGGGAAAAACTTAAACCACGGCCCCTGTGAGTGCCGAAAAGAAAAGGATCCAAGATTTGCTGTACTTGAGCAGCTTTTGGATAAAGAATAAATAGCTGCTCAGAACAGCTGAAAGATGGAGGTGCGAGATGGCCGTTCCAAAAGGTAAAGTTTCGAGACAGAGAAGAGACAAAAGGCGTTCTTCTGTATGGAAGCTGCAGGTTCCGGGGCTTGTAAAATGCCCGAACTGCGGGGCTTATGTAATGCCGCATCAGGCTTGCAAGGCCTGCGGGATGTACAACGGAAGACAAGTCTTAAAAGTCGAAGAGACTTAAAAAAGCCGCCGCTTCAGAGGCGGTTTTTTTATTGTTTTATATAAGGGAATGAAAAATATAATAAAATCTGTAGATCCGGACAGTCCGCTTCACGGGAAAACGAAAGCGGGGGATATGCTCGTTTCAATAAACGGCAATCCTATACAGGATGTTCTGGACTATAAGTTCTACGCGTATGATCCTTCACTTAAGATAGAATTCACAGACTGTGACGGAAGACCGTATCATGTAATTATAAAGCATCCGGCAGGTATGGAACTCGGGCTTGATTTTGAAACATATCTTATGGACAGACCGCGTTCGTGCGCAAATAACTGCGTATTCTGTTTCGTTGATCAGCTTCCTCCCGGGATGCGCAAGACAATGTATTTTAAAGATGACGATGCAAGACTCAGTTTCCTGCTTGGAAACTATATAACACTGACCAATTTAAGCGAACGCGAGATCAGGCGCATAATGGATCTGCATGTTTCGCCGATTAACATTTCGGTTCATACAACAGATAAAGCTCTGCGGATCAGGATGCTGAATAATCCGAGAGCAGGTGAGAGCATTGAGGTGATGCACCGTTTTGCGGACGCCGGTATAACAATGAACTGCCAGATAGTATGCTGTCCCGGGCTGAATGACGGGGATGCCCTGATGAACACTATGCATGATCTGGAGGAGATGTATCCTTCGCTTCACAGCGTTTCTATCGTTCCGGTCGGTTTGACAAAATATCGTCAGGGGCTCTACCCGCTGACGCCGTTTACCAGGGAACACGCCGGGGAAACCATAGATCTCGTCGAGGATTATGCGCAAAAATGTTTTGAAAAACACGGCACCCGGATATTTTTCTGTTCAGATGAGCTGTATATTCAGGCTGAGAGAGAGCTTCCTGAGGATGAGTACTATGAAGAGCATACTCAGCTTGAAAATGGTGTAGGCATGATACGGCTGTTTGAGACAGAGTTTTTAAATGCGGCAAAGCTATATCCTCCCGAGAGAAGTGCCTCGGTATCGATGGCCACCGGTACCGCATTTGCGCCATATCTGCAAAATATGGTTTGCAGAGCCTGCAGTAAATATGATAAAATTAAAGTTAAAGTTTTTCCAATAGAAAACAGATTTTTCGGGCCGTCTATCACGGTTTCGGGATTGATCACAGGCAGAGATCTTATAGATGCCCTGAAAGGGAAAGACCTGGGAGACAGACTTATCATTACAAGGAATATGATAAGACGGGATGAACTGGATTTTCTGGATGATGTGACACTGAAACAGGCCTCTGAAGAACTTGGAGTTCCGATCATTGCCACCGCTCAGGACGGTTTTGCAAGCTGGGACGCAATCACGGGAGAACAGAACGATCAGAATGTAATCTCCGATGAAATCGGGAGAACAGGGGAAGAAACGGAATACTACAGATATAATCAAAATGAATGACAGACCATTAATTGCAATAGTTGGCAGACCAAATGTGGGCAAGTCGATGCTCTTCAACAAGATCGTCGGCCAGAGACTCTCGATCGTCGAAGATACTCCGGGAGTCACAAGAGACAGACTGTATGCCGAGAGCGAATGGCTCGGAAGAAAATTCAATATTGTGGACACGGGAGGCATTGAGCCCTCAACGGACAGTGAGATACTCTCGTTTATGCGCGAACAGGCTCAGATAGCGATAGATTCAGCAACCGTCACGATTCTGGTAACCGATCTGCGGACAGGTGTAACGGCCTCTGATAAAGAGATTGCAAATATGCTGCTTAAATCACGCAAACCTGTTGTCCTGGCTGTAAACAAGGCGGACAGCGTTGGCCCTACAGACCCCGCAGTGTATGAGTTTTATGAGCTTGGGCTTGGAGATCCTATAGATATTTCTGCTATCCACGGGCATAATGTGGACACATTGCTCGATGCCTGTTTTGAGTATTTCCCGCAGGAAACGGAAGACGGAGAGGATGAAGACAGAATCAAGGTTGCCGTGATAGGCAAACCTAATGTCGGGAAATCATCTCTGATAAACTGTATACTCGGAGAAAAGAGAGTAATCGTTTCCGATGTGGCAGGAACTACCAGAGATGCAGTGGATACGGAGTATGATAACGACAGCGGCAGGTATGTCTTTATAGATACCGCGGGTATCAGAAGGCACTCAAAAGTCGAGGAGAGAATAGAAAAATTCTCGGTGATGAGAGCAAAACTGGCGGTAGAGAGAGCGGATGTCTGTCTCATTATGATCGATGCAAGAGACGGAGTCACTGAGCAGGATACAAAAATAGCGGGACTTGCACATGAAGCCGGCAAGGCAAGCATTATAGCCGTCAATAAATGGGATCTCGTCGACAAAGAAACAGGGACCATGGAAAAGATGAGAAAAGATATAATGCGAGACCTTTCATTCATGTCGTATGCTCCCATTATCTTTATCTCTGCTCTTACAGGACAAAGAACAAACAGGCTGTTCGATCTTATCAACTTTGTGAATGATCAGAACAGTATGCGTATAACTACAGGCCTCTTGAACAATGTTCTCTCTGATGCTCAGGCGAGAGTCCAGCCTCCTACGGACAAGGGCAGAAGGCTTAAGATATACTATATGACGCAGACAGGGATCAAGCCCCCGAATTTCGTTATATTCTGCAACAGCAGGGAGCTTTTCCATTTTTCGTATCAGAGATATATAGAAAATCAGATAAGAAGTGTTTTCGGACTCGAAGGAACACCTATAAGATTGGTCATAAGGCAGAAAGGGGACAGTGAATGAGTTTCCACAAACTGCTTCCTCTGCTGATAACAGCTCTGTTGGGCTATGTTCTCGGAAGCCTGAAGACAATGAATATAGCTTCGCATTATATATTTCATACGGATATTATGCGAATAGGAAAAAGAAATGCCTGGATCTCAAATTTCAGAAGGAGATACGGAATACCGGGATTTTTGAAGCTGCTTGCAGTCGAAGTCATCAAGAATGCTCTGCCGATCTTCCTCGGAGGACTTTTGATGGGAAGTGAAAACAGGGCGCTGGGTTATGCGTTCGCAGGTTTTTGTGTAACACTCGGAAGTCTTTTTCCTGTTTTCAACCGATTCAGAGGAAATCATGCTATAGTGCCGATCATATTGACGGCTTTGTTTATGCGCCTTCCTTTGGGTCTTACTGTTATGGGGCTTTCAGTCATAATCATATGGATTAGCAAATATCTGACGCTTTCGGCAGTCGTATCGGCAGCGGTGCTGTTCGGCGGAGCAGTCATGACTCTTGACGGTGCAATGATTACACCTGTATGTGCTTTTCTGGCAGGAATAGTGATCCTTAAACATGTCCCCGCCATGATACGCATATCGAAAGGCAGGGAAACAAAACTCAGCTTTGAAGAGGATATATCGTATAAATTCGATGAAGATTTTTGACAGACAGAGAGAAAAAATAACAGCGGCACTTCTTGCCGGGGTAATGTCTGTCTTGCTGCTTATGTCAGGCTGCGGATCTGAGGAAGTCGGTGCAGCCGTAACTCCTGAACCGGTGGCAGAGATACAGTCGGAGTCTGAACCCGCGAAGAAGCCTCAGCCTCCGGTAATGAAGCTGCGCCCGGCAGCTGTCATAAAAGGTGAAAAGATAAAAGCGGAGGATCTGGTATTTAAATGTGAAAGCACTGGAAAAACGGAATTTGCTTTCGCAAAAGAACCGGATACTTCCAGAATCGGAGAATATCCCGTTACTGTTATAGCAAAAGACAGCTACGGCAATGTTTCCCGTGAAAACTCCACACTGCTGGTCGCAGACCTTATTATCGAGGCCGATAAGAAGACAAGCAGATATGAACTTGTTAACAGGATAGTCAAAGCGGATGCGAAGACTTTTTCAAAGACGGCAGTCGAGGATAAGGCATGGAAAGCGAAAAATATCGGAGCAAACGCATTTTATATGATCTATGGCAGTGAGCAGTACAATAATTTTGAACGGTATCTTGTTGCAGTCATGATCAAGGATACCGAAGCGCCTGTCATTCATGCTCCCGCAAAGAACTACTATGTTGGCGATGCCGTCTCATATTTGAAAAATGTCAGTGCTACAGACGACTATACAGAGAACCCTTCTGTTACAGTTGATAAGAGTGCAGTAGACCCGGAGAAAGCCGGAGAATATCCTGTCATATACTCAGCCGTCGATGATGACGGAAACGAATCTTCTCTTGAAGTTACTTTTACATTTACGGATAAGACAGTAACCGAAGAGCAGGTCTCCGAAGTCTGTGATCCGATTTTTGAGAAGATATTTACCGATGATATGAATGAGGCCGAGAAGGTAAGGGCAATTTATGATTACTGTTACAATAATATTGCCTATTACGGCGGTTCCGATAAAACGGATTATCTCGCAGAAGCTTACAGGGGGATGACTGAAGGCAAAGGTGACTGCTTTACTTTCTTCGCCACTGCGTATTATATGCTCAAGGCTATAGGCGTTGATGTATTGGAAGTTGAAAGATCCAGTCCCAATGTCTCCACTCCCCATTACTGGTGTCTTGTAAACCTGGGAACAGGCTGGTACCATTTGGATGCATGTAATATGGGTCCTGACCACGGTAATGCCTTTATGGCAACGACCTATACCCTGTACAGGATAGATCCGGGTTATTGGGCGTTTAACGAAAACCTGTATCCCGAGGTAGAAACAGAGCGTTTTGTGATGCCTGAAAAATGAAGGAATTATTTTGAATTTGATCCTGAAAAAAACAATATGCATGATACTCTCTTTGGTATCATTCTTTTTGCTGTGTGCCTGCGGATTAAAAGAAGCCGAGCCGGCTCCGGTTCCTGAAGCTTTTGAAACTCCGACTGTCGAAACGACTCCCGCCCCGGATCCGCCGGTTATGAGATTGAGGCCTTTTGCCTGCCTTGCCGGAGAAGATCCTAGGGCTGAAGATGCAGTATCAGATTATGAGGGAACGGGAACTGTGGGATTCGAGTTCGAAACAGTTCCCGATACATCAGAGACCGGAGAATATCCTGTAACTGTAATAGCGACGGATGAGACCGGACAGAGCGTATCTGCGGGTACCACACTCATAGTCGCTGACCTTATTGTAAATGCACCTTTGGAGGCAAAACGCCAGGATGTGACGAAGTTGATAATGTCGGCCGATTTTGAGACATTTGGAAGAACATCCTATGAAAATCCCAATTGGGAGCTTGAGCATCTCGGCGCAAATCCTGTTTACATGGTATTCGGCACATGGGAGAGATACCTTGTCGCAGTCATAGCAGAAGATACAGTACCGCCTGTCATCCATCTTCCGTCAAAGAATTACTATGTCGGAGATTCCATAGCTTACATGAAAGGCCTTAAGGTCTGGGATAATGCAGATACAGACGTCGAGGTGACTGTGGATCCGGGGGATCTGGATCCGCATAAAGCAGGCATCTATCCTGTCGTATATACTGCTACGGATGATGACGGTAATACGACAGAACTTACAGTTGAATTCACATTCTCTGAGATAACCGTTACAGAGGAGCAGGTCAGAGAAAAGTGCGATGAGATCTTCTCCAGAATACTCACGGATGACATGAGTATGGGAGAGAAGGCATATGAAATATATAAATTCTGCAGAAACGAGATTACTTACGGCGGAGGAAGCGATAAGACAGATTATCTTGCAGAAGCGTACAGGGGTATGACGGAAGGTTACGGAGACTGCTTCACTTTTTATTCTGCGGCGACATTTATGCTCAGAGAGATAGGGGCAGAAGTAATACGCGTCGAACGGCATGATGAAGAGTTTACGACTCCTCATTACTGGTGTCTTGTAAATCTCGGTACTGGCTGGTATCATCTCGACCCCTGTAATGCAGGTCCTGATTCCATACCGGTTATTGCCCGTGACATGAACGGAGATCCGATCGTCAGTGAGGACGGAACACCCAGGCTCTATATACCGGGCGCGTTCATGGTCACGACTGATTATCTTCGCGGCATAAGCGTGGGATACTGGAACTTTGATGAGGAGTTTTATCCGGAAGTCTCCTCAACGCCGTATAGTGGGACGGAGGATTGAAATGAGCCTCAATTCCTTCAATTTCATACTTTTTCTGGCAGCGGTATATGTACTGTATACTGTTTTTCAGCGTTTCAACATCAAAGGAAGAAGGATCCTTCTGCTGACCGCAGGTCTTTCCTTTTACTTCATGTGTTCAAAAGGATTTGTAGCGCTTCTGATCGCGGAGACAGTCTGGAATTATTATATAGCTCAGGTGCTTGATAACAAAAAGAGCGGGGGCATTCTTGCCTTCGCTCTCGTACTGAACATCGGAATACTGTTTTTTTTCAAATATCTCGGCTTCTTTACGGGAATAGAGACGAATATTGCTGTTCCTGCAGGTATATCATTCTTCACGCTCGCTGTCAGCGGATATCTCACAGATATTTATAAAGGGAAGTCGAAAGCAGAGAAAAACTTTATCGATTTTTCACTTTTTATGGTCTTTTTCCCGGCACTCACATCCGGACCTGTTGAGCGGGGAGATCACCTTATACCCCAGCTCAAAGAGGCTGATATTCGGAAAACAGCTGATGCCGGATCATTCAAAGTCGGACTGTTCAGAATATGCAGAGGATTCTTCCTGAAGCTTTGTGTTGCTGACAATATAAAAGTGCTTGTGGATACCGTATATTCATCTCCTGACAAATATGCAGGGGTCCCGGTAATAATAGCTGTTCTTGCATATTCCATGCAGATATACTGTGATTTCGCGGGCTATTCGGATATAGCAATAGGGAGTGCGAGGCTGTTCGGGATCAGGTTACTCGAAAACTTCGACGCTCCGTATCTGAGCCGATCAATCAAAGATATCTGGCGCAGATGGCACATGTCGCTTTCCTTCTGGTTCAGAGATTATCTGTATTTTCCGCTTGGCGGCAGCAAAAAGGGAACCTGGAGAGCATATCTTAACATTATGGCAGTCTTCGCGGTTTCCGGCCTTTGGCACGGAGCGGACTGGAAGTTCATATTCTGGGGTGTTCTGAACGGAATGTATCAGGTCACTGAGAGCATCATTGAAAAAGGACTCGGTATCGGGAAAAACGAGAAGTCCGGGACATGGAGGATCGTTTTGAATTATATCCTGATGTCTCTGGCCTGGATTTTTTTCCGCGCAGATACGATGGGAGATGCATTCAGGATCATCTCTTCGATTTTCGGTACCGGCTCACAGGGTATCTTATCTGCCGGATCGGGAGCACCCGCTCTCATCGTAACGGCAGTATTCATTCTTGTTACAGCAGCATACGATGTTTGGAACAGAAAACAGGATGTTGCGGACACGATCTGTAAAACAGATGCCTTATGGTTTGTATGCGCTGCTGTGATAATTCTCGTGTTAGTGTTTGGAGCGTACGGTACAGGTTATGATTCGGCTGATTTCATCTACAACAGGTTCTGAGTACAGTTATGAAGAATAAACAAACTATTTTGGCAATTCTGGCCATGACAATACTTGTCTCGGGTATATATCTTCTCGGGAAGCTCACTGTACCCAAATACACCGGTGATATCCCGGAAGGCGCAATGATAAACGAGTACTATTCATCGGAGAAGGACAATAACGTGATATTCCTGGGCGACTGTGAGGTGTTTGAAAACATATCACCCATGGTGCTGGAAGAATCATTCGGAATAAAGTCGTGGATAAGAGGCAGCGCGCAGCAGCTGGTCTGGCAGAGCTATTACCTTCTGGAGGAGACATTTAAGTATGAAAAGCCTGAAGCAGTAGTTTTCAATGTAAATGCACTGCGCTACGGCAAACCGGTCAGTGAAGCTTACAACAGGATGACCTTAGACGGAATGAAGTTTTCCGGATCAAAAATTAAAGCCGTTAATGCCTCAGTCATGGAAGAAGAGAGTGTTATAAGCTATTTTATTCCTCTTTTGCGCTATCACTCGAGATGGAGTGAGCTCGGAGCAGCCGATTTCAGATACATGTTCAGTCCTTATAAGGTGACTTACAGAGGGTATCTTGAACACACCGGTATTGTGCCGCAGGATCAGCTTCCGACAGTCCCGGTGATCCCTTATGATGAGCTGCCGGATATCTGCATGGATTATCTGGACAGAATGAGAATGCTTTGCGATGAAAACGGGGCTGAGCTTGTACTAGTTAAATCGCCTGTTGAGTGGCCTCACTGGTATGATGAGTGGGACGCCCAGTTAAAAAGCTATGCAGAGGAAATGGATTTGTGTTATATTAACTTTGTGCCGCTAGCCTCCGACATCGGTCTGGACATGAAGACAGATACATATGATGGCGGACTTCATCTCAACAGGACAGGTGCGGAGAAATACACGAAATATCTTGGAGAATATCTGAAGGGAATTCTTGATTAACATGAAAAAAACAGTCGCTTTGATAATTGCTTTTAGCGTGCTTTTTTGTCTCGCAGCATGCGGACAGACTCAGACGGTCCAGGCCGAAGAGCCGGAAACTGCTGCCGTGACTGAGATCCGGCCGGACTACGGAGAACTCTATGTGGTTCTTGACGGAGTCAGCTTCGGAGTCATGGATGAGGCGGATCCGGTCACAGATGCGCTCGGAGAGCCGAGGACGAAAACGGAGATGCCCAGCTGTGCGCATCAGGGAAGTGATATATACTGGTTCTATGACGGTTTCGAGCTCATGATGAATGAGATAGACGGAGTGAACTATATCACCGGGATCGCGTTAAAGGATGACCTTGTTGCTACCCAGCAGGGAGTCAGGATAGGGATGAATATTGAGGAAGCGATCGGTCTTCTCGGTGACGGATACGAGAACTCCGGCTCCGTTTACAGATACAGATCCGGAACTACGCTTTTATCGCTTAACACAGATTCAGACGGGACCGTGTCCGATATACAGTTCAGCGAATATACGGAATGAGGGATAATAAATGACAGTAACCGACAGATTTTTGAATTACGTCAGGATACACTCCGCTTCCGATGACAAAAACGACGTCGAAGTCCCTTCCGCGAAAAGGGAATTCGATATGACAGAGCATCTGTACTTTGAGATGAAAGAGCTCGGGTTTTCCGGAGTATACAGAGATGAACACGCGTATGTGTACGGTTTCATTCCGGCTTCCGAAGGGATGGAGAAAGAAAAGTGCATAGCTTTTAACGCGCATATCGATACAATACCGGATTTTCCGGGAGAGAATGTCAGGCCTCAGATCACGTATGATTATGACGGAAATGATGTTTTGCTCGGTTCAAGCGGCAGAGTGCTTTCCGCTGATATGTTCCCGCATCTCAGGTCGCTCAGGGGGCAGACGCTGATAACGACTGACGGGACAACGGTTCTCGGAGCCGACGACAAAGCAGGGATAGCCGAGATCATGTCCGCCTGCGAGTTTCTCCTGAACCACAGTGATATAAAACACGGTAAAATCTCTGTGTGCTTCTCACCCGACGAGGAGATAGGCCACGGCGCGGCTCTGATGGATCTCGACAGGGTCGGCGCCGATTACGGCTATACTGTAGACGGAGGGGAAGTAAACGAGATAAACTTTGAGACATTCAACGCCTCCTCCGCAAAGGTATTCATAAAAGGCGTGAGCGTGCACCCCGGGAGCGCCAAAGACAAAATGATAAACGCATCGCTGGTCGCTATGGAGTTTAACTCTCTGCTCCCGCCGGATGAGATCCCGTCAAAGACCGAGAATTATGAGGGCTTTTTCCATCTGACGGATATGAGCGGCAGCACTGACAGCGCTGAGCTCGCGTATATAATCCGCGATCACGACCCTGACAGGTTCAGAGAGCGCGAGGATATGATCCGCTCCGCGGCGGATGAGATAAACAGCAGATACGGCAAAGATACGGCAAGAGTCGAGATCAAAGAGCAGTACAGAAATATGTCTGAAGTCCTCGGGAGAGATTCGGAGCCCTTAAAGCGCGCTGAAAAAGCCATAGAAAAAGCAGGTCTTGAGGTCGTCACTGTTCCCGTGAGAGGGGGAACAGACGGAGCGCAGCTGAGCTTCAGAGGCCTCCCGTGCCCGAATCTCGGAACCGGCGGCTATGCTTTCCACGGCCCGTATGAACACATCACCTCAGAGCATCTTGAAAAAATGACGGAAATTCTTATAAATATCATGACATAAATTGTAATTGGCCCCGGATTATAGTAAAATATATTCAAATACGCTGAAAAGGAGCAGAGCTATGAAATACATAATGTCTTTGGACCAGGGAACCACGAGCTCGAGATGCATTCTTTTTGACAAAGCCGGGAACATCTGTTCCGTCGTGCAGAAGGAATTCAGGCAGATCTTCCCGAAACCGGGCTGGGTAGAGCATGATGCCATGGAGATATGGGATACTACCCTGGAGGTCTCCAGAGCCGCAATGTCCAAGATCGGAGCGAAAGCAAGCGATATCGCGGCAATAGGAATAACGAATCAGCGCGAGACGACGGTAGTCTGGGATAAAGAGACCGGAGAGCCGATAGCAAACGCCATAGTCTGGCAGTGCCGCAGGACTTCGGATATCATAGACAGGCTGGTAACGGGCGGCTGGGGCGAGACGATAAAGCGCAAGACGGGCCTCGTTCCCGACGCGTACTTCTCGGGCTCGAAGATCAAATGGCTGCTTGACAATGTGCCGGGGGCCAGAAAGAGAGCCGAAGCGGGCAAGCTGCTTTTCGGAACTATAGATACATGGCTTATCTGGAAGCTCACCGGCGGCAGGGTGCACGTAACGGACTACACGAACGCCAGCCGCACGATGATATTCAACATACACAAGCTCTGCTGGGACAAGGAGCTGCTTGAGCTTCTGAACATTCCCGAGAGCATGCTTCCGGAGGTCAAGCCCTCGAGCTATGTATACGGGAAGTCGGAGCAGGAGCTCTATGGCGGAGAGATCCCGATAGCGGGAGCCGCGGGAGACCAGCAGTGCGCTCTGTTCGGGCAGTGCTGCTTCAAGCCGGGCGAGATGAAGAACACATACGGTACGGGCTGCTTCATGCTTATGAATACGGGAAGAGAACCCGTCACAAGCAATAAAGGCCTTGTAACGACTATCGCGGTAGGATATGAGGATCACGTCGAATACGCTCTTGAAGGCAGCGTGTTCGTGGCCGGAGCCGCGATCCAGTGGCTCAGAGACGAACTCAATGTCATCTCATCTGCCGGAGAGAGCCAGCAGTACGCTGAGAAGGTCCCTGACAGCGCGGGAGGATATGTGGTACCGGCGTTTACGGGAATCGGCGCTCCCTATTGGAATCAAAAGGCCAGAGGCGCAATATTCGGAGTTACAAGGGGCTTTTCGAGAGCTCATCTCATACGCGCCACTCTGGAGTCCCTTGCATATCAGACATATGACATAGCGAGAGCCATGGAGCAGGATTCGGGTATAAGGATATCCGAGCTCAAGGTAGACGGAGGCGCATGTGCTAACGACTTCCTGATGCAGTTCCAGAGCGATCTTATCGGCTGTGACGTATACCGCCCGAGATGCATAGAGACGACAGCACTCGGGGCCGCCTATCTCGCAGGACTCGCGACGGGCTTTTGGGAGAGCACGGAGGATATCAAGAACAACTGGGCGGTGGATAAGATATTCAAGGCGGAGATGGGAGACCAATACCGCAAAAAGCTCCTCAAAGGCTGGCACAGAGCTGTAAAGGCAACTCTCGCGTGGGCCGATGAAGACGATGAATAATATTTAAACTGAAAGCGGAGGAGGATTATTTAAATGGCAAACAAATACGCGGGCACACAGACAGAGAAAAATCTCCAGGCTGCATTTGCCGGAGAATCACAGGCAAGAAACAAGTACACTTATTTCGCGTCTGCGGCCAAAAAGGAAGGTTACGAGCAGATATCCGCATTGTTTCTTAAGACGGCAGAGAATGAAAAAGAGCATGCGAAGATGTGGTTCAAGGAGCTCGGAGGCATAGGCAGTACGGCAGAAAATCTTGAAGCTGCCGCCGATGGCGAAAACTTCGAGTGGACAGATATGTATGAAGGCTTTGCCAAAACAGCCGATGAGGAAGGATTCCATGAACTTGCTGAAAAGTTCAGGGGAGTGGCAGCCATCGAGAAGCACCACGAGGAGCGCTACAGAGCACTTCTGAGCAATGTCGAGACGAAGCAGGTCTTTGAAAAGAGTGAAGTAAAGGTCTGGGAATGCCGCAACTGCGGACATATAATCGTCGGAACGAAAGCTCCGGAAGTCTGCCCGGTCTGTGCACATCCGCAGAGCTACTTTGAACTCAGAGCCGAGAATTACTGATTTGACGAGATGATCTCCGCCCGGAAAGGTGTTCCAAGGGCGGAGAATTCTTATCAGGGAGGACTGCCATGGATGAGCTTGTGAATAAAACACGTAAAAAGATAGAGAAACTCGCTTACTGGAAACCGCATTTCAAGCTCTTTAAGCGTGACGGTTATCAATGTTCCAATTGCAGATATGTTGCCGGAAAACGTTATGCCATCTGCCCAAACTGCGGCCAGCATATGGTAAATGCAGACGGGGAATATAAGAAATAATTCGTTTTTCTATCTCTCAAAACGGGTGACAGGTCGGCTTTTACGACCTGTCACCCTTCAATCGCCCTGATTTCAACAGATGGTGACAGGTGACAGGTCATAAGCGTATATACCTTCCATACTTTTACAGTATTTCACTTAAAAGGCAAAGGCATATAGCACAATGTACCTGTCACCTGTCACTAATTCAGTGATATCAATGCTTTGCGAGGTGACAGGTCCTGAAAAAGAACCTGTCACCGGCTTTATTGGAAATAAGGCCGCTGAGCCTGCTTGCTACTCTTTTTCCTTTGTGTTATAATCCCGATTTGCAGCGTGGCAGAGGAATCTGAAACGCTGTAATGTCGACTTGGATAACAGAAAGGATTAATAAATGAGCAAAAAGGTTTTAGCGGTACTGTTTGTATGCATGATGCTGCTTTTATCTGCGTGCGGCGGTGCGACACAGGCACAGGAAGAGAATAACGACGAAGCTGCGGGGCCCCAAGACGGTCAAAACCCTGTTATGAACTTTGTCGGCATCTACAGCACGGAATACAGCACAGAAGCGCTGGTGGAGGCAGATGGTGCTGAAGGTGCGAAGATCACCGTTACCTGGGCTGGCAGCCCCTGGTTCCACAATCAGACGGTCATGAGCGGCCCCTTCGATCCCGAGACGCTTACCATGACCTTTACCAACGCGACTCTGACAGAGTACACCTATGCCAGCGACGCCACCGTAACAGAGGAGAAAACCAGCTATACCGATGGAAAAGGCCACGCGGTTTTCAACCCAGCGGACAACACTCTGACCATTACAGAAGAATTTGAATCCGGCAATATGGACACCGTATATACCTGGGGCCCTTCTCCGGATATGAAGTATGTGAGCGATCCGGAGCACTACGCCCCCGTCACGGCCATGGACAAGTTCCAGGTCGAGACAGTAGTAGGATTTAACGTCCGCACATACTATCTGAGCGAAAACTGGTATGCCATGGCGGATATGATCCGCTATCCCATCACTATCAACGGAACAGAATTGACTGACGCGGACGCTTTTCTGGGCTATATGATCGATAAAACCGTGAGCGAGAGCGACCGTGATGCTATGATGGAAGAGGATCTCCTCGATATGTTTGTCAACGGCCAGGGCATTTGCATGGGAAGCGGCCAGATCTGGCTCAACGATCCCAACTATATGACAGATAAAGAGCCCGTACTTCAGATCATCGCCATCAGCGGAATCGTAAACAGGTGATTATATACTGATTACAGCAAGTTGAAGGATAGGGAGACAGCTCGGTTTCTTGTGCTATGGAGGTTACCAAATGAAGTTTTCTGTCAGAGACATGGCGTTATCGGCACTGTTTGCAGCCCTTATCGCGGTATGCTCCTGGATATCTGTCCCTTCTGCAGTTCCTTTTACACTGCAGACATTCGGGGTTTTTATGGCAGCAGGTCTTTTGGGAGGGAAACGCGGCACGGTCTCAGTGCTGATCTATATTCTGCTCGGAGCAGCGGGAATACCGGTCTTCTCAGGCTTTAAAGGCGGCGCGGGAGTTCTTGTCGGCTCCACGGGAGGCTATATTGTCGGGTTCCTGTTTACTGCATTGATAATGTGGCTTTTTGAAGCAAAAGCCCGAAACAGAAAATATACGCTTCCGATCTCCATGGCAGTGGGACTGTTGGCGTGTTACGCCTTCGGTACTGCATGGTTTATGCTGGTCTATGCCAGAACTTCAGGATCTGTCGGCCTGGTGACAGCACTGACCTGGTGCGTTTTTCCGTTTATACTGCCGGATGCTGCCAAAATTACATTGGCCTGTTTTCTTATCCGGAGGATTAAAAACGTCGTTCGGGTATGAAAAACTGTTGCTATGCGGCAGTCAGATTCATAAACGGTTGCAAATCAGTAAGGCACTCTGCGAGCAGCAGAGTGCCGGTTTTTTATAGTGGATAGATCCGCGGTGATGGGGTATAATATATTACAATTATTACGGGCGTGACAGGAAGTTCCTGGCAAGCCGGATATCTGCTTGTGAGGTGAACGGCAGTGGTTTTCGAAGAAACTGAATTCAAATTAAAAGATGGACGGGTTGCACTGCTTCGCAGTCCTCACGAGGACGATGCGGAGGAAATGCTCCAATTCATCATAAACGCATCCGGTGAGACAGATTTTCTGATGAAATATCCGGAAGAATATGCAGATTTTACGCTTGAACAGGAAAAGAACTTTCTGAATGAGGCTTACCGGAATGAAAACGCGATGATGATCGCCTGTGTTGTAGACGGAAGAATCGCCGGTAATTGTCAGATATCTTTTCGTACCGGAATGAAAGACCGGCATAGAGCTTCCGTTGCGATTGCGCTTCTTCAAGAGTTCTGGAATCTCGGAATTGGGACAAGAATGTTCGAAGAGATGTTCCGAATCGCCGGAGAGCGCAATGGTGTCCGTCAGATCGAGCTTGATTTTGTTGAAGGCAACAGCAGGGCAAGGCGCCTATATGAGAAAATGGGCTTTCGTATTACAGGTGTGAAACCAGATGCGATACGAATGAAAGATGGTACTTATGTAAATGAGTACATGATGCTGAAACTGTTGTAATCTTCAGATTACAGTTTATCGCCTTTCATCCCCTTCACTCGACGGTAGTAAGAACCCCTCAGTTTTACTACCATTTGACTACCATTGACGGCTTTGACTTGCCATATTCTGCTTTTTCCGTGACAGAGTCACAGAGAATCAACATACGTTGGCGAGTCCCATGGTGCAGAAGAATTACAATAAACAGGATATGAATTATGAAAAGAGATCTGCAAAAAACGGTGAAGATAATAGCCGCGCTCCTTATCATGCTTACGCCACTTTCGATGGCCGCCTGCGGAAAGGCTGAGACGGCTGCGCCGGTTCCTGCGGAAGTCCTTGTTGACGAAACGGAAGCCGGGCCCAGGCCCGCAGCGGCGTCTGCGGAGGAGATTCATCCGTTTGAGAACAGCTCCCCGCAAGAGGAACGGAAAGAGATGCCTACAGCAGCTCCCACCGAAACAGGTGATCCGTTTACCCTTTCGGAAACGCAGCAGTATGCGGCAAATCTCTCTCTGAGCAATTTCTCCGAGCAATGGTTCTGTGAGCTTGGGACTTTCGATCACTACGATTCCGCTGATACGAGCATCGCGCAGTTGTTCTCCTTCGCTCATCTTTGGAGCAAGATCAACCGGCCGACGGAGATGGAGTACAGAGACGGGTATGAGACCATGACCTGCGAGACGTTCTTTGAGATCATCGGCCCTCGGATCGCCTATCCGGAGGATCTTCAGCCCTTCGAGGGAGAGGACTATTCTGCCTCTCTCGGTATCGGCACATTTGACTGGAACCACTGCTGGTATGAAAACGGCCGCTTCTACTACCCTGCGGGCGACGGGGAGAGTTACAACCGTTTCACGGTGGTGGATGAGGCGTACAAGCTCCGGGACGGGACCTGTCGCTTCCGCTTCACCATCTATGAGCTGGATCTGGACATCTATTATGATGAGCTGGGCATCCCGTCCAAGTACTATCATCTGACTCCTGCGGAGGCGGCGCAATTGGCGGCCAATGGGACCATCACGGCCGTGCGCACAGGAACAGCTGTGTGCTCGCCGATTTACTGGCAGAGCAGCGGGAGAGAGATGTATCTCCTGGAGTATTATGAGCTTGACCGTATAGACTGAGTATGGATAGCATGTGCGCGCTCTATCTGGGTGCGTCTTGCCCGCAGGGAGCAGGAGAAGATTGCGGGCAAAACGAAGGACTCACAGAAACTTTTCAACGCGGTCTGAAAACAGCGACAAAACCAGCAAGGCACTCTGCGAGCTGCAGAGTGCCGTTTTTTTATAGTGGGTACTATGTGTGTCATACTTGTATGCCACGCGTGTGACGGTGTCCTCTGAAAAAAAGTTTTCAAATAATGAAACCATTCAGCCTAAAATTGGACTATTATAAGTGATACAGTCAGGAGATCAACAGGCGCTGGGATGGTTCATTGATAGATATGGCAACTATGTAGGAACTATCGTAAACAGCATTCTGCAGGACTGCATGAGTCGTGAGGACGTGGAAGAAGTTACCGCCGATGTGTTTGTCACCTTCTGGAAAAGCGCGGAGGGTCTTCTTCCTTTAAATCTCAAAGGGTATTTAAGCCGCGTGGCACGAAGCCTCGCGCTGCGGAAGCTTCGTGAGAAGACGCAGGAACTGCCTCTGGAGGAAGATGTTCTGTTTGTTGAAGAAGAGTCTCTAATTGAAAAACTTGATCAGGAGCAACGGGATCGGCGGGTACGGGAAGCAGTGCTTTCGATGACGCAGCCGGACCAGGAAATCTTTCTCCGTCATTATTACTATTGTCAAAGCGTCGCTGTGATTGCTGAAAAGATGAAAATGAATCCATCCACAATCAAAACCCGACTCAAGCGTGGACGGGAAAAGCTTCGTCAGTATCTTACCGGATTGGAACCGTGACAGGAGGCGGCTGAAATGGAAATCAGAATTCATGAATTGCTGAACGGATACGAGGACAGTTCCGTTCCGATGGAAGAAACAGATGTCGTCTCCGCGATGAAAATCAAGGAGCTGACAGAAATGAAGATTGAACAGACCGAAACACAGTATAAACCGCGGCATACAGTAAGAAAACGCATCCTTACGCTGGCTCTGGCGGCTGCGCTGATGCTGTCCCTCGGAATTGTAGCATATTCTGCAGGACAGGCAATCTTTGGCTGGGGAGGAAATATGGAGATCCGTTCCGAGAAGACAGCGGGCGGCATCGAAAATACCGTCTACGTGCACACGGACGATCTCACAGAGCCTGTAAGCGTTGAGAATGGACGCATGTACTTTATTGTCAACGACGAGCATATTGACATCACGGATCAGGTATCGGAGACGGAACCCTATATTTATCAGTTTACTGATGAAGAGAATGTTCTGCACTATTGGATCATCGGGAAAAACGGACCTGAATTGGAGCACTATGGTTTTGCGGAATACCTTCATCCATCTGAGAGCGAATGGACTGCCGGATATGTTGCCCGCACAAATGGCAATACTGCTCCCTGGCTGGATAAAGCCAAAGAAGAACTTGGCTTTGATTTTTAAGCCGTTTAACCACAAAGTCAGCAAGGCACTCTGCCGCAGCAGAGTGCCGTTTTTTTATAGTGAAAAATCCGTGGTGATGGTGTATAATAAACTACTTAATTTTGCGGATGTGGCTGGAATATCGGTAAATTGGGATCAACGGAGATTATGGAAATGGAAATGAGATTGGCTAATCGAAATGAAGCGAAAGCCTGCTACCAATGTATCGAAGATGCGAGAGCCTACCACAAAGCTTTAGGGTTTGAACAATGGCATCCGGATTATCCCACTGAACAGACCATCCTCGACGATATTGCTCAAAACATCGGGTATGCGTTTGTGAAGAACAATGAAGTCGTTGGCTACTGCTGCATGGTTTTCGGAAATGAACCTGCATATAACAATATTGATGGAGCGTGGAAAACAGATAAGCCTTATGCGGTGGTGCATCGAATGGCGTTCAGCAGTAAAGCCAGAGGCGGTGGTTTGTCTCGCGAGGCTTTTCGGCTCATCAAGGATTATTGTCTGGTGAATCATATTTACGCAATCCGTGTGGATACCCAGGAAGAAAACAAAGTGATGCAGCACATACTCGACAGGGAAGGATTCGCATATTGCGGCCTGATCCAATTTGATGGAGGCCCGAAGTTGGCATACGAATGGGACAGGTAATTAGCGTTTTATCTCTCTTCACCACCTGCTTTCGACGGTAGTTAACACCCTCGATTTTTACTACCATTTGACTACCATTGACGGCATTGACTTGCCGCATTTTGCCGTATTTTGCTTTTTCCATGACAGAGTCACAGTTTATTAACAACTTTTTCTGCCCGGCAAATCGCGGCAAACTGCGGCAGAATACGGCTTTTCAGGAGGCTGATCGCATTTGACAAAGATACTTTTTGTGTGCCACGGCAGGAGTCCCCTGCCCGGATCAGATTGAAATAGATTGCGATAAAACGCGGCAAACTGTGGCAACGGCAGTAGCAGCTGACTACCGTTTTACTACCGTCCAGCAGACTGAAAAGAAGATATGTTCGATTAGAGCTTGCCTCTCAATAGAGCGGCAGGCTCTGTTTGTTTGCAGTCACGTGTTATAATGTTTTTCTTCTTCACTGTAACCTTTTTTCTCCGGATCTTTTTTATTTAAGTGAGGGACCTCAGAAAGGAGACATTTGAATATAAGCCTCGATTATAATGTATATAAGAACAGCTCGCACTTTACGTTATTTTTACATTACTGCGGTTACAAGGTTTACAATGCCGGTCTATATTGAAAGCGAAAAAGGAGGTTTCCTGATGATTTACTGCGTCGAAGATGAAAGCACCATCCGTGATTTGATGGTATATACGCTGAAAGCATCCGGGTTTGACGCAAGGGGATTTGAAAGCGCAAGCGATTTCTGGCCTGCAATGAAAGAGCAGAAGCCGGAGCTTATCCTGTTGGATGTTATGCTTCCCGGAGAGGACGGATTGACGATCCTGAAAACGCTGCGCTCGTCTCCTATGACTGCGGATATTCCCGTTATCATGGCTACGGCGAAAGACAGCGAATACGACAAGGTCGTTGGGCTGGACAGCGGCGCGGATGATTACCTTGTCAAGCCCTTCGGCATGATGGAAATGGTTTCCCGGATCAAAGCTGTACTAAGGAGAGCAACGCCGAAGCAGGCAGAGGTACTTGCCTGCGGCGGAATTTCTATGGACAAAAGCAGACACACGGTTACTGTATATGGGGCGCCGGTTTCTTTGACCCTGAAAGAGTATGAGTTGTTAAAGCTCTTCATGGAAAACCCCGACCGAGTCTTTACAAGAGAAGTTCTTTTATCCGAGATTTGGGGAAATGCCTTTATCGGCGAAACAAGGACAGTTGATGTCCACATCGGCACGCTTCGGACGAAACTTGCTCAAGCAGGGAATCTGATTGAAACGGTGCGCGGCGTCGGATACAGAATGGGGTTAAAGAAATGAGCAGAAAAATTTTCAAAGGTATCTGGATCGTTGCGTTATCGGTGTTTCTTGCGTCCCTTGTTTTCATCATGGGCATCACCTACAACTATTTTTCATCCCTTCAAAAGAATCAGCTGAAAGTCGAAACCGAGCTTGCCGCACAAGGCGTCGCGCAATCCGGGGAACGCTATTTTGAAAACCTGAATACCGAAGACTATCGCATGACCTGGATCAGTGCCGATGGTACCGTTCTGTTTGACAGCGAAGCAAATCCAAGCACCATGGAGAATCATTTGGAACGTGAAGAAGTCAAACAGGCGCTGAACGAAGGGTATGGTGAATCCACGCGCTATTCCAGTACGCTTTCGGACAAGCAGTTATATGCTGCGAAGCGCCTTCCCGACGGGTCTGTCCTCAGGCTTTCCATGATGCAGTTGGCGGTCTGGACGCTGATCCTCGGATTTGCGCAGCCGATCTGCATTGTCATTCTGATCGCGCTTGTCCTGACCTTCTTGCTGGCCTCACGGCTTGCCAAGAAAATCGTTAAGCCCATCAATGAGATCAATCTGGATAAACCGGAACAGTATTATGGGAAAGAAAACTATCATGAGATCGAACCGCTGCTGAGGCATATTGCGGCGCAGCGCAGCCAGCTAAAAAAAGACCAGGCGCAGATTGAAAAAACCGCCCTGATCCGCCAGGAGTTTACCGCGAATGTATCTCACGAGCTGAAAACACCTCTGCACGCGATTTCCGGGTATGCAGAGCTCCTCGAAAACGGAATGGTCAAAGCGGAAGACATTAAGCCATTCGCAGCGAAGATTCGCGGCGAAGCATCCCGCATGACGAAACTTGTCGGAGATATTATCGATCTGACAGAGCTCGATCACGGCGGAACAGAGCTGCAATGGGAAGACTGTGACCTGTACCGTATTGCCGAAAACGCAATCGACAGTCTGGACACGACTGCATCGGCACTAGACATTACTCTCCATCTGGAAGGAACAAATGCTCCGCTGTGGGGTATTCCCCAGACACTGTACAGCATCGTCTACAATCTTTGTGACAACGCAATCAAGTATAATCACGCTGGAGGTAGCGTAAGCGTCAGCGTATTTCCGTCCAAATATGAAACGGTTTTGTCTGTGAAAGATACCGGTATTGGCATTCCTGCAGAAAATCGGGAGAGAGTATTCGAGCGCTTTTACCGCGTGGATAAAAGCCGTAGCAAAGAAGTCGGCGGCACCGGGCTTGGCCTTTCCATCGTAAAGCACGCCGTAATGATTCACAACGGAACAATAAGCGTCAACAGCGTCGTCGGTGAAGGCACGGAGTTCATCGTCACTTTGCCGAACACGCCAGAAAAAGGAAGATCATGACGTACGAGGAAATCAGGAAAAACCACGAGGTCAACACCTATATCAACCAAGCGGATCTCTCCCTGTCTGCTCTTGGATTTACAGAGCATAGCTTTGCCCATTGCACCATGGTGGCTGAAAAAGCAGGATACATTTTGCAAACACTCGGCTATGATGAACGGATGGTCGAACTTGCAAAAATTGCAGGGTATCTTCATGATATCGGAAATCTTGTCAACCGAGAGGAACACAGCCAATCCGGAGCAATCATCGCGTTCCGAATCCTAGATCATCTGGATCTCTTGCCGGAAGAGATAGGAACAATCGTTACCGCAATCGGAAACCACGATGAAGGGACAGGTGTAACGGTCAGTCCACTTGCAGCCGCACTTATCCTTGCCGACAAAAGCGATGTACGCCGCAACCGCGTGCGAAACCAGGACGAATCTTCTTTCGATATTCATGACCGCGTGAATTACTCCGTCACGAAAGCAGAGCTGAAAATCAACAAGGCCCAAACGATCATCAAATTAAAACTGACCATCGACACACGCTATGGATCTGTGATGGACTTTTTTGAGATATTCCTGCAACGCATGATCCTTTGTCGTAAGGCAGCAGAAAAGCTGGGGCTTCAGTTCAAACTGATCATCAACGAGCAGCAGCTCATATAATGATACAAGATTTGCAGGGGCTTCGGCCTCTGTTTTTCGTTCTCTGCTTTACACGGATTTTACAGGAGCCTGATAGAACATTTGATGTTTGGCCGCTACTCTGATCTTGCAACAGAAACAAGAACGGAGACAGTTTTATGGATTTTTTTGACGGATTAGATTTGATCGGCGGCTTATGCCTGTTCCTGTTCGGTATGACGCTGATGGGACAGGCCTTGGAAAGACGCGCGGGGAACGGACTGAAATTGCTTCTTGGCCGGTTAACAACAAATAAATTTGCAGGGCTATTTACCGGTCTCGCCGTGACTGCCGTGATCCAGAGTTCGTCGGCAACAACGGTGATGGTAGTTGGCTTCGTGAACTCAGGGCTCATGACGCTCAAGCAGTCGATCAATGTCATCATGGGCGCGAATATCGGTACTACTGTAACCGCATGGATTTTGAGCCTCGCGGGAATAGATAGTAAGAATTTCTTGGTCAGCATGTTGAAGCCTTCGTCATTTACGCCGATCCTTGCATTGATTGGCATTATTTTCTATATGATGTCGAAGAGCAGCAAGCGAAAAGATACGGGATTGATACTGCTTGGCTTTACTACGCTGATGTTTGGCATGGAAACCATGTCCGGCGCTGTTTCGGGACTTCGGAATGTGCCTGAATTTCAGCAGATGTTCCTTGCTTTCACGAATCCGATTCTCGGCGTTCTTGCCGGTGCGATTCTCACTGCAGTCATACAGTCAAGTTCTGCGTCCGTGGGCATTTTGCAGGCGCTTGCCTCGACCGGAGCTGTCACTTACGGTGCAGCTGTTCCGATCATCATGGGTCAGAACATCGGCACATGCGTTACGGCGCTGATCTCCTCCGTCGGCACGAGCAAGAATGCGAAACGTGCCGCTCTTGTACACCTCAGCTTCAATGTCATCGGCGCGGCGGTCTGGCTGACGGTTTTCTGCATTGTGAAAGCGACTATTGCCCCAACGCTCCTGACAAAATCGGCGAGCCTGATGGGAATCGCGGTGTTCCACTCTGTTTTTAATATTCTTTGTACGCTCCTGATGTTCCCTCTCAGTGAGGCGTTTGAAAAGATGGTTTGCAGGATCATCCCTGACGCGGAGACGCCCGAAAAGGCAAATGAGCTTGACGAGCGCCTGCTCGGAAGCCCTTCGCTTGCGCTTGGTCAGTGCGAACAGGTTCTTGACCATATGGCGATTGCCGCGATCAACGCGCTGAAGTCCAGCGTGAACTGCATACTGAAATACGACGAAGAAACGGCGGGGAGCATTCGGAAAGCAGAAGATGAAACCGATCATTTTGAGGATATTCTCGGAACGTACCTGTTAAAACTGACGTCCCGACACCTCAGCGATGAGGAAAGTGTGAAGGCGACCGAGTATATGAAGCTGATCGGCGACTATGAGCGTATTGCCGACCATGCAGTCAACATTCTGGAATCCGCGGAGGAACTGGTGCAAAAAGGGGTCAGTTTTTCCAGCCAGGCTACAGAGGAATATACGATCATCAGCTCGGCCGTCATTGAAATTCTTGAGCTGGCCTATCAAGCGTTCTCAAAAAATGATTATGAAGCGGCACAAAAAACGGAGCCTCTTGAACAGGTCATTGACGTGCTGAAAGAAGAATTGCGAACCCGTCATATTCTTCGCCTTCAAAAAGGTGATTGTTCGGTCGCGGCCGGATTCGTGTGGTCAGATCTGCTTACGAATCTGGAGCGGGTGTCTGATCACTGTTCCAATATATCGGGCTCTGTTCTCGATACGATCGAACATAACATGAACATCCACGAAAACCAGCGTTTTTTCAGAGATTCAGATAAAGACTTTTTCCAGTTGTTTGCTTATTTCAAAAGGAAATATCTGATTCCTATCAACATATCCTAATTCTTTAGCAGAGAGTATCCCTCATTATGGTTGATTCAATGGCGGATTTGATTTCTCAGGTCAAACCGAACGTAAAAGTTGTGCCTGTAGATTACACCTATTCATTTGGTACAAGAAATACTGTCAAGGTGTCCAAAAAACGGACTTTGAAATGTGACATCACGTCGATTTATGAACCCGAATTAATTAATCTTAAGGACAAACTCTCCTTATTGAATGTAAAAAAGCACCCGAAAACCAGTAAGTTCGAGTGGTTTCCAGGTGCCCTTTTCTGATTAGTTGTTTTTAGGACAGTGGTTATACTTGTTTCTATGGCGATTAACATGAGAGTTCCAAAAACTACTTCTAAAGTAATCCAACAAGAACTCAGGAATTGCACTAAGTACAAATACAGCGTTTTTTTGTAGTAAGAACTCTTTTTGTCGGTCAAAAATAGCTGTTGTCGTTACATTGTCTTTGAAGAAAGTGTGGTTGATTCGGTCAACACCAAACAGGCACTGAATTCTCAGCCCAAAAACCGCAATGATTTCTCGCCATTCTTCATATCGAAGCATATGGCGACTCGAATGATGCCCGTATTGTCCCGCCTTTATTTTATAGTAATCACCAATCTCATTAACAGGAAACCAACAATCCGTAGCAGCTTCGCAGTATCCATCTCGATAATCATAAAGCGCCTCAACCATCGGATAGCTTAAGTACAGTTTTCCATGTTCAGTTTCATTACTATAAAACTCCAGCATTGATTTTAGCACTTCCACAGGATTCTGAGCGCTTGGGAGGTTATCCTGATGAATATCATAGTCAAAAAACAAATATATCTCATCAATCCTTTGCCGCTCGATACCTTCTAATGCGCGAATTGCAGCAGTGTTATTTTTGTCTTCTCGAAGCAATTCAATTAGGTCAGTTTCGAAATTGTCTTCTTTAAGCTTATTGTATAGCATATATATATTTTGTTCAGCAGGAAGACAAACAGTAACTGATTCATATTTCCCTTTGAAGAAAGTACTAATCATGCCACTGATAAATCGATAATCTCTGTCTTCGCCTTCGACGATAAAGCATTTTATTGGTTTATCCATTGAAACTCCCAGCCTTGTACATCTTTTGCAGATTGTGAGCCTTTCTCAACTCTTTGTCTGTCATGTTGTCCAATGAACGGATTTTGTTGTTTTCAATAACAAAGTAAGCATCTGGACGGAGTAAATCATTCGACAGCAAGTCAGTGTTATGCGTTGACAAAAAAACCTGTGTAGTCTTTAATGATCGAACCAGCCTTACCAATTCTTGTGATAACTCGAAATGATAAAATGCATCGTATTCGTCGATGAAAACAAATGATGCTTTTGACATAACGATATACCAGTAATAGAACAGCGCAAGCGATCTTGTTCCAGTAGAGGCAACCATATTAAATGGCACCGTTTGTTTTGGAAACTTACAAAAAAGGTCATTGCTTCCATTTATATCCAGAGCTACTAGCTGATAATCGACGCCTTGATTGCGAAGGAAAACTTCAAATTCTTTCATTTTCCCATAACGAATAATACCTTGGGTAAACGAGTCCCCTCCTATGTTCAGTCCTTGATATCTATTGCTATCAAGAGAATAGAACATAAGCATGTTATCCACAAAAGTTGTGAACGCTATAAAAGCTTTGTTTGTTGGATTATTCTCCAGGATAGCATTGCTCTTTATAAACTTAATACGCGATAGCCTCTCTGTTCCAGCCTGTAACTCAGAAGTTAATTGTAACGTTTCTGCGCCTTTGAGAGACGTGTATCCCTTTTGCTCATTATAGTCAAACCATACTACTTCTTTCTCATCAATTATGAGCTTTTCATAAACCAGACTCAAAGCATCCCTTTTACCATACCTGTATTTTACAACCGTTCCATCAAATGCGAAATCGTATTCAAATTCAGCAATTTGCTTATTACTGGATAAATTAAGATACACGGAATACTTATCTAATGCTTTTTCTTTGTCTGTCAAATGAAGAATAATGTCAAATAAAGCTAAAGCAAGGTTCGACTTTCCACTTCCATTAATGCCATAAAAAATTCCTTTACTTACGCAGTTTTGCTGGATTACCTCTTCATTGAACTCATAGTTCGAAGGATGGTCTAAAATCAACTCTGCTTTCTGATCAAAATTCTTAAAGTTAATAACAGAAAACCTTTTTAGCATCACAAACACCTTTCTTGAATTAAATATAGTATTACCGCAAAAATGAGATATCTTCCCGCTGTCATTACTCTATGTTGGGATTATTGCGCCATTTATAAACGAGATAATTGAGCCAGCTAGATCCATACAAATGTTTTTTCTCCTTCGACCGAAATAAACAAATACACCTTAGAAGATTTCAGTAATATTATAATTGTTGCCACGGCAAAAGTAAATAGGCGCCGGATAAAAAATCCGGCATATCCGGAATTTTTCTACGGATTTGTGGTGCGCTTCCATGAGCATGATTGTTTAGTGCTTAGAAAAGGGCAACTTATACTGTTGAGGTATATATGCTCAGGTCCAATCATCATATCTTGTTTGACATATGTCAATTGAAGCTTCTTTGTGGAGTTCTTACATCTATACTGTAATCCTTGAATAATAGAAATAATATCCCTCTGTATTTTCATGACCAATACGCTGTCCCGCCATAATGCGGTCGGCCTTGGACATAACCAGTACACCACCAGACTTGCCCTTGCGCTGGACGAGCAGACTGGACATGCTTTTATTTAAGCATAGCACCTACCGCGATCATTGATGACCTGACGGTCTGCCAGTATATCCGTGACGAGGCGTTCATAATCAATCACCGATAATTGAATCTTGGTGACGATCCAGCAGGGACACTCCTTCTCTGCCATGTGCAGCACCCCCCTTGTTATAGTTCTGGATGCTGTCATTATCTCACATAAGGTGTCCCAAAAAACGGACTTGGTATTTTCTGGGAGCGACTTTTTGCAAATAAAGCCGCGCGCATGAACCTTTTGGATTGAAAGATCAGACCCTCATGTTTTCACTTTTTCCCAAAACTGAATATAATTATGGAAATGGCAAAACAAAAGATGCGGCAGATTTTTACACAAGAAAAACCTGCCGCACCATCATGAATTATTAGACGGACGAGAAGTCATTAACGAAACTATTATTGCGTTTCCTCATGAATACAGCGTTGGTTTGTACACTGAATTATACCGTACTGGAACTGGTCAAAAAGTATGTGTCTCTGAAGACCGGCGTTCGCCATAACACCGAGGCCAATTACAACTTCGTGATCAACATTATTGCGAAGTCAGCCTTCGGAAAGATGCGGATCGACAAGGTGCACCTGTCGGATGCCAAGGGCTGGCTGATCAAGCTGCAAAAAGAAGGACGCTGCTACAGCACGATTCATTCTGTGCGCGGTGTGCTTCGCCCCGCCTTTCAGATGGCGGTGGACGATGATCTGATCCGGAAGAATCCCTTCAACTTTGAGCTGGCTTCTGTGGTCGTCAACGACAGCGTCACCCTCAACACCTACTCCCATGTGGGCTTTGAAGACGCAAAGGAAGAACTGAGCCGGGTCGCGGAGCACTGAAAAGGGCTGATAGTAAACGCAAGCTTTTTACTACCAGTTTTACTACTTTTGGCGCTTACGATAGGCTCCGAAAGGCCACGATAAGCCGAAATACCGGGAGAGGCCAAAAGCCCGGAAAGCCTTGGGAAATCAAGAAAAACCACGATATTCGAGGTGAATTTACGATATGACAAAGATCCTGTTTGTCTGCCATGGCAATATCTGCCGGAGCCCGATGGCAGAATTTGTGATGAAGGACCTGGTGAAGAAGGCAGGGCTTGAAGACCGGTTCTGCATCGAATCCGCAGCAACCAGTACTGAGGAGATCTGGAACGGAATCGGAAATCCGGTGTATCCTCCGGCAAAGAGAAAGCTTGAAGAGCACGGACTCAGCTGTGAAGGGAAAAGGGCAAGGCAGATAACAAAGCAGGATTATAACAGGTTTGATCTGATTATCGGCATGGATCGGGCAAATCTCCGGGATATAAACAGAATCACCGGAAGAGATGACAAAACACATCTTCTCATGGAATATGCCGGGAAAAATCGCGATGTCGCCGATCCTTGGTATACCGGGGACTTTGACGCGACCTGGGATGATGTCATGGAAGGATGTATAGCCCTGCTGAACAATCTGCTGAACTGAATTCTTTATTTTTTGTAAGCTGATTCAACACAGGAACCTTGCGCGGAAAAGAATTGATAAGCAAAACAACATGTGCGTGTTTTAAGCACATGTTGTTTTGCTTATCTTTCAGTCAAAAAAAGAACGAAACGAATATTATATATAAAGTTGTTTCTTTCGGATTTTCAGCCCGTTATAACCTTTTGCTCTTTGTTATATAACAGTTCCACTCTTCGAGATGTTTATGCTCAAGGATCTCAAAACCGTTTTTGCCCAGGGCGGCTTCAACTTCATCTCTTCGGTTGTCGATGATCCCGCTGCAGATAAACAGCGAGTCTTCAGACATGAAATCCTTTACAAAGGAGGAGAGGGGGATTATCACATCAGCAACAATATTGGCGATAACAAGGCCGTATCCAGATCCGCACTCTTTGCGAAGAGACATATCACTTATGATATCTCCCGCATAGACGGTATATCTGTCTTTGCCGATCCCGTTTAAACAGGCGTTCATATATGCGACGTCCGGTGCTTTGGGGTCAATGTCGCATCCGACACATTTCAGGCTTCCGAGAAGAAGTGCTCCTATCCCCAAGATTCCGCTCCCGCAACCCAGATCCAGGACTTTTTCCGGGAGCTTTTCCATTGCTTCGAGAGAGTCGAGGCACATTTTTGTCGTTGCATGGCTGCCAGTACCGAAAATGAGTCCGGGGTCAAGCTTCAGCAGAGTCCTGCCGGAGCCTTCATAGCTTTCAGACTCCCACTGCGGGACTACCGCAAGCCTCTTTCCTATTTCTATAGGCTTATAGTACTTGCGCCAGTTGTTCTCCCAATCGCTGTCTTTAACCGTGGAAGTTTCTGCTTCGGGAAATCTCGATAATACATTTGTCAGTATCTCTTTACCCGCGGGGTCGTTATTCAGATAGAATTTTATCCTTGAAAGACCTTTGAATCTGTCCTCGAGTTCCTTATCCACATAATCCCAGTATTGGGTGTTGGCTTCAAGGAACTCTTTGAAGTCAGACTCGTCTTCAATGACAAAGCCCTCTGCCCCAAGCGATTCAAGCACGAGAATATCCAGATCTATATTCTCGTGACGGGTGTTGATGATTACTTCAGTATAGTCCATCTCAGTTTACGCTGAAAAGAATATCGCCGTATGAAGGATACGGCCAGTATTCGGCAGAAACACAGTTTTCAAGCTCGTCAGACTCTGCCCGCAGCTCGTTCATGGCGGAGAGAACATAGTCCCTGTAGTGACAGGCGGCCTTGAGAGGATCTTTTATCTTCTCTGCTTCCTTGAGGTTTTTCTCCAGCACGCCCGCGATGCTGAAAGCGGCGCTGAGGATCTTTGAGATTCCGGAGGCAACAGCCTGCTCGAAAGTGGAATTGACTTCAAACCCGGCAGTATTCTTCTTGTAAGCAGATTCTGTGAGGAATGTGGAATAGGAAGAGGCTGCAGGGAAGATGTCTTTCCATACCATATCCAGCATAGTCAGAGCCTCTATCCGTATTACTTTGCAGTAGCTTTCGAGTTTAATAAGATATCTGGCATTGAGCTCTTCGGGCGTATAGATCCGGTGTCTGCTGAAAAGATCGGCATTTTTGGGGTCAAGATAGCAAGGGGCGCAGTCTGCCAGAGAAGGAAGATTCAGAAGCCCCCTTGCCCCTGCTTCTTTCTGCCACTCCTTACCGTAGCCGTTGCCGTTGAATATTATTTTGCTGTGTTCAGATATGCATTTTTTGATGAGATCGCGTATAGCTTCCTGTACAGGCTTTTCAGAAGCCTCCAGGTAATCCGAGAATTGTGAGAAGGATTCGGCAACAGCGGTATTCAATACAACATTGCAGCCTGAAATCGAGGCGGATGAACCGGGCATGCGAAATTCGAACTTATTCCCGGTGAAAGCAAAAGGAGATGTTCTGTTCCTGTCGGTGGAGTCTTTCGGGAATTTTGGAAGCACATGGACTCCCACTTTGAAGATCTCCTTTTCTCCGGGAGCGTAGCTTTCGTCGTTTTCTATCGCTTTGAGTATTTCCGTGAGCTGATCACCCAAAAACACTGATATAACAGCAGGAGGAGCCTCATTTCCTCCGAGCCTCAGGTCGTTGCCGGCAGAGGAGACAGACATTCTCAGAAGATCCTGATAATTGTCCACAGCCTGCAGGACTGCGCAGAGCACAAGCAGAAACTGGGCATTCTCCTGGGGAGTCTCGCCCGGCTCCAGGAGATTCAGACCGGAATCGGTGGAGATGCTCCAGTTGTTATGTTTTCCGCTTCCGTTAACCCCGGCAAAGGGCTTTTCATGCAGAAGACAGACAAGATGGTGCTTTCTGGCGATTCTCTGCATGAGCTCCATTATTATCTGGTTGTGGTCTGCAGCTATGTTCACGGATGTAAAATATGGGGCTATCTCATGCTGGGCAGGAGCCGCTTCATTGTGCTCCGTTTTTGCAAGAACCCCGAGTTTCCAAAGCTCCTCATCGAGCTCTGTCATGAATTCCTGAACTCTCGGTTTTATTGCTCCGGAGTAGTGATCATCAAGCTCCTGACCTTTCGGAGGCTTTGCGCCGAAAAGGGTTCTTCCTGTATACAGAAGGTCCTTGCGTTTGGAATACATCTCCTCGTCAATAAGGAAATATTCCTGTTCTGCACCTACATTAACTTTGATCGATCTGATATCATTTCTCCCGAGCAGCTTCATAAGTCTGAGCCCCTGGCGGTTTAATGCCTGCATGGAGCGGAGCAGAGGTATTTTTTTGTCGAGAGCCTGACCGCCGTAAGCGCAAAAAGCAGTGGGGATGCAGAGCACGCCGTCCTTAATGAAGGCATAGCTCGTAGGATCCCAGGCGGTATAACCCCGAGCTTCAAAAGTAGCCCTGAGCCCTCCTGAAGGGAAAGAAGAGGCGTCCGGTTCGCCGTGGATCAGCTCGGAACCGGAAAACTCCATTATGACACCGCCGTTTCCGTCAGGAACAAGGAAGGAATCGTGCTTTTCAGCCGTGATGTTTGTCATAGGCTGGAACCAATGGGTAAAATGCGTCACACCTTTTTCTATAGCCCAGTCTTTCATGGCAGAGGCTATGATCTCGGCGTCCTCCTGAGAGAGCCTTGAGCCTTCATCCATGGATCTGCGAAGCTGCTTATAAGTCTCTTCAGGCAGACGCGCCTTCATGACCGCGTCGTTGAAAACCATTGTTCCGTATATATCATTTATTCTGCTCATATGCTCAGACCTCTCACGTTTTTGAAAAACTCACTTAAAATTCCGGAACATTCTTCAGCACATATACCGCCGTAGACAGCAGGCCTGTGCCCGAATCTTTCTTCAAATATATTCAATACACTTCCGCAGGCGCCTTTGTTATTGTCTTTGGCGCCGTAAACAAGCGTACTTATTCTCGAATTGATTATCGCGCCCGCGCACATCGGGCAGGGTTCCAGAGTAACATACAGAGTACAGCCTTCCAGGTGCCAAGTCCCCAGAGCCTCGGATGCTTTTTTTATTGCCTCGGCCTCCGCGTGGGCAAGAGCACTTCGGAGTTCCTCACATCTGTTGGAGCCTTCGCCGATTATGTTGCCGTCCTTATCCGTAATAACGCAGCCTACCGGCACCTCATTACGGGCAGCGGCGGAGCGTGCAAGCTCCGCCGCCTTGTGCATGTAGTATTCTCTGTTCAATGCTTCCTTATGCCAGAGCGGCAGTGATAATGGACATCTGGTATACTTCCTCAGCGTTGCAGCCTCTGGAAAGATCGTTTATAGGAGCGTTCAGACCCTGAAGAATGGGGCCGAAAGCTGCGTATCCGCCTAGTCTCTGAGCTATCTTGTATCCGATGTTTCCGGACTGGATCTCAGGGAATATGAAGGTGTTTGCATAGCCTGCAACCTTGCTTCCGGGGAACTTGAGCTGGCCGACTGTCGGGGATACGGCAGCGTCAAACTGCATCTCGCCGTCGATATCGAGCTCGGGAGCCATCTCTTTTGCAATAGCTGTGGCATCCCTGACCATGTCTACGCTTGCGCCCTTGCCGGAACCCTTGGTGGAGTATGAAAGCATTGCAACTTTCGGATCCATTCCGAAAACTTTTGCTGTATTCGCGGTCGCGACGGCGACTTCGGCGAGCTGGGCAGCAGCAGTGAGCTTCACATTGCCTTCCTTGTCAAGCTTGTCTTCATAGGAGATGTTGATCGCACAGTCACCCATGCAGAGCATTTCAGCTCCTTCTTTGACAAGAATAAAGCAAGAGCTGACCAGGTTTGCGCCCTTCTTGGTCTTTACAAGCTGGAGAGCGGGACGGACGGTATCAGCCGTAGAATAGGTTGCTCCTCCGAGGAGAGCGTCGGCTTTGCCCATCTTGACGAGCATAGTGCCGAAATAGTTGCCCTTCAGGAGGCTCTGTCTGCACTCTTCGGCTGTCATCTTGCCTTTTCTGAGTTCTACCATCAGATCCACCATCTCGTCCATTCCTTCATAGGAAGCAGGGTCTATGATCTCGAGACCCTCGATGTCAAAACCGCCTTTTTCAGCTGCAGCTTTGACCTCATCGACATTGCCGACGAGAATGGGAGTAAGGAAACCTTCTTTTTTGAGTCTTGCTGCAGACTCAAGGATCCTTGCATCCGGGCCCTCGGTATACACGATCTTGCGCGGATTTGCTTTTAAAATTTCTACCAGGTTTTCAAACATTTGAATTTTCCTCCGAAATTTGTATTTTTAACTCATGTATTTTATCATTTCAACTTGCTTATTTCAACAGAATATTGCTATAATTACATAACCTAAAAATCAGGAAGAAAGATTATGCCGGAACAGAAAAACATAAGAAACTTTTCGATAATCGCCCACATAGATCACGGAAAGTCCACCCTCTCTGACAGGATAATAGAAAAATGCGGAGCAGTGGAACAGAGAATAATGGAGGACCAGATCCTTGATAATATGGACCTCGAACGGGAGAGAGGAATAACCATAAAGGCAAGGGCAGTGGGGCTCGGATACACTGCTTCTGACGGGCAGAAATATACTCTGAACCTGATAGACACTCCGGGCCACGTAGACTTCAATTATGAGGTGAGCAAGTCTCTTGCAGCCTGTGAAGGGGCGCTGCTAGTCGTAGACGCATCCCAGGGAGTTGAAGCCCAGACTCTTTCAAATACATATCTGGCAATGGACAATGATCTTGAGATACTCCCGGTTATAAACAAGATAGATCTTCCCGCCGCAGATCCGCAACGGGTCAAAAATGAGATAGAGGAGATAATAGGCATACCTGCGCAGGACAGCCCTGAGATAAGCGCAAAAAACGGCATAAACATAGAGGCTGTGATGGAGGAGATAATAAACGGAGTTCCGGCTCCCAAGGGAGACAGATCCGCTCCTGCCAAAGCGCTTATATTCGACAGCCAGTATGACAATTACAGAGGCGTCATAGTTCTGGTAAGAGTCTTCGACGGTGCTTTCCGGAAGGACGATGAGATCTTGCTCAAATCCACCGGCGCAAGGTATAAGCTGGTTGAAGTCGGACATTTGCGGCCTATCGGTTTCGACCCCTGCGATGAGCTTGCAGCCGGAGATGTCGGATATCTTACTGCAAGCATAAAAAATGTGGCCGATACTCAGGTGGGGGACACTGTCACTCTGGCGATAAACCCCTGCAAAGATGCGCTTCCGGGCTATCGCCCTGCAAGACCGATGGTATATTGCGGTATATATACCGAAGACGGTTCAAAATATCCGGACTTAAGAGACGCGCTTGACAAACTCAAGCTAAACGATGCCTCTCTCTCTTATGAACCTGAGAGCTCCATAGCGCTTGGTTTCGGTTTCAGATGCGGATTTCTCGGGATGCTTCATATGGAGATAATCCAGGAGAGACTCGAAAGAGAATTTGACCTGGATCTGATCACGACACTTCCTTCGGTAATCTATAAGATAATAAAAACGGACGGAAGCACGGTCATGGTGGATAATCCGCACAATTATCCCGATCCTGCGAATATTGCAGAGGCATATGAGCCGTATGTTAAGGTGTCGATAATTACTCCGAATGAATATGTCGGAAATATTATGCCTCTCTGTCAGGACAGGCGCGGAGTCTACAAAGACATGCAGTATCTCGATCAGAGGCTGGTAGAGATGCACTATGAGATGCCTTTAAACGAGATCATCTACGACTTCTTCGATACCCTGAAGGCCAAGACTAAAGGATATGCCTCATTGGATTACGAATTTCTCGAGTACAAGCCGGGAGATCTCGTAAAGGTGGACATGCTTTTAAACGGCGATAAAGTAGATGCTTTAAGCTTCATCGCGCATCGCGACAAAGCATATCCCAGAGCGAGAAAGCTGTGCGAGAAGCTGAAAGAAAACATCCCGAGGCAGCTCTTTGAGGTCCCCGTACAGGCGGCGATCGGAGGCAAAGTCATTGCAAGAGAAACTGTCAAAGCAATGAGAAAGGATGTTCTTGCCAAGTGCTACGGAGGAGATATCACCAGGAAGAAGAAACTGCTCGAAAAGCAGAAAGAAGGCAAGAAGAAGATGCGCACCCTCGGCACTGTTCAGGTCCCGACCGAAGCGTTCCTTGCAGTACTCAAACTGGATGAATAAAAGATCCGCCGGACTTATCCGGCGGATCTTTTTGCTTGTCATTTCAATTGCCCGGGGGCGGTGCCGAAGGTCTCCTTAAAAGCACGGTAGAAAACGCTGTAATCCTGAAAACCGTTCAATTCAGCAGCTTCCGTTGTTTTCATGCCTTCGCGGATCAGACGGGCGGCATTTAACAGCTTCCTCTGACGCACATAGGCGTGCACGCTTTCACCTGTCTCCTCTTTGAAAAGGCGCATAAAATGATAGCGGCTCAGGTGGGCCATCTCAGCCAGATCATCCACCGCAGGGCTCTCTCCCGGATGAGAATTGATATATGAGAGGACCTCTTCGAGCTTTGAGCCTGTGGAGGGCTTTTTTTCATCGGATGATCCTTCGCTCTGAAGCCGGTTTAAAAGCACCATAAGCTTAAAGAGCAGTGAGTCGCGGAGGACCTCTGCCCCGAACTGATCGTCAGCCGAGATCCTGTGGAGCTCGTCGAGGACCGCGACCACGTCTTTTAAGCTGTTTTTATTCGGAACGATCAGGCAGTTTCGCCATTCGTCTGCCCTGTCAAAGCAGCTGGAAAGACGTATACCTGTTGCATTTCGGTCAGGGAATCCGGGCTGGAGATAAACGATGTATCTTTCATATGGGATACTCAGATCTATGAGGGCTTTATGTATCGCATGATGCTTTATCAGCAGGATATCTCCGGGCCGCATATTGTATACGGTATCCTCAACACCGTAATCCACTCTGCCCGATATGAGTACAACTATCTTGTCGAAACCGTGAAAGTGGAAATCGCGCTCCTGACCTGCCGTGTCGCTCAGATGGAAGACCCGGTAGTTTTCATACAGATATCCTTCTTTTTTCAGCTCGTTTGCCATGTGAAAAGAATACAGCACTAAATGCAATATTTCAAGCATAAAATGCAATTTACTTTGCAATATCCGGTTTTTATAATTGGTACATTAATAATAAAGGCGGTATTTCCGATGAAATTTCTGAAAAACAACTGGTTTCTGCTGACCATGATCCTCGGCATTGTCGCAGGTATCATAGTCGGATTTGCGTGGCCCGGAGCAACAGCCCTTGAGCCTCTGGGAACCATATTTACAAATCTCATGTTCTGTGTTGTCGTTCCCATGGTGTTCTGCTCCATCGCCTCTGCAATTGCCAATATGAAGAGCGCGAGGCTGGCCGGCAAGCTGATGGGCACAACGGTTCTGACATTTCTGGCCACCACAGCAATAGCCTCTGTTCTTATGTATATACTTGTTAAGATCATACCTGTATATACGGCAGACCCTGCGTTTGAAGAGGGAGAAGTCGGAAGTATCAGTGCAGCCACACTTATCGTCAATTTCTTTACCAAACCGGACTTCACCGAGCTGTGGAGCCGCAGAGCGATTCTTCCGCTTATAATAGCCGGTATATTCTTCGGTTTCGGGGTTCAGATGGCGGGCGGCCCTGAGACGATGACTGCAAAGCTCCTCTCAGATCTTACAAACGTTCTGATGAAGGTAGTAAAGATCATCACCTATTATGCTCCGATAGGTTTCTTCGGATTTTTCGCATCCCTGGTTGCAACTCACGGCGCAGATTTTGTTTCCAATTACGCCAAAGCGATCATACTGTACTATGTGGCAGCTTTCGCGTATATGTTCCTAATAATGCCCCTGTATGCAAGGTTCGGAGGCGGAAAAGGCGCTGTCAGAGTCATGTTCTCGAAGCTCTTCCGTCCTGCAGCAGTCGCTTTCGGAACATGTTCTTCAGTAGCAACGATCCCGACCAACATGGAGGTCTCCGAGGAGACGGGTATCTCCAAGGATGTCACAGATATAGTTCTTCCGCTCGGCGCAACAATGAACATGGACGGCTCCGGCATGAGCGCTATAATTAAAGTCGCATTTCTCTTCGGAATGTTCGGAATGGACTTCGGCACCGGCAAAGCGCTGCTTGCAATCGTTGTCGCGACTCTTTCCTCTGTTGCCATGTCCGGTATTCCCGGAGGCGGCGGGACCGGAGAACTTGTCCTCTGCTCGATGTTCTTCCCGGAGCATATGGCCGTCGCTTTCCCGATAGCTCTTGCGATCGGAGATCTGGTAGATCCTCCCGCCACTATGGTCAATGCAGCGGGCGACTATGTGGCCTCCTATATAGTCTCAAGATATAATGACGGCAAGGACTGGCTCCAAAAAAAGCTTAATAAAACTGAAAAGACTGAATAAAGATCATCTTGAAACCGCCTGCAGTCAGCAGGCGGTTTCTTGTTGCAATTTGAAGATCATTCTGCTATAATCTGCCACATAATTTTTCAAATAAACGCTTTAAAGCGATAAAAAGGAGGAACTTATGAATATAAGAATTTCAAAAAGATTGTCTCAGCCGGACTTCCAGGGGGCTTTTACCGCAGACATACTTAAAGCAGCTGCAAACCCCAGCCTTATCTCGTTCGCAGGCGGCCTTCCCAACCCCGTGTCCTTCCCGGTGGAGGAAATGGATGCCGCTACAAACAAAGTCCTTGCAAGAGACGGTGTCAGGGCACTGCAGTATTCCGGCGCACAAGGCTATCCTCCTCTGATAAAATTCATCTGCGACAGATATAAGAAAATAATGGGTCTTGATTTCAGCCCTGAGGATATCATTATTACAAACGGCAGCCAGCAGGCGCTTGATATGTTCTCGGCAGTCATGATAGATCCGGGTGACCAGATCATGGTTGAAAATCCGACTTATCTCTGCGCTCTGCAGACATTCCATCTGTATTATCCGGAAGTTCTCCCGATAAAACTCAATGAGGACGGAATCGATACAGAGATGCTCGCGGAGACTGTAAAGACCCGGAAGCCAAAGTTCATATACATAATACCGAATTTCCAGAACCCGACAGGCCTTACATATTCTGAAGATGTAAGACAGCAGATGGCAGAAGTGCTGAAGGGGACTGATGTGCTTGTTCTTGAGGACAATCCGTACGGCGAACTCCGGTTCAGCGGAAAAGCGGGACACAGCCTTCACTATTTCCTGGGTGAGCAGTGCGTCATGCTCGGTACATTCTCCAAGATCGTCTCTCCGGGAATGAGGATAGGCTGGATCGCGTGCAAAAACAGGGAAATCTTTGACAAGCTCCTCGCATACAAGACGACCATGGATCTGCACACAAACATCTTTTGCCAGATGGTTCTTGAGCAGTATCTTGAGGATAATGATCTGGATGCCCATATTGAAAGGGCAAAGAAAATATACGGTGAAAAGGCCGAATATATGATCTCATGCATGGAGAAATATTTCCCGGAAGGTGTCACATATACAAAGCCGGAGGGCGGCATGTTCATTTGGGTAACTCTTCCCGAGGGAATAAAAGCCGTTGATGTTCAGGCCGAAGCCATGAAAGAGGGCGTCGCCGTATGCGCGGGAGACCCGTTCTATGAGAACGAAAGAGGAGTCCGTACTATGCGCATCAATTATTCAAATTCAACCAACGAAGCTATGGATAAAGGCATGAAGATACTTGGCGATGTCATGAAGAAAATGATCTGATCGGAGAAATTTGAACAAAAATATGTGAAATATTTGTTTAATCTGCCGATAGACTTAAACAAATCTTTGCGCTATAATCACCACAACTTTCAAAAGAAGGAGAACCACCGTGAGAAATTCATTCGGCATGATGTTCGGGATGTGCATGGCTATGGCTATGTGCATGCGTATGCGTGCCCTTGGATCGCCGGCGGAGATCTCCTGACAAGGTTCATAATACCGAGATATCGGTTTGTGAGTGCGGGAAGCCGGCAGGCTTCCCGCATTTTTTTATGTTTATTATTTTTTAGGAGGATACTCAAATGAAAAAGCACATTTCCCTTATTCTTGCACTGGCACTGATTTTCGCGCTTGCACTCTCCGGCTGCGGTTCGTCTTCTGCCCCGATCCAGATAGCGGTTCCGAATGACACCACCAATGAAGCCAGAGCTCTCCTGCTTCTGGAAGCAAACGGCATTATCAAGCTTAAAGAGGGTGCCGGTATCACGGCAACAAAGAATGACATTGCAGAGAATCCTTTCAATGTCGAGATAGTTGAGACAGAAGCTGCTCAGATCCCCAATATCAGACAGGATGTTGATCTTGCAGTGATCAATTGCAACTATGCCATATCGGCCGGGCTCAATCCTGCTACAGACTCCATAGCTGTAGAAGGCGCATACAGCGCATATTCGAATATCCTGGCTGTAAAAGCCGGCAATGAGAACTCGGACAAGACAAAAGCTCTTGCTGCTGCTCTGCAGAGCCAGAGAGTCGCGGATTTCATTACAGAGACATATGACGGCGCAGTTATGAGCGTTGTAGATAACCCGACAGACGGGTTTGATCCTTCGGTTGACTATGCTGCTCTTGCAGGTCAGACTATATCTGTTGCAGCGTCTCCCACACCTCATGCAGAGGTTCTTGCTATAGCAAAAGAGATCCTTGCTGAGAAGGACATCACTCTCGATATCCAGGAATACAACGACTACGTGGTTCCCAATACTGTCGTTGACGACGGAACTGTAGATGCGAACTACTTCCAGCACGTGCCTTATCTCGACGACTTCAATGCGGAACAGGGAACAAATATAGTTTCTGTCTGCACGGTACATGTTGAACCTATGGCGATCTACTCGGGCAAGCAGGCAGATTTAAGCGCATTCTCCAAATAATGATAGAGCTCAGACACTTAAGCAAAACTTATTCTTCAAGTTCCCAGGAAGTCAACGCCTTAAATGATATCAATCTGACCATAAACGACGGTGATGTCTACGGGATCATCGGTATGTCGGGCGCGGGAAAGAGCACACTGGTGCGATGCATCAATATGCTCGAGCGCCCGACCTCAGGTCAGGTCCTGGTAGACGGAAAAGATATGGGCTCTTTGAGCCCTGCAGAGCTCAGGAAAGAAAGACGCTCAATCACGATGATATTCCAGCAGTTCAATCTTCTGATGCAGAGAAACTGCCTGAGCAATGTATGTTTTCCGATGGAGCTTGCGGGAATGAAGAAATCCGATGCAAAGGCCCGGGCCATGGAGCTGCTTGAAACAGTCGGACTGCCTGACAAGGCAGATGCCTATCCGGCCCAGCTCTCCGGCGGGCAGCAGCAGAGGATAGCGATTGCAAGGGCTCTCGCCACACAGCCCAAGGTGCTTCTGTGTGATGAAGCCACTTCCGCGCTTGACCCTACAACGACTCATCAGATCCTGACACTAATAAAGGATATTAACAGGAAGCTCGGGATAACGGTCGTAGTCATCACACATCAGATGAGTGTAGTCAAAGAGATCTGCAGCCATGTGGCGATACTGGATAACGGAACCGTTAAAGAGGAAGGTCTTGTAGGCGCTGTTTTTGCCGCACCCAAATCAGAGGCGGCGAGAAGGCTTGTATTTCCGGGCAGAGCAGATAAGAAGGTATCTGATCCTGCATCCGAACAGCAGCTGAGGCTGGTGTTCAGGGATGATAAGACAACAGCTGTTCCTCTGGTGGCAAGACTTGCCCAGGAAACAGGAGTGGCTGCCAATGTCATCTCCGCTACGACCCAGATGCTTTCGGACGAGGTCTACGGGAGCATGCTCGTCGGAGTGCTGAAAAACGATATACCTCTGGTCCTTGCCTATCTTTCACAGTATCCTGCGATCACAGTCGAGGAGGTAAGCGCCGATGTTCAGTAATATTTTTACTTCACAGAGCTGGCAGGAGGCACTGACCTGTATTAAGACAGAGATACCGTTTGCAATCTGGGAGACCTTCTATGTGACAGTTCTTGCGACGATCCTCGCCACGGTTATAGGGCTTCCGCTCGGTGTGCTTCTGGTGGCGGGTGAGAAAAAAGGAGTCCTGCCTCTTCCCGGATGGCTTATGAAAGCACTGAATGTGATCATAAACCTTCTGAGATCGATCCCTTTCCTGATACTGATGATCATGGTCTTTCCGCTCTCAAGGCTTATAATCGGTACAACAGTGGGAACAACGGCGACTATTGTCCCGCTTGTCGTTGCGGCTTTTCCGTTTATAGCGAGGCTGGTAGAGGGAAGTCTGCGGGAGGTGGATCCGAATATAATCGAAGCGGCACAGAGCATGGGCGCTTCTCCCATGCAGATCATATGCAAGGTAATGATACCTGAGAGCATACCTTCGCTTATAGGGAATATAACCATAGCACTTACAACCATTCTGGGTTACAGCGCTATGAGCGGAATTATAGGCGGAGGCGGACTAGGAAAAATAGCCATAAACTACGGCTACTACAGATACAAATACCTCGTAATGCTGATAGCTGTAATACTCCTCATACTGCTCGTGCAGATATTCCAGTCTGCAGGAACAAAACTGTCCGTTTCAAGCGATAAGAGACTGAAATGAAAAGAAAAGTCGCGGTACTTGCCGGAACGGCAACGGATACACGAATGGGATCAGATTTCCTGCGCAGTCGTGACAATAATATTGAGGCTCTTGAATATCCCGTTTCAAAGGATCCCCAGCAGCAGACAGTTTTCCAGATATCGCCTGAAAACGAGAAGAAAAAGGTCCTCTCTGACATATTTGACGATGCAATAAGCAAAGGATCGAACGATTTTTTCATTTACTGCAACTCACTTTCGGCAGCATTCGATTTTGAACCTTTTGCCGGATTGAGAAATGTGAGAGTCTTTACTCCGATGCAGGTGTACAGAAAGGCAGCTGCAGGGATAAAGAAAGCAGCTGTAATAGCTGCAAACAACCAGAGCCTTGCCGGGATCGAGAAGGCTATGATGGAGGAAAACCCTGATCTGGAACTGGCAGGCGCGTGTTCTCTCGGCCTTGTTAAGGCTGTGGAGCGGAAGGAGATGCCTCAGAATATAGTCGGTGAATTCAGGCTTAAGGAACTGTCGGAGTTTTTCCTCGGCAGCGGAGCAGAATGTCTGATCCTTGGCTGTACGCATTTTCCGTATTTTAAAAAGGAACTTGAAAGCGTCTGTTCACTTCCGATCCTCGATCCTTCGGAAGAGATGTACAGGAACCTTATAAACAGTTAAAACCAGCCGAACGGCTGGTTTTTATATCCATATTTCCCCGTTTATAAAAAGCCTGCCTTTTCGGGAGAGGGCGCCGAAATCTTTTATCCTGGCCTTTCCGCTTCCTCTGAGACTTATGATATCGCCTGCCTTTACCTGCGCGTCGGGTTTGAGGCAGGCCTCATAGTTTAAGGAGACGTTGCCGAATTTTATGTGTCCGGCGGCCTTCTCGCGCGAGATCCTGAAAAGTCCCGATACTGCTGCATCCAGCCTCGGAGAGGCGACGGTAAAAGAGAGATGCTTCAATTGTTTTTCGGGGATCTTTACATGCTTGAGGGAAATGCTTTCTGTTTTTACTCCCCATCTTCCGGCTTTTTCAAGAGAGAGTACAGTCTCCTCTATGCTCTTCATGCAGATGATATCTGCTCCGCCATCGTATACGAGAATATCACCGAGAAAATCCCGTCTTATTCCGAGTCCCATAAGCGCTCCAAGATAATCCCTGTGTCCCGGCTCACCGAAACGTACCGAAAACCTTACCGCTTTTATATGATTACTAATATCAATGTCTTCAGGCCCGATCCAGGATGGCAGAAAAAACAAAGCTTTTCTTTCCGCATCTTCGACCCCGCCTGAAAACAGGTAAGTACAGCCGGAAAGCCTTATACTGTGTTCAGCCTCGTATTGCTCGGCAGGAGTGAGGAATACGGAATGCGTAATGCTGCCGCTTCTTTCACATCTGTCCGCCAGATCTTCTATTCTTCTTTTCAGTTCTTCTTCCAATTTTTTCAGCCTTTCATGTTTATCTCTGCGATTGCCGCTTCGATCTGCTTCTGTACGGTTTCAACTTCTGCACGGAAGCTTTCTGAGGACATTCTGAGAACTCCGGAGCGCATTGCTGAGACGCGAATCAGATTGTCCGAGGTAACTACGGTTACCTCCTCGTTTTTTCCGATCCCGGAGGCTAGAGATTCTATATACGCGTCGGCAGTTTCACTCTCTTTCGTAAAGACGATGTTTACCCCGTTGCGCTCTTCTTTTTCTCCCTGTGAACCTTTAAGTCTGTAGCCGTCAAAGACGAGAACGATCGAGGACTTTGTAAAGCCCGAGAAGTTTTCCAGCATATCAAGAAGGTGGGAGCGGGCAAGGTCCATATCCGAGAGAGCGAGCTCCTTAAGTTCCGGCCAGGAGAAAATAAGGTTGTATCCGTCGATTATCAGCCGCTGCCTGGATCGCCTGAACAGATCCGGAGCTTCGGAAGGAGCCTCCGAGACTTCGGCATACTGCCTTCTCTTTATCGGACCGAATTCCCGCTGCATGATCTCCTCAAGCTCTTTGTCATCGAGATCGAAATTGCGCCTGTATATACGCGGGAAGTCGTCTTTGACTTGAACTTTTCCATATCCCGTATCCAGATGCATGTATTTCGGGACCTCATTCCACGGAACAAAGGTACCGGCCCCATGTGAACAGAATATGCTTCCTGAAGGGTTTTCAGTATCACGATCAGGGTCATATCCGATAGAGGCGATAACTTCCTCCCCGTTTTTGCATACATCAAATCCTGACGGTGTACAGCTCAGTTTACCCCTGCCTTTGGACCAGGCGGCAAGCTCGAGGGAATAATCTCCCAGTGCCTCAACGCCGACTTTGCCCTCAATCGATGAAAATGCACCATCAGATGCAGGGCCTTCAAAGCTGCCTTTCATGAGGCGGATATCGCTAATTGCTCTGCCGATATGCTCAGACGGTACAGTGAGCTTAAAACAGTACTGGGGCTCAAGCAGAACGCTCTTCGCCTGCATGAGACCCTGGCGCACGGCACGCAGAGCAGCCTCTCTGAAATCTCCGCCTTCCGTGTGCTTGACATGGGCTCTGCCGGCAAGAAGAGTGATCTTGACATCAGTCAGAGGAGAACCTGTAAGAACGCCCCTGTGCTCCTTCTCGGCAAGAACCGAGAGTATAAGGCGCTGGTAATTTCTGTCGAGCAGGTCCTCGCTGCATGAGGAAGTTATCACGATTCCCGAATCTCTCGGAAGAGGTTCAAGAGCGAGATGCACTTCAGCATAATGTCTCAGTGGTTCAAAATGCCCGATCCCTTCAACCGGCCCGGATATCGTCTCCTTGTACAGTATGCGGGGAGAATCTATCTCCACGTCAGCGCCGAAACGGTCTTTTAAAAGAGATATTAGAACCTCCTTCTGTATCGGGCCCATAAGCTTTATATGGATCTCACCGAGACTGCTGTCCCAGGAAGGGGAGAGAAGAGGATCTTCCTCAGCAAGCTCGGTAAGCTTCTGCATAAGGATGTGCGGATCCGTGTCTTTCGGAGGCAGCATGCGGAAGGACATCAGGGGCTCCAGGACGGGAGCGGAAAAAGAAGCTCCTTCTCCGAGCATCTGTCCCGGGAAGGTCTTTGAAAGCCCGGCAACAGCGGCGACAGCGCCTGCACTGACTTCCTCGGCAGCTTCGGAGGAAGTGCCCGAAAAACGCCTTATGGCGCTTACTTTTTCCGATATCCATGAGCTTCCGTCTTTAGGGAAATACGATATCAATGAGCGGACTTTTAAAGAACCTCCAGTTATCTTCATAAAGGAAAGCCTTCCGAAAGAGGGGTCGTGAAGGATCTTGAATACACTCGCGCTGAATGCCGCGGGATATAAATTGCCCGGGGCATACCTGCCCAGTCCTTCGAGGAACTCGTCTATTCCCTGGAGCCTGAGTCCGGAACCGAAAAAGCAGGGGAAGACAGAACGCTTTTTTATAAGACTCTTAATACCTTCATCAGACAGGGAGCCTTTTTCGATATAGTTTTCAAGAGCTGCCTCATCATTGAGAGCGCAGGCCTCATACAGGTCATCTCCCGAAAGGGAAAAATCGACGCATTTTTCCGAGAGCGAAGAGAGGTCTCTGAGAAGCTCATCTTTTGTCCGGAAGGCTATGTCTTTTTTTGTCACGAAAATAAAAACGGGGACATAATAGCGCGCCAAAAGCGCCCATAATGTCTCCGTATGTGCCTGAACTCCGGAAGCAGCGGAAATAACAAGAACAGCCGCATCCAGAACGGAGAGAGTCCTCTCCGCTTCAGCAGAAAAATCAGCATGTCCGGGGGTATCAAGGAGATCAACGGAAATATCACCGGGTAAAGAGAACCTCGCCTGGTGAGAGAAGATCGTTATGCCTCTTTCACGTTCGAGCACTTCAGTATCCAGGTGAGCATTCCTGTGATCTACCCTTCCAAGAGTCCTAATTGCGCCGGATCTGTATAGAAGAGCCTCACACAGAGTGGTCTTTCCGGCATCTGCGTGGGCGAGAACACCGATAACAAGGTTTTGCATATTATGAGATCCGGAGCCCTAAACTCATTTTACTTAAGGAAACCGTTTACTATCTGTTCTTCAGCTTCCTGCTCGGTAAGGCCTAAAGTCTCCAGTTTTATAATCTGTTCACCGGCTATTTTTCCTATAGCCGCTTCATGGATCAGAGATGCGTCCAGATCATTGGCTTCAAGCTCTGGAACAGCGAGGATCCTGGCATTGTTCATAATAATGGCATCGCACTCCGTGTGTCCGGTGCAGGGGGCATTACCCACTATCCGTGACACGAATTTCTGATATGAATCCTCCTTGGCGACCGATCTGGATACGACATCTGCAGAGCTGCCCTCTCCGTTAAGCTCCGTCGTATAGTTGCTTACAGCAGTCTGACTGCCGTGGGTAAGAAGGCGCTCCCTGATCACAAGCTTTGCGCCTTTTTCGAGCTTGGAGAGAGTGGTGCGGACAGTGGAGTCAACGCCTTTTATCTGGACCATCTCCATTTCGACTGAACTGCCCTCTTCCTGATAGACCTCAGTCACAGGGTTTAAAATGCGTTTTCCGCGCCCGTCTCCCTCACCGTAGTGCTTCTCAACATACTTTACTTTGGAGTTTTTGCCTACGAAGAAACGGTGAACTCCGTCGTGCTCGCTGTCGCCTGTGCCGCAATTGTTGATACCGCAGCCTGCGACGATGACGACATCACAATTCTCTCCAATATGGAAATCGTTGTATACAGTCTCTTTAAGCCCCGATTCGCTTAAAACGACAGGGATATGAACACTCTCGTTTTTTGTGCCGGGCTTTATGTAGATATCTATTCCGGATTTTTCGGTCTTTGAAACTATGTCTATATTGGCTGTGGTATTTCTAGCCTCAAGTTTGGAGTTTGAACGGATATTGTAGGCGCCTGAAGGAACCGTATGCAGATCTGCTATCTCTCTGAGGAGCCTCTTCTGTATCTCATCAAGCATTATTATGCCCTCCCTTCAAGAACTGAGCATGCCGTCTGTGTAGAATCCTTCAAAAGCGAGGGAAGAATATCGTCCTTGGCGCCGGACTGGATTATCTTGCCTCCGGAGAGAATGATGATCTCATCCGCTATATTCAGTATACGCTCCTGGTGGGAGATTATAAGGATCGAGCCCTTGGTATCCTTTCTCATGTTTTCGAAAACACGGTTTAAGCTCTGGAAGCTCCAGAGATCTATGCCGGCTTCAGGTTCGTCAAAAACAGAAAGCTTGGTGTTTCGGGCTAGAAGCGTTGCGATCTCTATGCGCTTAAGCTCTCCTCCGGACAGGGAGGCGTTGACCTCACGGTTGACGTAGTCCCTGGCGCAAAGTCCGACAAAACTCAGATACTCGCATGCCTGTGAGACAGACAGCTTTTTCTTGGCAGCAAGCCTCAAAAGATCTATGACCTGAATGCCCTTGAATTTGACCGGCTGCTGAAGGGCAAAGCTTATGCCCATGTTTGCACGCTCGGTTATGGACTTATCTGTGATATCTTCTCCGTCAAAGAAGATCCGCCCGGCGCTGGGCTTTTCTATGCCCATGATGAGGCGGGCAAGGGTAGATTTTCCGCTGCCGTTCGGGCCGGTAATCACCACAAAGCTGTCATCTTTGACAGTAAAACTGACATCGTCAATGATCGTTTTTTCATTTCCGGTCTCATCGATTACTTTAAAGCTCAGATTTTTAAGCTCAAGCATTTCAAATTCCATCTCTTTCTATAATGCTGAAAACAAAGTCGCAAGAGCTATTTTATCAGAATGAAAAAATAATTCAATAGCACCTAAAAAATATTGAACTTTACGGTCAGTTTGAGTAATATAATGACAACAAATAAAGGAGGTCAGATCCTTGAAAAAAATAACCAGAGTCGCTTTGGTAACAAGCGGAGGCGATTGCCAGGGACTCAATGCTGCAATCAGAGGTGTCGGGAAAGCGCTTCTGGAAAGAATAAAAGATATTGAGATTTTCGGTATGCAGGACGGATACCGCGGGCTGATAGACAGAGATTACAAATTCATGGAAAGCCGCGATTTTTCGGGCATCATCACCCAAGGAGGAACGATCCTCGGAACTTCCCGCCAAAGCTATATTCCGGGAAAAGACATTGTAGACGATAATGGCGAAAGCCTTATTCCCGCTATGAAGGATACCTATAACCGCCTGAATCTCGACTGTCTTGTCATAATGGGAGGAAACGGTACCCAGAAGAGCGCAAAGCTTCTGATGGATGCCGGAATGAATGTCGTCACGCTTCCAAAGACTATCGATAACGATATCTGGGGTACAGACGTCACATTCGGCTTTCAGAGCGCCGTAGATATCGCGACAAACGTCATAGATTATATCCATTCGACTGCATCCTCGCACGGACGGATCTTTCTTGTCGAACTCATGGGCAGGGATGCCGGCTGGCTCACGCTTTATGCCGGTGTCGGTTCCGGAGCTGACGTCATACTCCTTCCCGAGATCCCGTATGATATAGACAGAATAGTGGAGTATCTTGAAGAAAGACGGGAAAGCGGGAGGCATTTCTCCATACTTGCAGTTGCCGAAGGCGCCAGATCCAAAACTGAAGGTGAATTTGACGAGGAAGCCGCCAGAAAGAAAAAGGAGAGTTCAAAATATCCCACGATATCATATGAGCTCGCGGACACAATCGAGAAGAGAACGGGACAGGAGACAAGAGTTACTATCCCCGGCCATTACCAGAGAGGCGGTCCTCCTTGCCCGTATGACAGAGTTCTTGCAACTCATTTCGGAGCGGCTGCTGCGGATCTTGTAGTAAAAAAGGATTACGGAAAGATGGTGGCCATGCAGAACGGGATCATAGTTCCCATACCGCTGGCTGAAGCCGCGGAGAGAACAAAATTCCTGCCGACCGACCACCCGCTGATACAGGTCGGAAGAGACATCGGAATATCTTTCGGAGATTAACATAACTTGATTTACATATTATTTTCAACAGCTGTTGCCCTGACAGCGCTTATATCTGCAAATACTGCCTGGAGCTCTATTCCCCAGGCAGTAGTGTGTATACTGGCGATTTTCGTTGCTGTTTTTATAGCTGTTAACATAATATTTGCATTGCTCGCCTGCCTGTTGTCATTTTTCGTAAAAAAAGCACCGGTGGAAAAGCAGAACGCTATGGCAAAATTCTGGTGCAGAGCAATAGCAAAACTTCTATGCGAGTATTTCGGGGTCAAAGCTGAGTTTGAAGGATTTGACAAGATCGGTGAGAAGAATTTCCTGTGGGTCAGCAATCACAGGTCAGGCTTTGATCCTCTTATCATCATGGGACTAAAATCTGAACTGAATATATCCTTCATATCAAAGCCGTCGAATTTCAATTTCAAACCTATCGGATTTATGGCAGAGGGCATCGGATGCCTCACTATCGACAGGGAGAACAACCGTGAGGCACTGAAGACCATACTCACTGCTTCCGATTATATCAAAAAGGGTATATGCAGTATCGGCATCTATCCGGAAGGGCACCGTTCAAAGACCGGAGAGCTTCTGCCTTTTCACAACGGCTCCTTCAAGATAGCCGAAAAAGCAAAATGCCCGGTCGTCGTGGCGGCGACTTCGGGCTCTGAAAACATAATGAAGAATTTCCCGCTGAGAAAAACGGAGGTGAAGATCTCCGTGCTTGAAGTGATAGATACCGAGAGGGTAACGGAGATGAAAACTGCTGAGATGTCTCCATATGTAAGATCTATGATCGGGGACTTTCTTGAGGGCAAATCGGAGAATGAATAAAGTTGCGCTGGTAACCGGTTCATCGCGCGGAATAGGCAGAGCCGTAGCATTAAAGCTCGCGAGAAACGGGTATTCCGTATGCATAAATTACATAGAGCGTGAGGACAAAGCGCTCGAGCTCCTCGACATATTAAATTCTGAGGGCCTGAGCGGAATGATCTGTAAGGCGGATGTTGCAGATCCCGAACAGGTGAATCTGATGGTCAGGAAGACGGAAGAGACATTGGGTCATATAAGCCTTCTTGTCAATAATGCAGGAATAGCAAAGCAGACACTTTTTCAGGACATGACCCACGAGTACTGGAAGAGGATCTTCGATGTGAACCTGGGAGGCTGTTTCAATACCATCAAAGCCGTATTGCCGAATATGCTCCATGAGCATGCCGGATGCATTGTGAACACTTCTTCGATCTGGGGAAACCACGGAGCCTCCATGGAAGTCGCCTATTCCTCGACGAAGCACGCTATAATCGGTCTCACAAGGTCTCTTGCAGCGGAGCTGGCGCCGAGCGGAATCAGAGTCAACTGTGTGGCTCCGGGCGTCATAGATACGGATATGGTAAAGGTCCTGGGGCAGGAAACTCTGGATTCGCTTGCGGATACCATTGCGCTGGGAAGGCTCGGGAAGGCTGAGGAGATCGCAGAGTGTGTGTATTTCCTCGCATCCGATTCTTCGTCGTACATAACCGGCCAGGTCATCACTGCCGACGGCGGATTTATTATATAGGCTTAAAATATAAGTCCTACAATGCTTCCGCTGAGAAAGCTCAGAACAAGCATTATTAAAACTATCAGGAAGTTCTCTCTCATGTTCCTGTTTGTCCGGAAAAGGACGATCAGTCCCATTCCCGCATTGGAGAGAAGCCCCGCGAAAAGACCTCCCGTGCCGATTATTCCGGAGATCCACGCCTGCGTTATAGCGACAGAGACGGAGCAGTTCGGGATGAGCCCGAAGAGAGCGAGCAGCAGCTCACCGACGACAGGCCGGTTCAAAACTGTTCCGCTCAAGGCATCGGCACCGGCATAAGAAAGCAGGAAGTTCAGCACGAAGCCTGTGATTATAAGAATAAGAGCAATCTTTAAGGTATGCTTTAAAGCTGCGATAAAGATGTTGCCGTCTTCATCACAGTCGCAGTTTTCCCTCTCGCAGAAGGAATGTATATCCTTCCCGGGGCGCAGGAGCTTTGAAAAGATGAGATCGGCAAGATAACCCAGAACAACGCCCAAAAGTATCTTTCCTAGCAGGATCCTGAATATTAAAAGCGCCGATACTCCGCTTTGACGTCCGAGCTCCGTTAAAAGCACGGGGAGCATCTCGTCGGAGGTCGCGAAAAATACGGCGAGCATTGTTCCGAGCGAGATCGTTCCCGTTGAGAAAAGCGCGGCAGAAGCGCCTGATATTCCGCACTGCGGGACAGCCCCCAAAAGCCCTCCTATAAGAGGGCCTGCTTTTTTTGAGCGCCCGGAGAGGATCTCCTCGTTCAGTTTTTCGCTCCTCTCGAGCCATTCCATAAACAGATAGGAGAGAAACAGAATGGGAACGCTCAGGGCTCCGTCTTTCAGAGCATCGATAAGTGAATCAAGAATAAGTTCAAACATGCTCAATAATATATTATGAATAAATTGAAAAATCAAGAAATATCGGCTTCTTTATTTCGTGTTTCATGGTAATATGTGCAAAAGCAGAATGAGGTAATTAAAAGTGGCTAATATAACAGATTACATCGACTGGCGCGGAGATATACGCTTTGCGGTCTCTCCGTTTAACGAAGTGGACAGTTATATAATAAGCAAGCTCGGCTCGCCGGATTTCACGGGTATAGTTCCCAAAAATGGTTTCGTATCTGTCAGGGAAGCTGTCGAAGGCATGGAGAAGAAGGAGATAAACACTCTGGGAGCTCTTTCAAGCCAATATGTGCTGGAGACTATCAGGAGACTTCCGGAAACACCCAGATACAAAGACCTCCGTCTTGGAGATTACGTCAGTATATTCGATGAAGAGAAAGGCGAGCAGTTCTCTGCCCTAACAGTCATACTGCCGGACAATACGAGATATGTTGCCTTCCGCGGCACGGACGATACGCTTCTTGCCTGGAAGGAAGACTTTATGCTCGGCGCAACGGGAATAATCCCCGCCCAATGGGATGCCGCCGAATATCTTAGAGCTGAAGCCTCAAAAAGTGATGATCCGATCATCATCGGAGGACATTCAAAAGGCGGGAACCTGGCAGTTTTCGCTGCGATGACCGCTTCCGCTCAGACAAAGAGCAAGATCTCTTCCGTATATAATTTTGACGGCCCCGGATTTTTCAAAGACGTATCGCAAAACAGAGGATTTCTTGCTATCAGGCCCAAACTTCACACAATCGTCTCCAAAAATACGACTGTCGGCGTCATTTTGTATTTCGATAAGGATTGCGAGATAGTGGATACGGATGTATCCGGGATCTCTGCCCACGACGGTTTCAAATGGAAGGTGAAAGGGACCTCGTTTGTCAGGGCGGAGGGTTTCAGCGCCGCAACAAAAGCTTTCAGAGACGCCGCTTTTGAGGTCTCGAGGACGCTAACGCCCGAAGAGATCGCCGAGACGGCGGACTCGATGTATTCCATTCTCTCCTCGGAGGGAGCGGAGACCATAACGGATCTAACGGAGAGCAAGCTCAGAGAGGCAGTCTCGGTTACGAACGAGCTTCGAAAGGACCCTTCAGTAAGCAGATTTTTCGAGCTGCTAACAGAGCAGTGGATTCGCAACATGGCGGAATTGGGCAGGATGAAGATCCCTAAAGTCCGCCTCAGAGTAATAAGAAGACATCGCTTATAATGCAAATTGCACAAAACCCGCGGCCTTTTTGAGGGGCCGCGGGTGATTTTAACCGCGGATATTCATAATTATTCATTATATTCAGGCAATAATGAATATTATATGGTAAACATTCACAAATTAGCAGAAATAATAAGTTTTTATTCAAAAATTCCTTGACATTTGAAAAGCCGGATGTTATTATCCGTTCATCAAAACCGAAACAGAGGTTTTTGGACAAACTTTGAAATACGGACAATAACGAAAGGATGATCAAAATGAAAAAGATACTTGCACTTGCTCTTGCGCTCTGCATGATATTTGCTCTCTGCGCCTGCGGTTCGGGCGGAAAGAATTTTTCAACGCTCAAAGAAATACAGAAGGCCGGGGTCCTGACCGTCGCCACTTCTCCGGATTTTGCCCCGATGGAGTTTGTCGACTCCACAAAGTCCGGACAGGATCAGTATGTCGGATTTGATATTACTCTTGCCCAGTTCATTGCCGACAAGATGGGAGTTGAGCTTCAGATAGACGCGATGAGCTTTGACGCCTGCCAGACGGCGGTCTATACCGGCAATGTCGACATGTCGATCTCGGGCTATTCGTGGACCGAAGAGAGGGCCAAAAACTACGATCTCTCGGATTACTATTACGCGGGCGAGAATGAGACCGAGCAGGTCATACTGCTTCGTGCAGCCGATGCGGACAAATACACATCTGCCGAGGATTTCAACGGAGTTGATGTAGGAGCGCAGAACGCTTCTCTGCAGATGATGCTCGTTACCGAGCAGCTTCCTGATGCGAATGCCGTAACGATAGGAGATATCAATGTTGGAGTTCTTGAGCTCCAGGCAGGAAACATTGAAGCTTTGGCAGTCGCTCAGGGTAATGCCAATGCGATACTTGTCAACAATCCCGATCTCGTGATCTGCTCGTGGCAGTTCGATGTCGCGGCAGAGTATGAGGCCAATGTGATCATGATAGGCAAAGGAAACCAGACGCTCCTCGATTTTGTCAACGAGTGCCTTGCCGAAGCATATGACGCAGGCTACTACAGCGGCTGGTATGACGATGCCGTAGCTCTTTCCGAGTCTGAAGCAGCCATCGAAGTATCCGTCGAAGGCTGACCGGCACAGCGCAACAAGCTTTAGGAACACTATTCCGGGAGCCGTAAACTCGGCTTCCCGGAATATAATTTGCAGGAAGGTGTTTTATGAATTTTCAGGTAATAGGCCGTAACATAATACAGATAGCGGTAAAGTATTGGGATAAGTTCTTAATTGACGGGCTTTCATATACTTTTGCCCTTTCTGCGATCACGGTCGCCTTCGGTGCCATATTCGGAGCGGTCCTGGCTCTGCAGAAGATGTCAAAAATAGCTCCGCTGAGGTGGCTTTCGGTAGCATATGTGGAGATAATCCGCGGCACGCCCATGCTCCTCCAGCTCTATATGTTTTATTTTGCTCTGCCGATGCTGATCCCGGCCCTGAACAAACAGAAGTTTGCCTGTATTGCGATAGCCCTGGTATGCAACAGCGCGGCTTATGTCTCTGAGGTGATACGCTCGGGAATACAGGCCGTCGATTACGGACAGACTGAAGCTGCCTTGAGCCTGGGCCTGACCAAAACACAGAACTTTTTCAGTGTGGTCCTGCCCCAGGCAGTAAAAAACATTCTCCCTGCCCTGGGCAACGAGTTCATCATGATCATCAAGGACACATCTCTTGCCTCGACATTCTTTATAGGCGATCTCATGACCCAGTATGTGCTTATTAAAGGGACCACTTATCTTCCGATAGAGCCTCTTGTGATAGTCGGTGTGATATATTTTACGGTCACATTCATTCTGAGCAAGGTGTTCGGATTCTTTGAAAGGAGGATGCGCCATGGAGAAGCAAGATAACGAAAGCCTTATCAGCGTAAGAGAGCTCAAGAAATATTTCAATGACGGCGAGATCAAGGCTCTGGACGGCATCACCGTCGATATCAACAAAGGCGATGTAATGGTCGTTATAGGGCCCTCCGGAGGCGGAAAATCAACATTTCTCCGTTCCCTCAACCTTCTTGAGGTACCCACATCCGGACAGATCATCTTTGAGGGCGTCGATATAACCAAAAAGAAAAGCGATGACGGCAAAAAGCTCGACCTGCCTCTTCACCGCCGCAAGATAGGAATGGTATTCCAGCATTTTAACCTCTTTCCCCACAAGACCATCCTTCAGAACATGACTCTGGCACCCATGAAGACCAAAGGCCTATCTCAGGCGGAAGCCGAGGAGAAGGCGCTGGCGCTTCTGGAAAGGGTAGGCCTCAAAGACAGGGCGGACGCCTATCCTTCCCAGCTCTCCGGCGGACAGAAGCAGCGTGTCGCTATAGTCAGGGCGCTTGCCATGGAGCCGGATGTAATGCTCTTTGACGAGCCCACATCAGCTCTCGACCCTGAGATGGTCGGCGAAGTCCTTGCTGTTATGAAGGAGCTTGCAAAGTCCGGAATGACTATGGTCGTGGTCACTCATGAGATGGGCTTCGCTAAAGAAGTCGGTAACCGTATTCTTTTCATAAGCGAGGGGAAAATAGTCGAGGAGGGCACTCCGGATCAGATATTCAATGATCCCCAGTCTCCCAGACTTCAGGATTTCCTCTCTAAGGTACTTATATAAAGATGTCAGCCAAAGATTTTATCGAAAAGTATATAGATGAAAATGCCTCCGTATTTACGGATACCTCGGATAAGATCTGGGAAAACCCGGAACTGTCCCTGAAAGAGTTCAGTTCGGCTGCACTCTATTGCGAGCTTCTCAAAAAAGGCGGCTTTGAAGTGACTGAGGAGCTTGGCGGGATTAAGACGGCATTCTGCGGAAAGTTCGGTAAAGGCAAACCTGTAATAGGCATTCTCGGGGAGTATGATGCGCTCTCCGGTCTTTCCCAGAAGGGCGGAGCGACCGAGCATATCGAGCTTGTGCCCGGGGGAGCAGGGCACGGCTGCGGGCACAATCTTCTTGGAGCGGGTTCTCTCGGAGCTGCCTTTGCGGTAAAGGCATATCTTGAAAAGAGCGGCGCCCCGGGAACAGTCATATATTTCGGCTGCCCCGGAGAAGAGGGCGGAGCGGGAAAGGCGTATCTCGCCCGCGAAGGTCTCTGGAAGATGCTCGATGCCGCCATTACATGGCACCCCTCGGATATAAACGAGATCCCCTCGGGAACGAACAATTCGTGCATACAGGTCCTGTATAAATTCAAGGGGCTTGCCTCCCATGCCTGCAGCGCGTATTCGGGCAGAAGCGCGCTCGACGCCGTTGAGCTTATGAATGTCGGAGTCCAGTTCCTGAGAGAGCACATGACTCCCGATTGCTATATCCACTATGCGATAACTGACGCCGGAGGAGCTTCGCCGAACGTCGTCCAGCCGACGGCTTCAGTCCTGTATATGGTCAGGGCGAACAGAGTAAAAGATTCGATAAAGCTCCAGAAGAGAGTGGATAAGATCGCGGAAGGCGCCGCCCTTATGACGGAGACATCTTTTGATCGCACTTTCATAGACGGAACTGCCGATCTTCTGCCGAATTACACTCTGGAGGAGATTCTGCATGAAAGCCTCACCGAATTCGGAGTTCCCGAATATACGGATGAGGAAATGGAATATGCTTCTGCTTTGAAGTCCACTTATGAGATCGACGTTGTTCCCTCATTTGCAGCTTCGGTCGACGCGGAGATGGCAAAATACGTAAAAGACAATACCGGGGATCTCTCAAAAACGATCTGCGATTTTATAATGCCCGTTTACCACTCCCGGGCTTTTACTCCGGGCTCCACTGACGTCGGAGATGTCAGCTGGCTCACCCCGACCGCGCAGATCCACACAGCCTGCTTTACCCTGGGCTCTCCGGGTCATTCCTGGCAGAATGTGAGCTGCGGCAAAACATCCGTGGCACACAAGGGGATGCTTCTGGCAGCAAAGGCGCTGGCGCTCTCCGCTGTAAAGCTTATGGAGGACGAAACTCTGCTCCGAATAGCTAAAAAAGAATTTGCGGAGAGATCTGAAGACGGATATACCTGCCCGATAGAACCGGACGCTGTTCCGATCGCGATCTGAGATAAGAAGACACGGATATAAAGCATATTGCACAAAACCTGCAGCTTTCAGGTACGGCTGCAGGTCTTCTTTTAATACAAATATTCATTTATATCCGCAATATTCGTTTTTAAAATGAATATTTAGCAGTAAATATTCACAAAAATCCCTGTTTTCATTAATTTTTATTCAGAAATTGTTGACAATCAAGCATCCGGATGTTATTATCCGTTCATCAAAAGACAATAACGAAAGGATAATGAAAATGAAAAAGATATTTGCACTTGCTCTGGCGCTCTGCATGGTATTTGCGCTGTGCGCCTGCGGAAGCTCTTCCGCGAAGTCTGAGAAGCTGGTCTTCGGTACCTCCGCTGACTATCCCCCCTATGAGTTTATATATGTAAATGACAAGGGCGAACAGGAGTACGCGGGAATCGATGTCTGGCTTGCCCAGCAGATCGCAGCAGATATGGGCAAAGAACTCGAAGTCGTAAACATGAGCTTTGACAGCCTTATGGCTGCAGTCAACAAAGGCGATGTCGATGTAGTCCTGGCTGCGATAGAGGAAAACGAGGAGCGCCTCGCAGCCGCGGATTTCTCGGATCCGTACATCTATCCGGAAGGCGGATGCATGATCCTAGTACAGGCAGCCGATGCCGGAAACTTTACCTCTGCTGAGGACTTTGCCGGAAAATCCATCGGAGCCCAGACGGGCACGACAAAGGTCGACATCGTGACCGAGCTCGGCGGAAATCTCGTCGGAGAGACAGTCGTTACGGACCTTGTCAATGAGCTTGTCTACGGCAAGGTGGATGCCATAGTTCTCGACTATGCTGTCGGTGAGAGCTACCTTGCCTCCAACAGCGACCTCGCGTCTGTCGAGGTCGAAGGTGTCGGAGCGGCGCTTCCTTATGAGGTCGCCGTCCAGAAGGGTGATCCGAAAGGACTCCTCGATTCCATCAACAAGACCATAGCCAAAGTCCTGGCTGACGGAAGCCTCGATCAGGCGATCGCGGATGCTGAAGTCCTGCAGGAGCAGTCAATAACCTGATAATCAATTTGCCTGAAGATATCCCTCTGACCAAAGCGACATGCAAAGCCCGTCGAAATACGGACTTTGCATGTTCATCTGTAAAGGAAAAACTGAAAGGGCTTTAATATGTATCTTATATTGGCGCAGAGCGCAAAAACAACATGGTGGCAGTCGCTGTTTTCCGGAATGTCGCCTGCAAGCTTCTTCAATTTCAGCTTTTTGCCGAAATACCTGAGCTTCTTCTGGCAGGGGCTCGTTTATACGCTCCTGCTCTCGGTGCTCTCCGTTCTGGTTGCAGTCATACCGGCGCTGCTGCTGGCACTCGGAAGACTGAGCAAAAGCAAAGCGATAAAGGGAATAACGGGCGGCTATATAGCGGTCTTCCGGTCGACCCCGCTTCTCGTACAGCTCTACATCATCTATTTCGGCCTTTTCGGGCTAATTAAGATCCCCTCCCACACGATACTCGGCTTTATTGACATATCCCGTTTCATCCCGGGCATCTGTGCCCTTGCCCTGAACAGCTCGGCCTACGTCGCCGAGATCTTCAGGGCCGGGATCCTTGCAGTCGACGCCGGTCAGACGGAGGCCGCGAGATCCCTGGGCCTCTCGGGCTGGCAGGCCATGAAACTGGTGGTGCTGCCCCAGGCGATAAAAAATGTCCTGCCCGCCCTTGCAAACGAGGTCGTGACCATGGTGAAGGAATCCTCCATATGCATGACGCTCGGAATGATGGAGCTCATGTGGGGCGCGAAAACGGTCGCCGGAACGACATATATAACCATAGCCCCCTATGTCCTGGTCGCGATCATCTATTTTGCGATCAATTTCCCTGCCAGCAAGGCCATAGAAGCGGTTGAAAGGAGGATGAGGCGCGGTGACAGAAAAGTCTGATGTTCTGATCTCAGTCCGGCACATCGTTAAGGAGTTTCCGGATTCGGGAACAGTCGCCCTGAACGACTGCAGTCTCGACATTTCAAAAGGCGAAGTGGTCGCGATAATCGGCCCCTCCGGCAGCGGAAAGTCGACCCTTCTGAGAAGCCTCAACATGCTCGAGACGCCCACATCCGGAAAGATCATCTTTGAGGGGACGGACCTCGCGGACAAGTCCGTGGACATAAACAGACACCGTCAGAAGATGGGCATGGTCTTTCAGCATTTCAACCTCTTCCCGCACAAGACGGTCCTTGAAAACATCACGCTGGCTCCTGTCAACCTGAAGCTGAAGACAAAGGCAGAGGCAGAGAAGACGGCTGTCGCGCTTCTGGAGAGAGTCGGGCTCGCGGACAAGAAGGACGAATACCCCGCGATGCTCTCCGGCGGGCAGAAACAGAGGATAGCCATAGTCAGAGCGCTCGCCATGGAGCCTGATGTGATGCTCTTCGACGAACCCACCTCCGCGCTGGATCCGGAGATGGTCGGGGAAGTCCTCGACGTTATGAAGAACCTCGCGAAAGCCGGAATGACGATGGTCGTCGTAACGCATGAGATGGGCTTTGCCAAGGAAGTTGCGGACAGGGTCGTCTTTATGGCGGACGGAAAGATCCTCGAGGAGAACACTCCGTCCGAGCTCTATGAGCACCCGCAGGATCCGAGGCTCAAGGATTTCCTTTCAAAAGTACTGATATAGGGAGAAAAGCATTTAATGGAGATAAAACCCTTTGCCGTCGAGGCATGGATGAACAAATATGAAGAGGGAGCTCAGTACAATATAGCGGAGACCTGTGTGGACTCCGTATCTGTCGACGAGCTCTTTGAGATCGCGGGGGAGGACAGGCAGAAATTCCTGGACGACTTCTGCAAAAGGCGCCTTACCTACGGAAGCATAGAGGGAGCTCCTGCCTTCAAAGAGGGCATCTGCAAGGTGTACAAAACGATACAGCCCGAGGATATAGTGACGACACACGGGGCCTCCGGCGCCAACCATCACGTGTTCTATTCCCTGATAAATCCCGGAGACAGGGTCATCGCCATGATGCCGTCCTACCAGCAGATGTACTCCATACCGGAGGCCTACGGGGCAGAGGTGATGCTCATTCATCTGAAGGAAGAGAACTCCTATCTGCCGGACCTTGATGAGCTTGAAAAGCTGGCTGTCCCCGGAACGAAGATGATCTGCATAACCAATCCGAACAACCCCACAGGCTCCCTTCTGAGCAATGAAGATCTCAAAAAGATTGCCGGGATCGCCTCGAAGATCGGCGCTTACGTCTTCTGTGACGAGACCTACCGCCATCTGACTCAGGAGGAGGAATGGAGCGACTCGATCGCGGATATCTACGAAAAAGGCATCTCCGTCAGCAGCATGTCGAAGGTCTTTTCGCTGGCAGGGCTCCGCCTCGGCTGGATCGCCACGCACGATAAATATGTCATGGATTCGCTTCTTTTGCACAGGGATTACAATCTCATAAGCTGCGGGATGTTCGACGAGGCCCTGGCTGGAGTGGCGCTTAAAAACGCGGACAAGCTCCTGAAGAGAAACAGGGCGATGGTGAGGGAAAACCTCGCGGTCCTGGATGCCTGGGTACAGAGCGAGAAGCATGTGCACTACTTTAAGCCCAAGGCGGGGACGACTGCCCTTGTTTTCTATGATCTCGATATACCCTCATACGAGTTCTGCGAGAAACTGTATTTCGAGACCGGGGCTTTTGTCACTCCGGGCGACTGCTTCGAGGTCCCGCACAGCATGCGAATAGGCTATGCCTGTGAGACGGATGTCCTCAAAACAGGGCTCGGAAAAATAAGTGAATTTCTGAAGAAATACGAAAAGTAAAAGAAGGGGCAGCGCCCCTTCTTTTTTTATCACAGTTCAGTCTGCGGGTTTTCCTGTACCGAGAGGCTGATCTCCAGATTGCCGTTTAAGCACCTTAGTCTGTCTATCATTTCCTTTTCACGGTCCGTTTCCCTGAGGACCAGGTCGTAGGTGAGCTTGAAAAGGCTTCCCATATTCGAGGTCTTCACGTTTGTAAGTTCGAAGGAATCGGCATACTCCGCCAGAGTCCCGTCGAACACTCCGGCATAGTCGAGATCCTCCGGGATCGTAATGTGAAGCGTTCTGTACTTAAGCATGTTTTTTCCGGTATTTGCCGACAGCCTTGTGTAGATAACGGAGATGCAGCATAGAAGCACCGCAAAGAGAAGAGCATAGGCCAGATATCCCATACCGGCTATGAGGCCTGCGCCCATGGCGATGAATATGATGCCGATCTCCTTTGCCGTGCCCTGGGCAGAGCGGAACCGCACCAGACTGAAAGCTCCCGCCACGGCGACGCCGGCTCCGATATTCCCGTTTACCATCATTATGACCGCACAGACAGCTGCAGGCAGAAGCGCCAGCGTTATGACGAAGCTTTTCGTGTAGCGTGTCCTGTACATGTATGAAAAAGCCAGAATGATCCCGATGATCAGCGAGCAGCCGATGCAGAGCAGAAAGTCTCCGACGGAGATTACAGATTCGCCCGAAGTCGCGAAGATCCCCTGAAATATACTGTCATGCATATTTTTTCCTCCCAAGTTCACAGTTAAAGATAAGTTTTTCGTAGGCTTCCCCGTATTTTGAAAAAGAAGTCTGATATATGTGTTCCCGGCTTAAATAACGGACCAGCCAGAGAGGCATCGCCCCGCCGCATTTGACCTCCATCAGAACGGTCCCGGGTCCGAGCAGCTCCTCTCCGCCTAGGTCCGAGTCCAGAGAGACGTCATAAGTGCGGGCAAGGATCTTTTCATCGAAAGTGATCCTGAGATCCCCGTCGTCCTTTCCGAAGAAGGAATCTCTCTCATAACTCAGGTATGCCGCGGGGCGCAGAGTCCTGTAGAACCTTATAAAGCTTCCGATCTCTTTCTCTATCTGGCTGTCTCCGACGCGTCTCAAGTCCCCGGAGACAAAGCCCAAAGCGTCTTCAAGAGGCATCGCCGTTCTGCGCTTGTATACGACGGAGCGGTATTTTTTCTTGAGTTCCACAAAGACCTTTCCGCCGGCACGGGGCTTTCCGTAGCTTCTGACGCGGAGCTTTTCCTTGTATACCGGCTTTTCGCGCGATCTTCTGACCAGACGGAAATCAGGCGTGTCATAGTAGATGTTCCGTATCTCGGTGTGCCCGAACTCGTCAGGCCGCATATAGTCTTTCATTATATCCAGAAGGCGCTGCTTCTGATCAGTACTCAGCATGTATTTGATCTCATAGCGCATGAAGCTTGCAAGATATTCCATTTCCGGGCTCCTTTCTTTAATGTCCGCATCTTATAGCTGCTACCTTAAAAAAAACTTCAGAAATAATGAACAATGCGTGAACAGAAATGCCTTGAAAGGCAAATATGCTTTGTTTATAATTGCTTTAAGCTTGATTTAAGTTTTTACTGATATCATTGATAAAAACAGTAAAATGGTGGTAAATATGAAGCTTCTCTATGCCGAAGACGAGCCCGCCCTCTCCGAGGCGGTAACCGATATACTGACATATCACAAATATATCGTCGATGCCGTATACAACGGCAACGACGCGCTGGACTACGCAGAGTCCGGGCAGTACGACGGGATCATACTGGATATAATGATGCCCGGCCTCAGCGGGACCGAGGTGCTGAAAAGACTCAGGGAAGAGAACATCATGACCCCGGTCATGCTCCTGACGGCAAAGACCGAGGTGGAGGACAGGATAAAGGGGCTGGACCTCGGCGCAGACGATTATCTGCCGAAGCCATTTGCGATGGGCGAGCTCCTGGCAAGGGTAAGAGCCATGCTCAGAAGAAAGGACGTGTTCGTGCCCGATGTGATCTCCTGCGGAAACCTGAAGCTTGACCGTCAGAATTTTGAGCTCAGCGCGGAAGAAAACACTGTCGCCCTCTCGAATCTGGAGTTCAGGATGATGGAGACGCTGATTATGAACAAGGGGATATATATCTCCTCGGATGAGCTCCTGGAGAAGGTATGGGGGCTTGAAAGCAATGCAGAGAGCGGAAATGTCTGGGTATATATCTCAAACCTGCGCAAGAAGATGAGTTCCATCGGAGCCAGGGTGTCGATCACGGCAAAGCGGAATCTCGGCTATACGCTGGAGGCGGAAGATGACTGAAATACTCCAGAAGCGTTTTGTAAAGACGGCCATGACCGCCATAACGGCCCTTATAGTGCTGCTGTTGGGCGTTATAAATGCTGCCAATATCGTTGCCTCAAGCAGGGAACTCAACAGAAACCTTGAGACGATCTCCAATTCCGTCCCGATGGGGGGCCCTCCGGAAGATGAGCTCCAGATGAGCGCTCCAGATGCCGAGGCAGGGCTTTTCGGAGGACATGAAGGCAGGCACGGTCCCGGGACATTCAGAATGGAGAGAGGCGACAGGGATATTCTCCTTTCTTCCTCGTATTTCACTGTCCTCTTTGACAGCGAGGGAAATGCTGTATATACGGATACATCCCACACCGGCTACGTCGATGAGGAGATCGCGAATGAGCTGGCAGGGAAGATATATGCCTCGGGGAGCACAAAAGGCAGGTCGGACGGATATCTCTATTCGGTATCCGAGACGCGCGACGGCAGGGGAACGGCAGTGACATTTCTCGATCCGTCGCAAAACAGGATCTCAATACTCAGAGTTGTACTCCTGTCCTGCGCGGCAGGACTCCTTTGCTGGATTTTAATGCTGCTTATGGTAAAGTCGCTCTCCCGAAAAGCCATAAAGCCGATAGCTGACAATATCGAAAAGCAGAAGCAGTTCGTTACGAACGCCGGGCACGAGCTGAAGACCCCGCTCGCCATCATTACTGCGAATACAGAGGCGCTGGAGCTGTATAACGGAGAGAGCAAGTGGAGCAGAAACATAAAAGCCCAGGCGGAGCGTTTAAACGGGCTTGTCAAGAATCTGCTGCTGCTCGCGAAGATGGATGAAAGAGCCCTTGAAATAAAAAATGAGCCGATAAGCTTAAGCGGTATCGTCTCGGAGTTTTGCGACGCGTATAAAGAGCCCATGGGGCATAAAAGCATAAGCTTTGAAGCTGAAATAGCTCCGGAGATCGGCATAAACGCTGACAGGGAGCAGATCACACAGCTCATCTCGATAATGCTGGACAATTCTCTCAAATACACGAATGAGGGCGGTGCTTCATCGGTAAGCTTAAATCAGCAGGACAAAAACGCGGTCCTTGTTTTTTCGAATACCTGCGAAAAACTCCCTTCCATACCGGCGGACAAGCTCTTTGACAGATTCTCCCGCGGGGACGATGCCAGGACCCAAAATACGGGAGGCTACGGAATAGGCCTTTCTGTAGCCGATTCCATCTGCAGGGCAAACGGCGGAAGCATAGAATGCAGGTATGAGAGCGGGAACAAAATCGTGTTTACTGCAAGATTTCCGGCGAAAAATACATAAACGCAACCGCCGGTTGACACATTTCCAAGCCCGGTTGGTGGCTTGCCACCGCAAAAAAAGCTAGGATGGGCCCATCAAAAACGCAGCATGACGCAGCGAACAGATGGAAGGAGAACAAAAATGATACTCGCGGAAAAAATAATGAGTCTGAGAAAGAGAGCGGGCTGGTCCCAGGAGGAGCTGGCCTCCCAGCTCGGCGTATCGAGGCAGTCGGTCTCCAAATGGGAGTCCGCCCTGTCTATCCCGGATATAGCAAAGATAACACAGCTCAGCGAACTCTTCGGAGTTACGACGGATTATCTTCTGAAGGACGAGATCGAAGATCTTCCCGTGCCCGTTCCTCAGACGGAGTCAGGGTATATGCCGGTATTTCCAGAAGATGAACCGAAGAAGAGACAGGTTTCGATGGAGGAGGCAAACGATTACCTGGAGCTGACAGAGCAGGTTGCTCCAAAAACGGCTCTGGGCGTGATGCTCTGCATCTGGTCTCCCATAGTGCTCTTTCTGCTTGGCGGGCTTTCCGATATGAAAAACGCGGTCATCTCCGAAAATGCCGCGGCAGCGATAGGAGTCGCCGTTCTGCTCATAATGATAGCAGCTGCAGTGGCGATCTTTATAATAAGGAGCTCTAAGCTCAACAGATTCGATTATCTTGAAAAGGAAGAGATAGAGCTTCTCTACGGTGTGGAAGCGGCAGTCAGGCGCAAAAAAGAGTCCTTCGAAAACGCGTACAGAGTGACAGTCGCGACAGGAGTCGGCATCATTCTGGCCGGAGTCGCCCAGCTGGTCGCTATAGGAGCGCTGACAGAGGGGGGACCGGAGATCATACCCATAATAAGCCTTTGCGTGATGCTTCTTATGATCGGTTGCGCGGTATATCTTTTCGTGAAGAACGGTATGATAAACGAGAGCTGCAACAAGCTTCTCCAACTGGAGGACTACACTCCGGAGAATAAGGCAGTGGGCCGCAGGATCGGCTGGGTTCCCGGCGCGTACTGGAGCCTTGCGACTGCAATTTATCTCGGCATCAGCTTTATCACGGACGCCTGGGACAGATCATGGATCGTATGGCCCGTGGCCGGTGTCCTGTATGCCGCGATCTATGGCGTCTTCCATGCCTCCGCAAGAAACAGGATACAAAACAGATAATGGGCATTTAAATATCAAGGCTCCCGGGAACCGGACAGTGCCGGCGATCGGGAGCCCTTCATTATCAGATCGTTTTTCAGGCAAATTCGTTGTAGATCTGCGCCAGCCCGCCGTGAGAGGTCTCGCGGTATTTCTCGTCCATGTCTTTTCCCGTCTTGTACATCGTGGCAACGACCTCGTCGAACGATATCTTGCGCGTCATGTAGAGAAAACGGGAGAGGTTCACGGAGCTTATCGCTCTCATCGCCGCGACGGCATTCCTCTCGATGCAGGGGATCTGGACCAGCCCCCTGACAGGGTCGCAGGTGAGCCCCAGGTTGTGCTCCATCGCGATCTCGGCCGCGTATTCTATCTGATCTATATTGAGACCGTACAGAGAGGCCAGGGCGCCTGCCGTCATCGAGCAGGCGCTGCCTATTTCGGCCTGGCACCCGCATTCCGCGCCGGATATGCTGGCGTTTGTACGGATCACGTTCCCGATGATCCCGGCCACAGCCAGGGCATCCAGGATCTCGTCCTCGGGAAAGCCCCTGTCCGAGTACATGTAGTAGAGGACCGAGGGCAGGACCCCGCAACTGCCGCAGGTCGGGGCCGTGACGACGATGTTCTCGCCGGCGTTCTCCTCGCTGACAGCGTACGCGTAAGCGGCGATGAGCCTGTTCATGGTAATGTCGGCGCTCTCATTGTAGCAGCGCTTGTTGAAAAGAATCTTCGCTTTTCTGTTCACCCCGAGCCCTCCGGGAAGTATTCCCTCAGCGTTCAGGCCGCGGTTTACCGTGTCCTTCATCGCCTCCCAGACGTTTTTAAGATAATCCTTGACAGAACTGCCCTCCGTCTGATATATAAATTCTTTGAGACTTATGTCCTTCCCGCGGCATACATCGAGGATCTCGGTGAAGTTTTTCTGCGGATATATCTCGAGCTCGTCGTCGGAGTCCTCGTTCTCTATTTTTATGGAGCCTCCGCCGATGCTGAAGATCCGGCTGCTCCCGATGAGCTCTCCGTCTCTGAATGCCTCGAAAAGCATGGTGTTCGGATGAGGAAGGTCGGTCTCCTCCCGGTTGAAGCGGACTTCGCAGCCCGGGATCGCGGAGGTTATGGCTCTTTCCGTGCCGTGGCCCTCGCCGGTGAAGGCGAGCGAGCCGTATAAAGTCACTTTGAACGAGTCCGCGTCCGGATAGCGCATAGAGAAAACTCCGGCCGCGTGATAGGGTCCGACAGTGTGGGAGCTCGAAGGCCCGTTTCCTATTTTGTAGATGCTCTTTATGCTTTTCATCTCTGTTCCTTCCCGATCGGCTTTTTTTCAATTATATCACCCGGTAAGCAAAAATAATACAGGATAATCAGGTACGCGTAAAAAATGGCAGTTCTTGACCGGTTTTTTCTCATAAACAGCATAGGGCTCGGAGCGGGTCTTGCGATGGACGCCTTTTCCGTCTGTGTCGCGAACGGCCTCAGGGAGCCTGAAATGCCCGTGCCCAGACGGATCATGATGGCCGGCATATATGCCTTCTTCCAGTTCGCAATGCCGCTGATCGGATGGGTCTGCGTGCACTTCATCGAGGAGGCCTTCAGCGCTTTCCGGAAATTCATTCCCTGGATCGCCCTGCTGCTCCTGATTTATATAGGCGGAGGAATGATAATCGAAGCCTTCCGGAACAAAAAGGAAACTCAAGATGATGAGAGCGGGGGAGTAAAAAGCGCAGCCTTGCTCCCGATGAAGACCCTGCTCATCCAGGGCGTTGCGACCTCGATAGACGCGCTTTCTGTGGGATTTACGATCAGCGGTTACGGCGCCTTTGCGGCTCTGCTTGCGGCGCTTATTATCGCTGCCGTGACCTTTGTGATCTGCCTTTCCGGCTTGAAGCTCGGGAGGGTGTTCGGCACAAAGCTGGAGCGTTACGCGGGGCTTATCGGAGGAACGATCCTGATAGTCATAGGTCTCGAGATCTTCATAAAATCATTCATATAAAAGACCGGTCCCTGCGGGCCGGCTTTTTTATTCTTCCCGCGGCATTGACTTAAAAAGCCTGCTGCTGTAAAATTTACCCAAATACCGATGGAGGTCCTCCGATGGCCGAACAGATACATGAAAACTGCTATATAAACAGAGAGCTGAGCTGGCTTTCCTTCAACGAGCGCGTGCTTCTGGAGGCGGCGGACGGCAGCGTGCCACTTCTTGAGAGACTCAAGTTCCTCATGATATACCAGACCAATCTTGAGGAATTCTACCGCGTACGCATAGGGATACTTACACACCGCGCGCTTCTGGATTCCGAAAAACGCGATCCGGTCTCGGGAATGCTCCCCTCGGAGACCATCGCCGAAGTGCTCCGGGTCACAAGGACCCAGCAGCAGCTCTTCGACAGCATCTGGAAGGATATGAAGCAGAGCCTTCGCGACAGGGGCATAGACATTCTGGATTTCAAGAAGACGAGCAAGGTCGACGAACTGATGTGCAAGAAGCTCTTCGGCGACATGAAAGACTCTCTTTTCCCGAAATACATAGACTTGAACGGCTCCTTCCCCTTCCTCTGGGGCCAGGAATCATACATAATAGCCTTCCTGGAGAAAAACGGTCAGAGAAGGATGGCGCTCGTGCCGCTGGCGAGGCTGAATCCCTACGTGAGCTTCGAGATAGACGGCAGACAGAAGATAGTGATGACCTCGAGGCTCGTCCGCCATTTCCTCCCGCTGCTCTTCAAAAAGGAAACGGTAAAGGAATCTGCCGTCATCAGAGTCACGAGAAACGCGGACGTTTATCTCTCCAACCTCGGTGATGACAGCGGGGATCTCAGGACGAAGACATCGAGCATGCTCTCCAAACGCAAGCGCGAGCAGCCTGTCAGGCTTCTGATCTACGGAAAGCTCACGGAGGCCTCCAGGGCGCTTCTGATCAAGAAGCTCCGCATAAAGGAAGAGAATGTCTTTCAGACGGCCGTGCCCTTCGACCTCAGCTTCAGAAACGCCATTTCAAATCAGGAGGGTCTGCGTTATCCGGAGCACAGGCCGGCAAGACAGATCGGCCTTAAGAAGGGCGAGTATTTCAGATACATTCAAAAGCACGATCTTTTGCTCAGCTACCCCTTCCAGAGCATGCTCCCCTTTGTGGACATCATATACGAGGCCGCCGACGACCCGGACGTGCTCTCCATTAAAATAACCCTCTACCGCATGTCCGCGAGCAGCAAGGTGGCGGCTGCGCTGGCCTACGCGGCGGACAAGGGCAAGGACGTCGTCTGCCTGCTCGAGCTCAGGGCGAGGTTCGACGAGCAGAACAACATAGACTATTCCGAGCTCCTGGAGGACGCGGGCTGCCGGGTCGTCTACGGGCTTCCGGAGCACAAGGTCCACAGCAAGCTCTGCGTCATCACCGGAAGCAGGGACGGAAATATTTTCCACATAACCCAGGTGGGCACGGGCAATTACAACGAGGTCACCTGCGAGCAGTATACGGACCTTGCGCTTATTACAGCGGACGAAGCTGCGGGCGCAGAGGCAGAGGAGGTATTTGCCTCCATGATAAACGGAGAGCTTCCCCCCGAAACGCACACGCTCTGGATAGCCCCCAAAAGCTTCAAGACAAAGGTTATGGAATATTTGGACGGAGAGATCGCGAAGGGCGATGAAGGCCATGTGGCGATCAAATGCAATTCCATGAACAATCCTGATATCATGGAAAAGCTCATAGAGTGTTCGAAGGCCGGCGTCAGGGTCGAGCTCTTCATAAGAGGCATCTGCTGCCTGCTGCCGGGCATCCCGGGGCTTACCGAGAACATCACCGTATCGAGCATAGTCGGCAGATGGCTTGAGCACTCGAGGATATACAGCTTCGGAGACGGGGACGAGCAGCGCATATTCATAGGCTCCGGAGATCTTCTCAACAGAAATCTTGAGCGCAGGGTCGAGGCCTTCATTGAAGTGAAGACCGCGGACACGAGAGAGCAGATAAACCATATCCTGGACTCGCTCCGCATAGACCGGGAAAAATCCCGCACCATGCAGAGCGACGGGACCTATATACGCGAGCCCGGCGGAGAGGGGACTTCCTCGCAGGAGGAGCTCTACCGCTACTTCTCGGGCCTTAGATTCAGCCTGGACGACGGGAAGGAAGATCTGAAAGCTCCGGAGAGGAGCTCCTTCTGGAGAAGGCTCTTCGGAGGCAGATCTTAAATACAGACGAACAAATCTATATAAAACTCAGGGAGACTTAAGACATGTCAGAAAAATACTGCATCTGCCTGGACGTCGGCGGGACCAAGGTCCTCGGCGCCATATTCAATGAGAAAAAGGAGATAGTATACCGTCTCAAAAAGCGCTCCAAAGGAGACGGCAGCGAGAGCGCGAATGTCGAGAAGGTGATAATAAGCGTTGTCGAGGAGATGCTCGAAGGATCCGGCATTGCCAAAAGCGACGTGAAGGCCATAGCCGCCTGCGCTCCCGGAGTGATAGACCAGAATACCGGGATCGTTCTCTTTACTCCGAACCTGCCGTGGCGCGACTACGATCTGAGGGGTGCCATGGAAAAGCAGTTCAATATCCCGTTCTTCGTCGGAAACGACGTCAACCTCGGCGTTCTCGGCGAATATATCTACGGCGCCGGAAGGGGCTACAGGAACATAATCGGCTTTTTTGTGGGGACCGGAATGGGCGGCGGAATGGTACTCAACGGAGAACTCTATACGGGGAACAAATTCAAAGCCTCGGAATACGGGCACATGATCCTGGAGCCCGAAGGCCCCCTTTGCAATTGCGGGCAGAGAGGCTGTCTCGAGACCTTCTCCAGCAAGACCGGTATGACCAACTATATCCGCCAGCAGATAAGCCGCGGGCGGGAGACGATGATGGCCGAGTTTGTCCGGGACGGAGTCTTCAAGAGCAAGAAGCTCAAAAAGGCCCTCGCCGCGGGCGATGAGGTCGCGATCGAGGCGGTGGACAGGGCCTGCCATTATCTCGCGATAGCCACAGGCAATATGATAAATACGATAAGCCCCGACCTGATCGTATACGGCGGAGGCGTTATGGAGGCTGTCGGAGATGTCTTCCTCGAGAAGATACTCAAAGAGCTCGACAGGTACTGCATGCGCTCGATAAGGCCCACTGTCGATATAAAGATCGCGGAGCTCGGAGACGACTCGATCCTCTACGGAGAACTCGCTCTCATCGAACAGAGCATGTGAGTGCCGACAGATCAAATTTTATTTATACACTTTAAAAACTGATTTTTTTATTATTTTATTTAGAGCATACCGCGCTGAGGTTTACGCCTCAGCGCTTTTTTTTACGAAGACTCTTCCGAAAGAAGGGCGGGATTTACAAAGATACGGATATCCGGCGGCCTCCCCACCTTTCCGGTACTGTCCGGTCTTGCCTGAATAATATAATTGCAGTTCTCCAGGATAGTCAGAGGCGTTTCCAGAGAGCCGACTTTCGGGAGACGGCTGCAGTGTACGGCTCTGAACAGTTCCTGCCTTTTAAGAGAGGGCTTTTTCAGCGCCTTCAGTTTCCTTAACAGCGTTTCCGCGTTGCTCAGGTCCTCATCACCGCAGATCTGCTCAAACGCGTATTTGGCGTGTTCTTTTAAGC